>NZ_JBBORC010000001.1:2077500-2695000 GCF_038004425.1 Solibacillus sp. FSL W7-1464
AATCTTTTACGGAATTTAATAAATATGTACCCGCGAGCTGAAACTGCTGTAATGGTGATATAAAACTTTTATCCAATTCATATTCGTTGGTCACAGAGGTTTTAATATATTTTTCCATATAGCGTTTATCTGTTTCAATTTTGCGGTAAAAACGGGACTGGTACTGCTCCATCTTTTTTAAGAGGGTTTCTTCGTTTATCAGCATATAGGACCGGGTAATATACTTATAGCATTCTTGCACCAGATCTTTATGGCTATTCGCTTTCATGCAAAGCAATAACACTTCATGCAATACTTCTATTGCACATTCATACTGTTCATTTTTGAAAAGTATTTTCCCCCTTAGTACACGGACATGCAAATCGATACGTGAAAACTTTTCGAACGGATATTCCTTAAAATACTCATTAAATAACTTTTCCGCATACTGTACTTTCCCGAGTTGCAGGGACAATTCAATATGGGTTATAAAACGGACGAGCATGAACCGATGATCTTCATGATTCCCCATCTTCAAAAAGACTGCTGGTAATTTACTGATTTCCCAAAAAATATCTTTCGGTAATTCATCCATTTGTGTTGCATAATAGTTATTCATCGCAATTGACAGCAATGAGTAATTTTCATCTTCCAATGCTAAACTGCTCGCAAGACGGTAATATTTCTTCGCTTGTTCAAAATCAATACTGAAATAATAGCAATGCCCAATTACCAAATAAAGAGTAGATAGACATTCTCTAAGATTTTCTTTGAAATGCTGTTCTTTGTCCAATAATAATCGCAAAATCTTTATATTGCTATTGGCTAAAATAAAAGGTTCACTATCAAATCGAAGAAAAGCATTCACCTTTTCAATATTTCCCTCTGCTACTAATGTTTCTAACATTGCTATATATGCCTTATAGTGTGCATCGATCGATGAAAATGTTTGTGAACGGAAATGGTTAAGCTGCAATGCCTTTAGTTGCTTCCCCATCATTATATGCACCTCCTACTTTTTCAACGATAACGGTTCGTACAGTTCTCGTTTAATAATTGAATACTGGTCCATAAATCGGATGACTTTTTGTTGGCAATCATTATATTTTACTGGGTTATCTTCAAGATGTTGCCGCAGCCTTTTAATAATTATGGTCTCGATCTGGACGAGTTTCCTAGGATAATGTTCGTATTCATAGAAACGGTCATTAAATAATTGCTTCGAGCTGTTTTCAAACTTCATATATAAATCATATTGATCTTCAGGTAACATGCCAAGCACTTCACGCAAATAATCTAAATACAGGTTGATGGTCATGACTGAAGCCATGAGAGCATTTGTAAACGACCCAACCGTTACTTTTTTCAGTCGTTTCAATTTCGGACTGATTAATACTTCATTCAAAATGAAATTTCGAAGCAGAAAGATGAGCGCATGTTCGGAATTGATGACCGGTTCTTCCTCAAAATAAAAGTACATCCAAACATCTTTCACACTGTATCTTGCGAAAGATAAATGGGCGAAATCATGGCGGATTAAATGGAAAAAATAATCAAAATGTTCGAGTTGTTTAAATTGTTCCATCTGCTGTTCTTTTAGTATAAATAATGAATTTGATGTATCAAAATCTTTCATTCTCACACCTCTTCCACGACCTTTACTACCATTATAATAGTTTTTTGTTAAATTTTGTTGTTTTTTGCAAAAATAAAAAGACATACCCGAAAGAAAGTGACTTTCGGGTATGCCTTAACTAATTAATATGCTAGTCCAAATAACGCTTTAATATGAGTCATATAGCGGATATTTGAAGCTTCTTTCATTAATGAAGCAGGTAAACCTACTAATTGAGTATTGTTAGCTCCAACTGTAGCAATACCGTCTTTGCGACCTAAAGAACCTAATGTACCTGAGTTAGTAAATTTGAATTCTTTTAAGTCAGCACCTTTAATTTGTGCAAAAATATTGTATCCTGCAATTTCACCTTGCTGCCATGCTACTTGAGCAGTTGGCGCGTAAGTTGGACGGTCACCCGGGTTTGGAATATGTGCAGATGCATCACCAATTACAAATACTTCAGGATGTGAAGTCGATTGCAGGAAGTCATTGATTGTTGCTTTACCGCGATCTGCAGCTAAACCTGATTCACCTACTAATGGAAGCGGAGCAACTCCACCTGTCCATACTAAGGTATTTGCAACGATTGGCTCACGGTCTTTTAATTGAATCACATTGCCTTCAACGCCAGTTACAGGTGTTGATGTGATGAATTCAACACCA
This sequence comes from Solibacillus sp. FSL W7-1464, assembly GCF_038004425.1. Classification (NCBI taxonomy): domain Bacteria; kingdom Bacillati; phylum Bacillota; class Bacilli; order Caryophanales; family Caryophanaceae; genus Solibacillus; species Solibacillus sp. FSL W7-1464. The sequence continues at coordinate 2,079,761 of NZ_JBBORC010000001.1, forward strand.
CGCTTCGATAAAGACTCTGTTGCACGCTCGATTAAGTTTTCCGGGAATACCGGCAAGATTTTTGGACCTGCTTCAACTAGTTTGATTTTAAGGTCTTCAAATTTTACACCGTACTTCGCCGCAACTTTAGGGAAATGGTCTACGATTTCACCAACAAGCTCAACGCCTGTTAAACCGCCACCGCCGATAACGATTGTCGCATCTGCTTCGTCTTTAGTTGTTGCATATGCTTTAATGCGTGCTTCGATATGCTCGCGGATTGCATTTGCTTCATCAACCGATTTTAATACGAAAGAGTTCTCCTCTAAGCCTGGGATTCCGAAGAAACCTGTTTGACTGCCTAAAGCAACAACTAATGTATCGTATTGTAATGTTTTGCCGTTTGAAAGTGCTACATTTTTGCTTTCTACGTCAAATCTGTTTACTTTTGCGATTTCCAAGTTGATGTCCAAACCTTTGAAAATCTTTTCAAGTGGCAATGAGACAGCACCTTCAGCAATTGTACCACCAGCTAAACGGTGTAATTCAGTAATGATTTGATGTGTCGGGAATTGGTTTACAACTGTAATACGCGCTTCATCTTTATTTAAATATTTACGAGCTGTTTGTGCTGCTAAAACACCAGCAAATCCAGCACCTAAAATAACGATTTCTTTAGTTACCATATTAAAAATCCTCCAATAAAATTAGATTGTACAAACTATTTCATTTGTTTGCGTTCAGATGCTACTTGTAAAAATGCATTAGCAAAACGTAATGCCCCTTGAACTTGCGGGTCTTTTAACATTTTTAATAAGCCGAATACGCCTACTGTTTCATTGTTAACTTCAGCACGGTCTTTTGCTTCGATCGCTGTTTGTGCCAATGATTTTGCAGTACCAACGACTGGGCTGGCCATTTCTGTTACAGCAGCAACTGTATCATTTTTCAATGTTTCGTCTGTTGCAACACTCGTCGCGAAATCATAAGCTTTTGTTAATAATGTAGTCATCTCAGCCAATTTCGGTAAGTTATCTACTAAAGTAGTTAATGAAGCTTGTACCTCTGGCTTAAGTAACTGGTCTAATACATCTAATTGCTCTTGTGTAACAGCCATTTTTTCTACCTGCTGATTATTCATTTCTGACATAATAACTCTCCTTTGCCATCACTTAATATTATTTTTTTCGAAAATTTCATACCGATTGTAAAAATTTTCACATACCATTCAATAAGCAACGATAGCACAAAGATTCGTTTGTTACAATTAGAAAACGGAAATAAACGACCGAAAAACTTAATTCAAGAATATTCTGTAATTTTATTATTTAAAATAATTTTATTTTTATGTATTTAGCGTATTATTGTGTATTTTATAATAAAAATTCCCCTTCATTATTTTTAATATTTAAAGTATTGAAACAGTTGTTTCTTTTCATTATTAAAGGTTCATTAAGTATTTAAATCAGGGAATTAAAATTCGTTACTAGTAAAAAGTGATTCCCCCCATTATGATTCATAGTTCTTCGGAATATCTCCACAATTTAACCTTCAATACTTCGTTTTATTTGCTATGCTTAAATTGAAGGAGCGTTATTTAATGAAAAAGATTATTTTTATACTTATTTTTGCCGTTAGTGGCTTTCAATTTTTTACGACCGAGCAGGTTGGTGCTCCCGACTTGCCCCAACAGATTTCACTGGCATCGTATTCTGTTTCAAACGGGGATCTTGTCCTTGTTAACCGGGATATCGCATTACAGGGTGAACCTGACCATTTAGCCACTATTCCCTATGACATTGCTAAAAACGTAGTCGTCAATTCAGAGTATTTTCTTGAAGAACAGGCTATTTCACCGCTCAAGCAATTATTCGATGCTGCAGCGGATGATGGAATCGAACATTTCATCATCAATAGTGCCTATCGCAGCGGTAAACTTCAGGAACAGCTTTACGAACAATATGGTGCTGATTATTCGCTGCCCCCAGGCTATAGTGAACATCAGACTGGCTTATCGATTGATATCGGTTCGACTGTCGGCAAAATGGAAAATGTTGAGGAAGGAAAATGGATGGAAGAACATGCAGCGGAGTTTGGCTACATCCTACGCTATCCAAAAGACAAAGTCGACATTACCGGGATCGAGTATGAACCTTGGCATTTCCGTTACATAGGCTTGCCCCATAGCGTTTTGATGAAACAGCATGACTTTGTGTTCGAGGAATATATTGCCTATCTTAAAGAGAAGCAATTTTACAAAATGAAATTAAATGATACAACTTATTTCGTGCATTATACCGGCAACAAAAGATCTGTTAATACGCTTGAATCAAAGAATATTATGGTATCGGGTGACAATGTAGGCGGGTATATAATTACTTCCATATTGGAGGAAATTTGATAGGTTTTTGATAATGATAATTAAAACGACCATTTGCATATGCAAAAAGGTCGTTTTTTTTGAACTTTTATTAAACTTTAACTTCATTTTCTTTATTATAAGTAGCATGCTGTTTTCTCGCTTCGAGCACTTTGGATGCCGAAAAGATGAATACTGCCAGCCAAATACATATGAAAGTGATGAACTCTGTCAGTGTAAACGGCTCATTGTATAAAAAGATGCCGAGCATTAAGGTGATCGTCGGTGACAAAAATTGAATGAAACCCATTAAATAGAACGGTATTTTTTGCGCACTTTTCGCAAATAGGACAAGTGGCAAGGCCGTCACGATCCCACCGCCCATCAATAGTAGATTCGTTTTCCAGTCCACCTGCATAAAAGCAATTTCCGATGTGTTCATTAAATAAATGTAAACCCCTACGGCAATCGGTAAAACGAACAATGTTTCGATCGCGAGTCCGCGTGTCGCATCGAGCGGAATCTGCTTTTTAATGACCCCGTAAAAAGCAAAAGTCAGCGCCAGCGCAAGTGATACCCAAGGAATCGTTCCGCCTAATACTGCCTGATACCCTACCCCGATGGCCGCAATGATGACTGCTATTGCAGTAGCACGGGAAATTTTCTCTTTGAAAAAGATCATCCCGAACAATACGGATATAAGCGGATTAATATAGTAACCTAAACTTGTCTGAAGTATATGGCCATTGTTAACTGCCCAAATAAAAATTCCCCAGTTAAGCGAAATAATTACCGAGGCAATGAACAGTAAAAAAAACTGTTTCTTATTTTTCCATAGCATTTTTGTATCTGCTATCATCTGTTTGTACTGACGGATCAGCAACACAAACACGACGGTGAATACAAAGGACCAAATGACACGCCCCACTAATATTTCCACACTGCCGACGTGCTGCATTTGTTTCCAGTAGAGGGGTATAACCCCCCACATTAAATAGGCGCCGATTGCTAAAAAGACGCCCTTCTTTAGTTCTGACATTGGTGCACCTTCTAATTTTTGATACTCTCATTATAGATGTCCATATTTGAGAAGTAAATAATTGTAGCTTCATAGCAACTTTTAAATTATTCCACTATACCATTTTGCAGTAAGTACATTTTATGATACAGCCCTTTTTGTGCGATAAGCTGCTGGTGTGTACCGCGTTCGACCATTTCCCCTTTATGCAGCACGAGTATTTGCTCGGCATCCTGGATTGTTGATAGTCTGTGGGCGATCGCAATTGTCGTGCGGCCTTTACGCATTTTTTCCAATGACTGTTGGATGCCCACTTCTGTTTCAGTATCAATCGATGCTGTTGCTTCATCGAGCACAAGAATTTTCGGGTTTGTCGCAATTGTCCGCGCAAAAGCCACCAGTTGACGCTGCCCGCTTGAAAACGTCGAACCACGCTCTGTCACACGGCTCTCGTAACCATCCGGAAGCGATTCAATGAAATCATTTGCCTGCACAAACTCGGCCGCTTCCTTTACCTTCTGTAATGTAAGTTTTTCATTATACAGTCGGATATTGGAATCAATCGTTCCGTAAAACAGGAACGGGTCTTGCAGCACGAGCCCCATTTTTTCACGTAGCTCCTGCTGTCCGTAATCTTTGATCGACTGGCCGTCAATTAAAATTTCACCGCGCTTAAACTCATAGAAGCGCATTAGAAGATTGATAATGGAACTCTTTCCGCTGCCGGTATGCCCGACTAACGCGACCGTTTCCCCAGGGTTGACCGTGAACGAAATATTTTTCAGTACATCCTGCTTGCCGTCATAGCTGAACGACACAATTTTAAATTCGATATGACCTTTTGAAACTTGCACCGGCTTATTTTGCTGTGCCGGCTCGAGCTCCTCATTATCGAGCAGCTCAAATACACGGGAAGCCGCTACAATCGCCTGCTGGAACAGTGCCAGACGTTCCATTACTTGATTGATCGGGTCAAAGAAACGGTTCATATATGTAATGAACGCATAGACAACCCCGACTTCCACGGCTGTTTCAAATGATGTCCATCCGAAGTAGAACAGTAAAATAACGATCGCTGTAAAGTACACCAGATCAATAATCGGACGAAGCAGAAGACTGTTCATTTTCGTATTGGCCATCATTGACTGGAAATGCTCTTCATTGACACGGTCAAACTCATCATTAAAACGCGGTTCTTGACGGAATGCCTGCACGATGCTCATTCCTGATAATGTTTCGGAAAGTTTTGCATTCAGCTCACTCAATTTTTCCCGCATGCGCATATATACGACCGAACTCATTTTGCGGTATAGCCAAATGATATACAGAATGACCGGCAGCAATAGCAGCATGTAAAAGGCCAGCTTTGCATTCAGGAAAAACATCGCAAAATACACACCGACAATTAAAAACGCCGCCTGTACAAAGCTGATGAGCACCGACACGAACATATCTTTAATCGCTTCCGTATCATTCGTAGCTCTGGAGACGATTGAACCTGCCGGAACCTGGTCAAAATAACGCATGCCCAACCGGTGGATTTTTGAAAACACATCAATCCGCAGCTGCTGAATGACTTTCAGGGCAAGCTCCTGGAATTTTAAATTTTGATAATATGTGATAACAACATTCAGCAACTGAATAATAAAGTACCCGACACCCAGCGTCACGATTGGGGTCATATCAAAATTGCCGATCATTAAATGGTCGTCGATATAGACTTTGATCAAATACGGACCGATAATATCGCCGAGAACGGTTAAAACAAGAAGTAACAGTGCAATGGCCAATATTTTTTTATGCGGCTTTAAATACGTAAAAAGACGCATTAATACGAGGCGCTGTTCTTTACTGGAAATCGTCTCATTCGCCATCGTGGTCACCCCCTTGTTCCACTAACTGCTCAAGCTGCTGTAACTGGTACATTTCATAATAGCTGCCTTCCAGTGCCATCAACTGTTCATGTGTACCTTTTTCAATAATCGTTCCTTCATCAACAACGATAATGACATGTGCCTGCTGAATTGCGCTCAGACGATGTGATGTAATAATCGTTGTCGCATTTTTCCGCTCTTCTTTCAATGCGTGTAAAATGGCTTCTTCGGTACGCGCATCAACCGCGGATAAAGAATCATCCAAAATGAGCAGTTCAGGTTTCATCAGTAATGCCCTGGCGATGGAAATCCGCTGTTTCTGTCCGCCTGAAAGGGATACTCCCCGTTCCCCGACAATCGTGTCATAGCCTTCTGTAAAGCTCAAAATGTCTTCATCAATATTCGCAAGGGCTGCAGCTGCACGAACTTCCTCCATGCTTGCACGTGGATTGGCAAAGGCAATATTGGAATAAAGTGTTGCCGAGAATAAAAAATGATCTTGAGGTACATAACCAATTGCCTGACGCAGCGATCCTTTCTTATAATCATTAATATTGTGTTCACCAAATTGAATTGTTCCTTCATATCCTTCAAACTCACGAAGGAGCAGCTTTAAAATCGATGTCTTCCCCGCACCTGTTTTCCCGACGATTCCCAATGTTTCGCCGCGTTTCAGCTCAAAATGCACATCGTTTAAAGTCGGTGCCGCATCCCCTGGGAATGTAAATGAAGTGACGTTGAACAAAAGATCACCCGAAGGATTTTCTTCAATTGCGCCAACCTTGTCATCAATTTCAATCGGGGTATTTAAAATGCGTTCAATCCGGTCATACGAAACACTTCCACGTTCGACAATATTGAACAGCATCCCAATTGCCAGCATCGGCCAGATCAGAATACTTAAATACGTCGTGAAAGTGACCAGATCACCGACAGTCATCGCTTCTTCCAAAATAAATTTCGTGCCGAATCCAAGACTCAGCATAAAACTCAACCCGACAACAAAGCTGATCGTCGGGTCAAAAAGTGAATCGACTTTTGCTACGCGCATATTTTTTTCCACAACTTCATCGGAAAGCTTCGTAAAATCCGCAACGTCCTGCTGCTGCTGACCAAACGTTTTCAATACTTTCATCCCGCTGATACTTTCCTGAGTTTTATCGTTCAAATCGGAAAACGCCGCTTGGGCATGGCGGAAACGCTCATGCAGTAACTTGCCGTAATAGCTCGTCGATAGGGCGACTAGCGGCATCGGAATGAGTGCAATCAGTGTTAGACGCCAGTCAATTGTGATCGCCATTGCCAAAATGACAAAGCCCCCAGTTGTAAGCGAGTCAAATAATGTTAAAACTCCGCCGCCAGCTGTTTGCTGCACTGCACTTATATCATTTGTTGCATGTGCCATCAGATCACCGACACGATTTTTTTGATAAAACGACGGAGACATCTGTGTAAAATGGCGATGGAGCTTTTCGCGTAATGTGCGCGCCAGCAGATTGGACGATCCGAAAATCATTTGACGCCAGTAGTAACGCAGTATGTACATGGCAATGGCTACACCGATGATGACGGCTAGCCATTTAAACAGGCCTGCTTTCGTCAATGTCCGCGTACCGATTTCATCGATCGTGAAGCCGATGATTTTCGGCGGCACGAGCTGCAGGATGGCTACTAAAACAAGCATTAGAAGCCCGACTGTGTACTGGTATTTTCGCTCTTTGAAAAACCAGCCTAATTTAAGAAATACCTTCATTCTCTCACCCTCTTTTGATTCCTTTACAAATGGTGGGGTTGATTTCCATTCCGGGTCGGACGCTTTCCGCGGGCACGGCTCGAGCCTGTAGTCTCTCCCTCGTGCTATTCCCGCAGGAGTCGCCTCCCCTCCATTCCAATCAACTTTACTGTCATCAGTATGCCATCTCACTATTTATAAAGAACCTCTTTTTTTACTCAAGTTCCACCATTTTACCAAATATTTTAATTTTCCGATATATTTTACAACTATTTTTTTCGGGTTCCGAATTATTTTTTGATTAAAATTTTTTGTTAATTGTAGAACGGTTTTGCATTTCTATTTTCGCTTTCAATATTTCTGTCTCTTTTTGTCCATACTAAATTTACTATTCCATTTACTGCAGATTTTTTTATTTTTTGCAGCCATGGGAACTGCTAAATGACTATCGAAAGGAAGTTTTTTCATTGAGGAAACAATTATTGTTATCGTTTGTTGCTGCATTTTTATTATTTGTACCGGGAGCAATCGCACATACACACTTAGTATCAACAAATCCTGCAGAAGGTGAGACTGTTAGCGAAAATATTAAAACGATTGATTTAACGTTTGAAGGAAAGGTTGAAGAAGGCAGTATATTTAAAGTGATAGCAAGCGATGGAAAGGAAATGGACATTCATTCGATTTCTATAAATAATGGAGTCCTATCCGGGATTATGCTTGATCCTCTTCCAAATGACACTTATACAGTTGAGTGGGATAGTATTAGCGAGGATGGGCATCCGTTATCAGGGACATTTTCATTTGCAGTAAACGCCCCACGGGAGACAAAGAAGGAAGAGGATACCGCAGCTGATACAACGGAAAAAATTACAGATGATGTGAATTCACTTGTCGATACATTAAAAGATGAAACGAATTCCGATGAGGATGATGAAGGCTCATTTTGGACGCTTGTTGTTGTCATCACGCTGATTGTTCTTGTACTGGCGGTTATAACGATGTACAGCTACAAGAGATGGTTAGTTAAGAAAACAAAAAAATAAAAACTAATGAAAACTGCACTCTCACTGTATAAAATTACGGTCAGAGTGCAGTTATTTTAAATTTACTGTGCTGTAATTCCGCCATCCACTACAAACTCTGCACCTGTTGAATAGCTTGACTCGTCCGATGCTAGGAAGACCACTAATTGAGATACTTCTTCCGGTTGTGATACGCGTTTGAGCGGGATATGCTTTGCAAATTCTTCGATCGCAGCTTTTGCATCTTCCTGCATAATCATTGGTGTTGCAATAACACCCGGGTGTACTGAGTTTACACGAATGCCCATCGGCGCCAAGTTTAATGCCGCTGCTTTTGTCATGCCACGAACAGCAAATTTAGTATCTGTATAACCTACAGCACCCCCAACTAAGCCATTGATTGACGAAATGTTGACGATTGAACCGCCACCAGCTTTCATCATTGAAGCCGCTACTGCTTTCATACCTAAGAAAACAGAAACTTGGTTAATATTGACGATTTTCATGTATTCATCTAAAGTCATTTCCAGCATATTTTTAGCCATTGAAATTCCTGCATTGTTTACTAAAACGTTAACAGGGCCAAATGCTTCTTCTGCTTTTGTGATAACAGCTGTCCAATCTTCCTCAGAAGCAACATTTTGTTTTATGAAGATTGCGTTCTCTCCTAATTGTGCAGCAAATGCTTTCCCTTTTTCTTCATTTAGATCTGTTAAAACTACTTTTGCTCCTTGTTCTACAAAAGCTTTTGCATGGGCAGCACCCATACCTTGAGCGGCACCAGTAATAATTGCAACTTTACCTGTTAATCGAGACATCAAATCATCCTCCTAAAAATATGATAGTTAACTATCACTATCTTAATTTAACAATAGCAATGTTTCACCGGTGCGTCAATTTTTAGTAGCTATGAATTGTAAAAACATCTCTCTAATCAGCTTTAACTGCTTTTTAGGATCTAATTTCACAGGTAAATTAGGATCATGCTCGGTCAAATAGGATTCTACAGTAAAGTAACTTATATTTTGTACAACTGTAAACACATACTCCGGAATATCAATACCAGCTCGGATTGATTGGTCTTCCTTTCCTTTTTCTGCAATAGAATACAAGACATTGGCCATTTCTCTTCTAATATCTAGAAATTCCTTGTACTCGTAGGTCTCTTCAGATATCGGTTTATAAGCTTCGAACGCTTTAAAAAACTTTACGAATTGGTGCTCCGGATCATCGATTAACTCAATATAATAAGTTAATATCCGTTCAATTTGTTCGTATGCGGTCATTGGTTCATTTGCAATGTGCTTGATTGTATTTGTCATTTCTCTCGTTATTTCATTGTTGATTGCTAAAACGAGCAATTCTTTATTGGCAAAATAGCGATAAAATGTGGCAATACCAATCCCTACTTCATTGGCAACGTCCTGTAACTGAACTTGCTGAATGCCGTTTGCCAACATTAAAGATTTAGCTGACTGAACGATCTGTTCCCTGCGCTGTTGTTTTCTTTGTTCTCTAATACTCAATGGTTTTCCCCTCGATTTTACATATTATAGCTGTATTGTATCATGATTATGTACCAGTAATTTAATGGTCATCCTCAAAAAAATACACCGCAACAATTGTTACAATCGTTGCGGTGTGTCTGTATTAGCGTAAACGTTCCAAATCCTGATAATCTTTCATATAGGGACCATCTTCTGCCACTGCTGAATGGTACAGCGCTTTAACGGCAAAGTTTTTTTCAAGTCCCATTTCCGATTTCAGTTTTTTCAGTTCGTCATGCAATTCGCGATGCTCATTGATAAGTTTCAGCATCGTTGTTTTATTGTATTTCATATAATATCACTCCGATTAGTTCATCACTTGGATGATGACTACTTTTAAATAATTGAATTCCGGGAAGTTATGCGGCACCGTGAAATCTTCCGGCAACTGGTGCTCTTCTAAGATTTTATAGCGTGCTCCAAAATCTTTAAATGCTTTGTCGATGAAAGTTTTGAACTTTTTCATATTAAAGCTCGCATTATTTGTCGATGCGATAATAACGCCACCGTCATTCGTAATCGTTAACGCATCCTTCAGCAGTTTCGGATAATCTTTTGATGTACTGAACGTCATTTTTTTCGTACGGGCAAAGCTTGGCGGATCCAGTACAACGACATCGAATTTCAGGCCTTTGCGTGCTGCATAGCTGAAGTAATCAAATACGTTCATCACTTTAATATCTTGTGATTCAAAGTCTATTCCATTCACACTGAATTGCTCAATTGTTTTCGGCAGGCTGCGCTTTGCCAGATCGACACTAGTCGTACCCGATGCTCCGCCTAATGCTGCCGCAACCGAAAATGCCCCTGTGTATGAGAATGTATTCAGTACCGTCTTATCTGTCGAATAGCGGTCACGCAGTGCTTTACGTACATTACGCTGATCAAGGAAAATTCCTGTCATCGCCCCATCATTCAGATCAACCGCAAAATTCATGCCGTTTTCCTGTACAATCAGCGGGAATTCACCCTTTTCACCAGATACATAATCGTCCTGGTCAATATACTGACCATTTGTATTAAAGCGCAGTTTTTCATAGATCCCGCGCGTATTCACTGCCGCATGCAATGCTTCATATATGTCATTACGGAATGAATAAATCCCTTCACTGTACCAGCTCACCATATAAAAACCGTTAAAGAAGTCAATTGTCAAACCGCCTATACCGTCACCTTCACCGTTAAATACACGGAAAGCACTTGTATCATCCGATGCAAAAAAATCTGCGCGTTTTTCAGCAGCTTCACGGATTTTTTTCGTAAAGAACTTCACATCGATCAGTTCTTTTTCTTTACGAGTCAGCACCCAGCCAATTCCTTTATTTTGAATACCATAATAGCCTGTCGCAATATAGCCACCGCTTTTATCGACTAAATGAAGCAAACTGCCTTCTTCAATCGATGCTTCCGGCATTACAACCGAATCTTGTAAAATAAGTGGATTGCCATTCGTTAAATCCTTAATCGCTTTACTATCTACTTGTAGTTCTGTTTTTTTTCTCATGCTTTCATCCTTACTACCGTTTTTCGTTCAAAAAAAGAGAGACTTGTTTTTAATACAAATCTCTCCGTACAATATCAGTTTACTACGAAAGCTTGCGAATAGCTACTCGCATGTTGAGTTGTCACTTACTAGTATTGTTCCTGTCTATTTAATTTTGTTGAAAGAACACTTCCCTACTGCTTAATTTTGGAGCGCTGCTTGTCTCTCGTTCACTTCAACCTCAAAGCCTAAATCTCTGATTAATGCATAATCCGCATTTTCCTCCTGACCTTCTGTAGTTAAATAATCACCTACAAAGATACTATTTGCCGCAAACAATCCAAGTGGCTGTAATGAGCCCAAGTTGATTTCACGCCCTCCCGCGATCCTTATTTCCTTTGTTGGATTAATGTAACGGAATAAGGCGAGTACTTTTAAGCAATAGCGGGGATCCAGCTCCTTTGTACCTTCCAGTTTTGTACCGTCAATTGCATTTAAAAAGTTGATCGGAATGGAGTCTGCATCCAGTGCATGAAGTGCATAGGCAATATCGACAACATCCTGTTTTGTTTCACGCATTCCAATAATGGCCCCCGAGCAAGGTGACATCCCATATTTTTTAGAAATTTCAACCGTATTGACCCGATCTTTATATGTATGTGAAGTTGTAATATAATCGTGATGCTTTTCGGATGTATTCAAATTATGATTATAGCGATCGACTCCCGCTGTTTTTAATTGTTCTGCCTGTTCATCTTTCAGCAGCCCTAAACAAGCGCATACTTTTAATCCGTATTTTTCTTTAATTTCCTGGACCGCTTCACTTACAACCTTTACATCTTTACGTGTCGGTCCGCGTCCACTTGCAACAATACAAAACGTTCCAATTTGATTTTCAAACGCTTTTTTAGCTCCAGCAATAATTTCTTCTTTTGTTATAAACGGATATTTTTCGATTGGTGCTGTAGAAATTGACGATTGTGAGCAGTAGCCGCAATTTTCAGGACAATAGCCACTTTTTGCATTCATAATCATATTCAATTTTACTTTTTTACCGTAGTAATGTTTTCGAATGATGAAGGCTCCTTGCATTAATAGCAGCAATTCATCATCGGGTGCATGTACAATTGCTAACGCTTCTTCATTTGTAAGTATTTTTCCTTGTAGAACTTCTTCAGCTAATTGAACCCAATTCATTATTCCTTCCCCCTATTGATCAGTCAAATTTTTAACTGATTCACTTTTATTACATCCGCATTTTTGTTAACCTTAAATTTTATTAGGTTAACGTAAATATAAAGGAATCACCTTTTTACGTCAACTATATTTTTATTTTAGTTAACTTATATTACGTTAAATATGTTGAGCTTATTAGGGGAAGGCATGAAAAAACTCCCCATTAAGTCGAACAGGTTTTCCGTTCGCATAATGAGGAGCACATTTTAAAAATTATGTTGTTACTTTAAATACCGTTTTCATTTTTTCAATAATACCGCCTGATGAATACGTCAGTACACTGCGTTTGTAGAATGACAGACTCATGAAGTACAGCACCAGGACTGTTCCAACTAGAATAGCGAGGCTAATGATTGGTTCAATGGCATTCATATCCGTTGCACCTATACGCATCGGCATCACCATACCTGATGTAAACGGAATGTACGAGAATACTTTGATCAGCATTGTATCCGGGTTGCCCATACCTGTCAGCATGACATAGAATCCAACAAGTGTCAGCATCATTGCCGGCATCATTACTTGCCCTGCCTCTTCTACTTTTGATACAAGCGAACCGAATAATGCGCCGATAATTAAATACATGAAGATCGTTAAGAATAAGAAACCGATAATATAAAGGAAGTAGCTCATTGACAGTGAATCAAGCAAATCGGTCACAATTGACCATTTGTTTCCGCCATCTGAAAAGCGAAGCAGTAAAATAAGTCCGCCGAACAGAACGACAAATTGTGTAAGTGCGACTAAAAATACACCAACAATTTTCGAACGGAAATGTACTTCAGGCTTCACGCTCACTAATAACATTTCCAGTGCACGCGATCCTTTTTCCGAAGCAACATCTGTTGTAATCATTGATAAATACGATGCGACAAAAATATAAATGATAATTCCAATCGCATAGGAAACCCACACACCTGCCATTTTTTCTTCAGCGGATTTACCGTCATTCGCCGCTTCATTGAGAGAATTTAATGTGATAACCGGCTCTGACGACAATAATAGCTGTTGCTGTTCTGGTGATAATTCCATTTGACTCATCGCATACAGCTGACCTGCCTGACTTAGCGCACTTTGGAAATCTTGCTGGTCATTCAACGGAAGCGGATCGTATGATTCAATTTTCGCCGCTAGTTTGCCTTCTGCATCCGATAAGGTAAAGGCGGCATAATAATCGCCGTCCTTCAATTTATCCGAGATATCCCCCGAATCAACATATACATATTCCACATCATCTGTATCCTGCAGCACTTGCGCGATATCAAATTCCGTTTCGTTTACAACGGCAATTGTATCGGCATCCCCCGAGAAAATGAGGTCTTTGATTTCAGACCAGAACATAAACCCGCTTAGCACTGCTAAATAAAGCAAAGTAGTTAAAATAAAGGATTTCGAAGTAATTTTTTGTTTATATAATTTTTTAATGAGTACTTTAAATTTAGACAAGGCCGGCACCTACTTTCTCTTTGAAGATTTCATGCAGCGATAAATAATCCAGACTGAATTTTTCGATGTAATTGCCGTTTGATAGCAGCTCAAAAATTTCAGGTGCATATCTTTCATCTTCAAGTGTCAGGACTGCCTGCGAATCCCTTTCCATTTTGACATGATTCACACCTGGATACTTGCTCAATACTTCAAAAGATTTGTCGGTACGTACAGTCAGCTTTGTTTTGCCATACTGTTTTTTCAGATCAAGCAGCGAGCCTGAAAACAGGGATTCACCGCGTTTTAGCAAGCATAAATGGTCACACAGCTCTTCGACGTTATCCATTTGATGACTGGAGAATAATATGGTCATTCCCTGGTCACGCAAATGCATAATCGCGTTTTTTAATAACTCCATATTAACCGGGTCCAGTCCGCTAAACGGTTCATCCAGAATTAAAAAGGCCGGTTTGTGGATAAAGCTGGCGATTAATTGAACCTTTTGCTTATTCCCTTTTGACAAAGTCTCGGCTTTCACATGTCGCTTTTCTTCCAGATCAAAGCGCTCGATCCAGAAGTCGATATCCTTTTTCAGCTCGCCTTTATCCATACCATGCAGCTCCCCGAAAAAGTACAGCTGCTCTTCGACTTTCATTTGCGGGAAAATACCGCGCTCTTCCGGTAAATAACCTAAAAAATCACGGCTCACCGATTTGATCGGCTGCCCATCCCACGTTATTATACCTTCTGTCGTATCCTGTAAATCCAGTATCATTCGGAATGTAGTCGTTTTACCTGCACCATTTTGCCCGATCAAACCGAATATTTCACCTTTTTCAATTGTAAAGTTCAATCGATTTACTGCTACGAAATCCCGATAGCGTTTCGTCACATCTTTCAGTTGTAACACCATGAGCTTACCTCCTGTTTATAAGAACTAGCGAATTCCATTATATAGTAATTATTCCAATTATAATATAAGTATCAATTTATGTAATGAAAATGCATATTAAAATACTAAACAATTTCTTTCGCCACTATGTTTATGTACGAACGAGAAGAGGAAAAGATTCATTACCACGCGAAATATTAAGGGATGCACTAAATTTATATAATTTTTACTTTTATAAATTTTAATGCACTTTATTAAAAAATGGCTTAGTCCTTTTGCAAGAACTAAGCCACTTTACAGCATATTTTATTTTTTGTAGTAATCGACAATCCCGTTATAAATAGATTGCGCATAGATTTCTACATACTTGTCATTGATTAATTTTTTACGGTCTTCTGCATTCGAGATGAACCCAAGTTCTACCAATACAGAAGGAATGATCATATTGCGTGTCACATAATACTGTGCTTCTTTTACACCACGGTTTTTCATGTTCGCATTTGTGACGATTTCGTTGTTGATATACGTTGCAAGCTTTTTATCCTCTTCAAACTGGTCACCACTCGAAATGCTGTAGTACGTTTCCGTTCCTTTTGCACTCGTTGATGTCGCAGCATTGACATGGATACTGACAAATACTTCACCGTAATTGCTCTTCGTAAAGTTCACACGCTCTTGTAATGTTGGGAAAGTATCCCCTGCACGTGTTGTGAAAACTTTTGCGCCATTTGCTTCAAGCTTCTGTTTTACAAGATTCGAAACTTTTAAAACAATCGCTTTCTCTGTATGACCTGAATTCACAGCACCCGGATCTTTACCACCGTGACCTGGGTCTAAAATGATAATACGGCCTTTAACAGCACTGCCAGTTCCGTTCGTGAGTTTAAGGTACGATTTATGCACATAGCCTGTATCGTTGCCCGATGTTACTTTTGCCCAGAAACCTGATATTGAATGCACCGCAACAACCGTTCCTTTAGACAGGCTTTTGATTTTTGGTGAAGAGTCAGATGCGGATTGACGCATATTTAAAGTCGAAACTGTTACTTTACCAGTTGTGGATGTCGTAACAGGATTACTGTTATTATTTCCCGTATCCGTTTTTGGCGGTTCAACTTCCGATCCAGCAACTACCGTCGTACTATTTTTTACAATATAGCCCGGAATACCGTTCACCATTGTTAAATAATAACCACTAATCTCCTTATACACCGACAAAGTTGTTCCCGTCGAAATTTGTGTAATCTTTTTCGATGAAGATGTCGGTTTGTAATAAAGATTCAATGTTGCGTTGGCTGTAACAGATTTTGTTGATTGTCCAATTGAATTCCCGTCTTGCTCAAGGAATTTGGCATACGATTTACTAATATAGCCATAAGCGCCTTGGTAAGATACTTTCAGCCAATTATCTTCCACCGCGTAGACTGATAATTTCCCGCCAGTATCCACTTGACCCATAACAGTACCGGATGTTGTCGGCTTTGTACGAACATTCAAGCCATCCGTTGTCACCGAGATAAGTCCAATTACCTGTGATGTATCTACTGCCTCAAGCTTCTCTGGAAGAGGCAAACGGAATTGATTGCTTTTTGCACGTGCGATAAACGATGCAAACTGTGCTCGTGTAACAGTACTTTTTGGCAAGTACTTGCCATTGCCGCTGCCGATCGTTATTCCATTATAGTAGATTGCTTTAATATACGGAGCATATGTATTTGTACCCGGTACATCCTGGAAATACATTGCTAAGTCTTTGTAGTCACTTTCATTTAAATTAAATGCTTTTGCTAATACGTGACTCATTTCTTCACGTGACAAAGGTTCATTAGGATTAAATTGTCCTGATGTTTTTGTAAATAGTCCAAGCTCTCTTGCCCGTTCTATATACAGTGATAATTCCGTACCGACTTTTACATCAGTATACGAAGATTGTGATACTTTTAGCGGACCTTTACCTGCAGAGATGACAGCCATTTTTGCAGCATGTCCACGTGTCACACTATTATTCGGTTTGTAGTACGTTTTGCCGTTTTCCAGATATCCGTTAATCGCCCCGAGGCTAATCAAATATTGGATTTCTTCGTATGCGGCATAATTGGCACCAACATCCGCAAATACAATTTTGCCAGTATTTCCTGAAGTATTACGTTCAGGTAAAGCTAGACGGAATTCATCGCTTTTTGCACGTGCGATAAACGATGCGAACTGCGCTCGTGTAACAGTGCTTTTTGGCATGTACTTGCCGTTGCCGCTGCCGATCGTTATTCCATTATAGTAGATTGCTTTAATATACGGAGCATATGTATTTGTAGTCGAAACATCCTGGAAATACATCGCCAAATTTTGATAGTCACTTACATTTAAATTAAATGCTTTTGCTAAAACGTGACTCATTTCTTCACGTGACAAAGGTTCATTAGGATTAAATTGTCCTGATGTTTTTGTAAATAGTCCAAGCTCTCTTGCCCGTTCTATATACGTTGATAATTCCGTACCGACTTTTACATCTGTGTAAGAAGATTTACTTACTTTTAGCGGACTTTTACCTGCAGCAATGACTGCCATTTTAGCAGCATGCCCCCGTGTCACACTATTATTCGGCTTGAAATTCGTTTTGCCGTTTACTTCCTGATATCCATTAATCGCCCCAAGGCTAATTAAATACTGGATTTCATCGTAAGCGGCATCGGTTGTCGCAACATCTGCAAATACTACTTTAGCTGATGTCGGTGTAACAGCTAGTGTACAAACGAGGAAGATTGCAACAACCAATGTAATCAGTTTTTGATTCATTGTTACCTATCCTTTCATAAGCTGTCCCCCTCATTGTATAGTACAAAACCGGAAAAAAATAGAGGTAAATCCATATTTAATGTCAAAATCTTGTTACAGTCTAGTTACAAAAACATTACACAATATAACAATTTTGGTTTGTAAAGTTGTAGTAATGGGTAAATAATCTAATTTGATTGTTGTAATGGAGCGAATGATCCGTGTTTTCTGAAGGCAAAAAAAAGAATCCGGTTCGTAATATTTCGAACAAATGGATTCTTCTTGAAATTATAAAGTTTTGGTGTAAAGGTTATTAGAAATTGATGGAAAACTGTTTTGCGATTGCTCGTATCTCTTCAATTTTTTCCGGTTTTAAATAGTCCATCATCTTCGGAACGAACTGCTCGATATCCTCTTTTGTAAAAGCGGCAGGTCCGCCTATTATGTCACTCGTTATGAAAAACCATCTCAATACTAGCTATATCACTGCGGGTATTTTGGGAATAATACTTTTATTGTTAGTCTTGAAGTTCATCAAAATAGATGAAATCGGAAAATCAAAAGAACCGGCATAAAAATAGGGACCTGTCAGCAATGGCTGCCCAGGTCCTTTATTATTGTATTTTTTCATGCTGATTTTAAACTGAAAAGAATCAGGGAAATTCCGCAGAAAAGACATATGATTCGTGTCAGGGAAATTTTTTCTGCAAGACCAAGCAATGCTAGAGCCGTTGTAACAATTAAAACAACCGGACCGACCAGGGCTAGTAGCGTATTAATATAAAATGCTTTTTCTAAATCATTGAATTTAAACATTAATGCAGCAGCAGTCAACTCTATACTTCCGGACATAATTCTTAAAGCAATGATTATTATGAGTGCTTTATCCATAAATGTAACCACATCCTTGCTAGTTTTCTTACCTAACATATGCAATCCATTCCGGAAATATATTTAGTCAAACACTTTTTTAAAAACATATAGGATGCGGATAATCACGGATCTATACATATAGAACACGCAGAATTCCAAAACTGTCTGAAAATATAGTCAAATTCAATTTTACATATGATCCATTTCTATTTACTATTAAACTATAGAAAAAAAGGGCGGTGTTCAGTTGAAAAAAATACACTATAGCTGGATTATTCTTGCTATATCATTCTGCTCCATCATTGCCGCCGGGATCGCGATGGCATCATCCGGAGTCTTCCTAACGCCTTTTGAACAGGAGTTCGGCTGGAATCGTCAGGTGATTTCCCTCGCCTTTGGAATCAGCTTGTTTTTCTACGGATTTGCGGGTCCGTTCATGGCTGCATTACTTCAAAAATTCGGGTTAAAGAAAATGATGCTTGCCTCGATGGCAACGTTACTGATCGGGCTTCTCTTGATTTTCCTGATGAGTCAGTCATGGCAATTGATCATTATTTGGGGCGTAATTATCGGGCTTGGATCCAGTCTGTTTTTAACGGTTTTAAGTCCATATGTAGCAAATCACTGGTTTAAAGAAAAAAGAGGGCTTGCCACAGGGATTCTGACCGCGAGTACCGCGATGGGACAGTTAATCCTGCTTCCTGTATTAGCCACAATTATCGAAAACTATTCCTGGCGATGGGCAGTCGGTTTAATCATGACGATTAGTGCAGTTATGTTTTTCATCATCTTTTTATTCATGAGAAACACCCCTAAAGAGATCGGTATCCTCCCTTTTGGACAGACAGAGGAATTAGAGGATGCGCACGATCAATCAAAAGGCAATCCGATTGTTCTGGCATTCAAAGGGTTGGCCGACGCCATACGGGCTAAAGAATTTTGGTTATTGGCAGGAAGTTTCTTTTTCTGCGGCTTTTCAACGAATGGACTTGTAGGGACTCATTTTATTTCCTATTGCATTAGTTTCGGAATTCCTATTGTTACTGCAGCTTCCTTGCTCTCTTTTATGGGGGTTTTTAATATGGTCGGAACAACACTTTCCGGCTGGCTGTCCGATCGGATTGATAATCGCTGGCTTCTGTTTTGGTATTATCTCTTTAGAGGCGCTTCCCTTGTTTTGCTGCCTTTTGCGTTAATGGAAGGCAATCTTACTTGGATTCTTGTGTTTACTGTTTTTTACGGTCTGGATTGGGTAGCAACAGTACCGCCGACCATCAATCTTTCAAGACAGATTTTCGGAATACATAAAAGCGCAATTATTTACGGGTGGATTTTTGCTTCCCACCAAGTAGGCGCTGCAACTGCCGCGTACGGCGGAGGTATGCTCTATTCCTATTTCAATACTTATACGTGGGCGTTCTTTATGGCCGGTGTGTGCTGTGTTATGGCAAGTTTATTTGTTATTTTAATAAAGAAACAGCCTCGCCCTGTACATTAAGATTGGGTGCTTTGATTTTTTATTCAAAGCACCTTTTACTATATAAAAAGGCTGTTTTCGTAAAATTTGCTGTTTGGGGTAATTATTTTTATTCAACAATCGAGCGAGGTGGTAATGATTGGATAATTTTGAAACAAATAAGAAGGTTAATCGTATATTAGTTATTAAATACTTTAAGGCGGTGTTTGAAGTTGGGTATGGTTGCTTTAATATTGTTATCGCTTATACCATTTGGGGTTACAATTTGGACTTATTTCAATCCTAAAGAAAGTTTATTATGGGGGAAACGAGGAATATACAAAGAAGAACCTGAAATAACTGAAAGTGCAATTAATAATACAAAAGTGAAAGCTTTAATCACTATTATCGTCTATCCGATAATTATGATTATAATTTTTGTTTATAGTTACAGTTTATAAAAAGTTCAAAACCTTTTATGCAGAATGATAGCAACAATCTTTGAGAAAAGAGCCTATAAAAAAGACTAAAATTCACGTAATGGATGAATTTTAGTCAGGAAAATATTTACATTTAGTTCAGCAACTCTTTAACAAAATCATACTCTACATATGTTTTGTTTTTTTCCAATAATGCCGGTGCGACATCAAAATATTTAAGTGCACGATTATGGCCATATGTTTTTTCGCCGCGTGTAATAGTGTAAGACAGTGCACCTTTTGAGATGATAGCGCCGTTTCCTGTCGCAGCGACTTTAAAGCCAAGTTCTTCAGCAATAATTCGTAACGGCACCATGACTTTGCCATCGACTTCTTTGTAATCCTCACCTATTATTTCCCGTATTTCTGATGCGATTCCGGAGTTTACAGCTTCTTCTTCAAGTTTTGGGAACACAACAATTTTTTCAGGTGCTGCCTGCGCTGGAATACTCTTTGTTGTCGGTCCGTAAAATACAATCGCGTTATAGTTTTTCAATTCTTTCGCAGGCACTTTTTTGCCTTTTGCATTGATGATGACCGACTTTTCATCCAAATGCAGCTTTAATTCCCCGTCATCACTTAAGAAGTTTTCATCAAATTGTGCGACCTTTACTGAGTTAGCCGTATCATCCTTTTCCACAATGACTACAGATGGTGCATATTGCGGCGGATAAATTAAAATCATTGGCTGATCCGCGTAAATAGATAGTGAAATCATATCACCAATTTTCAGTTTAACTTCACTGCCATGTTCATCGAAAACAAGTGTTTTGTCATCAACATAGAAATTGAACACATTGCCATCTTGTTCTGCCGTATATAATTTAGCGTTTTCCCTCTCTTCGACTGCAGTAATATTCCCTCTGTGCTGGATAAATGTCCCTGTTTTTTCCACTTCTTCAGTCCCTTCTGCTGTTGGCTGCTCAGCGTAAGCAGTAACGGTTCCGAGTAGTAGTACAGATAATGCTAAAGGTGCAATTTTTTTCATATCGTTCCATCCTTTCGGTAATTTCACTACATTAGTCGATTTGAGGGAAAAAAGGTTACACATTCGAGATATTTTTTTGATATTGCAATGTTGTAAGTGCGATATAATCGTATAACGTTAATTGTCCACGATCGAAATTTTCCAACCATAATGGCTGAAATGCACCTATTTGAATACCTAGTTTAAGTTGCTCCCGTACAGCTTCTTTGTCATTGAAAATTGCTTCCACTTTTTGCTGCAATGCCTTGATCGTGATAGTTTGCGGGTCTGGTGCTGGTGTCGGTTTTACTGGTGGTGCTGGTGGTGCTGGTGCCGTATTTGGAAAATAGCTTTTTAATGTCTCGGCAATTGCCTCAATTATTTGGTTTTTATTTGACCGGTACAGTTTTACATCTTGCTCTGAATTGACAAAACATACTTCGATGAGAATGGCTTTTTTCGCTGTGCCATTCAAAAATGCCAAGTTCGTACGCTGTTTGGCTCCGCGATTTTTAAACTTTCCTGCTTTCGCAATTTCAGTGCTCATCTTTTGCGCAAATGAAGAAATGGCCGGATTCACATATAGCACCTCTGTCCCGATCCCATCTTTTTGCTGTGCCGCTGCAGAATTAAAATGAATGCTGACATCCATTTCGCGCTGAGTTGCATTATGCTGCTTCACTATATACGTTAAATTTTGCTGCTGGTTTTTAGATTGTTTATCGATAATTACGTTGACCTTAACACCTTTTTGCTGCAATTTTTTCCCGAGCTCCTGCACAAGTGAGACGGTCTCCTCTCCTTCATCCATGTAGCCTGAGGCACCTGTCCCCTTTCCGTAATGACCTGCACTAATTGTTAGCATCGTAATTCACCTCCTTTTTCTATCTATATGTCCTTTTGTATGTCAAAAAAGGGACATCGAGGTTTTTATTATATTAAAATAACAGTTAAATTTTTAACTCATTGTTAGACAACCTTCAAATAGCGATATAGCAATTCGAATAATAATTCGTTACAATGAAGTAATTATACATAATGTGAGGGTTTGGCATGAAAAACAAACGAATGATTGGATTTTTATTAGTTGTGTGTGGCAGTTTTTTCTGGGGAATCGGCGGAACGATGGCACAACAACTGTTTTCTCTTGGTATCGAAGTGAACTGGCTAGTCTCAACTCGTCTTGTCATTGCCGGTATTCTTTTATTAATTGCCCAGGCAATATTTAAAGATCGCGGCCAGATTTTCAAGATTTGGCGGGAAAAAAGGGATGCATTCCGCCTGCTCGTTTTCGCGATTATCGGCATGCTGGGGGTTCAGTATACATATATGGCTTCCATTAAAGAAGGGAATGCAGCGGTCGCAACACTCTTGCAGTACTTGGCACCGGTTATGATCATTATTTGGGTGACACTGCGTGGCCTGTCCAAATTCACGAAAAAAGATGCGGTAACAATTGTGCTGGCGCTTAGCGGAAGCTTCTTTCTATTAACAAACGGTTCACTTTCCGCTTTTGCCGTGCCGCTGCCTTCGATTCTTTGGGGATTATTGTCCGGTGTGACGCTTGCATTTTATACGCTCTATGTCATTCCCCTTTTAAAACGCTTCGACTCACTTGTTGTTGTCGGTTGGGCGATGCTGCTTGCCGGTTTGACGATGAGTTTAGTGCAGCCGCCATGGGATGTGGATATTTCGGTATGGACCGGCGCAACTGTCTTTTATTTGTTTGTCGTCATTATTTTCGGCACGATGCTGGCATTCTGGTTTTACATCGAAAGCCTTCAGACTCTTACTGCCAAAGAAACGAGTCTGCTTGGCAATATTGAACCGCTGACTGCTGTTCTGGCAACAGTTTTATGGTTGAAGGAACCGTTCGGCGGATTCCAATGGCTCGGATCTTCGCTCATTTTAGTGATGATGGTTTATATTGCACTGAAGGCTGATCGGGAGAAGCTTGAGGAACGGAATGACGTTGGGGATGCGGATGCCAGGGTTGACGTTTAATGGTGAAGGGCTCGCATGGGATGTGCGGGCGCTTTTTTAGTTATGGGGGTTACTGCGGATTTTGCGAAATCTTCCGCAGAATTCGGAAGATTTTTTGGTTGGAGGAGTTTTCCGGGAAATATAGGGGCATGCAGAAGATTTTTTGATTTTTATTGGAACATCGGCGGCTGTTATTAGAAGATTTGAACGGGTTATTAGAACATTTTGGATAGATATTAGAAGACTCAAGTGAGGAGTACGATTTTAGATGAATTTCCCGGCTATATCGAGTGTAATTTGATGGTGTTTTGTTTTTATTAGAACAAATGCTGTGGTTATTAGAAAACCTGAGAGGGATATTAGAACAACTATGAAGGATATTTGAACATCTTGACGGGTTATTAGAACATTGAATAATTATATTAGAACTTCGGCATTATATTAGAACTTTTCACGTTTTATTAGAAGATCAGCACCGGATATTAGAAAACCGTCCCCCAGCAATAATAGAAACCAACTAGCCGAGGCTAGTTGGCTCCACTCTAAATGTTTTCAATTTCCTTGAATACATCAAAAGCGCCTTCACTTTTGTTCGAACAAACCACACTGATCAAACCAGTCTCCGGATAATAAGCCGAGTGGAAGCTCACGCCCGGATCATAGCCCATCACATGGTATTTTGAAATACAATCACCCGTCTTATCAATCCATACCCCGTAGCCGTAAAAGCGGTCATAATCATCATCTGTGTGAATATATGGCGTCAGCAATCGCTGCGTCATTGCTTCGCCTAAAAGTTCAAACGTCATCAATGCATGCCAGAAACGCTGCATATCTTCTGCAGTGACAAATGCTCCGCCGTCCGCCCCGCCTTTAACAGGAACTGAATAAATATTCGATTTCCATGAGCCATCGTCCTTTTTGATATAGCCGAGTGCCGTATTTGAAGGCAGCGCATCCAGTTCAAAGTAGCCGGATTGCTCCATGCCTGCACGTTTGAATATGTTTTCCGTCACATACTCATCAAAGCCCATGCCGCTCAACTGTTCGACCACAAGTCCGAGCAGTATATAGCCGGCATTATTGTAGTGAAAGCGTTCACCTACTGCCATCTTCATTCGTTCATGCTGGAACAACGGTAAAAAATCACGGCCGTTTCGCATTAAATACATCGGCTTTTCCACCCATAATTCCGCAAAGTCTTCCATTACTTCTTCGTCAAAGTAATCCGGAATTCCCGCCGTATGAGTTAGCAGATGGTGGATAGTAATTGCCGGATCGAACCGAGGAAACGGAATACCCAAAATCTCGGGCAACTTCGATTCAAATGAAAGCTGGCCTTTCTCTACAAGCTGGCAAATTGCCACTGCCGTGAAGATTTTGCAGCCGGAAGCAATACCGAATCGCGTCTGCTCATTAATTAAAATTTCATGTGTACGATTCGCAAACCCATTACTATGTTGCTGTAACAAATCATTATTTCGTTTTACTAACACATTGCCTGAAAAATCAATTTCATTCATAACTGTTATAACTTTCTCGTTGTACTTATTCATTTTCATCCTGATCCCTTCAATTTTGAGTGACTTCAGATAAAAACTGGTTAACTAGAATTTTCCGAATGATATTTTTCGGAATTACAAAACTTGGCAATTTGATTTTAACATATACTTGAAGGCTTTAACCAATAAAAAAGAACTGTCTTTAGCAGTCCGTATCTTGGCCAGCTCGCCACATGTCGATTGTTTTTCGGATAAAATCCCGCAATCCTGTCTCTTCAATGTTGATCGTCTTATTGACTCGGATGCATCCTTTGCCATAGTTATAGCCAATTAAAAGCGCCTCGGAGTTTTCTATTTTATCAATAGTCCCCACATAGAGGCTGACGTAATGTTTTTGCGCGTTCAATGCGAAAATATAATGTTCATCCTTACCGAAATTCAGCATCTTATAGCGAATCGACTCATCCAATTCAGGTGCATAGGATAAGATTATTAGCCGGATTGCAAGAAGCTTTTCTTTCCGCCAGTCGTCTTCAAGCATTTCTAAATATTCTTCAGCATTTTTGGCATCATATTGCATGTGAAACACTCCCCCCTGTACTTTCCATATCATTATTAGTTTACATAAAATTGTTATCGTATGCACAAAAAAGCAGGCGGTGCACACCTGTCAAAAATTTATCCTACCTCACAATGTGGTAAATCGCCCTTTTAGAATGGTAACGTTCTGGCCATAGTTGAAAATTCAGTCTATTTAACGATTCGTATTTGACGGATTCGTGGTAATTTAAAGTTATCACAGATCGAGAGAAGGAAAATATATGAATATTAAACATGTTACGATGTACGCATCCAACTTTGAGGCAACAAAACAATTTTATTTAACAAAGTTCCAATTCCCTCTCATTTCACAGGAGCCGGACCGCTTTACAATGAGTGTCGGAAAATCAGCCGTCACTTTCATTAAGGCACCTTTGAATGAAAAACCATTCTATCATTTTGCATTTGATATCCCTTCAATTCAATTTGAAGAGGCGAAGGCATGGACTAAAGGAAAAGTAATATTATCGAAAGAACAGGGTGAAGATGAAGTTTACTTTGAAGGAATTGATGCAAAATCCATCTATTTTGAAGACCCTGCAGGAAATATTGCAGAATTTATATGCCGGCTTACAGATGCGAAAGAAAGTACAGCACCTTTTTCGGCTTCATCTCTTCAAAAGGTTTCGGAGATGAGTATTGTCGTAAAGGATAAATTAAAATCAGTATCGGCGTTTCATGAAGTTTCGATTTTTGAACGTGACCACGAAAAAGTTACGGCTGAAGGTTTAACATTTATGGGCTCGCGTGAAGATGCATCCTACCTGTTATTTGTAAACGAGGGCCGCACATGGTTTTTCTCAAATAAGAAGGCTGAAGTTTTCCCAGTTGAGGTTTTATTAACGGATGGAGTATGGTTGAAAATTGATGAAAATCTGGATTTGGTGAGTTCGAATCGGGTTTGAAGATGCTTAAAATCGTTTTAATATAGGAGCACGAGCTTGCCGGCCCTACAAGCTCGTTTGTGCAATTAGTACAATACTATGTATAACTTTTTCGATATCATTATTATTGTTGATAATAAATAAACGGTCAGCCTCATGTACGGTTGGATCAACGATATCTATTTCTGAGGATTCTGCCTGTTGTCTGAGAAGGAGTTCCTCAAAATTTGTAATACGACCCCTAAATATATTGGTACTTCTCTGACTCTTTTTTACTCTGGAATGAAGTTCATCGTCCGATATATCAAAGTGAACCAATATCCGTACAAACGCTTCTGCCGGGAACACTTCCTCAAGTAAATGCTTACGACCTTTGATGTTTCGGTTCGAATTGCAAATAATAAAATGAAAATCGGTATGTTCTTTCGCATATTCGACAATTAGCTTTGATAAAGAATTTTTGAGTAGATTAGTCCCTTGGTTTGGTAGCAGTTTTTTATAATGAGTATTAATGAATTCCGCATGATTGTCTTGATCCATAATAAATGAATTACTTAATTGTTTTTCCAGAGCATGTGCAAATGTACTTTTTCCGGAATGGGTTTTGCCTACTGTAATGATTGCTAACCTTTTCACTGTTTTACTCCTCAAGATGGATTTAATATGTAGGTAAATTCCTTTATAAAAGGAAAATTCCCTTCATGAACTTCCCCTTTCAATCGTTCTAATGCCACGATTGCTTCCTGTTTTAACTCTTCAGGGTACACATATTTTATACTGTTCTCTTCAAATTCATCTTCGTCCACAACTTCCCACTCTTGATTTTTTCTTTTTATAAAATCCAGATCCAAATCTACAAAACTCAGTTCGTTTTGATGTAAAACAGAAGGCATTGCAACATTGCAATACGCTGAAACCACTTCCCCTTCTTCGACTTCCATCGCTGCGGTAAACCATTTATTGAAAGGAAAATATTCAATCGACGTATTATTGATCGTGTATACATTATTTTTAGAGTGATGCACTAGCTTTCTTCCTGATTTGCATAGAACAAGGATGTATTCAGATGTCTTTTCAAGAATTTCCCCTTCCCATTCATAATGGGGAATGTCAGGAAACTTCAACGCTTTAATTTTCAGGATATTATTCAAATACCTCTCCTCCGAATACATGTTAAATTTATCAAACAATGCTTTTACTTCCTCAATAAATATTAACATAAATTCCCATACTGAAATTATGATATTTTGTGAACTAAAAAAGCATTACCCGATCCAGGCAATGCTTCACAATCTCACATGTTGTCATTTTTGTTTTGATGAATCAGCTGAATTAACTGATCAATTTTTTCATTTCTTTCTTGATCTAATTTCTGCTTCATTTCCATAAATTTTATCGTTTTTACTATAAAATAAATTCCCAAAATAATTATAACTAAATACAACATTTCCATCACTCCACTCAATAGATCTTTATATTATAACAATACATGAAGTGGTGATTATTCCCTGACGTTGACTTTTGTGGCGGCTTTTTAAGAAACAGGAAAGATTAGCCTGGCAAAGTTAAACATGATCAACATTAATCCTGCAAGTACTAATAAAAGCAAACGAGATGAGTAAATAATTGATACGATCAATCTTCCTTTTAATCAATGTAACCAAAAGGTATAATACCAGATCAGTTCTTCTACAAGCTTTTATATGCTTAAAAGAATATATCTTTTGGAGCTCGGTTAATTAATCGAACCGCTTGGATCATAATTGCATAAATCATCTTTCGTTATTCCCTCGAATTCCTCATCAATAATTTGATATTCGAACTGCAGTACTCTTTCATGTGCAAAGTAAATATATTCAATATAAGGTTCATTAGTGAAGACTACAACAGTGTAAAATTTAGGCATTTTGAATCCATAAACGCCCTCCACCGACGCTATTTCACTTTGATCATATTGCAATTCATCCAAAAGATAATCGGTTACTCTATTTGCGTATATCAGTTCGTTCGCTTCAATATAAATAAACCGGGTCAGTATTATAAAAATAGGAATTAATAAAACTGCTTTCAATTTTTTTGGCATATATACCTCCGCGGCATTTCATATGTACGATTAAATACCTAAACGATGCAACAAGTACGCTCCCCCACCAAATATAAGGAACATCAGCGCCACCTTAATTAATGAGATTTGCTCCAGAAGGGGTGTATGCGTTGAGCGATTCGCTGAAAAAATAACCCACCAGCTCGGATCTGGATATTGATGTGAAATCCCGATCCAGAACAGAAAAAATAGTAAAACAAAAAACAAATAGAGTTTCATCTGAACCACCTTTAAATACTTCCTTAATTTTCGTTCAAAATGTGGGAATGCGTCTTTAGTTGAAAAATGCCAAATAGATGACAATGGCATTAATAATAAGAAGAAAATGGTTTCTGACCCTTTCCATCCTTAATCCCCGATCAGATCTTGAAGGCCGCCACCATGCATAGCTGCCGGGTTTCTCTTTAATTCTTGCTGCCTTAACCTTTCTCTTCTTGCTTCTGGAGATTCCTGATCTTTATTCAATATAGATTCCTCCCTCATCTATGTATTTAACTCTCGCTATTGCAAATGCTGCTATTATAAATTAAGCGCTAACCCTTTTAGAGAATAGCGCTTATATAGAAAAGTGTCTAATTAGTACTATCCTGTTCTAGCTAAGAAATACTAGGTGACTGGCAGCCATATGAATATGCCAGACAACTAAAACCAGACTTTTCAAGGATCGGTTTACTCATTGGAGTGGCGTCTACTGTCAGGAAAGAATACCCCTTCTCATAAGCTTTTTGTGCACGAACCGCCAATAGTTTTGAATAATAACCATTGCCTCGGTATTGTGGTAGCGTTGAGCCTCCCCATAAGCTTGCAAAGGACGAATTATTCTCCAAGTACATCCAAGCGGCACTTACAAGCTGGCCATCTTCATAAACCCCATAAATATATAGTAAGTCCGGACTATTTTGCTTATCTCTCCATAGTCTTTCCCCAAGTTCTTTATGGGATCCATTCCAGATGATCTCTATTAATGTAATAATATCCCGGATGCCTTGTTCATCCGTAATTTCTTTTACTGCATGCAGATCAAAATTTGTAAGAAAAGGATGACTTTCCGATAATTTCACGACCATCAGTGCTTCTTGATCATCAATCGTAAATCCTTCTTGTTTAAGTATTTCAGTCAAATTATCAGGTTTGTCATAGCTGTACACTTTCCATTCGAAACTCTGTTTAAGATCACCGAAATAACTAAGCTCATTTCGAATCACTTCCATTGCAGAACTTTCATTTACATTAGAGGCTAATATAAATCCATTTTCGTTAAATTTTGAAATATGCCGAACAACAAAGTCGGTTTCTTCCCTTATAAATCCTGGTGTTACAGCTTCTTGTCGCAGTTCTTTGTGAAAAAGTGCAATCCATTCGTTTTTGTCCATAATCAAGTTCCCCTTACTGTCTCAAACATTTGCTTACAAAAAATTGAAGTGCTTTTAGATATAGTAAACTAATTATACAGGATTTTGTTTATTCCTCATCAACTTCTTCGGCAATTTTATCGATTCTATCCAACATTGGCGGATGCGTATAGCGGAACCATTTCACAAGTGCCGGCGGGTTTACTTCACTAAGACCGGCTTTGGTCAGCTGTTGAAATGATGAGATCGCTGCTTCAGGATTTTCCACCAGCTCAATCGCAAATTCATCTGCACGGGTCTCCTGATAACGTGAAATCGCATTGGACAATGGGCTGGAGAAGAACAGTAAAAATGATGAGATCAGCAAAAACAGCGGCAATGAATTCAAATTGCCAATTTCTTTAATTTTCAGGACCGGTCCGTAACGGCGAATCATCCAAGGCATGATTTTTGCGATGAGCCAAAGTCCAATGAGCGTCATAACTAAATAGACCGCGATGTTAATATAAATATCCTTCAGCAAATAATGCCCCATCTCGTGTGCCATGATGAACAGGATTTCATCATGGGTTAACCGGTTTAACGTCGTATCCCACAGCACGATCCGGGAATTGTCGCCGATTCCGGTCACATAGGCATTTAAAGCATTCGTTTTCTCCGACATATTCACTTCAAACACATGGTCAGATGGAATGTCCGCCTGTTCAGCGAGTGATAGAATTTTCGTCTCCAGCTCCTTGTCTGTTAACGGAGAAAACTCATTGTAGATCGGATCGATGACGACAGGTTGAATAAACATCAAGAAGATTGAAAACGGTACGGTTAAAGCCCATGCATAGAGCCACCATTTTTTCGGGCTTTTTCTAATCAGCCAATAAAGAACGGCTATCATGATGACCGACATCCCAAAATCGAGCCAAAAATCAATGATATTTTCCCGCATCCAGGAAGAAAAAATTTGCGTACTGATCCCATAGCTTTTGCTGAGCATATAGCGGTAATAGTCCATCGGGAATTGGAGGATAAACAACAGCAAGGACAGAAAGAACAGATACATTGCTGTTCTGAAAATGGACCATTTGAATTGTTCAGCACTCCATTTCTCGAACAGACGTGAAATACCCGTAATTAAAATCACGAAGTAAAGCAGCCATTCCAACGGCGTTGTGATAAAGAACAGGAAATTTCTCACTTTTGATAACTCTTCACTTAATAACAGCTCCTGTGTTGTAAGAAAAGTGCTTGGATCTGCTGCTGTTCCTTGAAGAGTGGCTGGAATCCCACTATTTTGTCCATGAAAAAAATACAAATACATTGCGGCAACATACAGTCCAAATGCAAAGACAGCCATTAAACCCCATTTTTTTGTCATTCCTTCTACACCTCAATTCAGTCGTTACCATATCCTATTATTGAAATGCGGAAATCATTTCTACCAAGTTGGCCAATCTCGATTTTTGATGGTTCTAACCATCTTGGAATCTTCATAAATTGACTCAATCCAAAATTGAAATAATAAGGAGCGCTTTAACATGTTGTTTGCCGTTCATTATCTGGAAAATAATACGCCTGTTCTAAGTCAGTGTTTAGAACGTATTCCTGAAGTAGATGAGGATCTGAAAATAAAAGGTCGTAAAGGAAAGGTTGTACATGTCGTTCAAATCGAAGAAAGTAAATACCACGTCCATGTCGTCCTGGAAAAAATAAATAAAAAACAAGCGCTATTAAAAGACGATAAAAAGAAAAGACGTTGATCTATGGAGAAATTGTAGGATGCAATAAAAATAAAAGTAAAAATATAACAGTTTTCTATATACCTCTCCCTCTGAGAATGCTATACTAACAGGTAAGAACAATGTTATATCTGTTTCTTATCACGGTCTTGTAGCTCAGTTGGGAGAGCACCACCTCGACAAGGTGGGGGTCGCTGGTTCGAGACCAGTCGGGACCATCATGCCGAAAGCCTTTATTAACAAAGGTTTTCGGCTTTTTTTATGCCTTAATCTCCTCGTGAAAACTAATGATTTTTGCTGTTGCGTGACGGATGTGTGGTGCAACATTACTCTTCTCACTTGGGCTAGCTTCGTGCGGTGGAGATGAAACAGAAACTCCCCAAAGGCAGTAAAAACTGCTGAAAGTGAAAATAAAAAAGAAAAAGTATACGCTAGTACAGTAGATGTGACTGCTGCACAAGATACAAGCGTCCCTTTCGCAGATTGCTTAAACCAAATTGCACTGGAATTATTCGTTACCCTCTCCGTATATTTGATTTTTTCAATTACATCGCGCTCGCTATATGGCGGTCTCTCCTTATCGTATTGTAGACGATCTTGCATTTCACTTATTTCAAACAAGTCTTTCAAGTACTGTGGGTATTTCATTCACTTCTACATGTATATTCGGATACTGAATCATCACATCTGGCTCAAACCATTCTTTGACACGACCATTCACAGGTTGAACTGCCGCATAGCTCGCCTTTTTAAACGCTATTCGTAAAGAACCCCAGTCACGCTCTAGAGACAAATCTCCCGCAGTGCAGCCTGTCAACCCTCGTTTTAAAATCATCGATAAACCTCCCTATCGATTGTCAATCCAATGAATTTCTCCTGTATACGCATCGACAAATTGAATATGTGCCCCTGTTGGTGATGTAGGATAATCAATCGTATAGACAAACGAACGTTTTCTTTCATTCACTAAATCATTTTCTAATAAAAGTTCGACATCTATTAACTGTCCTGCAATGTTATTTGCTTGTTGTAATGAAATCGTTGGCTGTTTTAATGTTGGAAATGTTTCAAATGGAATCAAACGATACTGAACTGATGAAATTTGATTTGTACCCGTATGAACAAAAATCGTAAGTGCCTCAAAATCAAACGATATGTCTTCATAAATATAAACAAAGCGGAATGCGACAGATGCTTGCTTATCCATTTGTAGTAGTTTACGTAACGTTGGCATTTGTTCAAAGTAATAGTGCTCATACGCCTCTCCAACTAAATACTTGACTACTTGGCATGCTCGAATAAATACTTTGTCTTGTAAGCTAACTCTATCCTCTGCCTCAACTGACCAACATTTTTCTTCTACTGATTGAGAATACTCAATAATGCCATCACGACCACCTTTTAAAAACGCATCAAAATCAGTTATTGCTTCAACTTCTGGCAAAGGCTCGAAGCTTGCATCCTTCATCGCCTCATCCTCACTCCATAAACGTACTTTTCCGTCTGGATCGACGCCGAATAAATCGTAATTTGGCTTATATGTATATTGCCACCCCATCTCCCTTGCAATGCCAAGCTGTAAAATTGGCTGCTGCTGGATTAGGGCACGTGCCTCTTCCTTTGAAATCATTGTCTCAGGATAGCAAATTTCAAGATCCAGTTCATGTAATGTTACACTTGCAACAAAGCCAGTATCCGTCACTGTCACAAACAAGCCAACACCTTGCACAAGCAATCCATATACAGGCTCAATTCGTCTAAACTCAGCTAAATAGCCCTCCTCCTCGCGTTCTATCGATTGTAACTGTAAATGGTCTTGCCCAAAGACTTTTTTAGTTGCTTCAGCGATTTCAACAGCTTGTTCCTTCGTAACATGCTTGAATTCACCTTCACCATAAAACGTCGCTGAACAAAATTGCCCGTCCTGTTGATACACATCTGCAAGTAACTGCCCTTGTGAATCGTAATAGTACAGCATATCCTCTTCCATACGATCTGATGCAATCTCAGCTATCAGAAATGGTTCAATCATTTTTCGCATAAAAAATCCTCCCTTCTACTTGTGATAAAAATGGCGGCCTGTCCGTCATAATCTACTATCAATATTTCCGTCTTGTCACTGTTCGTCGAAAGATGCTCACCTTCAAATATAAGCCTTTGTTCATTCGTCAATGCAAAAAGAAAATTTTGCTCGGAGACGTAGAAAAATTCCTCTAGCGCTTGCTCGAGCATCGTTTCATTATCGATTTGGAGGACAAATGCTGGAATACGTTCACGCTGAAAGACCTTTGCAGAAAAATGGAGAATCTTTTTAATAGATAACATCTCTTTCACCGGCAATGGTGTGTTCAATATCGCATCTTTTTCATCTGGATACGACTCAAAATATAGCGTCATCGGAAACGCCCACCGATTTTTGGCGAACGTTTGCATAACAGCTTCTGTTTGCTCCTCGCTGACGATGTCATAGGCAGAAAATTGCTTACCTAATTTGAGGTATCTCATGTCTTTTTTATACGGTACGAGTCTCATATCGGTAACCCCTTTCCTTTTACCTGCAGACTATAGCAAACTTGTTCATAAGAAGTGCTAAAGATGACCCTATATTTCGTCACATAAATTAAATCTCGGTACAAAGCAGGCTAAACAGTCGTTTCCTGTGTATCCGATACAGTGTAAGGGAATTCATCATACGGATTTTCAGTATGCTTATATACGGCATCATATTCTGGATGCGTTTCATTGAAATTGATCCACGCCACAGCCTTGCACGTCTAGTAACAATTCATACGGTCTGTCATATTTTATAATATTAGTCATATTTCACTAAACGGAGAGACATACATATCAATATCAATCAATGCATCAAGGCTACTTGTAAAGCGGCTAAATGCTGGTGAAATGACGAGCCCAGGTGTCTGACCATTTTCCATTTCAATAACTAATACAATTTTTACGTTTAAATCGTATTGCTGCATTAGCTCATTGATAACGTCAACTTTCGGGTTAAATACGTCGTACAACTGGTTTAGCACATCGTCTACATCGAGCGATTGGACTGGGCCGACTTGGTACTTCCAGCACGTATAAAACCGTTTAAGCGAACGGTTTCGGCGTACCTCATCTCCGACCTTCCAAGTGTTTGTTGGCTCCACACCTAAACGCTCCGTCACGGCCTCTAAGGGAAAATCGTCTGCTGCTAGCTTAATATATGTATAAAATGAAGTTTGCTCCATGGTCCAACTCCTCATTTCTACCTGCATACGTCGATGGTGAAAATACAACGTCACGTTGCGGTAACTCTTGCTTTACAAGCTCATTGCTTAGTATTTTTTCCTTCATCTGGTTCACCTCTATACGAATTTTTCATAATAACGCTGTATTTTATCCGCTTTGCGTTGCATCATCCCATCATCATATTTCGCTGGAAACTTCTTCAATCGTGCAAGCACACTTCTACCTTCTGGATATGCGAGTATATTAACATTGCGCTTTTTAATCATCGTAATTGTACCGTTCATAAAAAAATCAAGCATGTTAATGGAACGGTTTGGCTTTTTGTAAATGTCATAGCCTCCCTCAATAAACGCCTTTATATATGTATCGAGCTGCGTAAAATACCACGTCAAATCATCGTCTGTAAAGCCGTAGTACATCATGCCAGCAGACATCGCATACGCATCGGTGTCCTTACAGCGAACCATTATGTGCTCGACTTCCTCACGTGGGAAATACTCTAGCTCACGCCCGTATTCATATTCACTACTTTGCAAGCTTTCGTCGAATGTCAGCAGCTTCAAAAACGCCTCAAAATCTTTCGCGATGACAGTTTTGTCGCCACGCTCCACATCGATATACGTAACAGGCGGATTGTCACCCTTATAACGACGATAATCAAGTGCTACCCACGTATGCCCATCGCCGTACAAATAGACAAACTTATTTGACAAGCCCCATTCTCGTTTAAGCGAAGTTGATAATAAAATACCTTCACCTGACCTCGTGCCAATGCCGTTTATATAATCGATACACATAACCTCCTTCCCCGCTTAACAATACTTGCTCGTAATAGCCATCTATTTCCATAACTAGGTTCATCACTACTGGTTGCTAGCCAGTCACTTCGCATAAAATCTACGTATCACGCGTATAGATTTCCTCCATCGCCTCAAACACAGTACCATCTTGAAAATCCATTCGCTCGATCCGTAGCCGTTCGCAAACCGCATATAAAAACCACAGCCACTGTTCATCCTTTTCAGCTATCGCTTGCTTCCCTCCAGCTTCTAGATAGGGTACGACAATCGCTTTTTCTAGCGTTTGAAAATATTGCACCGCTTCCTCCGCACCAGGCCAATTGATATCTTGAAACAACTCGACCATCCTCGGGAAAGCAGCTACGTTGGCTGGATAACCAATTTTGGCAACCACCTTCACGCTGTTTTGCCAGTAGCTTTTCCCATATGGCGGAAAAACGAGAGCAAGCTGATCACGCGGTGTGTATGCCACAAGCCAGTCAATTGCTTCCTGCTGCATTTCTTCTGGTAAATGCCAATGTAATTCATGCGCAAAGTGCTTGATTAACTCTGGATCCATTGCTACGCCTCCTATCTCTTTTCTTTCAAATATTACTAAGTATCATTAACATTTCTTCATTCAACAATATGGATATAACGGAAAAACGCGATTTCCTTATTGAAGAATCGCGCTCGATTGTTGAACATCGCCTTAGGATATAAAAAAATTACATTTAGCTTACATAAATCTAAAGTATATTTAAATTACGCTAGGTAGAACAGTTAGTCTTCGTCAAGTAGATTAATCCAAATACCACCACCGCTTACAGTAACATAATAGTTAATTTCGGTACCTTCAGTATTTTCAAAGCGGATGAAAGTATTACCATCCTGTTTTGCTGTCAAAGTGGCATGGTTGTCATCTGTCATCTCTATCATGACAACGGTCTCATCCTCCATCGAGTAAGTCCAACTTCCCTCCTCAAGGAATATTTCCTCTGTTTTATCTGGTCCAGTAAAGAGAACAATAACAATAAGTACCGTAGCTAAGACCGAAAGAGCCGCAATGCGATGCTTTTTATTATCTAGTAAAACAAAAATGAAGAAAATCGCTAAGCCAAGGGCAAATATAGCACTGAGGAGA
The DNA here is from genome assembly GCF_038004425.1 of Solibacillus sp. FSL W7-1464. Classification (NCBI taxonomy): domain Bacteria; kingdom Bacillati; phylum Bacillota; class Bacilli; order Caryophanales; family Caryophanaceae; genus Solibacillus; species Solibacillus sp. FSL W7-1464. Next base: position 2,116,199 of record NZ_JBBORC010000001.1, read on the forward strand.
TGATTCGGAAAATTTGTCATTGCAGCTCTGTAATAATCGACGCTAGCGTAGGCAAGATAACCTGTTGCCACGGACAAAACTAGAACGCTAAGCCAGTTTTTCTTTTTAAGTTGGAATGCTATCACAGCACCTGGCAGGGTTAGAAATGTGATTTTAAACCAGTAATCATAGTAGCGGAATATCTCCCACCCTTGCGCGTAAAACGGCACCTCAATTAAATAAATTAAGGGCTGGCTAACAAGGAAGAACACGAAGCATTTAAGTGCTGCTTCCCACCACTTTTCGCAGTTCACAATAATGAATACAGCAAAAAGAATCCACCAGTCAACATAAATAGCGATATCTTGAAATGAGGTATCTTTTAAAAATGACACCTGATTGATAAGTGCAGTATATACCGCTGTAATAACAGCTAAAAGAAGTACTCTCGACCAAGTCATATTCAATTGACCGAAGTATTTTTTTAATTTATCCATGATTTCTCCTCTATTCTAAAACCTATTGAAATCCCAAAAGGCTTGTAATTTTTTAAGGTTTATTAAACGTTACAAACTTTATTTTGTCTATATTCAGTTAGAAAAATTATTAAAGGATTTAGATATTCAAATTATACACAATGGGACTCTTTAAGTGAATAAAGGGTTGTTCCTTGTGACAGAATCTGGCCCTATAATAGAAAAACGCGATCTTCTTATTGAAGAATTGCGCCCGATTGTTGAAGATTCAATAAAACTACCAGGTTAAATCATTTAAGAATGTAAGAATATCTTTATTCATTTGATTAATATCTGTGCCTAATGTCATTAAGTGTTTAGAGTTTGGATATCCCTTGATTATTTTTAGATTTGTTGCAACGCTTTGGAGAATTATTCCTGCACTCTCTTTATACAATGGTTCATCTAATTCACCATATAATATACGAATTGGTGACGTTAAAAGTCCTAGAGCGATGTTTGGTAACATTTAATTGAGATTCTATTTATATGTTACAGCCATTCAGAACAAGTAGATCGAACAGTCCTCTTTAAAATAATTTTTCACAACGTCTCAGAGTGTTATTTTCTATAAAAAACAGCTACAAACACTGATTTAACAGTGCTTGTAGCTGTTTTAAGAGCTAACAAAAATTAAAAGGAAATTTTTGAAGTTTACAAGATACAATAAACGAGGAATTAATCCTAAAAAATTTTAAAAGGGTGGTAACGTGAATTTATTTATTAAAAAGGTTATCTACTCTGTATAAATTTTAGGGGTACTATTTTTCAATTTGAACCAACACAATCCTATACAGTAGAAAATTGCAACACATGTACTCAAAAGGAAAATGAAATGAATTTTGAAAATGTCAATGGTTCTGAAAAATAGAATTATATTGAAGAAGCACTTAACACTATTCGCCATCTGTAAATTCGCTTCAAGTGGATTCATCCGACTGTATGTATAGCCATGATTTTTGAAAAACGCTTCCACAGGTTTTGAATAAATACCTGTCGCTTCAAATACAATTTCAGGAGCTTGTCCATCAAGGCTGGAGATTTCTTCAATTCGTTCGTGTAATAGGGTGTGAAGTTAGCCGGTTTTAAATACGGACTCTCAAATGGTCCCAGAGGCTGGTCGACTTTCCTTCACTTCTACTATAAAAAATAGTAGCACAAACCATGGCCTTGGTTTGTGCTACTAATCTTAGTCTGTTTTTTATTTTAAATGTATATCTAATAATTCATAGGAAAAACCCCGTCAAACCGATAAAAATGTTCTTACATTTTTGGTGCTTGACAATATAAATACTAAAGGTAAAATACGATATGACAAGTACGCTATTTTTTGATAGATACTATAAAAAAAGATAGTGTAAGAGGAGCATATAAATGAAGAAAAATTATGAAACGAATATTGAAACGTGTCCGCTTGTAGACGTACAAAAAATTGTACAAAATAAATGGGCAATTGTCGTGATGTATTATTTACAGGGGGAAACATTACGATTTGGGGAGCTATCAAGAAAAACACCGCAAGTGACACAAGCAAATTTAACAAAGGTGCTGCGTACGTTAGAAGGTGCCGGACTCGTACATCGAGAAGTATATCCTGTCGTACCCCCAAAGGTAGAGTATTCTTTAACACCCATTGGTCAGAAATTTAAGATTGTCCTGGAGGCGTTAGAGCTTTGGTCAACGGAATATGTTGAAATGAAGAAAACTGAAACGAGTGCATAATTGCTCTTTAAATTACCCTCTCAGGCAGTTACTCGTTCATCGGGAAATATCTTCTATTTAGAAAATAATTCGCATGCGATAGACAAAAAAGGTTCCCGATCAAGAAAGGGAACCTTTTTGTCTACCTTGAGAAAATAAATTTTGATTGACACCAACGCCATCAATGACGACATCTACTGGCTCAATCGATGTCCAATAGTTTGGCGTATTGTAATCAATGACTTCATCTGCACCTAGATTTTTCGTAAATTCGATATTTTTCGGACCGACTGTTGTAAGATGCACCTAAATTTTTTGCTAATTGCCCGACACCGCCTGAACCGCCAACAATTAAAACACGCTGACCTGCAGTAAGATTTGCTTTTCGTCCTTCCCCCCACCCATGCGAGGAAAAATATCCGTATCCTTTGCAAAAACGCCACTTCTTTCGACGCTTCTATTTTCTAACTTTTGCATACTCTGCTGACCACTGTTCTATGGCATGTAGGATAACTTGAAACTTTTTCTCCAAGTTCCGTAAAAGTCATACTGCATCCTTTCTACACTATTTTTTTAATAGTATCTATAAAATTTAATAGTATCTATTAAAAAATATCGTACTTGTTATTATAAATCTTATCTATATTATTAAAGATGTCAAAAAACATTAATGTGCTTACCATCACTTTATTCAAGCATTAGGTACTCCATCAATACAACAATATGATAAGCTAATCTTTATCACTAAAGGAGATATAACAAAAATTATGAAAATAGATAGTTCTTCAAATAATGATTCAACCATTCCAAAAAATAATATAAAAACTGTGCCGATTATCATCGCATTTTTAATTGCTGGCTTTGTGGGTCTTTTCAGTGAAACAGCTTTAAATATGGCATTAAACAGCCTAATTGCTGATTTTAATATTAATGAAGCGACTGTCCAATGGTTAACGACAGGGTATTTATTAACGCTAGGAATTTTAGTGCCTGTATCAGGTCTGATTTTACAATGGTTTACAACAAGACAACTTTTTAGTACATCCCTTATTTTTTCAATCATAGGAACATTGGTTGCAGCATTAGCTCCAACGTTTACGGTATTAATGATTGCACGTGTAATTCAAGCAATCGGAACGGCGCTTTTATTACCACTTATGTTTAATACGATTTTAGTATTAATTCCACCACAAAACCGTGGGAAAGTGATGGGCTTAATGGGGCTTGTTATTAGCTTTGCACCAGCTGTTGGTCCAACAATCTCAGGGTTAATTTTAAATACTTTAACATGGCACTGGATTTTCTGGGTTTGCTTACCTGTTTTAGCTGTGGCCTTTATATTCGGTACGATTTTTATGCAAAATGTAACAACACTTACTAAACCAAAAATTGATATTCTTTCAATTGTATTATCTACGGTTGGTTTTGGAGGGATTGTATACGGTTTTAGTAGCGCTGGTGAAGGCGGCGGTTGGGGAAGCCTTGAAGTTGTCCTAACATTAGTTGTAGGTGTTATTGCGTTAGTGTTATTTGCCATTCGACAACTAACAATGAAACAACCAACGATGGATTTACGTGCATTTAAATATCCAATGTTTGTGATTGGTTTGGTACTTGTCCTTGTTGTCATGATGGTAATGCTGTCTTCAATGATAATCCTGCCAATGTATTTACAGTCTGTATTAGCATTAAGTACATTTACAGCAGGCTTACTGTTATTGCCTGGAGGTATTATGAACGGCTTATTATCACCAATCATGGGTGGTTTATTTGATAAGTTTGGTCCAAGATGGCTAGTTATTCCGGGCTTACTATTTATTTTAGTTGCGTTATATGGATTCTCTACTATTGATCTTGAAACGACTAAAGGCTTTATAATTGGCGTTGTCATTGTATTAATGGTTGGGATTTCGATGGTAATGATGCCAGCACAAACGAACGGATTAAATCAATTGCCACCAGAGCTTTATCCGCATGGTACAGCGATTATGAATACGTTACAACAAGTATCAGGAGCAATTGGAACAGCCGTTGCCATTTCATTATTAGTTTCAGGAACCAAAGAGTATCTTAGTCAACCTGAAGAAGCAACGAATCCATTAAATCCGTTACTTGCCTTTGTAGAAGGTGCACATAATGCGTTTACCTTTGCGATTATTATTACAATCATCGGATTAGTGTTTGCGTTCTTTATTAAGCGTGTGAAGGTAGAACATAAATAATTGTGGTAATTGAGTTAAGAATTCACTTTTAAAGAAGTACTTCAAAATTATTATATTACTAAGAAAACAACCACATAATTTCTTAAATTAATGACCAGATGGAAAGCAAGGTAATTATGCTTCCCATCTGGTTTTGTGTTTCGAGAATTATATGGAACTTTTATATTTCTTCTAAGTACTCAAAGAATCATTTGATATTCTTCTAAAAAAATATTACTCGATAATCTGGTCCTTTAACTGAAAAGGACCCCTTCCCTATTCAAGAAAAACGCACTTTTCTAGAATAAAATTTTCTATGTCTTAACTTTCCTAATTTTAAGTCCGAGCAATTGGCATAACCAAAATGCCCGGCTGTTGTTTTACCAGAACTAGGTGTCCCTTCAATGGCATCATCTCATTATGCCAGTAACTTGGTAAAACAAAAAGACGCTCATTATGGGCGTAGCACCTTTTCTATATTTTTATAGGTAAATAGAAAGTGCACTTTTAAACACCTTTTCTATGTCCGCATTATCAAAGGTTATATCAGTAGTTTCCCCATTGACTATACCTCGATAAACCCATGTTGGCTCTCCATTTACATCGCCTAATAACAATTCATCGAAATGCACAATCCCAGTACTATTAGAGTTAATATATTCGATCGTAATTATAACTGAACCGTAGTATCCAACTGCCTTACTTGCTTGCTTCGCTCTTCCTCTAATTGAAACATCACCAATTACTGATTCCATATGAAAGGGGTTGCTCGTAAAAATAGTGGAATTACCAAATTTACTAACTATAGTTTCATGCATTTGTTTAAAGGAAGCCCATAATTCTTTTACCTTTATTGGATAATTTTTTATTATTTGTTTCTGATTTTCTTGAGCCTTTTTGATTTTTGTGTAGTTTTCTGCAGCCTTATCTAACCAATCCATACTATTTACCACCTCCTATAGGACAGAAATAAAATTAAGTGGGAATACAAATAAAACACTCATCAACGCTCAATAGCACGTACCGCCTGAGGAATAGCAATACGCACTATTTAAAACCCTATTCCATCGTAGGTTTAATTCCACCACCACATATACAGTTACGTTCATAAACCTTCTTAACTTTTCAATGCGGAAAGTTTCCTGGTTTCTTTTAGTAATCGAGCCGGTTCTTCACATTCTTGACACTTTAAAATAGTAGACAATGAAGCAGTCCCCTTCACAATGATATCTTTTGTATAATCATTTTATTCTGAATATAAAAAAAAGCACTGGCTTTTATCCAGGTGCTCTCAGCTTAAAAATTGCTACTAAAATGTTAACTGATACAATTACAACAGATACCCAGCTCTACTTTTTTAATACTCTATTATTCTGTTCTTACCTTGTGCCAATATTAAATCAAGTTCATCAATAATCCTCATGTACCCATATCTGGTCCGTAGGTTTCACCTTTATCATTTACTGGATAACCATTCCCTTAAATAACTATAAAAATCACTTTGTCTTCTTACACTCTTAGCTTTTGTAAAACTCTATTTAAAATACTAACCCATAAATATAAAGAGAAGAGACACATACGACTGCGGCAAAACCGATAATTGATGAATTTTTAATTGGATTGATTGTTCACCTTTCTTCGGTAAAGGTTACCATTGCGAAAGCAGCTGAATATACTATGCCGAAAAATTTTACAGCTAGCTGACTATTCGTCGAGCGTACCATAACAGTGCGCTATTTTTATATTTCGTGCTTATGGACGACTTGCACTACATACCATCGCTAAAAAAGCTTTTTTCCCACTAAAAAAGGCTATGGCACGTTTAAATTTGTACCATAACCTTTTACTATTTACTTAATAGGGATTTTCACAATCGCTGTTGTCTCTTTTTCGTTTATTGTATCAAATGTGATCGTACCATTGTATTTATTGATTGTTTCTTTCACAATAAACAAACCTTGTCCTCTAACTCTTCCTTTCTCTACTTTTTTCGTAGAGAAGCCTTGTTTAAAAATTTGATTTATATCTGGTAGCTTCCGCCCGGCGTTCGTAATCGAGAACGTATAATATAACTCGTCCGCCTTACAGCTAACTGTAATTTTACGCAGTTCCTCTGGCAACTCCATTGTCGCTTCGATCGCATTATCAATTAGGTTCGATAATATATTGATTAGATCAATCGTTTTTATGTTATCAAATGGATGATCATCAACGGTAATCTGTATATCAATTTGTTGATTTTGACATGTTAATTTTTTTGTTTGCAGTAATATCGCTAATCCTGGGTGATCAAGATTCAATTTAATGGATTCAATTGTCTGTATGTCTTTCGATAGATGATCGACATACTTTTTCGCTTGATCTACCTCACCTATATGCAGAAAGCCATGTAAAACTTGGATATGATTAATATAATCGTGCCTTAATGATGAGACAGAAGCAATTAACGTTTTAATTTCCTTTTGATATGTATCCTCCGTAGTTCCAACTTCTTTTTGATACCACTTTTGTAAAAGTAAGAAAGAAATAATAACAATTACAACAAAAACTCCACTGAGTATTAATAGAAAAATATTACTCTTAATAACTGTACCTTTAATCCCGTCAAGTGTATCCGTACTAATATCAATGCCAAGATAGCTAATGATTTCCCCTTTTCCATTCATAATAGGAGTCCCAACCGTTATATAATGATGATCATATCTCGTATCTTCCAAGATCCCTGTTACAAATTGCTTTCCTTCCTCATACGCTAATTTCACTTGGGCTTCCGGTACAGTACAGCCTTCACCTATTGGAAAATCATTTGGATTATCCTTGTTTTTAGGTTCACCTACAATTAACGCTTTCGATGTAGTCGGATTGTCTATTTCCATAGTATAGACGTATAATACACCTAGTTTTTCTCGGGCATCATTTAAATAATGTCGTATTGTCCAATAGTCTTCATCACGGTTCCGTTCTTTTAAAAATCGCTCATATGTTTCCAGATCAATCGCCTTAGCAATGGATTTGGCAGCTTCAAGATTTTGATTAGCAATCGCATCTTCCACTGTATCTTCAATCTTTATATAGGAAGTATACATACTTATTCCAATAAAGAATATGACTAATACTATAGATAACACTATTATCAGCTTTAATTTAAAACGTTTCATATTAAAACACTCTTCCTTACTATTAAATACATATTTTGCTGTAAATTAAACAATTAAATTATTTTCCAAAATTGAAATAGCCCATCCCACCGATTGATGAAATAAGGGCTATTCCATTTAAATTATTACTATTACATCGATATAAAGGAACAACAAACAGTATAAATGTTCTAAATCCTTTTGTCCAAAAATCTTTTACTTTTACTACCTGTTCTATAGAAATCCCATAAAATAAATTTCAGTTTAAACTTTTTATACATCTCTATCCGTCTTATAAGTATGGACAACACAAAAGGAGAATCAAGGAATGACAGAACCATTAGAAGCAGCATTTATTGCATTTATTCAATCGCAGCAACAGTCTATTTATCGACTTGCCTTTAGCTATACAAAAAATGAACAGGATACGCTTGATATCGTGCAGGACAGTATACAAAAAGGATGGCTGGCACTTGAGAAATTAACGGATACTGCACAGATGAAAAGCTGGTTTTATACAATTTTGGTACGTACGGCAATTGATTTTTTACGAAAGCATAATCGGGTGTTATTAGTTGGTGACGAGGCTTTACAGCAATTGCCTGAGCATGATACATATGAAAACCTGGATTTACAGCAAGCTTTACAGCAACTGCCTATACAGCTGCAAGAGGTCATTATACTGCGCTATTTTGAAGATTTAAAAATCGATGAGGTGGCTCACATTTTAACGCTTCCCGTAAGCACAGCTAAATCGCGATTATATAAAGCATTAAAGCTATTAAAAATTGAGCTGGAACAGGAGGAAATAATCCGTCATGCATAAAAAAATAAAACAACTAAATGATCAATACAAAGCGATTCCCATTCCAAAAGAGCTAGAGATCGTCGTGGCGAAAAATTTACAGCGTCCACCGAGGAAAAAACGAAAAATGCCCATTTTTTTAGCATCTGCTGCAGCAGCGGCGCTTTTATTTACTGCGGGTCTTAACACGAGTCCTACACTTGCTAAAAATTTAGCTGAGGTGCCTATCATCGGTTCTGTCGTAAAAGTGCTGACGTTTACAGAGTATGAATTGGAAAAAGACAAATATACAGCTGACATTAAAGTCCCTCAAATTTCTGGTTCATCGAGTGAAATTCAAGCATTAAATAAGCAATATGTAGAGGAAGGCAAGGAACTGTATGAACAATTCAAAACAGAAATAGAGAATATGGAAGCTGGCAATATGGCCGTCAACAGTGGCTACATCGTTCAAACAGATACGGACGACCTGTTGTCATTTGGCCGTTACGTAGAAGTGACGGTTGTTTCTTCTTCTACCGTGATGAAGTACACGACGATTGATAAAAGATCAGAGACGGTGATTACATTGCCAAGTCTGTTTAAAGATGATCGCTATTTGGAGATTATTAATACCTATATTGAGGACGATTTACGAAACCGGATGATTGAAACAAAGGGCGATGAAATGTATTGGATTGGCGGAACAGAGTATTTTGACGAAACAATGGGTGTTTTTGAAGGTATTACACCCGAACAAAACTTTTATATTACAGATGCCGGCAAGCTGGTCATGTCCTTTAACGACTACGAAATTGCACCAGGATTTATGGGCGTTGTCACGGTTGAAATCCCAACTGAGCTACTGCAGGATGTGCTGATGAGTAATCAATATATTAAATGATCTGAGAATATAAAATATAAACGCGAATGCTTATCTACTCTACCAATTTGGCCCTATAATGAAAACGGGCTGCTCCTTTTTACAGAATAGCGCCCGATTGTTGAGTAACATAAAAGCAACCCTACATTAAGTAGAGTGGCTCAGAGTCCGGGAAATTTACACTTTTAGATATTAAAAATGAGACAGGTATTAGTAAATCAACACTATATCGTTATCTTGAGACTATATAATAAAGGGCTTAAAAAAGCATCTGTATGGAGTAAACCAACAGATGCTTTTAAGTATTCTAATTTTCCTATAATAAAGTTTGTTTAGTATTAACGGGCAACAAAGAATCCCCCAACTCATTCTCATAATTAAAAGGCAATCATATAACAGGTTGCCTTTTAATTTCCCCCAATTATACAATTGAAAAAGCTCGTCACATCAATGTGCAGCAGAGCTAAGATAACTCATGCAAATCTCCAAAAAATTTATAGGTATTCTTCCCTGCATTTTTCGCACAGTATAAAGCATTATCTGCATTTTTTAGTAATACTTTTACATCAATATCATGCGCTTTAGAATATGTTACAATTCCCATACTGGCAGAAAGTTGGTATTCGGGATTCCAAGTACTTAAACTTTCTAGAATATCCTCGGCTTGTTTTCTAATTTCTGCTTTAGATAGAATTTGAGGGAAATGTACCAGGAATTCATCTCCCCCTAACCTAACTGCAAACTCATCTTTATACTCATTAATAAATTTTTTAAGTCGGAAGGCAACTTCTTTTAATACAAAATCACCAGTTTCGTGCCCATGAACATCATTAACGTTTTTAAAACCATCTAAATCGATTGAGAAAAGTACTCCTCCAGTTGCAGAAGGGATACTAAAAAATTTTGATAAATAACGTCTATTGTATAGGTCAGTCAATGGATCTCGAAAGGCAATATATTCTAAACTTAAATAATATGAAAACATTTTAGCTATCTTTTGTAGCAGTTCTATACTCTTTTCGTCAAAGTAACTCTCTTGATGATGTGCCGCACATAAGGTTCCGAATCGCTCCCCCTCCACCAAGGAAATAGGAAGTCCCATATAGGATCTAATATTAGCTGATTCAAGTAAATTACTTAAATCAGCTGGACAGGAGCTTTCTCTAGTATCATTAAAGATTAATGGTCGATTGTTTCCGAAATCGATTCGATTGCATGCGGTTTCATCAATGTTTAAAGCCATTCCCTCTGTTAACAGAATACTTGTATTAGTGTCTGAAAGTTTTAGAATAATTTGTTGGTTATTACTAAAGGTAGTTAAAAAAATTAATTTGTCTGGCAATATTTCGGTTGCTAATGCAAGAACATCATTTGCCAGCTCATTAAAGTCATTATATAATTCCAATTCTTTTAGGTTTCCCACAAAAGCACCCCTATTGCAATTAAGTTATTCAAAGAATAATAATTTATAATACATTTTCCTGAAATTTTTAAAATTTAAACTCTTTAAACAACTTACCATTTTACATATTTTTTCAGTATATACAATATAACATACCTTCTCAATTTATTATGAATAAATTATTAATTACATAATAAAACCTCATCCTAGTGCCTAGTCAAAATAGTCCATGAGCATTTACATAAAGTAACAAAGCCCACCAATGTTCCAAAATTCTGGGAAAGCGCCGATTGTGGAATAACTAGGAGTCTTACATTAATATTGGAGACTGTATTTCCAATTCTTCTTTTTATGTATAGCTGTTATGATCAGCTTCCTAAGAAAGATACATCGAACTTCAATGTGATTTTTAATTTTTAACTGCTAGGGAGGAATAAAAATGGATATATATAAGGTGGGAAAACCCAAAATTTCCAATAGGGAAAAATACATTTCCCAAATTAGATAGGGGCAATCTAGCTCGATTCCTTAATAAAAAAACAAAAACCAGGCTAGTGCACCTGGTTAAGCCTTCAATATAAGAATGGTTTGGTCATCATGAACATCGGACGGTCTCAATTTGTTTACTCTTTCTAGCACTTGCTTGGCGAATACTCCCCCTGACAGAGAATGGTCAACTTCCTTTATTGCACTAATCAGCAAATCGATCCCATCGGATGCAATGTCTCCCTTGCATTCGGTTACCCCGTCTGTATAGAAGATAATAAGGTCATTCGGCTCAAGCTCCACACAGTGCGTCGTATAGATACTATCCGCCAAAATACCAAGCGCAGGGTTTTTCGTGTGTAATTCAATAAACTTATCGATTCCAGCCTTGTACCATATAATGGGCTCATGTCCGCCTGTCGAATAGGAAAATAGCCGGGATGTTTTATTATAGTTCGCCATTGACATTGTGACAAAGGAATAGTCGCTCGTATAATCATGTACAAAGTTGTTCATGCTCGTCAGTACATCATGTGGCTCCTCAAAGCGGCTATTGAAATCCTCCAGCGCATAAACCATCATTGATTTCTGAATAGCTGCCGGGATGCCTTTACCTGAAATATCGGCAATGGCCATCATCAGCAAGTTTCCCTGCGGCACAATGCTGTAAAAATCGCCATTAAGTGCACGGTACGGAACGCTTACTGCTCCGACATCCTCGAGTAGCTTCCATTTTTGTTGCTGTACACTAAACGATTCCTGGAGTTTAACGGCAAGCTGCAGTTCCAGGTCTATTTCATTTTTCTCCTGCTGTAATGCATCAAAAGCCAATTCCCGCGAAAGATCGGAAAATGTGACAACCGTTCCCCTCTGCTCCCCATTTTCAAGCATTGGCTCTGTTTTCATCGATACAGGGAACACATGTCCATCAATATGCTTAAAATACTGATCCTTACAGAAGCGCGATTCTCCGTCATAGGAAGTTTGCCAAGCAATACAGTGCGATTTTTCAAAGCAACAGCCCTCGGAGGTACAGTGAATGAAATCATGTAAATCCAAACCGACAATTTGCTCCTGCCTATAGCCAAGCATCTTAAGGGCTGAGTCGTTGATAAAAGTTACCTTGCCATCCTCATCAATACCGTAAATTCCCTCCGCTACCGAATTCAGTAACAGTTTATGCCTTGTACCTAAATTATGTAGTTCAGTGTAAGGCTTTTCTATTTTCCGGTGGTATATATGCTTCAGCAAATAGTAATAGCCAAGTACTTTAAAAACATGCCCGGCCAAATTCCGGTATTCCGTCACTACTTCATAGGAAGTTAAAAGCCACGAAGACATGATCAGGTAAAACGAAGCAATAGAAATATCCTTGTAATTCATATCAAATTTGCTCGTCATCACTTTAACCAGTATTGCCACATGAATGCTCATCGTTAAATATTCAAAACTGTTCTTTAATGAGGTCGGACCCCTATCCCCGATAAGAATCGGCAGGTCGGCATAATATTTAAAAACAATGAAGGCCACAAACGCCGCATACACTAGTGCAAGCAGATAAACGTAATTTCGAACAAATAGCTTCACTCTACTTTTTAAAGGGAAAAGTACGACAACCAAGAAAACTATGCTTTCCGTCAACCGAGCAGTAATCCAGAACCAAGTTGCCGCCAACGAATTACTGTCAATAATAAAATAAGGCATACCATCAAAAGAGAAAGTATGCAGCACATCCAACACCGCAACCGCCACAAACATCGCAGAAAACAGAAGCCAATTTGCCGACATCGTTTCCTTAAAGGAAATCCAGCCATGAAGTGCAATGGCGAGCGCCACAAAGATGCTAGCCATCTCAAGAAAGCTATGTATCGCTACATGGTTGTCACGAATTGGCTCATAGAGCGTCGTAAAAAAATCGACCTGCAGATTCAGGGCGATAAAAAAGAAGACAGAAATTAGTAAAAGCACTCTTGTAAACAGTGTGAATCGTTGAAAAAAGGAAATCATAGTTGTCCTCCCAGGCTGCAACTTTTTCTAAATAGTTTCATAGAATTCATATTCTCTAACCCAGACAGTTTTTCATAGCATAAACGATTTTATATCCCCTTATAATTGAACATTTGTTCGACTAATTAGTTCATTATAAACTTTTTACAGGTAAAATAATATTAAAAAATAAAAAGGTGATATATTTTCGCAAATATGGAATATATCCCCTCATATATCTCTACAACTTTAAGTTCCTCTATCTTCATCACACCATTTGAGTAATCATTCATATCTCTTATACTATTCATTGTTAATGAACTAAACTCTTGAAAAATCATTACACATAAGACGATAAAAATTATTCCTGCTCCCCCGAATGCAACTACCTGGCTTTTCCTTACCTTTTGGGGATTTTTTATCGTGATAACGAGACAACAATAAATAAAGTAGAGAAGTAGGGTCATGCCACCCATATACAAAAAAGCAGTTCCTACCCAGTCATAGATAAATGCATGATAAAGATTTGTAGTAAATAATATTCCTAGAATAATAGTAGCTACACCTAACAAAACTAGAATACCGAATACAGTAATGAAACCATAAATAATCCTCTCCCTTTTGCGATCTGAAACAACACGTTTCATTTCTTCCGCATTTTCGGAATCACGACGTTTTTTTGTTGATTTGCTCACTTAATCTACCCCCTTTAAATAGTCTATTTAACTTTTGAATTTTAACACAACACCTTTTTTATTGTCTTCGCTCGAGTGAAACACTTCATAATCTCTTTTCTATTTCTAATTAATTTTCCCTGATTGTCGAATATCTATCTACTATATGATGTCGTAAATATTCTATACTATAGCCAACATGTTTAAAAAACCAAAAAAGAAAAAGCACCTTTCAGACAACAATTTGCTTGAAAGATGCATAACATTTTTTTACTTTATTTTTAAAACCGGCTTAATAACTGAACCATTCTCTGATTCCTCAAACGCCTTATTAATTTGTTCAAAATCATAAAATTTTACCATTCGGTCATATGGAAATTGTCCTTTTTTATAGTAAGAAATCATTTCCGGGATAAATTTTTGTGGAATGGCATCGCCTTGACTTGTTCCTACAATGCTGCCGCCTTTTAGCGCCAAGATTTCCAGGGGGATATTAAGGCTGAAATCAGTAACAACAGTTGCTATTTTTCCAAAAGCATCTAATGATAGGATTGCTTGTTCAACTACCATATCTACTCCAGTCGTATCAAGTACATGCTGAACACCCTTACCAGTAATTTCGCTGATTTTTTCCGCAACATTTCCATTGCGACTATTAATAGTAGCTGTCGCACCTAACTCCTTCGCAAGTTCCAAGCGATTTACCCTTCCCTTTAACGGGCTTAATTTTATCTGAATGCAGTTTTGAATTATAAAAATGTCTGCTATAACCATACTACAGATGAGGTGGGTTAAATTTTTATTGGCAATGGTGAATCCTTCCAAGTAGCGACAATTCGGTCCCACTTATTATCCCATTTTTCATCATAATGATGAGCAAGATGGTGATGTTAATCAAATACAAGAGGTATTTCCAACTTCTCATACAAATAGAGCGTATCATCCACTTTAAATGAAGTATCATGGAGGAAATAAAACTTCGTGAAGATGTAGAAATCATTGACGGTTCCTCTTTTTATTTAATGTCATTATAAGTGTACTGAAAATACAATAAGCCCAAATATGGGAAATATAAAAACATTTAAGTTCGGATAGCCATCTCTAAAATGGGAATCAATATAAAAAAAGAAAGGAGATGAATGGATGAAGGAACGAATAGTAAAATGGTTGTTGGTTATGGGGTTTGTATTTTGTTTTCCTATAACAGACATGATGAGCGTTTATGCAATACAGGGAAATGCGGAACAAGATTTATCTGGCCATAAAGGTGTAACTGAGATTTCCGTAAGAGAACCTATGCAGCCTGTTGACCTGAGAATACTACAGCAACGCTATCCCGAAATATTTTTCATACAGGGTCCTGCTGATCAGAAACGAATTGCTTTAACGTTTGATGACGGTCCTGATCCCCGTTTCTCAAATGATGTATTGGACGTATTAAAACAGTACAATGTCCCAGCAACATTCTTCGTACTGGGTTCAAAAGCCGTTGCTAACCCCGAGATTGTAAAGCGAATGCAAAACGAGGGCCATGTAATCGGGAATCATACCTACTTACACCCTAACCTTGTCGAAGAAGCTGACCTCGGAACACTTGAGAGTGAAGTAACGAGAACGGAAGATACCCTTAACGAAATTATAGGTTACCGGACAAAATTATTTAGACCACCTTATGGCTTTCTATACAATGAATTAGTCGAGAAGCTTGGGAACATGAACTATTCCGTGATTGGCTGGTCGGTTGATTCGCTGGATTGGCAAGAAGATCCGCCTGAAGTAATTGCTTCGAAAGTTGTAGACAACATTCATCCAGGCGCAATTATTCTCATGCACGACGGGGCAGAATCTTCTGGAGATCGAACGAATACAATCTTATCACTTCAGCAAATTATTCCAAAACTGCAAGAGCAAGGCTATGAATTTGTCACAGTTCCGGATTTGTTGAGTATTCCATTTGAGAAATAAAACTATATTTACCTGTATTACTTACTATATGAAATGATAGCACCTTTCAAACATCAATTGCTTGAAAGGTGCATTTTCTTACTTCATTTTTAAAACAGGCTTAATAACTGAACCATTTTCTCTGATTCTTCAAACGCCTTATTTATTTGTTCAAAATCATAAAATTTTAGCATTTTGTCATATGGAAATTGTCCCTTTTTATAGTAAGAAATTAATTCCGGAATAAATTTTTGTGGAATAGCATTACCTTGACTCGTTCCTACAAAACTGTTCCCTCCAAGTGCTAAGATTTGTATACTTTTAACTATCTTTCTACAATTTCAACCGCGACATCGCTAACAAGCGTGTTACTAATCGTACAGCCTCGCTCAATTACTTTTAAGAGCTTAGCTTTATAGGCCGTTTCCAAAGTAGAGGGGAATGTAACCTGTACTTCAAATTTCGCAAAGTGATTTTCTACGCCTTCTCCTTTTGAAGCAACGACGTCGATCTCTATTTCGTTTAAATCCGCTTCAACCGCATCACGCTCTAACACTTTTTGTAATGTAATCGACAAGCATAGAGCCACTGCACCTTCTAATAATTCCTTCGGTGATAGTCCTCCATCAAGATTTGGTCCCATGTTTCCACTTAGTTGAACCCCTGCTTCATTTGAAATTTCATTTTTATTTTGTGCCCAATTTAATTTGACCATTGTTTTGCCTCCTCTGCATAATGACACGCAACTCTATGCTGCGATCCTTCCATTCCTATCTCTCGTAAAGCCGGTACTTCATTTTTACAACGCTCTGTAGCAAACGGACATCGCGTATGGAATACACAGCCCGATGGTGGATTTAATGGTGAAGGAATCTCACCTTTTAAAATTACACGTTCACGCTTTTGCTTGCCGGGCACAGCTGAAAATAATGCTTGCGTATACGGATGAAGGGTATTAGCAAACAGTTTCTCTGTTGACGCCTCCTCAACAATCGTTCCTAAATACATAATGCCTATACGATCCGAAATGTAACGAACAACGCTAATATCATGTGTAATAAAGAGCATTGATAAATCCATGTTTTGCTGTAATTGCTTTAAAATATTTAAAATTTGTGATTGAATTGAAACATCCAGCGCAGAAACCGGTTCATCACAAATCATTATTTTCGGATTAACAATTAATGCACGCGCAATACTTAGACGCTGTCGTTGTCCACCTGAAAATTCGTGCGGAAAACGATAAAAATGCTCCTTTTGTAAGCCTACCATTTCTAACATTGAAAACACTTTTTCGATTCGTTCTTCTTTCGAGCCAATACCATGAATAATTAGTGGCTCTTCTAAAATTCGGCCAACACGCTGACGTGGATTTAATGAAGAAAATGGATCTTGGAAAACAAGCTGTAAATCTCTACGGAAATTACGCAACTCTGCTTTCGATAGCTTCGTTAAATCCTGCCCGTTATATATGACCTCTCCAGCTGTTGCCTCCGTTAACCCTAAAATCGTACGGCCCGTTGTACTTTTACCAGAGCCAGACTCCCCTACTAATCCATAAGTTTCACCTTCGTACATCGAAATCGAAACATCTTTTACAGCATGTACTGTCTGCTTGACTCCACCCAACTTACCAAAAGGCCCGTAAACAGGAAATTGTTTTTGCAATTGTTTTACTTGTAAAATCGGCTGCTTTGTCATTATGCCCAGCCTCCCTTTTGCTCATCATACAACCAGCACTGCACTCGCTGATCTGCTTCAACTTCGATTACTGGCGGCATTTCCACCCGACATAAATCAGTGGCAAACGGACAACGTGTCGCAAAGCCGCAACCAGCCGGAATATTAGACAGAGGCGGTACAGTCCCTTCTATTACTTGAAGTGGTGCATGGCGATCTCCGTCGAGCTCGGGCTTTGATCGTAATAAGCCTTGTGTATAAGGATGAAGCGGCTTTTTAAATAAATGATCGGTTGTTGCTTCCTCGATAATTTGACCTAAATACATTACTTTTACCTTTTGACAAATTTCTGCAACTACTCCTAAATCATGCGTAATAAAGAGCACACCCATTCCTAGCTCCTTATTCAATTTTACAATTAAATCTAAAATTTGCGCCTGAATCGTTACATCAAGAGCTGTAGTCGGCTCATCTGCAATTAATAGCTTTGGCTTACACGCTAGTGCCATCGCAATCATTATACGCTGTTGCATTCCTCCTGATAGCTCATGCGGGTACTCATCCACGCGCTTTTCAGGTGAAGGAATGCCTATTACCCGAAGCAAATCGATAGCTCGGGTACGCGCTTCCTTTTTTGAAAGCTTTTGATGCAGACGTAAAACCTCTACGATTTGTGCGCCTACTGTTTGTACAGGATTTAATGAAGACAACGGATCTTGGAAAATTATCGAAATATCATTACCACGAATTTTACTCATTTGCTTCAAAGGTAAATCAAGTAAATTTTGATCTTCAAAATAAACCGCACCCTCATAATCAACTGGCTCCGTATGCTCTTGTAAGCGAATAATCGACTGTGACATTACACTTTTGCCACAGCCAGACTCACCGACAATACCGATAATTTCTCCTTTTTCTACTGTAAAATTAACTCCTCGTACAGCAGATACTTGACCGCGCTCCGTTTGGAAATGCGTCTGTAAATTTTCTACTTTTAATAATGCCATTACGCATTTCCTCCCTTTATTCGTTTATTTGCCTTACGTTTTCTAGATGGTAATCCTTTTAGACGTGGATCTAAAAAATCACGTAAGCCATCGCCCAATAAATTTAACGAAAGCACTGCTAACACAATAAATGCTCCAGGCACCAATACCATCCACCAGGCTTTAAAAATAACCAGCTTGCCGGCCTGTAATATATTGCCCCAACTTGGTTCTGGTGCAGGAATACCTGCTCCTAAGAAACTAAGTGCTGCCTCAGAAATAATGGCCTCCGCAAAAACAAATGTTGCTTGCACTAACAACGGGGACAATGTATTCGGCATAATATGTAACCAAATAATACGTGTATTACTAGCACCTTGTGCATGCATCGCTTCGATATAAGTTTGTTCCTTTACGACTAGTGCCGCCGCCCGAACAACTCGTGCAATATTTGGCGTAAATACTACGACTAGTGCGATAATTACATTTGTTGCAGATGCACCTAATGCTGCCATTAACGTTATCGCTAGTAATATTCCTGGAATCGCAATTAATCCATCACAAATACGCATTAAAACATGGTCTAACCATTTATAATAGCTCGCATATAATCCAATAACCAAGCCGAACATTGACGATAAAAATGCAACGGTTACACCGATTAATAAGGATACCCTTGCCCCATATACTATTCGGGTAAATAAATCACGACCGAACTCATCCGTTCCAAACCAATGCGTAGCACTCGGCTCCAACAAACGACTTGTTACTTTC
This sequence comes from Solibacillus sp. FSL W7-1464, assembly GCF_038004425.1. NCBI lineage: Bacteria > Bacillati > Bacillota > Bacilli > Caryophanales > Caryophanaceae > Solibacillus > Solibacillus sp. FSL W7-1464. The sequence continues at coordinate 2,135,331 of NZ_JBBORC010000001.1, forward strand.
ATTGCATACGGATCATTATTCATAAATAAAGGACCTAGTAATGCAAGTAAAGCTAATACAACAAATATAAAACTTCCCGCAAGCAAGCCTTTATTACCTTTTATTTTTCGCCAATTGAGTGCACGCTGTTCCTTTTTGAATTCCTTAGACAGCCGTTCAAGCTCATCCTTCGAATAGGTAGTCATTTTTTCACCTCTCTATTTACGATCCAAACGGACACGTGGATCCACAACGCCGTACAGTAAATCGATTACTAAGTTAATAAATACATACATAATTGTTACCATTAGCACGACACCTTGAATAACCGTATAATCGCGTCGCGTTACAGAATTGATAATTAATTGACCTAGCCCAGGAATATTAAAAATCGTCTCAACCACGACTGCACCCGTTACCAATGTGCCAAACGTTTGCCCAATTACCGTTAAAATCGGTAAAAATGCATTACGAAATGCATGTTTTAATAATACGTTCATCTCCAGCACACCTTTAGCGCGTGCTGTTTTAATAAAGTTTAGATTTAATACATCCAGCATCGAAGAACGCGTCATACGAGTAATTAATGCTGCCTGAATCGTCCCTAGTGAAATCGCCGGTAAAATCAGGAATTTTATATGCTCCATTAAGCCATCTGATAGAGGTGCATAGCCAGCTATTGGTAACCACTGCAGCTTCACACCGACGACAAGCATTAAAATAAGCGCTAATAAAAAGCTCGGGATGGCCATTCCTAACAATGAAATACTCATCAATGACGTATCTGTTAATGAGCCTCGCTTATATGCAGCAAGTATGCCAAACGGAATTGCCAATACAATCGCAATAAGCTGCGCTAAAATGGCGAGTGATAATGTTGGGCCGATATGTTCTATAATCGCCTCAGTTACAGGTTGTCTCATAAAAATGGAGTCACCTAAGTCTCCTTTAAATATACCGCTAACCCATGAAATATATTGTTCATGGATTGGTCGGTTATAGCCAAGCTGCTCGTTTAGCTCTTCAATTTGCTCTGGTGTCGCTTCCATCCCTAAAATTGTTGCACCCGGATCCCCCGGCGTAATATGTATAATAATAAAAATTACGACAGATACGACAAACAGTACTGGGATTGTTGAAAGCAAGCGTTTAAAAATATAAGCTAGCATGTTTTTCCCTCACAATCGGTTTATCCTTTTACATTAAGAAAAAGGAGAGCAATTATCACCCTCCTTTTTTATTTATACATTATTTTGGGATTTTAGCATTCCAAACTACTGGTGCTTCAAATAACTCAAAGCCTTCAATTTCTTTATTTACTGCAACTACACCATTATAGTGACCTAGAACAGTTGATGTTGCATGCTCGTACATATAACCTTGAACTTTTTCCCACTCAGCTTTCGCTTCCTCTGGCGTTGCTGCAGAACGAATAGCCTGTAAGCCTGCCGCTACTGTCTCATCTTGTAAGCCAGCCCAGTCAGGTGTTACAGCCAATAGTTGTGGTGGCGTAATTTGGTAACCTGTACTTGCTAAGAAAATATCCCATTTGCTTGTATCACCCTTTGTTTCTAAGAACGTTGGGAAATCGAATGTATCTACGCGTACATTCATACCTAATTGACGTAATTGTTCTTGAATTACAAGCGTACCTGAGTACATTTCATTGTAATCTTTTGTTGTTAATAATACGATTTCTTCACCATTATAACCTGCTTCTTCCAAAAGCTTTTTCGCTTTTTCAGCATCTGCTTGGTTATAAAGCTCAGCACCTGCATCATTTGCCCATTGCACTTGCGCTTCATTTAAATAGCTTGGTGATAAAGAATAAAGTTCTGGTTTAGCAAATGCCGCTAACATAATTTCTTCGTTATTTAATGCCGCTAAAATCGCCTGGCGAATTTTCTCATCCTTCAATGAACCTTCTGTCGTATTAAAGAATGCCGTCAATGTTCCACCCGGGAATGTTTGCAGCTCTAAATTTTGGTCTGCTGCTAATTGATCATAGTTTTCGATTGGGATACTATCTGCGATATCATATTGACCCGTTTGAACACCAGCAATACGCGTCGCATGGTCTGTTACGAAATGATACGTTAACGTTTCTGTTGGAGCCTCAATTTCACCCGTGAAACCACTCGCATCTTCCGCACCTTCAACCGCTACATAATCTTCAAAACGGACTAATTGGATATTTTGATCTTGCTTCCACTCTTTGAATTTGTATGGACCTGTACCTACATATTCCGAGAAGCCATCTGCTGTTGCAGAATCAATAATCTCTTTCGGCATAATTGAAGGGAACTGTGCTTGAGAAGCCATTAAGATTAAAATATCAGAAGTTGCTGTTGGTACTGTTAATTGAACCGTATTTTGATCTACTTCTGTAAATTCAGCACCTTGCAATAATGATTTTGCACGAGAAGATGTTACTAACCAACGATTCATCGAAGCAACAACATCAGAAGCTTCCATAACATCACCGTTATGGAATTTTACACCTTCACGTAATTTAATTGTATATGTTTTACCATCTTCACTTACTTCATAAGAAGAAGCCAATACTGGTTGTGGCTCATAGTTTGCATCTAATTGGAATAATTGTTGATAAATATTTCCTGCGATATCTAAAGCTACTGCCGATACAGTTTGTGCCGTATCAAGTGTTGGTGGCTGTGCTGTAATCGCGATATTTAATTCATCACGGTATTCTACTTGCTGTTGTTGCTCTGTAGCTGTCTGATCTTTTGAAGAAGAATCATCTCCACCACAAGCTGCTAAAGTGAGTGCTAGTGCCGTTGCAGCGAAAGGAACTTGCCATTTACGAAATCTCATTGAATTGCCTCCTAAATACCTAGGTATTCTTTCTGTTTTTATATCAATAATCTTACTTGCCAATTCCGACCATGTCAATAAGGATAATACAAAAGTTACTATGAACTCCAAATTCGTTAATCTTACTTATAAAAAACATATTTTACATTTATTCAACGTATTCCAACGTAAGCCCGAAATAAAAAAGAACTCACCCTTCTTGTATGTACAATAAATGGCCAGTCAGCTGAAATTTTTTCGGCTAACTGACCAGGTTAAAGTATTAAGTTATGTAAAACTTGGAATAAGCTTATCGCACTAAATCGTCTGGAAGTGAGGTATCTTACTTCTTGCTGATTTAGTCTGTTTCGCCTGCTTGTGAACGATACGCCGTCAAACTATTCTTTAGAAGCTTTTACATTTCTATAAACTCACTTTTAAATGTTCTACTTGATTATAGTTTTTTATTTTCCAAATTCCTTCGTTATAATAGATTGTAGACAAACATGCATTAGCCAACTGCGTCTTGCCGGAACCAATTTCACCGTTCGAAAGGATTGCTAATATACTGTTTATCACTGCACTATGTGCTACAAGAACTATAGTAGATTCTTTGCGTTCTTTTTGAATTTTATGTAAGCCATTCATTACCCGGACCCTTAAATCTTCTTTAGACTCCTGATTCGTATATTGTAAATCCGGGAACTTACTGAGGCGGGCTTCCACAGTCATTCCTTCAGCATCCCCAAAGCTCCTTTCAATAAATTGCCGCATTTCTATAATTGGAATATTCTTTTTTTCTGCAATAATTTCAGCCGTTTGTTTTGCACGTTTTAGCGGGCTTGTAATAATAAGTTCGAAAGGGGCATTATTTAAATACTCAGCACAGGCATAGGCCTGTCTAATTCCATTTTCATTTAATTCGATGTCAGTATGTCCTTGTATTTTCCCTACCTTGTTCCAATCTGTTTCCCCGTGTCTTACTAAACATATTTCCATAGTTACTCATTCCCTTCTCCCCTTATTTTACCGAATTCCCTCTATATAAAATACAAAATTTTACATGACAAAAACCAGAAAATATTAATTTTATCTTCACTATCTTTTATATGTCTTTATTTCAATTGTTATAATGGCCGTTTTTCAGATGAACAATATTAGCGAACGGGCATGAAAAATAGACGCAATCGATCATTTATTTGAGCTACACGAAATTATTCCTATACAGGAAAATGAAGTTCGGTCTGAATCGATTTCCTCAAGCATCCTAGCTAAAATCAGTAACCCCTTTTTAATCAATAGCATTCACCTTCATCAAAATCGAGGATGACCGGCTCGAAATCGAGATGATTTTCCTGCTGTCTTGTCTGCGCATCGTTTAAGTAGCTTTCGAAATTCCCTGGGCGGAATAAGGTGATCGGTCTTAAGTATTTGTTCATCTGGGGATCGTTCTTCCAGTTTCTCACTTGTTCATCAATGACTAAGCGGCAATCTTCCGCTGTGTAGCCTTCCTTTAAAATCGCTTTGATCAGTCGGATCGTTGTTTTGGAGCTTCCATTAAAATTCTTTTTGGCTTTTTCGTTTAAGTAATCAATGATGTTTGCAATTTCATTACTGCTGTCCGTATTCGGTTTCTCCTCTTTCTCCTCGGGCAATTTCGGCTCTTCAGGTAACAGCTCTTCCTGTGTAAAAATTTCCGTCTCCAATAGCTGATTAACTTTTTCATCATCAATGCGGTACCATTTCGAACGGTCTGTATTGAAACGGTTAAATTTGTCTGAGGAAATGATTATTTCAGAGCGTTCCAGTTTCGTGATGAGTCTTTTAACTTTCGTTTTATCCCAGTAGAAGCATTGTTTTGACCAGCCTTGATATGTTTGGCGATACCACTTATGTCCCTCTTTCTCCACACCTTGCGTTTCTATCCGGTAGTAAAGTTGCTGAAGGAATAACGCCTCCTCCACTCCGATACGTGCTGCCAAGTTCGGTGATACAAACAAATGCCTTTCGTTAACTAATAATTTCATGTTTCCACCCTCCATTTTTTTGTCTTACTCTCTATATGTCCTCGAAAATCCAAAAAAGGGACAAGTAAAACAAAAATAATTTCTACGGAGTACAAATGATTAAAGGCCACAAAGAAAAAAATCATCCGGTTGCGTTTTAACGCAACAATATATATCTTTTAAATTATTTAATAAATTATTAAATCTTTTAGAGGGGACTTTTTAGATCCCCTGTGGAGAGGATTTATAAATCCACTCCAGAAGGGATCAAAGCGGCTGAGTAGAGCGGAACTATTTGTCCATGGAAAACACATGAAATAGCTCAGGATTTTATAGGTGGGAAACGGGGATTATTCTATTTTGAAATAATATATTACATAAGGCAAAATGGACTATACGATTCACCTGAGCGAAAGTACGGACACATTTTTAAACAAAACTAAATACAGCTATGATTCGTGCAACAGGTTTAACTCCACCGCCGCTACAATTCGCAGTTAAAAAACAAAAGACTTAAGCCTGGTGGGACACCAAACTTAAGTCTTTAAATTTTACCTATTTTCTTTTGAACGTGTATCAACCCTCATTGTTAATAAGGGTCTGCCTCATGGCTTTTCTTCACCGCATCTTTTGTTGCCTCATTTGCAGCGGTCGTACCCTGGCCATATTTGGAAATCCCTGACTCTCGGCCCGGTAATTTACCTTCCTGAGCCAGCTTTTCGATTTCTTTCATTTTCATTTCAGTCGCTTCCTTCACACGGCGGCCATAATCTTCATCAGCCTGTGTAAAGTGATCAAACATTGCTTCCTGAATACGCTTGTCACAAATTGCCAGAGCATCCGATAAGTTATTAATGAGTTCGTCACGTTCCCAGTCTTCAAAACTGCGGTATGTTTCACCTGCTTGCCCATAGTTATTCGGGCGATCAATAGGTTCACTTATTAAGGCTGCATTATAGGACGGCTGATGTGGCGGATAGGCTTTATCCCCTGCGTCACGGTAGCCACCAATCATAGACGGCTCGTAATTGATATGCGGGTTGTCACCGGATTCTTTCGGATCACGGGTATCCATTTGGCCGCGATGCTGATTTGTACGAACCGGTACCTTTGGTGCGTTGACCGGCAATTTCAGATAGTTTGGACCTACACGGTAACGCTGTGTATCTGAGTAAGAGAATGTACGCCCCTGCAGCATTTTGTCATCCGAAAAGTCCATACCGTCTACGAGAACACCCGTACCGAATGCAGCCTGCTCAATTTCTGCATGGAAGTCCTCCGGGTTGCGGTTAAGCACCATACGACCTACAGGCAGCCAAGGGAATTTATCTTCCGGCCAAAGTTTTGTATCATCAAGCGGATCAAAATCCAGTTCCGGATGATAATCGTCCTCCATAATCTGAACAAACAGCTCCCACTCCGGATATTCTCCACGTTCGATTGCTTCATACAAGTCCTGTGTAGCATGTCCTACGTTTTTAGCCTGAATGGAGTTGGCCTCTTCTTGTGTCAAATTGCGGATGCCCTGTTTCGGCTCCCAGTGATACTTCACAAGTACAGCTTTTCCTTCTTCATTCACCCATTTATATGTGTTAACCCCCGACCCCTGCATGTGGCGGTACGTCGCCGGGATGCCCCAAGGTGAAAACAGGAATGTAATCATATGCGTCGCTTCCGGTGAACGTGAAACAAAGTCAAACATACGTTGTGGATTCGGTACGTTGGAAGCCGGATCTGCTTTAAAAGCATGAATCATATCAGGGAACTTCATCGCATCACGGATAAAGAAAATCTTTAAATTGTTGCCGACAAGATCCCAGTTGCCATCTTCCGTATACATTTTCACTGCAAAGCCGCGCGGATCTCGTGCAGTCTCAGGTGAATCCTTTGCACCTGCCACTGTAGAAAAACGCACCATAAGCGGCGTTTGTTTACCGGCACCGGAAAAGACTTTTGCACGGGTATATTTTTCTACTGGCTCATCTCCAACTTTACCGTAAGTTTCAAAATAACCGAAAGCACCTGAACCACGTGCATGTACTACACGTTCAGGAACCTCTTCACGGTCGAAGTGTGAAATTTTTTCAATGAAGTGGTAATTTTCCAAAGTCGCTGGTCCGCGGTTCCCCACTGTACGGATATTCTGGTTGTCTCTTACTGGATGCCCTTGACGAGTAGTTAGAACTTCACGTTCCCCATCCTCTTTTTTTGCAACATGTTTGTCTTTGTTTTCAGCCATATTAAAACCTCCTAAATAGATACTTCACTTATAAGCACTGATAAAAATATTACAACACTATGCTTTATACCCGATTTTCTCTGTATATATTCAAAGATTGGAAAATTATCCTGTGTATATTCTGTTTTGATAATTAATGGGTCATTTTTAATATTGAAGTTTCTGGCGGGTTAGCGTTTCCAATTTTTTTGGAACACTGTTTATAGGAGGGTTTATTCCATTCATAGAAACATTACTAAAGCCGTTATTAAGATCCATTCGACAAGTTTGTGGGACGCTAGTTCGAGATTTGACGGGACCATCAATTTGAAAAGCCCGCAAACGCAATGTTCGCGGGCCTTTCAATCAACAGTCAACGGGGTAATAATAGATGCATTTTTGCAAAGGTTTCTTTTCACCGCTTTATAAATCGTAGCGTAACGAAAACAGGTACTTATATTCATCTGCCTATATTTCAATCAGATTATGTTTAATTATAAATTCAACGAGTTCACTTTTTTTACTGACGTTCAGTTTATTGAATATTCTTGTTTTATGGGTGTCTACTGTTTTTATACTGATCAGTAGTTCACCTGCAATTTCTGTTAACGAATACCCTTTAACAATCAGCTGTAGTACCTCCTGTTCACGGAGGCTTAATGTAGAATACATGTTGTGAACATTTTCTTCTTTCTGCTTATTTTTCATCATGGACGTCATTTCCTTCGGGCGTAAATAGATATAGCCGTCCATAACGGTCTCAATGGCAGAATACAGTTCTTCGTCCACAGCTACTTTCGGTACGTAGCCGGATGCCCCCGCATTCATAATTAACGAAACATATTCTTCGTCTTCATACATTGTCAAAATAATCACTTTTGCATGTTCATGCTGTGCCTTTATATTTTTCAGTACCTGCAGCCCATCCATACCGGGCAAAGAAATATCAAGAATCAAAATATCCGGTTTTAATTCATTATAAAGTTCAATCGCCTTATACCCATCATCAGCCACTCCCACCACATGGTAGTATGTCCGCTTTTGCAGTAAAAGCTTTAATCCCGATATAAGAATGGCATGATCATCAACTAACATGATCCTGATTTCTTTTTTTAGATTTTGTTGCAATATAACCACTTCTTTCTATTTTAATGGCAGTGAAACGGAAATTTCTGTTCCTCCCACCATGTTCGTTCTAATAAGGAATGTCCCTCCCTGTAACTCGGCTCTTTCCTTCATACCATGAATGCCAATTCTATTTTGTTGCTTGGCTTTTTCAAAATCGGCTTCATGAATTCCATGACCATTATCATTTATCGTCAAATTAACCCATTCGTCTTTAACGTCCAAGCCGATTATAATTTCAGTTGCTTTCGTATGTTTTACTACATTATTCAAACTTTCCTGAACAATCCGGTATATGGCCAGCGTAACATCTTCGGCTAGTGTGACGTCAGTATCGGGAACAGATAAAACAGTTTGGATGTTGTATTTTTCCTCAAAATTTCTCGCATATTTCTTTATCGCCGAAACCAGCCCCATTTTGTCCAAAATCGGCGGACGCAATTCGACTGCCAGATCCCTGATTTGTTTTAATATTCCCGCAGCTATATCTCTGCTTGTATAAAGTAGCTCACGTTGCTCACTGTCTTTCGCCTCATTCGCCATAATTCTCATCGTTACCATCAATGAAGCGAGCGCCTGACTTGTCTCATCATGCAGTTCACGTGAAATTCTTTTTCGCTCATCCTCTTGAACAGATAATAACCTTGAAATCAATTTATCACGCAATAAATCCTTTTGTTGTAATTCCTTAAGTAAATAGTCAACTTCATTATTTGAATTGATGAGATGATCCGTCATTTCATTAAAGGCCTGTGCCAGTTTCCCGATTTCATCGTTGTTAGTATTTTCTGCTCTTAAGGATAGGTTACCTGCCGATATCCCTAATGCTACATCTACTAAGGTGTTGATTGGTTTCGTTATCCTACGGGTAGCAAAATAAGCCATTCCCAAAGCGCCAATTGATACCAAAGTTGTCGCAATGATTAACTTAATTATCCTGGAATAAATATATTCCAGCGATTTTTCTTCCGACATCCCTAGCCGAACATACCCTACGCCCCCTTCTTCTATCGGGACAATGACATCATGGATATCCCCTTCATCCGAAGATAAAATCGAATAATCTTGTTGGGTAATCCCTTTTGGCGTATGAGCATTTACGATTCCTTTCGGCAGCTTCTCAGGATCGGGGAATGTGTGGGCGTAAAGTATGTGACTGCTATTAAAAACTAAAATATAGCGAATATCTTCATCTATCTTTTTTGTTTCATTAATCAGATTATCCACCGAATACTGATCATCAAAGAGAATATAGTCCGAGCTTGTTTCAGCCACATTTTTAGCGATAGTGGCACCACGTTTCACGAGATCCTCCGTCATGATGTTTGTAAGGGAATCCCATATGATCCACCCGAAAATGCTGGTAAGAAAGAGTAGAGAGCACATGATTGCTGCAAGGATTTTATGATGTATTTTAATATTATTTATCCAGTTCATAGAGTACCTCATAATATTCCGAGTCGAATGGGATAAAGCGATCAATATATAATCCTTGAATAGCTTGCTTCATAGATTCCTGTTCGTGCATCGAAAGAAAGCTCTCTTTTATTATTTCCTTATCTTCCTCAGGCAGATTACTGCTGATCACTACCGGTCCGGTACCTAAGGGCATTGATTTCCCAATAATTTTTAACGATTCCAATTGTTCCGGACTTTCATTTTTCATCGTTTCAAAAACGAGAGAATTGACAGCTGCCGCATCAACAATATTATTTAATACGGCATTCATGGATCCTTCATGGCTATATGTATAAATATGCCTCCCAAAAAAGCTATCGATATCTTCCCCTAAACGCTCCAATTCTTCTTTCACAAAAATATATCCCGAATAACTGGAAGGATCAAAAAATGCGATATCTTTACCTTCCAGATCATCAATCGATGAGAAGCGGTTTTCATCCTTCGCAACAATGTAACCATAATAGTAAGGGCTGCCGAATCTTTCTTGTGTTGCAATACCTTCAAATCCGCCGTTTGCACCAAATGTGATGTATGCACCGGTTGGAAGCAGAGCGATATCAGCACCTCCATTCATCATGAGGTTGCTGACTTCATTATAGCTTCTGCGCTGGATTAAAATGGTTGGCCGGTCAAGTTTTTTACCGATATAATTTACGATTTCCCGATAGTAGATGATCGTATCTGTCGGAGAAAGTACACTCGAGATAGCTAAGCGTATCGGATCTTTTTTATCCTCTTTTATTACCGATGTTGTCTTTTCATATTCCGAAAAGACAATTTGATAGGTTGAAGGGTTCGACCTGCAGCCTAGTATTAAAATGATCAGTACTATAATAGGAATAGCCATATATATTTTTCTCATAATATCCCTTCCTGGTGCGGTTTCTTCAGCAATAATTCACAGATTGAAATTTTTTCCCAGCAATTAATTTTTACTATTATATCACAAGCATATTTTCGTATTGAGCGTTATTTAATGTTTCAGACACGAATTGTAGGATATTTTCTGACAATGAAAAGATGATTTTCTTACAAAGAATAGGATATATGCTGATAGTTTAATAGTTTGAAAAGTTAGATAATACGATTATGTAAACCAATTGTGTTTTCTATTTTTAAAGCGCTTTCAAAATACGAGGAAAGGATTTCATCTTATATTGCCAATAGCAAAATACGATTTGTAACAAGACTTTAAAATTTATAATTTACAGTATTGGAGGGGGTTTAGTATGGTATTAGCTTACCAAAAACAAAACACCGAGAAATTTGCACGCTATCTTTTTCGTCGTAAAATAATTTTCCTAATTGCATTTCTAGGTTATGTATGTGCTTACCTTGTACGAAATAACTTTAAATTAATGTCCAACAGCATCATGGTGACAAATGGCTGGGAAAAAACAGATATCGCTTTGTTGCTTTCCTGCTTAACGATTTCCTATGGATTGGCCAAATTTTACATGGGTGCGCTAGGTGACCGCGTCAGTATAAGAAAACTTTTCTCAATCTGTTTAGGCGCAAGTGCGCTCATTGCCATTCTCATTGGCTTTTTCAATACATCTATTGCAGTATTAGGTATTCTGCTTGTATTGAGCGGGGTTGTACAAGGTGCCTTAGCCCCTGCTTCCCAAATGATGCTTGCCAATTATTATTCAAATAGATCCCGAGGAGCGGCGATTGCGGGCTGGAATATTTCGCAAAATGTCGGTGGGGCTTTACTGCCTTTAATCATAGTGGCGTTAACTAGTATGGGACTGGTTGTTCCTGAAACCGGAAATGTTTTCATGGCTTTCTTGGTTCCTGCCTTGCTGGTGCTGTTCTTTGCCTATATATGCTGGCGTTACGGCGGTGATAGCCCTGAGTCGGAAGGTCTGGATTCTTTAAGTACAATGTATGGTGACGCTGCGCACACAAACATCGCAACGGAAGAAGAAAAAACAGGACTAACCTACTGGCAATTAATCTGGAAATATGTTTTTACCAATCCGCTGATCTTACTTGTAGCTGCGGTTAATATCGCATTATATTTCCTTCGTTTCGGAATTGCGGACTGGATGCCAATTTATTTAAGCGAGGTCGGAAACCTATCAGCTACAAAAGCGCAATTGGCCGTTTCCGTTCTGGAATGGATTGCGATTCCAGGTTCACTTATCTTTGCATGGTTAGCGGTTAAATTCCCGAATAAAATGGCTAAAATCGGGGCAATCGGATTGTTTGCCATGGTTCTGTTCGTCTTTATATATGAAAGACTAGTTAGCAATGGGGTAGCAAATTTCGCATTATTCCTGATCGTTTGCGGGGTTTTAGGTGCCTTGATTTATGGACCGCAATTAATTGTCAATATCTTAACAATTGACTTTGTACCTTTGAATGTAGCAGGGACAGCAATTGGTTTTGTAGGTGTTACGGCGTATTTAATCGGCAACATGGGTTCGAACTGGTTAATGCCGATCCTGGCTGATCAATTTGGCTGGTTCTGGTCTTATACTGTTGTAGCGTTCTTATCAGCATTCGCAGCAATAGGATATCTAGTCCTGGCAAAATCGGAACAAAAAGTGAAGGTAGTTTAATACAGCATATTATTTGCATTCAAACTAACAACTTTTCATGAAAATTGAGCAAGGTACTTTACGGAATAATATCGTAGGGTACCTTGCTTTTAATAGTTTCAGAAGTATTTTGTGGGGATTTATAAAATGTAAGGAATGATGGAAATAAAAAACCCCTTAAATCAAAAGCATAAGCTCTTAATTTAAGGAATTTTAAAGTTTTATTACGCTAAAGGAAGAATTGCCTTAAGTCACTATGCATTCACTTACAATAATTACCTCGGCCCATTTCGATCTAAAATGGCGGATGTGTTATCTTCATGTAGGTTGTTCAAAGTGGTTGTTGTACTATCCCTTGCATATACATGTTCTTTTCCTAAAGGAATATCCGTAGTTTGAACTTCCGACGCCTGTGCTAATAATGCTTCGCTATCGTTTTTGGTCATGCCAAACGCTTCACTTATTAGTTCGGCACCTGTTTTTCCATGATTCGCCTTCGAAAAATTCTTCCCCATATTCCCACCTCCTATATATAGAATGTGTGATGGCTCATTAATTATGTAAAATATATAGGAGGTTTCGTTTGCCAGTCAGTTGATTTCCAAATTGCCTACGTTTAAAATCCAGTACATTAAAATAATACAGCTTTCAATGTTTTTAATTTTATTTATTCAACTTAATTTCATTGACTAATTTACTGCACCCTGAGGAATAGGATTCGAACAGATCGGTGACTGATCCAATAATGCTTGATCTCATTAAATTTCAGCCCTTTTCTTCCACTAAAGTCAGTTTATATTGTCCAACTTGATCTTTCCTATTCGTTGCAAAAATATACAATTTTTTTCCTGTATTATGGACATTCCTGTTTGTTCTCTTACAAACTTCACTGCTTCACTTCGCCGACTGACTTTTGCTTCTCCTTTACTAAGGCAATCCGTTATTCGTTAATGATTTCGGAATTGCTAACTCTTTTATACTTAAAAATACTAAAATATCTTTCAATTCCGACAATTTCCCAATCGTGACTAGCTACCATACCAAACATATGCAATAATGTACAAATAGTGAAATTAATTAGAAAAAATAGATTATTCTATTTTCTTCGATGGAGGGATTGTTTTGTCAACAATTAAAACAGCGATGATTGTCGGTGGTGGCATTGGCGGACTCGTTACAGCATTAAAACTTCACCGCGCAGGCATATGTGTAAAAGTATTTGAAAGTGTAGAAACAATTAAAGAGCTGGGAGTCGGCATTAATCTGTTACCCCATTCGGTACGCGTGCTAACAGAATTAGGTTTAGCAGAGGAACTGGAACAAACAGGCTTACCAACAGCCGAGTTGATGTATGTGAATAAATTTGGGCAAAAAATTTGGCAAGAAGACCGCGGCATCAATGCCGGATATAAATGGCCTCAGTATTCGATTCACCGTGGACGCTTACAAATGCTGCTGTTAAAGACCGTAAAGGACCAATTAGGTGAAGCAGCCGTTTTAACAGGTCACCATTTAACATCCTTTGAAAATGAGAGTGATGGCGTCGCAGCTCATTTTGAAAATAAAAAAACAGGTGAATCACTTGGTACATATCGTGCAGACATTCTGATTGCAGCCGATGGCATTCATTCCGTTGTACGAAAATTCTTCTATCCAAACGAAGGACTGCCAAAATATAGCGGACGCATCTTATGGCGTGGCATTACAGAAGCAGCACCTTATTTGACAGGTCGCTCCATGATTATGGCTGGTTACCAAGATCAAAAATTTGTTGCCTATCCAATTTGTCCAGATACAGCTGCTCAAGGACGTTCTTTAGTCAATTGGATTGCGGAATTAAATGTCGAGACAATGCCTGATCGCGCGGATTGGAACAAGGAAATCGATAAAGAGAAGTTTGCCCCTGCCTTTGAAAACTGGAACTTTGGCTGGCTGAATGTACCAAAAATTATTGAAGAAGCAGAAGCTGTTTATGAATTCCCAATGGTTGACCGGGATCCCCTTCCACAATGGACATTTGGACGTATTACCTTACTTGGCGATGCGGCACATCCAATGTATCCAATCGGGTCAAACGGTGCATCGCAAGCCATTTTGGATGCGGATGCTCTTGGACAAGTCATTGCGGAACAACAAGATGCGGAAACTACATTAAAAGCCTATGAAGCACTGCGACGGGAAGCAACAGCGAACATTGTATTGACGAATCGCCAAAACGGTCCGGAAGTGGTGATGCAGATTGTAGAAGACCGTGCACCAAATGGCTTTGCTGACTTGGACGATATCATTTCAGCTACAGAACTTGAAGAAATTGCGAATCGCTACAAGAAGATCGCCGGTTTTGACCGCGAAACATTAAATGCCAAATAGGAATATAGGAAACTAAATTTTTTTGCACGTTACACTTTAGCGCACAAACGCGTTGATGCGTTTGTGTACTAAAGTACTTTCTGAAATAAGAGGTGTTAATCAATGAGTACTTTACACATAAACGAAATAATAGATAGGAGTCGCTTTAACGCCTTCCATCTTTCCATTATCTTTTGGTGCTTTTTCATTATTCTTATGGATGGATACGATGTAGTCATCTATGGATCGGTTGTCCCGTCTTTAATAGAAGAATGGGGGATTTCCACTGTTACCGCTGGGGCTATTGGAAGTTATTCAGCTGCGGGAACAGCAGTAGGAGCAATTGTTTTTGGACTGTTAGCCGATAAAATCGGAAGGAAAAAAGTGATTATCATTTGTACCGTCATGTTTAGTCTCTTCACAGCACTCTCCCCTTTTGCGGGAGGACCTGTACTTTTTGCCATCCTTCGCGTTATTGCGGGCCTTGGACTGGGAGGCGTTATGCCAAACGTCATTGCACTTTCTACGGAGTATGCTCCTAAAAAAATCAGAGGAGCCATTGTTTCGTTTATTTTCTGTGGCTATTCAATCGGGGCGATTGCAGCAGCTTTATTCAGTAAATCTCTCCTACCGACAGTCGGCTGGAAACCAATTTTCTGGATTGCCGCTATTCCGCTTTTA
The DNA here is from genome assembly GCF_038004425.1 of Solibacillus sp. FSL W7-1464. Classification (NCBI taxonomy): domain Bacteria; kingdom Bacillati; phylum Bacillota; class Bacilli; order Caryophanales; family Caryophanaceae; genus Solibacillus; species Solibacillus sp. FSL W7-1464. Next base: position 2,150,510 of record NZ_JBBORC010000001.1, read on the forward strand.
GCACTGCCTTTTCTGGCAAAACAGCTTCCAGAATCGGCAAACTTCCTTTTAGCAAAAGGAAAAGAAGCCGAAGTAAAGAAAATCCTTGGGAAACTCAATCCCCAAATGTCGTTTTCTCAAGACGTAGTACTGGCAAAACCAGCAGCAAAAGCACCAGGCTCTCCACTTGTGAAGCTTTTTGAAAATAAACTGGCACTAAGTACGATCATGTTCTGGATTTCATGTTTTTCTTGTTTCGTCCTTATCTACGCGATGAACGTATGGCTGCCAAAGCTTATGGTTGAAGCAGGCTATAGTTTAAGTAACAGTCTATTATTTGTCGTTGCTTTAAATTTGGGGGCTATTGTAGGTACGATCGCGTTCGGTCGTTTAACGGATAAATTCGGCTTCAAAAAAGTAATGGTACCGCTCTATTTCGGAGGGGCCCTTGCACTGGCTGCGGTTGGATTAACAAACAACACCGTACTTGCGTATGTATTAATCGGGATAATTGGCGCCGCATCAATTGGTGTTCAAAATATTAGCAATGCCTTTGTATCACAGTTCTATCGACCAGAAGTTCGTTCAACTGGTGTCGGAGCGGCGATGGCATTTGGACGAGTTGGCGGTATTTTCGCCCCAACATTTGTAGGAATTCTCTTAACAATGAACCTATCTGCCCAAATGAACTTTACACTACTCGGCACAGCCGCACTTGTAGGAGGAATCGCTATTCTATTTGTTCAGGAAAAACATGCTTTTTATCGCCCGGCTGAAGCTACGGAAGCAGAAAGTTCCACTCAATCAGCAACCGCTGAAATGAACCATTCCGTTTAGTAAGCGAATTAACAGTTTATCGACGGAAGCCCTACAAGAAAAACTCCAGCAAACATACCAGCAATCTACCGCTGAAGGCATTCGTGCTATTTGGCACTAAACAAATCAAACCCATCCCGGTACGATTCTCTTGTACCGGGATGGGTTTTCTATTTACAAGCAATTAGTGTGGCGATATCCGAATGAAAATACCGGACGCCTAGTAAAGATATTTTGATTTCCTGACGAATTATTGCATTAAAGTTTTTAGCTTGAGGACCCTACTTTCTATCCGCCGGTGTCAGGTACTTCATGCCCAATATACGTTTCATCTCTTCACTTACCCAGTTGCGTAAAGCAATGTTCCCATAGCTTCTTGTTTCATCGTATCCCCTAAATAATATAAAATAATAGGTCATATAATCATCAGATTTTTGCTTTTCAATTTTACATCCTTTCTTATATAAAAAGTCCCTCAGCTTTTTAAATTCGTGAAAGGTATCATTAATTTTGGTGTCGTACCACTCTTCCAGTACGTCCCTCATTTTTAATTCTGAAATGCAATCCCTATCTCGCTCGAGTGTTTTTAGAAATAATTCCAGTACAATATACCGGTGAATATCATCGCTTAATTTCATGAATTCTTTATGCATTTAGACCACTCGCTTTACTGATTGTTGGAAATAAACCTATTTCTATTTTATACAGGAACACCTGTTTGTATACGTAATTAATGATTGTAAATTGAATATAGCCATCAGAAGGAAAAACTTTCAACTGAAATATTGAGTATTTTTCGTAGCTGTTTAAGCCATTCTAACTTTTGTTAAGGAGGTGAGCAGCTGTGGAAAATAATAAACTAAATATTAAACGTCAGCGTAACAACAATAACAACAACAATAATAATGAATTTGAATTCGGTGAAGACTTCAATTTCGAGAACTTAAACAATCAAAATCAAAATAACCGTAACAACAATAACAACAATAATTTCAACAAGAAAAACAAAAATAACAACAATAATAAGTAATATGACTAATACAGTCTCCCTTTAGCGGAGACTGTATTTTTCAAAAACCCCACGACAATATATTAACTAAGCAGCAGCCCTTTACCTTTCCATTGGTAAAGGGCTGCTTAATTATTGAAATAAAATTCATTTTTATAGTTGTACGAGCCACTCTGTTTGAATAAGATGCACAGACATCATTTTAAGGAGGGTAATTATTGAACTCAATAGCTGCTTATATTTTTTAGGTGTATCATTAGCTGCGCCTATCGGTCCTGTCAACGCAGCGCAGCTAGATACAGGGATAAAAAACGGTTTTTTTCATGCGCTTATTTTTGGCATCGGCGCTTTAACTGCTGATATTCTGTACATGATAATGGTTTATTTCGGGATTGGCCAAGTGATTGAATACTCTCCTGTAAAAGTATTCCTTTGGTCATTTGGTTGTTTTGTTCTTACATATACCGGGATCGAGAATTTACTTTCTCTGCATAAAATTAATTTAGCTGTAAAATCCAACAAAAAAACTACACGACTTAGACATTCCTTATTAACAGGCTTTCTCATGTCACTGTTGAATCCGCTCACTATCCTTTTTTGGCTTGGAATCTATGGCTCAGTACTTGCAGAATCTATCAAAATCAGTACGGATAACCAAGTGCTGATTAATAGCCTTGCCGTCATCCTTGGAATCATGTTGTGGGATACGATAATGGCCGCTATCTCCAGTGGAGCCCGCAAAATATTATCTACCGGGTTCATAAATATTATTTCCATCATCTCATCGCTTGCAATGATCGGGTTCGGGATTTACTTTGGGATTCAGGCTTATCAAGCATTATTTTGAGCTTCTTCCTTCTTCCATCGTTTTCGCATAAAAAAGACGATACTTCCGATTACTGCAAGAAATACTAAACTGATAAAAAAGCCTGGACGACTTGTCTGATGAAATAAAGTTCCGCTAACCGCCGAACAGATCAGTAATATTCCAATAATTCTTTTCACTTTATCGAAAGTAGTCGTCTCAACTAACCTCGGGTACATGACTAAAATAAACAGCCAGTTGTAAAGCAGCATTAATGCTGCTGCAGTCGTTATATATTCGTATACTTTATCCGGCAGTAATAAAGACGTAATGATAGAAAGTACAAGCCCTAAAGTTGTTAAAGCAATTGCAGGTAAGGGCATTTTAAGCTTCTTTTTCTTCTGTTTACTGAAGATTTCAGGAGCATCTCCATCCTCTGAAATAGTCACGAGTATTGTCGTAACCGAAAACAAGGAGGCTGACATTGTTGAGAATCCTGCAATAATAATTGCTGCGATAAATACATGCGGGAAGAAATCGATAGTATGGACACCTGATAATGCTTCAACAAACGGACTCTTACTCTCCTTGAACTTATCAAATGGCTTCAGTAAAAGTGCCAACGAAATTGCGTCACATAAATGATTCCTAGTAGCCCAAGCATCACTTTACCCGATTTAGGTGCATCCACTTTATTTTTAAGATGAATCGCCATTATACTCATCACTTCGATTCCACCATGGGCATAAAACGCAAATATAAGAGCGCTCCAAAATCCGATGAAGCCTTTCGGGAAAAATTCATTCATGGATTGCGGGATGTCTGGAGATGATTTTCCGTCTATTACTCCTGTCAGCGCTAAAATTGCAATTATTATAAACATAAAAATAGCTGCAATTTTCATCACAGCAAATACGCTTTCCAATTTCCCAAATGCTTTCGCTCCTATAAAGAGAACAATGAGACCGAGAACCGCATAAATTGCTGCGAATATCCACAATTTAATAGTAGGAAACCAAAACTTCGTTAATAATGAAATTGCGGTAAGTTGACTACCAATGATTAATATTTCTGAACACCAGTAAACCCAACCACTGCTAAAACCCGCCCAACGCCCGTATGCTTTTTTCGCATAGGTACGAAAAGATCCTTTCTGTGGATCCGATGCAATCATTTTTGCAAGAGCCTCAAAAACAATATACGTTGCAGCAGCAGCTATTATAAAGGCCAAGATAACAGAAGGACCTGTCATTTTAATCGCTATACTTGACGCAAGGAAAAACCCTGTCCCAATCGTGCAACCTACTCCAATAAGCGATAACTGCCACCAAGTAAGATTTGCTTTTTCGTCGCTGGCACCCGACGCTTTATACCCCATTTCTACACCTCCATAAAAAATAGCCTTCCACAAAAAAGTGGTTTTATGTGCTATTTAGATGATGAAAGCACTTCTAGACGAGCATAAGTTGAGCATCCCTAAAACCCTCTAATTGTATAAAAAGAAATGGTATGGAGAAGAATAAATTTACTGATACTTTCTGTTAATTTTCCGATGCAGAAATCTGGATTTGAAATTAAATAAGCGATTTTTAACATGAGCATGTATCTTGAAGAAACACTTAAATAGGAATAATATAGTAATTGAAAGTTATTCTCACTATTCGGAGGGGTTTAATATGAATATTGCACCAATTACAGTTAACGCTATTATAAATGGCGAGAAAATACAAACAGATAATAAAATTACGCGTGAAAATCCAACACACCCTGAGCAAATTGTGGGGTACGCTCCCAATAATACGAGAGAGCAAACAATCCAGGCAATCGACGCGGCATATGAAGCCTTTAAAACTTGGGCCTGGAGTGATGTCGAGGATCGTATCGCAAGAATGCAGCGTGCCATTCAGAAAATAAAAGACGCAACGCCTGAAATCGCTGAGCTATTATCACGCGAACATGGGAAAGCGCTGTATGATGCCCAAGGGGAAATTGCAGTTTCTCTTATGTGGATGGAATTTGCCGTTGAAAACGTGAAAAAAGTGACAGCTCCTGAAGATCGCAAACATGAAACTGGTCGAACTATTATTACCCATGACCCAATCGGTGTTGTATCGGCGATTACGCCTTGGAACTACCCGATTTCACTTTCAACAATCAAAATTGCTCCCGCTTTGTTAACAGGTAATACAATGGTACTAAAACCAAGTCCATTCGCCCCTTTAGCGGTAAGCCGGGTAGCCGAAATTATTGCGGAAGAATTTCCCTCAGGTGTATTGAACCTAGTTAACGGGGATGCAGAAGTTGGAATTGAACTTACATCAAACCCGAAAGTTGCGAAAATCGCCTTCACAGGTGGGACAAATACGGCTAAACATATTATGAAAGCAGCATCTGAAACGATTAAAAAAATGACCCTGGAACTTGGCGGTAATGATGCAGCAATCGTACTGGATGACTTTGATGTTAACGATGAACGTGCATTAAGAAGAATGGTTATTGCCAACTTCCTGACAGCCGGTCAAATTTGTATGATTGCAAAACGTATCTATGTACACCGTTCCATTTACGATGCGTTTGTTGAAAAATATATCGAAGCAGCAAACAAATGGATTAAAGTAGGCGACCCATTCAATCCAGATGTCACAGTCGGTCCCGTAAACAACAAAAACCAAGTAGAATATGTAAAAAGTTTAGTGGAAGATGCCAAAAATAAAGGGGCACAAATTATTCCATTAGGAACAATACTGAACCCTGAATTAATGGATAACGGTTACTTCTTACAACCAACACTTGTGTTAGGTGCTGATGTTCATGACCGTGTTGTAGTTGAAGAACAATTTGGCCCTACTGTACCAATCCTTCCATATGATGATGAAGAACAAGTTATCCAATTACACAATGAAAGCATTTACGGTTTAACAAGTTCCGTTTGGGGAGAAGCAGAACATGCCATAAAAGTGGCTCGTCGCATTGAAGCAGGTACAACGATGATTAACACTGCCGCAATTCAAGGATTAGATGTTCGTTTCCCGTTTGGCGGTGTGAAACAATCAGGTGTAGGTCGCGAATATGGATTAGATGGTATCAAATCTTACACAGAAACTCATGTCATCAATCTGCCAAACGACCTGGAATTACCTTACATTCCTGAATAAAAGCATACTTCATTAGAAAAGAGCATTAACCTCATCGGGTTAATGCTCTTGTTTTTGTCTATTTACTTATCTGTGCCCTGTGCTTTCAGGATCTATAGGCTATTTCCATTTTTATCAAATTATTAAGGATATCTATAAATCTCCAGCCAAAATTATTTGATTTTTATTATATTTTTATATAACAGTTTTCACTGCATAATGTTTGTTTATCTATATTTTATTTGCATATTTACACTTTCAGACGATATTTATACTGAATTTTCTAAAAACTTAGTTTACAAACGTAGTCTTCCATTACTATAATTTGAGTTATCAGAAATATTGGAGGAAGATATATGTACACACTTCTTGGTTCGATCACTCTATTAATTGTAGGATATATCGTCTATGGAAAGTTTATTGAAAAGGTGTTTATTGTTAATGATGCAACGCCGACCCCAGCTTATACAAAAGCTGATAATTTAGATTATATGCCCATGCCTGCCTGGAAGGGCTGGATGATTCAATTATTAAATATCGCAGGGCTTGGACCTATTTACGGTGCCATCGCAGGTGCACTGTATGGACCCGTTGCAATGATTTGGATTGTATTTGGTTGTATTTTTGCAGGTGGGGTTCATGACTATTTTGCAGGGATGTTATCATTACGTCATGGAGGCGCACAATTCCCAGCACTTGTTCAACGTTATTTAGGTAAAGTAATGCGTGTCTTCACTGATATCGTTTCAGTAGTATTAATGGTTTTAGTAGCAGCCGCCTTTACTGCAGGACCTGCTGCTGTTCTTTCTTCAAAATTAGGAATTACATTTATGACAGCACTTATTGCGATTTTCATCTACTTCTTATTAGCAGCAATTTTACCAATCAATCAAATTATCGGTCGTATTTATCCACTATTTGGTGCAATATTAATCATTATGGCCGGTGCGGTGTTAGTATCTCTAGTCACTTCAGGTATTGCGATTCCTGAAGTATCTTTAACAAATATGCATCCGAATGATTTACCGGTTTGGCCATTATTAATGGTCACGATTTCTTGTGGCGCAATCTCTGGCTTCCACTCTACACAAAGCCCGATAATTTCAAGAACAATCAAGAAAGAATCGGAAGGTCGTAAAGTCTTCTACGGTGCCATGATTGGTGAAGGTGTCATTGCATTAATTTGGTGTGCGGCTGGTATGAGTTTCTATGGCGGTACAGAAGGATTATTACCAAAAATCTCCGAAATTGGTGCAGGTGGTGTAGTAGACGAAGTTTCAATTGCATTACTTGGTACATTTGGTAGTATTTTAGCAATATTAGGGATTGTAATTTTACCAATTACAACAGGTGATACTTCATTACGTTCAGCACGCATGATTGTATTAGACTTTTTAGGCTCTCGTTTTTCAAAAAATAGGACAACACCAATTTTAGCAACAGTTGCAGTTGCAGCACCCGCATTTTTCCTATCAACAATTGATTATCAATTCTTATGGCGTTATGTAGGGATGACGAATCAAATGGTTGCAACAGTTATGCTTTGGGTTGCAACATCGTATTTATTGAAATCAGGCAAGTTCCACTGGATTGCAGGTTTACCAGCCTTATTCATGACCTCTGTAGTATTTGTATACTTAATGGTAGCGCCAGAAGGATTTGCGCTTGCTTATGAAACAGGTGTCGTCATTGGTTTAAGCTTTACTGTCCTAGTTTCTTTCATTTATATTTATCAAATCTTTAAGCATAAAGCTTTTACAACTCCGGTATTTTTAACAGAGAAATAAGGGATTCAGACTTTTGCTAACTATAAAATCTCGCATTTTTATAATTTCTAAAAATGCGAGATTTTTGTTTTGAGTATGCTTCGATTTTTTACTAAATGAATTCAAAATCTAAATTAATTTTTACGTTAATCCTTTAAAATTTCACGGAAGTTAAGCACCCTGGCTTTGCCCATTATTGCTGCCCTTCACTTCTACGCCGGCTTCTTTCACTTTCCCGCCGATGTCTTTTAAATCCGTCGTTGCTTCTTTGGCATGAGAAAGAATCTCACTTGACTCTTCCTTTACCATAGTAACTGGGAGAATAATATTCTCGTTTACTTTTTCATAAAGATTTTGAGCATCGCTTATTGCTTCTTTTAATACGGAAGAAGCGGATTTCAGACGTTCTTGCAAGTCATCCTTTACTTCTGAAGGATTATTTTTGACTTGGCTGTACATATCCATTGTCGAATCTTTCATATTTTTGGTTGTCTCCGTTACTTTATTTCTTGTGTTTGCATCAAGCATGGCAAGCGCACCACCAATAACCGCCCCTATCACCATGCCTCTTAAAAGCTTTCCGTTATTCTCGTTATCAATTGTTGTTGATACATTATTATAAGAAGTTTGTGTCATCATTATTGCTCCTTTTTATTTGAATTTGTAACGTTATTCATTAGTTGCCCGATATTTTTCCCGTTCAAACTATTTGAGCGGATTCTTTTTCTTAACTACCCGGACAAGCTTTAACAATTCAGGAGCTCCTTTATCGTTCCTAAAGCTCAAAAAACGGCAACCCGTAAAACATCAGGGTTGCCGCTTTTTTTATTAATAATTAATATTTAAATAACATTGCTACCATTTCATGACCTGCACCGATCGTCCAGAATAATACAATGTCACCACGTTTAATGCTGCCCGTTTCAATACCTTCATGCAAGCAAATAAAGGGACTGCTAGTAGACGTATAGCCGTATCGATCCCCTACATAAATAATCTTCTCTTCAGGAATATTAAAGTGATTTTGTATTTTTAAGATGTTCGATAAGGCAAATTGTGATAAGCAAAACGAATTGACATCCTCAATTTTTAACCCGTTGTCTTTTAATAGTTTCTCAATCATCTCACATGCGACCGGAATTGCCATCGCACCGTCAAACGGAGTAAAGACGATATGCTCTTTCTTGCCGATTGTTTGAGAAAATCCTTCTTTCGGATAAATAATGTTATTTCTATTCGCTGAATCCACTTCATATACCGCATCAATAAAACCTGTATCTTCATCTGCTGTCTTTTCCAGAATAACGGCAGCAGCTGCATCTGAAAAGTTGGCATATGTAAATGCCTGTTCGGGATTGGAAATCAAACTGTTAGCGTCAGAACCAATGATGAGCGCGCGGTTAATACGTCGGTTTGACATCATATAATGTGAAGCGTTTTCCACTGCGACCGTCATTCCCGCGCAGTTAGCATTACTGTCAAACATCATTGTATGATTCGCTCCATCAATTTCATGGTGTACAAACATCGCATTTGTAGGTAATGTATGCTCAGGCACTTGTGTAGAAAATACAATCATATCAATATCTTTTCCCGTTAATTGAGCCTTTGCTAAAACTCGCTTAGCCGCTTCAATTCCCATTGACAGAGAATTTTCCTCATTGTCGATGATATAGCGTTTGTTTCTTCCCATCGAAGTCAAGAAGCCGGTAACATCTTCTCCCTGCTCTTTAAAATGCTCTAAGTAAAACTCATTCGCTACTAAATTCTCAGGATGATAAATAGCAACGTTTTTTATTTTAATATTCGTCATGCTATAAATAAACTCCTTACTGGCTCTATTCATTTGTTTTTACTAAATTGATTCTACAGTTGCGTTCGTAAGTCCGGCAGCATTTGCAAGACGGCTTAATTGCATTTTTAATGTTAAATTATTCGCTACAGTGAATTTTACTTGTTTGAATCCTGTTGCTTTGTACATTTTCATAACTTCCGTTAAATTTGCAGTCATATCAGCATTCAATAATTGCATTTCAGTACAATCAACTTCCAGATTAAATGTTGATGGCGTGATGGCTTTCATTTTTGCATTATAATCTGCAACGAAGGCATTCGCATCTTCCATTGTCATTTTGCCGTTCACAAAAATATTTACTACATTTCTTACTGTGTTTACTTGAATACCTGTTTTTTTCATGTTCATTTCTCCTACTATGTCGATTAATTTTTGAATTTATTTTAAGTATAAAGCAGCATAAATGCTAGGACATTTGAATTATAACAATACAACTTAATAAACAACAATAAAAATGTCAAATTTCCTTATTTTTCTGCATAAAATAATGATTTTGAACTAATTATTATTTTTACATTAGCTTCAAATACCTATCCTAAAAAGATCATATCTACTTGAATTTTTATAAAAGCAGGAATTATTAACCTGATCGATTTTTACCTTACTACATAAAATCAAAAGCGGTAAATGTTGATTTCCCATCAACACTTACCGCTTATTCTCAGTTAGCATTTCTCAAGTGGCATTAATAAAATATCTTCCCTGTTCCGCTTTTATCTCAAAGATATATTTTTCTCCATTCTTTAACTCTTCTAAAGTCGTACTTTTTCCAGGTTTTATCTGAAATTCATCCACTATTATTTCTCCATTTATATCCTTTACCCTTAGTAGTATATCGCCTGCACTGTTTGCGTGATTAATGATTTCCTTAAATTATTCTAAAACGAATAAAACATGTATTCAAAATCAATAGTCAAATTTCTGCTTTACCATTTCATTTCGGATATAGAGACAGTATAAAAGTTTACATTTTGGTGAAAGCTTTTCTCAAGTTGAAGTGATTGAAAGAAGAATGCAAAAGCAGTAGTAAAATTTCACGAAAAAAGGAGAATTGCAATTCTAGCGACGTGTGATATACATGAAAAACTTGTTCAATATCAAAAGAATGTTGTTGGTCATTTTGCTGTTAAATCTCATGGATGGCATTTTTACGGCTTGGGGACTAAGCAATGAATGGATTGAAGAAGCGAACCCGCTGATGAGTTCGTTTTCCCCCTTAACAATCCTTGTAATAAAGGTATCCTTATCCGGCGCCATTTTATTACTTTGGAAATCAAACTTCCCTACACGGTTAACGAATATTTGGCGAGTCGTTCTTTCATTCGTCATGTTCCTATATACCGGAATATTCCTTTTGCATATGACCTGGATGACCATGCTGTTATAAAAAGTAAAAACCCGAAAGAAGATCGTCTTCTATAAAAAAAAAGTGCTGCAAACCCTAAATATTAGAGATTTGCTGCACTTTTCAATTCACTGACTTTTCTTTATTAATCCATTACAATGCAAGAACTTATCAGATTAAGGGAACGGAGCCACCGTCCAGCTGAGGCCGAAGATTGTAAATACAAATACGATGATAAACATACTAATACCCAATCCCCAAAATCCTAAAGACCTGCTTTTTTTGTTTACCAACGAAATAACCCCAATAATTATAGAAGTGACTACCAATGAACTGAATCTAGTTTCTATTTGTAAATCATATTCGGATAGCAGGGAAATATTTAAAATCGCCAATGAAATAAGACCCATCACGACACTCAGCCATCCCATCGTTTGTAAAACTGTGCTCTTTATTGTACCCAATTCCATAATTTCACCTCTCCTACTTTAAGAAAGCGAACCATCTCCAATTTTTCAAGTGATTCGATTTCGTTTTTTGGACCGGTTACAACAACTCCATATGTTTCATAGCCATTTTTCTCAATGTAATGAATACGTTCTTTTAGTTCAAGACTTTTATGAGGCGAGACTTTTACAGCCAACTCTTCATAAGGCAGTAAGTCCTTCAGCATTTCCAAAAACGTTTCCTCATGTGATCGCGAATCCCGAAAAGGCGACCAATAGGATTGATCCGGCTGTACAGGATACCCGATTGGTGAAATGATGTTTCCACTAGAGCTAAGCATTTTGTCTTCCGTCCCGGTATAGATGGCCGCCCATGTCACATGGACATTTTTCATTGCATTCTCCACTTCTTTTACTTCATATAAATCGTTTAAAGAAATATACGCTTCGACAACCGTTTCCTCCGGCAATCCATATAAGACTTTCCATTCATTATAATTACTGAAATCTACGAGAAATTGTCTTGGGTGAGCAATCCACTGATTTTTATCTGTTGGATTTTTAGGATATAATTTCTCCAGTTTAGAATCTGCCTCTTTACCCACTAACTCATCGAGCACAAAATGTAAATCGTAGTTTTTAACCGGATACAATTCATCGCCTATTTGTTTGTATTGTTCAAAGGACAGGTCCATTGAGAAGAGAGAAAAATCCATATCAAACTCCATCTCCTCCAAAGTCGTATTCGGCTCGGTAATATAAAGCGTTTTGCTTGCGATATCCATTAACGTAGTAGATTTTGTCCCAAATGCATAATAGCTAAAGGTCAAGATATAGCAGACAGGCACAATTAAAAGCACGATTGTTAAAGTGGAGAGAATTAACTTCCATCTTGAAGAGTTAATAGCCCTCTTCATCTTTTTCTTGCCCTTTTTTGTAGGTTGAATTTCTTCCTTTTTTGCTTTTTCCAGCAATTTATCATACGAATCCATTATGAATCCTCCCTTGATAACATCTCACGCAACTTTTTCCTTCCACGTACTAAATGACTCTTTAAAGTATTTAACTTTACATCCAAAATATTGGCAGCTTGTTCATATGTACAATCATGCACATCACATAATAAGATCGCTTGCTTTTCTATCGGTTTTATAAAATCTAAATAGCGCAGCAGTTCTATGTAGGCATCGTTTTCCACTACAATATTCTCCGGGGTATTTAAATCCGCCTGTGAAAATTCATTCGTCAATATCGTGCGCTTTCCTTTTCTAAAGTGATCAATGTATGTGTAATAACCTACCTTAAATAACCAAGGTTTTATTTCCTCAATCTCATCAGTGAGCAATACAATGTGCGCTTTTGCGAAGGTTTCCTGAAGTAAATCCTCTGCATCGGCATGATTTTTTGATAGAGAATATAAATAGCGATATAGATCATTGAAGTATAGTGAATATACCTGCTTGAGTTCCATTACTTCCCACCTTTCACCCTATCCACGGATTAGATATAAAAAAAGTTGCAAAATAAGGAAAATAAATGAAGAAACTTTATTATACAAAAAAAATCCATCGAATTGATTACGATGGATTTTCTGCTTCGGTAACAAGCCCCTACTATTCTTTATATAAATGAAGAAAATTATTTTCAAATTCTTCAATTGAACATGGTTTGCCAAAATAATAGCCTTGAATAAAACGACAATTTTCTCCTAAAAGGAAATCTAATTCTTCTTTTGTTTCAACACCTTCTGCAATCACTTCTAACTTTAGATGTTGTGCCATTTTTATCATGGCATATGTGATTGTGGCATTTTCTGATTTGTGGGAAATGTCCCGAATAAACGACTGATCTATTTTTACACCGTCTATTTTAAATACCTTTAAATAGTTAAACGAAGAATAACCTGTTCCAAAATCATCAATAAAAATTTTAACACCCATTTCATGTAAAGAAGTCAGCGTTTTTTGAACCGTTTTTTCGTTTAGCATAATGGAGTTTTCGGTAATCTCAATTTCCAGCCATTTTCCGTCTAACTCAAAATATTCTAATAGCTGACGAATTTCTTCGGCAAAGCCTTGCTGTAAAAATCGCTTGGAGCTTATATTTACACTTATCGGAACGAGCGGCAGCCCCGCATTTCTCCATGCAACTAGCTGTTCACATACTCTTTTCTTCATCCATTTTCCGATTGCAATGATTAATCCTGTCTCTTCAGCAATTGGAATAAATGTACCCGGCGAAATTAAGCCATGTTCCGGATGAGCCCACCTGATAAGCGCTTCTGCACTCACTATTTTCCCCGTTAATGCGTCTACTCTCGGTTGGAGATGAGCGACAAATTCATCGTTCATAATAGCTTTCCTTAAATCCCGCTCCATTACGAATGACTGGTAATTTTCTTGTTTCATCGAAGAATCGTAAATCTGATACATATTTCGTCCAAACTCTTTTGCCTTGTACAGTGCAACATCCACCCTTTTCAACAATTCCGTTGCGTTCGTATCGCTCGATGGATAAAAGTCGATCCCTATACTTGCGGTTAAAAGTAATTCAGAGCCTTGAACATAAAACGGATTTTCTAAGCTATTTAAAATATTTCGGGCAATTTCAATTACTTCGTCTCTTGTTTCAAAGTTCGTGCAAAGCAGCATTAATTCATCGCCACCCATTCGAGCTACATGGAACTTCTCTTTATAAACATTGTTTTGCAATCTACTTGCGATCTGCTGCAATAATCCATCACCTACAGCATGCCCTAACGTATCATTGACCGATTTAAAGCGGTCCAGATCCAGGGATAATATCGCCATCTCCTGCTTGTTTTCTTCAGCCAGCTTAAGTGAATCCTGAATTTTTTGTTCCATCCATCGACGATTTGGTAAACCTGTTAATTCATCATGATGGGCTAAATACGCGTTGCGTTCCTGTACAAGTTTTTCCTCTGTAATATCTTTCCCTATTGAATAGACGGCGTTAATCTCATTATCAATCACCATCGGAACTAATGTGACATTCAGAAATTTCCTTTGCCCGTTATTCTTGACTTCAAATTCAAAAAATTGGACTTCTCCGTTTACCGCCTTGTCAAAGTAGGCTGCAATTACAGGGCGTTCTTCCTCAACGGTAATATCGATGATGTTCGTATTCTCAAACATGTCTTCCCCGATTCCGAGCAGTTCCAATGTTTTGGCATTCATATGTAAAATGGTACCTTCTTTATCCATCATCGTGATATATTCATGGCTGTAATCCAGTAAAGACTGGTAACGTTCTTCATTAAGTTTCAATTGCTTTTGAACTTCTCTAAACTGTGAAAAATCATGCACAGTTCCGACAATTTCCGTGACTTCTCCATTATGTCGGATAGGCTCGATATCCACGAAAATAAGTTTGCCGCCCAACTCAATCTCATATTGTACTTTCTTTCCTTTGAGCGCTTTTGTATACATTTTTTGTTTGATCTTTGCAATGTCTTGCTCAAATACATCAAAGGGTGATTTAGATAAAATGATATCGGCACTCGCACCAATTTCATCCATTAATCTCCCTTCTGACATAATATATTTTAATGTACCGTCTTGTTCTTTTCGTACCTTAAAAATACCATTTTGCAGATTTTGAAACGTCCGGATAAAATTCGTTTTAAATTGGTTTTCCATTTGTTTGTTTTCCGTTATATCTGTTTGAAAGCTAACAAAATAGTACGGCTGCCCGTCCTCATCAAGGATTGGCACGATGATTTCAAATACCCAGAAAACAGTTCCATCCTTTGCGCGATTTTGAATTTCACCACGCCAAGTATTACCGCTTACAATCGTTTGCCACAGTTTCACGAAAAACTCTTTCGAATGAAATCCGGAATTAATAATTCGATGGTTTTGTCCAATGATTTCTTCTTTCTTAAATTTTGATAGTTGGCAGAAATTATTATTCACATAAAGTATTGTGCCGTCAACATTTGTAATTGTAATATTTGTCGATTCATTCATTGCATTTAATATATCATCCAACATTTTGTGTACTATGTTAGATTCCATTATTTTTTTGGAATCAAAAGAAGAAGTGAAAAATTCGCTGATTTCCTCCCTAATATTTGATATTCCTTTTGTATGAAATCTCATCTAATCACCTTTTATTTCGAAATATTTCTGATTTATTATATTATTCAATATTATTTTACTGAAGTCTACCTTTCAATGCATTAAACAATTGAGTATTTTATCATGTTAAGACATAATACCCGAAAAAAACTGTACTTCTAATTGAAAGTTGTTTCTTACAACAATAACAGCCGTTATGACCTCCCCTTATTAGTAACAGTTCATCTCACTTTTCCAGTAGAAAAACCACTGCGATTGATACTCTTAATCTCGTAAAAAAACGAGCGCTGATTCTTTTTACAGAATCGCGCTCATTTCATGATTACCTCTAAATAAAAGGATTTCAATATTTTATTTTTTGATGAACATTTGTGTCCAGTAGTTACCATCTTCAACGTAGCCTACACCAATATGCGTAAATTTCGCATCCATAATGTTTGCTCGGTGGCCTGAACTATTCATCCATGCATCCATTACTTGAGCAGCTGTTTTTTGACCTTTTGCAATATTTTCACCTGCTGCTGTATAGCTGATATTGAATTTTTTCATCATATCAAATGGTGAGCCGTAAGTTGGGCTTGTATGGCTGAAGTAATTTTTGTCGTGCATATCTTGGGATTTATATTTCGCAACACGTGCCAGTTCCCAATCGATTGCAAGTGGTGCCAGTCCTTGCTGTGCACGTTCCTTGTTTACCAGGCTGACTACTTGTTCTTCTACTGCCTGTTGTTCATTTTCTGAGATTGTAATTTTCTCTCCGACATAGATCATATCCGGATTTTTTAATGTAGGGTTTAAAGAAATTAATTCACTTAACCCGATTTGATTTTTAGAAGCAATCTTCCAAAGCGTGTCCCCGCTTTTTACTGTATAAGTAGCTGCAGATGCAGTAGCTGGTAAAGCAAATAGCATCATACTAAAGAACAACACGATACTTTTTTTCAACATGATTGTCTCAATCCTTTCTAGTTGTCTATAACAAGGTTACTAGAGAAAAACTGTGATTTCACTAGGGAATGAATGGCGCTTCTTTTGCGAAAGGATAACAAACATTACAAATGTGACAATTGTTTGCTGAAATGTAGTAATTTCAAATAGGAAGCATTCGCACAATAAAAAGAGATATAAACAAAGTTACAGTCAGAAAATCATCTAATAAACCCTATATCTTTTGAATTTTTATAAATATTCCTTGCTTCATTTTTTACCGCTGTATAAATAATGAGAGTCTGATTCAAATTAAAATTACCCTTGTAGTATTTAATTGCATCTATAAATACTAAGGTAAAATATGTCGTACTATGAGTTAGGTTGGTGAAAATGGAAGAAATTAAAGAAGTTACCGTAAAAACAATCGTTCAGGCACCAGTAGAAAAAGTATGGAAATATTGGGCTGAGCCAGACCATATTAAGAAATGGAACAGCCCTTCAGATGATTGGCACACACTATTTGCTGAGAATGATCTAAGAGCTGGCGGGAAATTCATATCAAGAATGGAAGCAAAAGATGGTAGTATGGGGTTTGATTTTAGTGGAACCTACGATGAAGTAAAATTACATGAGGTGATTTCTTATACATTGGGAGATGGAAGGAAAGTTAAAATCACCTTTAAAGATCTAGGATACAAGACTGAAGTAATTGAAATCTTTGACGCTGAAAAGGAAAATCCTGTCGAGTTTCAACAACAGGGTTGGCAGGCTATTTTAAATAATTTCAAACAGTACACAGAGCAAACTCCCACATAAATGGATGTCTATATTTACACTGAGATACCGTTCCCAAATATCGAATATAAGCGCCATAAAAAAGCTGTATGAAAGCTCACTTGCTTTTCATACAGCTTTTTTCCTTTTCAAAATGAGAAACTAAAATGACTATTTAAACGCCTGCGCTGCCTTAACCGCTTTGCCCCAGCCTGTGTATAAAGCTTCGCGCTCTTCTTCGGCCATTTCAGGCTCAAATTTATGATCTAAATTCCAGTAGTTTGAAATGTCGTCCAATGTCTCCCAATAGCCTACCGCTAAACCTGCCAAGTATGCTGCACCTAAAGCGGTTGTTTCATTTACAACCGGGCGATCTACCGGTGCATTTAACAGGTCTGACTGGAATTGCATTAAGAAATTATTTTTCACAGCGCCGCCGTCTACACGTAACGTACTTAACGGAATTCCTGAATCCGCTTCCATTGCACTTAGTACGTCGCGCGTTTGATAGGCAAGTGACTCAAGGGTAGCACGTACGAAGTGCTCTTTTTCCGTTCCCCGCGTTAAACCGAATACTGCACCGCGCACATCCGAATCCCAGTAAGGAGTACCTAGGCCAACGAATGCCGGTACTACATACACGCCTTCAGAAGATGTTACACGTGCTGCATATGCTTCACTTTCTTCCGCTTTACGGAACATACGTAAGCCGTCGCGCAGCCACTGGATAGCAGAACCCGCTACGAAAATACTTCCTTCCAGCGCATACGTTACTTTGCCGTCTAGGCCCCATGCGATTGTCGTTAATAAACCATGATCAGATTTCACCGCTTTTTCACCTGTGTTCATTAACATAAAGCAACCAGTGCCATATGTATTTTTCACCATTCCTTGCTCGAAGCAAGCTTGCCCGAATAATGCTGCTTGTTGGTCGCCCGCGATACCTGCGATTGGAATTTCCTGACCGAAAAATTTATCTGCATCTGTATGACCGTATACTTCAGAAGAAGAACGTACTTCCGGAAGCATCGAAGCTGGTACCGTTAAAATATCAAGTAGCTCTTCATCCCATTTCAAATCGTAAATATTAAACATTAATGTACGGGATGCGTTTGAATAATCGGTTACGTGTACTGAACCGTTCGTTAATTTCCAAATGATCCATGTATCGATCGTCCCGAATAAGAGATCCCCATTTTCTGCTTTTTCACGAGCGCCTTCTACATTGTCTAAAATCCATTTCACTTTTGTTCCTGAGAAGTACGCATCAATGAGCAGCCCTGTTTTATCGCGGAATGTATCGTTAAAGCCACGCGCTTTTAAATCTTCGCAAATTCCGGCTGTTTGTCTTGATTGCCAAACGATTGCATTGTAAATAGGCTGACCTGTATGTTTATTCCATACGACTGTCGTTTCACGCTGGTTTGTAATGCCGATTCCTGCAATTTGATCAGCAAGTATATTTTTCTCTGATAATACTGCTGCAATACAAGATAGCACAGAAGACCAAATTTGTTCCGGGTTATGCTCTACCCAACCTGATTCCGGGAAATATTGCGGAAATTCTTGCTGTGCTGTATGAAATACCGTACCATTTTTATCAAATAAAATTGCACGAGAACTTGTTGTACCTTGGTCTAGCGCCATCATAAATTTTTCTGTCATCCTCAAATCCTCCTACTCTCCTACTCTTCTACTTTCGATACTGTCATTTGTGCAGCTACGAACACCGCCGCTACTACGACACTGAAAATCCAGAATAATGTAGCATCCGCTCCATTCCAGATGAAGCTAAAGAATACTGCTCCGTATACACCCCCAATAATTGGGGCAACTACAGGTACCCATGCATACCACCAAGCTGAATCTCCTTTACCTGGAATCGGTAAAAGCGCGTGTGCAATACGTGGACCTAAGTCACGGGCCGGGTTAATCGCATAACCTGTTGGCCCACCCAATGCCATACCAATGACAACAATTAAAATACCGACTAAAAATGGATTTAATCCTGCTGTTATTTCGTTTGTACCTAATGCTAAAATCCCTAATACTAATGCGAATGTGCCGACCATCTCAGCAATCATGTTAGAAGGAATATGTTTTACTGCCGGAGTTGTTGAGAATACGCCAAGTTTTGCACCTTTGTCTTTTGTGCCTTTCCAATGCGGTAAATAAACAAAGTACACTAACACAGCACCTAAAAATGCTCCAATTAGTTGTGCAGCGATAAACATTGGCACATCTGCCCATGCAAAGTTGCCAATTGTTGCAAATGCGATTGTCAATGCCGGGTTTAAGTGTGCCCCGCTAATGCCCCCTACTGCATAAGCTGCCATTGCTACGGCAAAGCCCCATGCAAATGTGATGACGACCCAACCGCCGCCTTGACCTTTTGACTTGTGCAATGAAACACCTGCTACAACGCCGCCACCGAATAATATTAGCAGCATCGTGCCGACTAACTCGGCTGTAAATGTTGACATTCCATAACCTCCTTAGCTCATGTATATTCCGTTAATAAAATACTTAGAAGAAAAAAAAGTCCGCAAGTAACAAATTGTTTTACGTTTTTACGCAAAACAATGTTACATGCGGACTCCTTTACTCAACCACGTATTTATTGACTTAGTAATCATAATAGTTTGAAATAAATCATTAGTCAACAATTTTTTGAAAACGTTTCCACAATTCTTTATTGGAGGTAGTAATCGCAATTGCCCCTGCATCAAATGCCTGCTTAATTTGGTCATCCGTCCGAATCAGGCCTCCAGTAATAACAGGAATACCCGTCTGAGTATATACTTCCTTAATCATATCCGGGATAACGCCGGGAAGTAACTCAATAAAATCCGGTGCCGTTTGTTCAAGAAGTGAATAGCTTTTTTCCAATGCAATTGTATCGATTAAAAAGATGCGCTGAATCGCTAAAATACCACGGGATTTCGCCTTTAGGATCATATTGGAGCGTGTAGAAATAATGCCTGCAGGGCGAATATCGTTACACAAAAAATCCGCGGCAAAATTATCCGTCTTCAGGCCGTGGATTAAATCCGCATGAATGATTAATTTTTTCCCATGACGTTCGGCTTCCTGTTTTAGCGAGCGCAGATGGCTCAAATGCACTTCAAGCAATACGATATATTCGAATTCACTTTTTACTACTTTGTCAAACTGTTTAATTGTTCGGGCAGCAGGAATAATTTTCTGATCATGAAACGGCATAACATCCTCCTCTAGTTAGAAATCTGTTTCTATTAATATGGCTCATCGGCTGCGTTCATTCAAATCTCCCACGCATTCGATGAGCCTAAATTATATTACAATATTATTTTACATTATTTTGCGGTTGTTGCACGCTTAATTTCAATGTTCAACAGTTCTGTAAACTCCGATAATTGGGCATCCGTCCAATTTAACTGCTGTGCCATATGTGCTATGACTGCATCTTTATGTGCCAGTACCGATGCAATATTAAAGAACATATTACCCGTACGGCGCACAAAGAAATCTACAGGTGTCGTGACAAGCTCATGCTCGATGCCATATTGGAGCTGTGCAAATAAAGCTTTTGGCATTGTGTCGTTTGCTTTCGCTACATAGCTAAATACTTTTTCAACATTCGAACCGTAATGCTGAGCCAAATACGCCGCTTCTTCTTTCGTTAAGCCCGCTTTCACACCCAGCTCTGTCTTTTTCGAAATAAACGTTTGGATATGTTTTGAACCGCCTACTTCACCGCCGGAAATCGGGATGTTTTTCGTAATACAAGGCTTGCTGTCTACACCAAATTCCGCTTTTAAGCTCGCGGAAATTTTATTTACGACTGCTTCCGCCATTTTACGATAGCCTGTTAATTTACCGCCCGCAATTGTAACCAAGCCTGAAGCCGATTCCCAAACTTCATCGTGACGGGAAATTTCAGATGGTCCTTTTCCTTCTTCATGGATTAATGGTCGTACACCCGCCCAGCTTGACTCAATATCCGTATCCGTCACGTTTACATTCGGGAACATGTAGTGGATGGCTTTCATAATGTAATCGCGGTCGGATTGTTCGATATCCATATTGCGCGGATCGCCTTCATAAAACGTATCCGTCGTACCAACATACGTTTTACCGTTACGCGGAATCGCGAATACCATGCGGCCATCCGGTGTATCAAAATAAACTGCCTGCTTTAACGGGAACTTCGATTCATCAAATACGATGTGCACACCTTTTGATAAAATTAAGTGTTTACCGCTTGTTTTGCCCTCAATGCTGCGTACATCATCAACCCATGGACCCGCTGCATTCACGACTTTTTTCGCATGGATCTGGATGGTTTCATTTGAAAGTAAATCTGTCGCTTCAATGCCGATCATTTTTTTCGCATCATTATATAAAAAGCCTGAAGCTTTCGTATAGTTTGCTAAAACGGCACCTTTTTCAATCGCAACTTTTGCCACTTCAATTGTTAAGCGAGCATCATCCGTACGGTATTCAACATAAACGCCACCGCCTAATAATTCGGCTTGCTTCACTAGCGGTTCCTTTTCCAACGTCTGCGCACTGTTTAGCATGTAGCGGCGTTCTGATTTTTTTACCCCCGCCAGAAAATCGTACACACGTAAACCAACAGATGTAGAGAATTTACCGAAAGTCCCGCCTTTATGAAACGGTAATAACATCCATACAGGCGTTGTAACGTGAGGACCATTTTCATACACGATCGCACGCTCTTTTCCTAACTCGGCTACTTCTTTAATTTCAAATTGTTTTAAATAGCGTAAACCGCCATGCACTAATTTTGTTGAGCGGCTTGACGTACCTGCCGCAAAATCCTGCATTTCAACTAATGCAACTGACAATCCGCGCGTAATGGCATCCAGTGCAATCCCAACACCTGTAATACCGCCTCCGATAACTAAAACGTCATATTCTTTGCTCTGTAAATCATTCATGATAACTGAACGTTGTAATGATGAAGCTGTTGACATAATAATTCCTCCTTAAATGTAGACAAAAAAAGAGAGACCTTAAAGCACCACACAAATATCGCTTTGTGCGTTCTTTAAGGTCTCTCTTTAACTCAAACCGGTCTATTAACTTGACCTTATCTTAACGCCACAGAAGAAAAAATGCAAGACATTTACATGATTCGTTCTGATTTGATCACTTACGGTCCGGTAAGTCTTAAAAACGATAGTAGTTCTTTTCAACCAAAAAACAGGTCAAAAATATTAGAGGCTGAAGATGATTTTTTATTATAGAACTCTGAATATCCACAGTTATTGCAGTAAACGACGATAAACTGATTGTGCTGAACATCAAACATTTTGGATAACCCTGTACCGGTCATCGCCACTTCCTTCTTGCTCGCATCCTTACTTCCACATTTTATACAGCCTTTTTCTGACATTTATATTCCCCTCTCCGATGAAACGATTTGTTATACTTTCATACGGAATCGGGAACAAAAAAGTTTCAGTAATTAGGAGTCAGCAACAATAAATAGAAAGCTATTAAAACACTTTTCTAATCGGCAGAATTATAAATATCGAATTCAAATTCCCCATTTACCTGATTGGCAAATTCAATTGCTTTATTATTCATAACAAGCCTTCGTGTAGGCTCACGATTAAAACAAACAACCGTAACTAATTTGCATTTCAAATTGTAGTGATCTACATATTTTTTAATAATCTCTGATGAGTTATATAGTGTATTTACAATGGTGTGAATTTGTTCCTCTGGATCGTTTGTCATTTTGTAATCGAGCCCGTACTCCCATGCCGTTTCAAATCTAATATGTTTTGTTTTACCTCGAATAAATTCCTCTCCTTTTCTGTATGCTTCTGTTGGAATGATTCCCATTTCTCTAGTGAATTCCTCCAAAGGGAAATCCTCGCCAAATAAAGTAAAGTAGGCCCTCGTTTCTGTATAATAATCTTCCATTTTGAACACCTCAATTTTATACTAGGACGTTTTTTGAACTGACTCTCACTTCAAATAGAGTTTCTCCAGCCTGTAATCTTCAATCAATTCAATATTTCTTCTAATACCCATATAGTTCTTTATTTGCAGTTGGATATTTGGAATCAGCAAGATTGAATCCAATTCTTCTACAGGAATCCATTTCATCGCTGTTTGATTAGGATCTGGATATTCGGGTAATTTCGGGACCGAGTGATTCTTTAAAGTACATTCAAAAATCAGGTGCAGTCCATGTTTCCCATTCACATCATAATCACCGGATTGCTTATGCGGGAGAAACTCATAAATTAATGCTAACGGTCCAACTTCAACATCTGCCGTAGTTTCTTCAAACACTTCTCTTGCGACACCCTCCATTATTGTTTCACCGGGTTCAAGTCCCCCACCCGGTAAATTATAATGGATTCCATTATCATCATACTCCACTAAAAGTACCGAATTATTTTCGATGATCAATCCTGTACATCGTATTCTTACATGTGACAATTTCCCACCTCTTTTATTTTCCATTTGCTATCCTTATAAATATTAACATAATTATCCAAATGTCATTTGATTTTCAATCCTCGATTCAATATAAAAAACGAGCATGATCCTTATAACAGGTTCAGGCTCGTAAATTAAAGCTCTTAATAAATCTTCCCTTTTGTCAGTATAGTAGCATTCCCTCCTACCAATACTACTGGGTTATTTTTATTTACCAATTTCGTAATAATGTAGGAAGGTCTTTCCATACTGTATCCTTGAAGAAACGTGTATTCTTTGTTAAATTCATTTATCACATTATGATAATAAAGATAATAAGTTAAAGCTCCATTTGAAGTTCCTGTTGCGGCTTCTTCGTCAATTCCATAGAGCGGGCAAAAGTTTCTACTTATTGCTACACCTTCAATTGTATCAAGCGTAAATGCATGGACACCTCCTATTTTATTTACCTTTGTATATTCAGCAAGAGCTTTAAAATCAGGTTTTAGCGCATTCAAAGCTTCATTTGTTTTTATAGGCAGCATAATATCCCAGAGCCCCGTACTTGCAGCTTGAGGAAGCAAGTTAAAATCTGCACTTCCTATTTGGCTTTTATCAATTTTAAAAAGGTCCGCCAAATACTCATAATCATCAAATATTTTCCCAAGTTTAGGCTTAGCTTGTTCCATCATTATAAATGATTGATTGACCTCAACAGTTAGTGTTCCGGCAAGTGTTTCCATTATATATGTATGGTTATGTTCAACAGCCTGGCTTTCCAACAATGCTTTAAAAGAAGCTATCGTAGCGTGTCCGCATAATTCTACTTGTGAAGTCGGTGTAAAAAACTTTATCTTAAATGTTTTATTGTCTATTTTTTTAACAAAAGCTGTCTCAGAAAAGCGAACTTCAGCAGCAAATTTCTGCATAAACTCTTCGTCTAAATTTTCATGGATTACTACCCCTGCTGGATTTCCGCCAAATTTTGTTTCTGTAAAAGCATCAATTACGTAATATAACAAGTTTGATTCACCCCTCAATAACTAATCTAAATTCAATTTCCTAAAATAATTATAAAGTAAAAAGACATAGATTAGCTGAACTAACCTATGTCTTTTATTTCGTTTATTTTGAAGCCCATTTATACGATAAACGCAAAGTATAAAAGGAATAACAGGCAAAGCACATACATGATCGGGTGGATTTCTTTGGCACGCTTTTGTGCGATGAGACAAATCGGATACAGTACAAAGCCTAACCCAATCCCGATAACGACACTGGAAGTTAGCGGCATCATAATAATTGTTAAAAATGCCGGAATAACGATTTCCAGCTTTGTCCAGTTGATTCGACGGATTTCCATAGCCATCAGTGCACCGACAATAATTAATGCCGCGGATGTTACTTCCACAGAAATAACACTTACAAGTGGTGAGAAGAATAAGGCAATAACAAAACATGCTGCAATCACGACTGACGTGAAGCCGGTTTTTCCTCCAACAGCAATACCAGCCGAAGATTCAACGCTTGTTGCAGGTGTTGATGTACCTAATACAGCTCCAATTACACCGGCAGCTGAATCGGCAAGCAGCCCTTTTCCGATATTCGGGATTTTATTGTTTTTCATCATGCCAGCTTGGCTTGTCAGTCCAATTAATGCACCGGCTGTGTCAAAGAAAGCGACAATCAGGAATGTGAAGATGACTGTCAGGATTTCCGCTGTAAAAATTTCATCTAAATGACCGAACACAACACCAAATGTCGGTTCAAGGCTTGGAATACTGCCAACGAATGAAGATGGTACTTCGATTTTACCAAACAGCATTCCTATAATTGTCGTAATGACCATAGCGTAGAAAATACCGCCGTTAATGCCTTTTACTAACATAATGATTGTAAGGAAAATACCTAGAATAGCCAATAACGTCATCGGTGAAGTTAAATCACCGATCGCCACAAATGTATCCGGATTACCAACAATAATGCCACCGTTTTTTAATCCGACAAATGTGATGAAAAATCCAATACCTGAAGCGATGGCGAATTTTAAATCACTTGGGATAATGTTAATAATTTTTTCACGGATTTTAAATAAACTTAAAATCAGGAAGATGATGCCGGCTACAAAAACACCGGTTAACGTAACTTGCCAATCAATGCCCATTCCAATACAAACTGTAAAAGTAAAGAATGAGTTCAATCCCATACTCGGTGCAATCGCGATCGGGAAGTTTGCAAGTATCCCCATCAGCAATGTACCGATAATCGCCGTAAGCGCCGTCGCTGTGAATACAGCCCCGTGATCCATACCAGATTGACTTAGGATAATCGGATTGACGATCAAAATATAGGCAATCGATAAGAAGGTCGTAATCCCGGCAAGTGTTTCCGTTTTATACGAAGTACCCCGTTCTGCAAATTTGAAAAAGTTTTTCATATTGTAATCTCCTAGTTGCTAGAATGTTAGCAATTAATTATTATTCTAGAATAAAAAAAGCTTTGACCACGGATGGCCAAAGCTTCTCTACAAAATGGAATAAAAATAGAATTTAATTCCCATTCCTTGTAGTCAGCTATTATCGGTAGCTGGTAGAAACTTTCAAGCCATCTTCTTGAATTTATACAAGGCATATTAGATTTTCTAAAAACAATAGTAGAATAATATCAAGTTACATTTAACTAGTCAATAGAATAAACAACAATATTTATTTGTTTGATTAATATATAAATATTCAAAAAAGAGCAAAAAATCAGTACTCATAGTAAACTTGTCAGCAGAAAGATCATTTTAATCGTAATAGCATGAATATGCATGAATTTAAATAAGAGAAGAATTCAGGACGATGACATCATTCAATTTCAAAAGACTCGATTCCAATTGGGAAAATCGAGCCTCTAATGATTATTTAAAGGTAGTTAACTCTTTTGAGACGGTATTTAGAAACTCCTCATCAAACCTGTAAATGTGTTTGCCTTCTGTATTACTAATTGTGATTGCATCATCGATCATTCCGCCGCTTAAAGATATTTGTTTGAAAGCTTTTATATCCTTATCTAACAACTGTATATCGCTTAATGATTTTGCAAATGATTCTTTTAACTTATTGGATGAAGTTTCATTTTCCGCTTTATCTATTACTGCTTCCATCAATTTTAAAAGGTTCCCTTCATCAAGGCTGTTCGGCTCTGTAGCAGCCATCATTAATGCTACGACCCCTTCTCCATTTAAATGATTGGCGCCTTTATTAAATTCCATTGTCCTTTGAGTTATCCCTCTTACTGTCATATCATCCTGCAAACGGTACTCTACCCCACCAATAGAATCAATGAACGAAGAAAAACTCCTCAGTTCAATCACTGCATGATGATCAATCGGTAGATCAAAAAGACTGGAGACAATGGTCCTCACATTTTTAGCGCCCCCATGCTGATACGCAAATAACAATTTGTCGTTTAAAGTAGTCCCTTCATCTTGTTCTGCGACAGGTACATATGTATCATAAGGAATCGATACTACTTTCACCATTTTTTTGTCTGTACTGTATGAAAGTAAAAGGTTGAGGTATATTCGATCATCCATTTTTTCAGACTTAACCGTTATTAAAGTTGTTAACACTTTTGCCTCTTCTGTTCCTGTAGTGCCTGCAACAGCTGGATTCGTTTCTTTATTTACACTAATGCTGCTTATTTCTTTATTTATAGTTCCAGGAAGCATTGACGGAAGGAATAAAAATAAACAGAGACCAACAATTAATAAAGCCGTTGTAACTGGGATCATTTTGCTTGATACAATCAAAGATTTTTTTGGGATTTTACTTTTCTGTATGCTATGGATTTTTTCGAATACTTCATTACGGTCCTCTTTCGTAAAATTCAATTCCTGATCTGAAATATCATTAAATTTTCCTCTGAATCGATTATCTTCCATTAAGTTCCGCCTCCTTTATCATCGGCTCCAACCGTTGTTTCGCTCTTCTTAATCGAGTTTTCACAGTATTCGCAGAGATATCCAAAACACCGGCAATTTCTTCTGTGTTTAATGAATTATAGTAGTATAGATAAACAACTTCCCGGTAGATTTTCGGAAGAGATAGTATGATATCTTTTAATTCTTCATCTTGATATTTATCAATTACGGTTTTTTCGATTGACGGTCGTACAGCGTTGGTTGTTACATTTATAAAACTTTTAACCTGTACCATTTTATAGTGCCAACTTTTCAAATAATCTTTGCATTCATTGATCGTGATACGATAAAGCCATGTTTTAATTTGCGCTTCAAATCGATAGGAATCCAGGTTGTTATAGCATTTAATAAACGTATTTTGAACAAGGTCCTTCGCAATTTCTTTATCCCTCACATAGGAAAATGCAAGCCGTACCAGTTCATTTCCGTAGTCAATCATGATTTTTTCCAGTAAATACTCCTTCTCTTCATTGTCCAATGTACTGCCCCCCCTTACATTTAAAATTCAATTCTGCTATTAGACGATTGCCAAATCAATACAGGTTCAAATTCCCAAAAATATTTTATTATGTAAGTTCTCATACAAGTATAATTGAAATCAAAAAACCTGTATCTTAGATTTTCGAGAAATCGCAGATACAGGCTTTATAAAATTTTTTGAGGCGAAAGTGCTCACAATGACTGAAGTTCATCCACTGTTACAAATCGATAACCTTCATTCGTAAGTTCTTTTAAAATCGTTTCAACCACTTGCGATGTCCCGCCGGTTTGATCATACATGGGATGCAGCAAAATAATCGATCCCGGCTGAATATTTTCCAATACATAATTGATTTTTTCATCCACACTCGTATAATACGTTTCCGGATCCAACGACCACATAATCGTTTCCTTATTATGTTTGTTTAAATAATACGGCAGGCCAACGAATTTCTTCCCGTAAGGCGGGCGAAAGTCAATTTCCCCTTCATACCCTATATTTCTGATCAACTCATCCGTTTTTTCTATTTCCTCTCTAATAAAAGAAGGCGATTTTAAAACCATTCGTTTATGGGAATATGTGTGATTTCCAATTTGATGCCCTGCTTCAATTATTTTTTTTGCTTCTTCAGGATGCTTTTCAATTTCATTTCCGATCAGGAAAAATGTAGCTTTCGCGTTGTATTTATCCAGCAAAGGCAAAAGCTGATCGACATTCTTTGTCGGACCGTCATCAAAGGTTAAAGCGATAACCTTCTCCTCTGTTTCCGCCTGGTAGGTCAACCCTCCAAATAATTGAAATGTTCTCAGTTTCGTAACTTGGAACAGCCCTGCAAGTATAAGAACGATTAAAATAACCGCCATTATTAACTTCTTCTTTTTCATCAGTGTTTCCTTTCTCAATATGCTTTAAGCGAAAAGGTATACGCATTTACTACCATGCCAGCAAGCCAAAAAAATCTGTCGAAAACATTGCGATTAAGAACGTCGAGATAACTACTAATTGAACAGCGGTGAAAATATAATCATTCTTGTTTGCAGCATATCTCTTTTCCATAATGATTCGAACTAGTTCAGTTACAATAATTAAGCCCAACATAAGAACATGAGGTTGCAGCAACCAAATGTGCTTTGAAGGATCTTCGCTGACGTTAAAGAAAAAACCAACTAGCATAACGACTATAAAAGTAATTCTAACAGTCCAATCCATTTTTTTATGTTTCTCATTTACAAAATGATTCGAGAAGAGTTCTTTCTTTTCCACGTTTAGCCATTTTCTTAAAAACTTATTCACAAAAAATAGTACAAGGCCAAAAATTGCTAAGATTAAAATTAAATTTGTCAAAAAATGTTCCATGATCATTCACCACCTGATTTTCACTTCACAACTGTGCATTGTTTTTGAATTCATCTTTTAACAACCCATAGTATGCCAGGTCATAAAATATACCAAAGCGTGATACATGTTGCTTTAATGTGCCTTCATATTTCAAACCGATTTTCTCCATTACCTTCCATGAACCAGGGTTCGATGTAAAAGAAGCAGCAAATATTTTATTTAATTTAAGTTGGCTAAAACCATATTTCAACACTGCTTTAGCAGCCTCTGTACCATAGCCATTTCCCCAATACTCTTTACCAATCCAATATGCTAATTCTCCTCTTACATACGGAATGGATAAATTTAAATTTATCAGGCCAATTAACAGTTGCGATTCTTTATGAACAACCGCAAACATTACAATTTTATTATTTTGTTCTGCAGATTGGATGCTTTCTATAAACTGACAGGCAGAGCCTTTCGGGTATGGATGTGGTATGTTTAGTGTAGACTTTGCTACATCATATTCTCCGGCCAATTCTTCAATTCTGTCTGAATCATCTACTGTTAATGGTCTTAATAGTAATCTTTCGGTTTCTAATATGCTCATCATCATTCCTACTTTCTCTTTATATAAATTGTTTAGTCCTGCTTGTATTTTCTTTTCTAATTTAATTTATATTTTGGATTGCTTACTATTTCATGGACCACGTATGACATATCGTCTGAGGAAGTATTCGTTGTATCAAATATGTATTTTTCATTTAATCCTGATTCTAGGAACTCATCTACTAAAATCGTACATCGTTCACCCATTCTAGCGCTTGGCATTCTCATATTGTCCCTGGCCAACAAAGTCTCCTTATCAGTCCATAAGACGACATAAATCACTTCCACATTTAGACTTTTAAGATTTTTGCTAATCCACTCTGCTTTTTTAGGAAAAGTTACATAATCAACGATGACGTCATTGCCATACTTAATAAAGTTCTTTATGAGACTTAATATGTTATCCCAAATCAAAGCTGCTTCGTCTGCGCTTTCCCACGGCTTTTTTCTTCCGTTCATGTGCATATGGCTAACATCATCACCAGAAATATAGGCACTGTTCATAAATTTTTTTGCCAGTTCTTTTGAAGTTGTTGACTTCCCTACACCAGCCGGACCTGAAATAATGTACACTTTATTTGCCGTTTTTTTATTCATTCGGTCAACTCCTTAAATTTGAAGTTATCTACAAGTTTGTTCCCCTAAAATTCCATTTAAGTTATAATTTGCTTACTATTCTACTAGAACGAGGTGCAAAATGTTATCTTTATTTAAATATAATTGGCAAGTACAGGAAGATTGGTTCACTTGGTGTGAATCAATACCGGAAGAAGGATGTTAAAATTTTTACAGAATGGATTTCAGGGTATATAACAGTCATATCGGTTCACGAAAATATAACAGGGGGTAATGAAGTGGATGCTTTGATGTTGGAAGGATGGACGCCTTTATTATTGTTAGGAATTTTATTTGCATTTATGATGTTTTTTATTGGCCGGAAAGTTTCAAAAAAAATAGTACTTTTAACTTCTGCTATAATGAGCCTGCTTTGCTTCGGGTTAATACTTTTCAGCATGTTTGTAGTTGGTGGTTGGGAAGGTATGGGTCTGGGCTTCTTTGCGATTACTGTTTTCATAGGCGTTTGGATAGGTACTGTTTTTGGGATGATTTTTCAAAACACGAAGTAAGGGCTTTAGTTGAATAAGCAGATTGAACGCTCAAAGATATTTAAAAACTGAGCGTTTTTTATATTCTTTGCTGACATATTACCGCTGACTTATATATGAAATTACATTACCAAATCTATAATATCTTTTACCCACTCGGGATTCTCATCAACTCCGTATTGCTCACATAATTTCTTATGAATTTGAATAAATTCCGGAATGATATTTTTCATTACATTTAAAATTTCTTCTTGCTCTCTACTGCATTGCCACTGAATTAACAGTGATAATTGCCGATCACTTAGTTTGCTTCTATCCCCTTCTAATTTTGCCCAATCTCCAAAAGTATTAGGTTGTAAGCTTGCTTCCATATACCAACCCGTTATCATGGATAATCTTAAATTATCTATATTGTGAAGTGCATAATAGATTTCATTTCTCATCACTCTTCTGTACGCTTCATGCAGATAAGCAAATAATTTAGTTCTCCAATGCTCTATTTCTTGAATAGAAGGTATATACGTCAAATCTGCTGATTTTGTTAATACATCATGGATCAAGCCTGTTGGATCATGAATAATTTTTAATTTCTTAGTCCATATAGATGGCTTCATATCCAACTTTTTATAATAAAAGCTGTCCACTTTTATAAATGACCTGTAATGTGCCGTACTGTAATTTGCCCAATAAAAGTCTTCAAAGAAAAGAACATTTCCCCAGTTACTGGCCCGTTGCTTTTTGTTCAACCTATACTCCTCATATACTTCATCCTTTACAACAATACGAAGATCGATATCAGAATATAAATCCGTTTCCTCATTTCCGATGGACCCTCCGTAAAAAACAGCCAAAACATTCTTATCATTGATTAAATCAAGTTCAATCGCTTCCATTAATTCCTGTCGATGCTTTGGAAGACCAACATCTCGTTCTTTATTTTTAGTTTCTAATCCCACACATTGTAAAACAGCTCCTTCGTTATATGTTAAAGTTTTTACAGCAATCGAGGCATTAGCCACCATACTACAATAAAAATGCTCAAGACTCCCCACACTGTTGTTCCCCAGATCCACCTGATGATTTTCGGTGTAGCTGTTTGATCATGAATTTTATCTTTCAAGCTTCTCATTTTGATAGCACATACAACCATTCCGGTGACGATGAGTACAATAGCCAGGATTGATAATGCATCCATAATTTAACCTCCATTCTTATTCAAACCTTCTGAATATCTACTTTTTTGAAACTCATAATTCGAATAAAAGCCATACCATACACTGATGACATTAACAGAGAGAATGCTTCATAATTTAAATTAAATAAATAGTTGATCCCAAATAGCGGAGTCGTATATATCAAATAAAACGGGTACTGTATGGACCCTATGATATCTAATATGGCGTAATCCATCATTACGCTTTCAGAAATTTTAATGCTATAGACAATTAAGCCCGATATAGAACCAAATAGGAATATTGCTTTTAATCCGCTCTTAAACTTACTACAAAAAGAGGCCTCTTTAATAAACATTAGCAAAGCAGTTAGAAACAATCCAGTAGCAATCAAGTTAAAAGCATTCATCACTGAATCTGGATGCTTCAATGATGGAATTAAATTTGTTGAAAATGCAATTACATAAGTCCCTACAAAAAAAACGAATAATTTTATCCGCATTTTAGTTCTCCTTTCGAAAAAAATCGAACAAATTCCTATCCTATGAAAAACTTACGTGTAAAAAGTCTAACAAATAACTGTCCTATTACAAATATAACTGAACAAAATATTACTGCCATATCTCTGCCAAAAGGTATAAACCAACTGCCATCGTCTGTTATAAAATATGAAGCCAAAAAAACAGACAGTAATGTTGATACGACATTTACTAAGAAAACATACCGTAATTTTACACTACCAGCTAAAATACCGGTAACTAGAACGAACAGAATAGATCCCAGAAGAAGGAATTTCGCTTCTTCATGTTTGATATGTTGTCTATATTCATAAAAATGAAATAAAAATGCGACAGGCACTAAAGAAAGAACTAACCAAAAAACTTTCATAAAAACCTCCAGTAAGAAACATTACTCTTTTCGTGTAATTTTACACTATAAGTTTTATAAGTCAATATTGGTTTTTAAAATAAACCCCTCCCCATTTCCTTTTTATTCAAGATTTTACTATAGAGATCTATCTATAAATTACTTGTTCACCAACAGATGTTGAAAGGTTTCTTATAAATAAGAGGATTTACAATAAATAATATAGAAATAAATTCAGATAGACGGAAAAAAGTTAGGTGGTAATTATGATGATAGAGAATTTAAAAGAGCATTTACAGCAACTAGAGGAAAGTCATACCGGTTTGGAAGTTAGAAGGAGTAAAGAAAAACTCGACGCCATTTTAGCAGATGAATTTTTTGAGATCGGCAGCTCCGGTTATATTTATGATAAAAAAGAGTGTCTTGAAACGGGTGTTGTTTTGACAGAAATGAAACTGCATAACTACGAAATCTATCCGCTCGCTCCTGACATTGTCTTAGCTACTTATTTTTTAGTGGATACAACTAGAGAACGGAATACACTGCGCAGTTCGATTTGGAAATTGATTGACGGACATTGGCAGCTCTATTTCCATCAAGGAACGATAACGCCACTTCAATTGACTAGTTTTACTGGCAAGTTGTCTAAGTGATGAGAAAATGGCTTTCGGTAATCTCAATCGGTGCCATTGTTTTAGGCTGGATTATTTTTGATATGCGGCAAGAGTCGAGCAGGGATGCCATTATAGGAAAAGCTTTGAATAGTCATATTGATACGATTACAGTAAGAGATACTAAAACAAATGAAGAAGTTTTAGTGATGACGAATTCGAACCCCGCTTTTACTTCTATGGTTGAAATTTACAGGTTCCCATACATACAGTTGGAACGGCCGGACAATAAAATCCTTAAAGAAGAGCCAGTGCTTGAAATCGAATACTTACAGGAAAACGAAGTCATGTATGTGGTGAGGGTTCATCAGTTTGATCGTAAGCCAGTACTGGAACAGCAATTAGCAGCCAGTTACATATATTCTCCAGAAAATGATGATAACGTGTATCTTTTTGAAGTGCAGGGCAATGATCAGCTGGTCGAAGTAAATGACGGGTTAAAAACGCTAATCGATATCATCACTTCCAAGTAAAAACAGCGACAATCATTCTTGTAAAATGATTGTCGCTTATTATTATATTTTACACTTTAGACTCTACAAACTGGCTGAAAAAGGAAAGGATTTTTTGGTAAACCGCAATTTCATTTTCTTTTTTGGAGAATCCGTGACCCTCATCTTCAAGAAGCATATATTCCACTTCACGGCCTTTCTCTTTCAGCGCCTGCACAATTTGATCCGACTCCTCTTTCACAACGCGCGGATCATTTGCCCCTTGGATAACGAGCATTGGTTTTGTCATTGTTTCTAAATACGTAATCGGTGAGTATTCGATAAACTTATCTTTGTCTCGTTCCGGATTTCCTACCCACTGATCCATCATCGGCTTCCAGTCTTCCGGTACCGAATTGACAAATGAAAACAAATCAGACGGTCCAAAGATATCGACTACCGCTTTGAAATAATCCGCATGGCGTCCGTGGAGCAGTAAGGCCATATAGCCACCATAGCTGCCACCCATCAGTAAAATATTGCCTTTTTCTGCATAACCTTTATCAATAAGCCAATCGAGACCCGCGACATTATCAAGTCGCGGACCGTATCCCCAATCACCGTTTACCATTTTTGTGAAAGCCAATCCGTAACCTGTAGATCCACGGAAATTTGGCGCAAATATACTGTAGCCATTATTTAAAAAGAACTGGAACGAAGCTCTAAAGAATTTTCGCTCTGCAGCTTGCGGACCACCATGTGGCCAAAAGATGATCTCCCCATTATCATTTTCCTTTTTCGCTTTGAAAAATAGCGATTCGATTTCCAGCCCATCAAAAGAAGTGTACGTAATGACTTCAGGCTCCACTAATTCGCTTTGATCGACACCCGGAACGGTATATTGTGTAAGAGAAGTCCACTCATTCTCTGTAAAACGGTAAATATTATCCGGTTGAGTTGCAGTACCGCCCAACATATATAAATTTCCTGAATTCGTGACAACAAGCTTATCGATCGTGCTGCACGGCGTCTCTATTTTCTCCCACTCATCCGAGCCTAAATCATACATGTATACAGTATCTTCTACACCTTTTTCACTGACAATATATAAGCGCTGTTTATGCTGGTCATATTTCAGCGTAGTGAAGCCTTCATTCTCTATCTCTTTTACTTTCGTAAATTCATCTGTTGCTAAATTATATGAAGCCAAGTATGTAAAATCTGCGTTGTAGTCCGTTAAAAAATAGACAAGTTCATCTGTAGCGAAACAGGCATCACTCACCGTGTGCTCGGAATCGGTCGCTGGTGTCAGCAAAGTATGTTTGTCCGCCCGTTTTGCATACAACAGTGTATGTGTATTGGAATACGCCGTCATATAAAGGATAGTTTCTTCATTCGGGCTAATCCCAACTGTTAACGTTGGAGTCGTTTTTCCTTCTAAAACCAATTCTTCCGCCCCTGTTTCCAGGTCATATTTATACGTATTCAAAAAAGAAGGATTTCCTTTTGAAGAAGTGTAGTAAAGCTTTTTTCCGTCCTTTGAAAGAATCATTCCCGTATTGCGTGTTCCTTCTTCATGAATAATGGGCTGTAATGTACCGCCATGAAGAGGCAACCCGTAAAATTGTGTGTTTTCATCGCCGTCTTCATCAAAGCCTGCAAGGATGAATCGGCCTTGTTTATCATATTGAAGACCGTGACAGCTCTGGTTATTGAATGTCAGCTGTGTCGGGAAGGTACTTGGCAGATGCATTGCCCATAAGTTGTACTTTCCGCTTAAATTGGTACTGAAAACAAGTTGATTTTCATCGGGACTTACCGCAAAATCTCTTATTGAAAATGTCCTTAAAAACTGCTCGGCCCCCGGTTTAGGAAATGAAACCATATTGAATAACCCTCCTTAAGATAGAAAACTGAATTATTACTAAATTACCATAAATAAACTATTATTGAAATAAATTGGCTCACCACCACTAGTTGGAAGTAATAAGATCAAAACACTTTTCTAATGGGATCCGTTCTGCTCTGCTAATTACCAACTAAAAAAGCAAACCCGCATCATACGAAGTTTGCTCTTTGAATAGCTGAGTTCATTTAAATTTCATATTCCATATAGGATGTTACCTTTACTTAAAACGCCTTTCGCTGGTATATGCTGTTCGTAACCACCCAGGAAACGACATAGACTGTGATGACGACAATGGTTGCCCCTGTATATAAAGCAGGGATGGATAAATTAATAATAAAATCCTTGATTACAGTCAATTGGTCAGCTAAAAATAACACAATAGCTGGTCCGCCTGCAGATAAAAGGAGAAAACTAATCAGTACAGCCGGAAAAATATAACCCGGTTTAAATAAATAAAATAATGGGAAGGTAAATGAAGCAAACAATAAAAATAAACTACAGCCAATCGCAATATGTGTCAGGGTAAAAGGTTTATTGAAAACAAATAATGTGAGACTTGTCACACCGATTGCTAAAACCATATAGATAACAGCACCAATATAGCGAGATGCGATAATTTCCGAACGTGTATAAGGTAATGAATTCAATAAGATGTTCGTCTCTACTTTTTCATCGTAGGCATATGTGTTAAAGGGAATCAGAATGCTGGCAACGAGAAAGATCATAGCGGGATTTGCTTCCATGAAAATAAAGAAAATGACAAAAGGAACAAAAAGTAATAGCTGTTTTTTCTGTAAGATGACATCACGTCTGATAAGATTAAACATGTTGTATTCCCCCTTTCATGTAATACATGATCTCTTCCAGAGAGGCCTGATCAATGGCAACGGTGTCTCCGAAAATTCTTTGTACTCCTTTGATATTATCCGTTAATGCTTCAAATCCTGTTAATGCACGGTGAACATGAATAAATGCCTGTTCAGTGTCCCGGTCCAGTAGCTCCAATCTTCCTTTTACGAGTGCATAGTTTTCAACTACATCAAGAATAGACTGATTGAATAGTAACTCCCCCCGCTGTATAAGCGCGATATAATCTGCAATACGGTCTAAATCGGACGTAATATGTGTGGAGAAGAAAATGGTACGATCTCCATCCACCATTAATTCCTGTAATAGATCCAATAGCTCCCGTCTAAAAATGGGGTCTAATCCTGCTGTTGGCTCGTCCATAATGATAAGCTCCGCATGATGGGATAATGCTATTGCCAATGATGCCTTCATTTGCATTCCTTTTGAAAAAGTCTTTATTGGTTTATTCAGCGGCAATTCAAATCTTTCCAAGTATTGATGAAACAGTGAATCATCCCAGCGTTTATATGCAGGGCCCACGATGCGTTTTATATCTTTTAAGTTCAGCCCTTCAAAAAACACATTGCCATCGTATACAAACCCAATGCGCTCTTTAATCGTCTTCTCGTGTTTCATGTAATCCAAACCGAAAAGTTTAATTTCCCCGGCATCCGGTCTTAATAGATTCATCATCATTTTGATCGTCGTCGATTTACCCGCGCCATTTGCCCCAATAAAGCCTGTTATAAAGCCTTTCTTCACTTCTAAATTCAATTTTTTTACTGAAAAATCTTTAAATTTTTTCGAGACATTTGTAAGTTCAACAACATTCTCCATTCAAATCACTCCTCATATAAAATTTTTAATAAGTCTTGCAATTCTTCAAGTGAGAGACCAATTTCCCTGCTATTCGTGATGACTGAACTCATTTGCTCCTCAATGACTTTCAATTTCTTTTCTCTGATGACTTCTAAATTTTGCTCTGCTACAAAGGACCCTTTTCCGACAATGGAATAAATAAAGCCCGCCTTTTCCAATTCCTCGTAAGCACGCTTCGTTGTGATGACACTAATTTGCAGTTCTTTGGCAAGGTTACGCATGGAAGGTATTGCTGCACCCTCCTGCAGTTCACCTGCCAAAATGGCGGATTTAATCTGATTTGTAATTTGTTCATAAATGGGTTCTTTTGAAATGTTTGAAATAATTATTTGCATGCCAATCCCTCATTTTTACTTATTAAAATCGTGTTGTTCATTACTTGTTTTAACAGTTATACTGTCCTATAAAATATCAGTGAACCATCCAAATAATCACAAACCTTTTTGTATAATGTATATATACTATAAACACATTATATACACACTATCAATATTTGTTCAACCATTTTTTGTAAAGATAGCTTGTTTTACCGTAAAAAATGCACAAAGAAGCCACAAAACCTTGTTTTCACAATGTTTGTGGCTAATTTGACAATTTCGGTATTTGAAGTGAAAAAATA
Organism: Solibacillus sp. FSL W7-1464; assembly: GCF_038004425.1. NCBI lineage: Bacteria > Bacillati > Bacillota > Bacilli > Caryophanales > Caryophanaceae > Solibacillus > Solibacillus sp. FSL W7-1464. The sequence continues at coordinate 2,188,790 of NZ_JBBORC010000001.1, forward strand.
AAAACAAAAGAGTGATACAGATGCCTGTTTACTCTTTTGCTCGTAAATTGTCCATAAATTTCTTTTCGTGCAATGGCTAATATCTCCATAATGATATGTTCCCTTTTAAAAAGTACTTCCGCTGTAATTTTTCCTCTTATATTCTGTAGAATTTGTATCTTTATTTATTCCTTTTAATATCATTTCCATATAAGTACTGACAAGTTCTTCTTCTGTTACTTCTCCATCCGGATTATACCAATTATAGGAACGGTTAACCATGCCAAGGATGCCAAAGATAACAATATCACTTCTAAGATCTTCCCTGAATTCTCCTTTTTCAATACCTTCATCAAAAAGTTTTTCGAGATTAATACGAAATTCTTTCCGATAATCATTGATTAACTTTAATTGCTTATCTTCCAGATGCCGAAACTCCCGATGAAATACTCTTGCGCTCTTACCATGTACTTTAATATTTTTTATAATTAAATGAATTAATTTATTCATTTTTACTATACTGCTTAGATACTCGTCATTTAAAATCACTGCTTGTTCGGCTAATAACTCTTTAATATAGTTTAAGTGAATATCCATTAATAATTCCTGTTTACTTTTAAAGTAATAATAAAAGGTACCCTTTGTCACACCGATTGTATCAATAATATCTTGAATGGAAGTTTTACTGAATCCCTTTTTATCAAAAAGGTCTATACTTTCTTTTATAATTCTTCCTCGCATAATAGTGTGCTCCTCGAGTCTTAGATTTTATGATATTTTAGTTCGGCTCCCTTTCGATTACTAAAGAGATTCCTTGGCCTCCACCGATACAAGCTGTAATGAGGGCGAATTTCCCTGCGGATCGTTTCAATTCATAGACAGCTTTTGTTATTAAAATTGCTCCTGTAGCACCTAATGGATGCCCATGTGCAATTGCTCCGCCATTAACATTTAGCTTTTCCGGGTCGATTCCTAATTCCCGGTCACAGGCGATTACCTGTGCAGCAAATGCCTCGTTCAATTCGATAATATCCATATCGGATAAAGAAAGATTCAACTTCTCTAATAATTTTTTCGTTGCCGGTACGGGACCAATTCCCATGATATTAGGATCTACTCCTGCGACAGTTGATCCTTTAATCGTGGCTAATGGTTGAATCCCTAATGCTTCAGCCTTCTCTCGAGACATAATGACCATTGCTGATGCCGCATCATTAAGTCCGGAACTACTGCCTGCTGTGACAGTTCCATCTCTTTGGAAAGCCGGAGATAGCTTTGCCAATGCAGCTAACGTTGTATTCGGACGTGGATGCTCATCTTTGTTAAAAAGAATCGGCTCACCTTTACGGACAGGGATAGTAATTGGAACGATTTGTTCATCAAAACGACCTTCATTAATTGCAGTTGCCATTCTTAGTTGACTTCTTAAGGAATACTCATCTTGTTCCTTTCTTGTAATATCATATTTTTTTGCAAGGTTTTCTGCAGTAGTTCCCATCCCAGGGTTACCGATTTCTTCAGGAGCAAGTAACGTTTTACGATACCTTGGCGGGATTGAACTGTATGCTTGTTCTGGACGTTCATATTGATATGGAGCACGGCTCATGCTTTCAATACCCCCGGCAACATATACATCACCTGCACCAGATTGTATCGCTTGGGCAGCTAATGCAGCTGCATTAATACCTGAACCACATTGCCTGTCTATTGTTAACCCCGGTATGTTGACAGATAAACCGCCCTGTAAAGCTGTCAATCTCGCAATATTGCCGCCACCACTTAAAACATTTCCCATAATCACATCATCTATCATTTCAGGATTAAGGTTCACTCTCTTGATTGCTTCTTTTATAACTTCCCCTCCATACAGATGAGCAGGAAGACTTGCTAATGCCCCACCTTGTTTTCCAATCGCCGTACGAACAGCTGATACAATGACAGCATCTCTTTTCATATATGGTCTCCTTATTATCAGTTTATATTTAAAGGATTTGCCCCTATCCTATTTGAAATCGAGACAAACCCTTTTTAATTAATAACGTTCAAATATTAATTTTCCCTTAACCACAGCTTTTTGATGCTGGTTTATAGCTTTAACATCAAAGATTAGTGATTGATCCACTATGTCCACTAAATCGGCCTTTAAAGTAAGAACATCATTTAAAAACACCATTCCGGAAAATCGAATATTATAATCTTTTATATAGCCTTCTTCATAATAAGCGGTAAAGAGCTTCGAAAGATTCCCCATCGTCCACATACCATGAGCAATAATTCCTGGTAGACCAGCTTTTTTAGCTTCATCATCAATTGTATGAATCGGATTAAAATCACCGGATGAACCTGAGTATTTGATTAAATCCATTCTCGATACTGGTTCTAGTGTCGTTTCAAGAGATTCACCTTTTCTTATATCTGCTAAAACTGTCATACGTTTAAGGACCTCCTTACCGTTTCCGTAATGATTGTGATCGACTCTTCAGTGAAAATTAATCTCCCATCTTTATCTTCACCATACCGTGTCATCTTCAGGAAGCCCATTTTTCCGGTGCTGCCTTCTTTTTCATAGTAATCTTCTATTTTCGAGTAGCAATAGACTTCCTCTCCTACTAAAAGAGGTCGTTCATAATGATAAATTTGTTCACCATGTATTAATCCTTTTAACGGTAATTTGAGTCCATCGATATAGCCGGATCTTAGCACCCTAGGAAATGTAGGGGGAGCAATATTTGTGCCATATCGTGATTGTTTACCAATCTCTTCATCTGTATAGATTGGATGATTATCTCCAATGGATTCCGCAAATCTTCTTACAAGCTCTCTTTCAACTACATTTCTAACTTTGTTAGAAGTTAGACCAATATATTCTGTATACAAATCGTCCATCCCTCCTTAATTTGTCGGTCCGCCGGCTACATAAAGTACTTGCCCGTTTACAAATGAGGAATTTTCATCCGCAAAGAAAGCAACTGCATTTGCGATATCTCTAGGCTTTCCAACTCTGCCGACAGGTATTTTACTGGCACCTGCCTTTAGGAAATCCTCAAATGGTATGCCCATTCGATCTGCAGTAGATTTTGTCATATCTGTCTCGATGAAACCAGGTGCAACTGCATTTGCAGTAACGCCGAATTTCCCGAGTTCCCTTGCCAGTGTTTTTGTCAGACCTTGTAAGCCAGCTTTAACCGTTGAATAGTTTGCTTGGCCGGGGTTCCCTAATGCTGAAGTTGAAGAAATATTAATAATTCTTCCATACTTCTGCTGAACCATGTATTTTTGTGCTGCACGTGTTGTATTAAAGGCACCCTTTAAGTGAACATCGATTACCTGATCCCAATCATTATCTGTCATTTTAAATAGTAAATTATCGCGGATAATGCCTGCATTGTTAACCAAAATATCAATTGATCCATATTCCTTCATAACTCGTTCCATCGCGGCCTCAACTTCATGTGAATTCACAACATTTGCCTGTAGAGCTAAAATGTCGAACCCTTTTTCTTTAAATTCAGACTGTACATTTTTCAATGCTTCCGTATCAATATCAATTATGGCTATTTTTGCTCCTTCTTCAGTAAAAGTTTCTGCAATGCTTTTCCCTATACCGCGACTACCACCAGTTATAAATGCAACTCTATTTTCAAATCTTCCAGTCAAATAAATTCCTCCTGCCCTATCTACTAAAATTTTGTGTCTTAACATTTTATTAGTAGTTTTAAAGAATTATTCAGTCAAACGAAACATTTGCATTTTTTCACTAATTATTTATCAATCGGTACTTAAAAACTCCATTTTGTTTTTCTGCAATGACTATATTCCGTTCTTCCAATAAATCCAATACACTTATAATTTCAAACAAAAATGTAATCACTGCTTTCTCATACCTTCCCCGGTACATATCTTGAATAATTTCAAATCCGGTTGCAGCACCATTTACTTTTTTTAGCGTATTGATTACACGAGTTACACGGTTATCTATATTGCCTATATGTCCATCGATTGCTTCATTTAAATTTGTAATAATCGGACCATGTCCTGAGAAAGTAAAATCAGCAGAAAGTTTTCTGCACTTTTCTAAATTACTTAAATATTGGATTAAAGGTTTTGCACGCTCACTTCCGGGTTTAGGTGGATCCATCCACATCCCCCCGTGAACTCCTTTGATAATGTGATCACCACAAATGAATTGCTGCTCATCTGCACAATAAAAAGAAATATGATCCTGTGAGTGGCCTAAGGTTTCGATTACTTGAAATGAAGGTAAGCCCGGTACCATATCTCCCTCCTCTAGTACCTCATCAACAGATGCAATTTGGAAGTAATCACGGTGTCCCTTTCGAAACGCTGACTTGATAGCCATATCTTCTGTTAAACCAAATTCTATGAATAAGTTGTGAAAAAATTCAGAGCTCCATTCTATATAGCTTTCATCCTTTAAAATCATTTCAGTATCTTTATGAGCAAAAATCTTAATGGCAGGATTTTTCTCTACAATCCAGTCTACAAGACCTGTATGATCATTATGGTGATGGGTTAATACAATTTGTTCGAGATCGGTTATTTCAATGCCCAGACGATGCAGGCCATTATTGAGATCATCCCAACCCTGTTTATTTTTTAGGCCGGCATCAATAAGGGTTAACTTCTCTCCAAACACAACATATGAATTTACCGGACCAATCGGGAAGCTGGTTGTTAACTCTATTTTTTCTATTCTTTGCAAAGTACTCATTCCTTCTTTTATCGGAATTTTTCTCACATACCTTCCATGTGACGTTATATTTTTAACACAAATAGTATCCAACCCTTTACAATGATTAATATGTTATTTATCCAACCAAATGTCTTTTAGATAGCCGTATCCATATGAAGCATGTGGATATGAATCTCTTACATAAGGCTGTATCGGAGTCTTCGTATAATAAGTAGTGATTGGAATTGGATTCACTACGTTTTCTAAAACATAACGTTGAATATCATAGACATATTTTTTTCTTTCCTCTACATCCATGATTGTTCTCTGCTCATCAAGCATTTTGTCTAATTCAGGGTCACTGATGTTATACCAGTTTCGAGAACCATTTGTGTGCAGTTGCGTACGAAGCCATTCATCCGGCTCCTGGAAATATGTTTGATAGCCTACTCCCATGTCATAATCGACTTTTGGCCATTTTTCCGAGAAATAAGCAGCATATTCAACTACCTCTATTTCGATATTAATGCCGATATTTCTTAAATCCTCCGCAACCCATTGTGCGACACGCACAAGTTGTTCTCCGTAGCCATTCGTTACAATCATGGTCGTGTCAAAACCGTTTGGATACCCAGCCTCTGCCAGTAGCTTCTTTGCCTCTTCCGGGTTATATGATAATAATTTTTCTCTTTCTTCTAAAGGTAAGGCCCAATCCCCTAATGAAGGATTGACTGGTCCGCTCGTTTCGCCGCCACCGTAGATAGCCTTAACCATTGATTTTCGGTCAACAGCCATGCTAATGGCCTTCCGTACCCGTAAATCCGTAAATGGTTCTCTTTTCATATTCATATATAATTGTTCCTGTGTGGCGAACAGTGCTTCAAAAATCGAGATATTTGGATTTGTTTTTTGCAATTGAGCTATCTCTTCCGGTGACAAACCACCTATTGAATCCGCCTGACCTGTACGAAATGCTGCTATACGAGATCCTTGTTCCGGTACGACTTTATAAATAATTTCATCTAAATACGGTTTGCCTTCTTCATAATAATTCGGATTTTTTTTGTATGTTGCCTGCACATTATCTTCCCATTTTTCTAACACAAAAGGACCTGTTCCAATGGCATCAGTTGCTAAATCTACTTTCCCATCGATCGCTTCTTTAGGTAAAATCCACATGAAATGGTTTGCCATGAAATTTAAAAATGGAGCAAATGGCTGTTTTAATGTAAAGACTACCGTTTGATCATCTTGTGCAACGATATTTTCTACTACAGATAAGAGAGCCGCTTGATGCCCAGGTAAGTTGATGATTCTTTCCATTGTCGCTACAACGTCTTCTGCCGTTAACTTCCTGCCATTCACCGGCTCTACATCATGCCAGTATGCTTCACGAAGATAAAATGTATAGCTTTTTCCATCTTCAGATATCTCCCAACGCTCCGCAAGATCCGGCACAACATTGTAATCTGTATAAGCAGCATTCGGTCCTGTTTCATAAGTTACTAGCTTGTTATAAACTAACCCTGCAAGCATATGTGTATAAATTGATGACTGACGATGAGGATCAAGCATATCAGGATCTGCTGGTGTAAGAATTGTATAGGTTCCACCACTTTTCGGTGTGGTAGATCCTTCCTTCTTGTCATCTGGCCCTTCATCTGATGTTTTGTCAGCGGAGCAAGCACTAATTATTAGTGCTAATAATCCTAAAATCAGCACATACATTATGGATCTTAGTTTTTTATCCATCAATATTTCCTCCTAAGGGAAAATTGTTATTAACATCTAAGACATTTTTGGATCAAGGAAATCCCGAAGTGCATCCCCAAATAAGTTAAATGCTAAAACTAGTATACATAAGGCTAAACCAGGGAAAAGCACGAGCCACGGTGCACTTTCCATATATCTACTCGCATCACTCAACATTAATCCCCAGGATGGATTCGGTGGTGGTGTTCCTATTCCAAGAAAACTAAGTGATGCTTCAGCAATAATTGTTTGACCAAAAGCAAGACTTGCCATGACAATGATTGGTGCCATCATATTTGGCAATCCATGTCTCATAATGATTTGAAATGGACCTGCACCAACCGAACGGGATGCTTCCACATAATTAGATTCACGGATTCTCATCATTTCCCCTCGAACAATCCTTGCAAAACGAGGTATTTCGATAATCACCAGTGCTATAATTACATTTTGGATGGCAGGTCCCAACAAAGCTGCAATAAACAAAGCAAGAATTAGAGCTGGAATTGACATAATAGCATCCATTATTCTTTGAATTACTAAATCGATTACCCCACCAAAATATCCAGAAATCATTCCAATTAATGTTCCTAATACGATTGAAATAACGACTGTTACAACTCCGACAAGTAACGATATTTGTGAACCAAAAATTAGACGACTAAACACATCACGTCCTAAATCATCAGTGCCCATCAAATGCTGTGAGTTTGGTGTTGCCAAAAATGCTGTACGATCTTGACTAATTGGGTCAAACGGTGCAATTAAGTGTGCAAATACAGCGATGGCGAAAACTAAAAGAATAATTAAAAGAGATATAAAGCCAATTTTTTGCGTATAAATAAAGCGTTTACAATCCTCTTTAAATTTTTTTAAATGTATGTTCCTGCTCGCCTTTATACTCTCTTTTGGCAACTCAGAGTCTATTTGTATTTGAGACAAATGAATCACTTCCTTTTCTTGAAACAAGAATATTGAGGCATTTTTTATTTAGTTCTAATTCGCGGATCTACCCAACCGTACATCACATCCACCATCAAATTAACTAATAAAAACATCGCTCCAAAGACCAGTACGGTTGACTGAACAACTGGATAATCTCTCACTAATACCGTTTCAAAAATCAAACTGCCTAGTCCTGGGAGTGCAAAAATCGATTCAAGTACTACAGTTCCTCCAAGCAGATATCCAATTTGTAAACCAATTAATGTAATAACTGAAATCAACGAGTTTCTAAGAGCATGTTTGAATATTACAACCGCTTCTTTCGCACCTTTTGCCCGTACCGTTCTGATAAACTCCGAATGCAGTACTTCGAGGACAGCCGATCTTGTCATACGAACAATACTGGCACTCAGTGTAATTGCTAAACATATTGCGGGTAAGAACATTTGCTGCAGATTAACAATAGGATTTTCTGCGAATGATTGATAACCGAGTGGCGGGATCCAATTGAAAGACAGTGATAATACAGTTAATAAGATTAGTCCCAGCCAAAAGCTTGGAATCGATAACCCGCCAATTGAAATTACTTTTAAAAAATGATCTATAAATGAATTTTGTTTAACAGCAGAAATAACTCCAATCGGAATACCGATAATGATGGCTAAAACAATCGCCATTAATGCTAGTTGTATAGTTACGGGAAGTCTGTCTAATATAATTTGGGATACTTCCTTACCTGACCAAAGAGAACTTCCCAAATCTCCTTGAAGCGCATTTTTACCCCAATCTATTAGTTGACCGAAAACACTTTTATCTAGACCCATTTCAGCTTTCAATGCAGCCATTTGTTCAGGTGTTGCACCGGAGTTAGCCAACTGAAGGGTCACAACGTCACCAGGTACCGCTCTCATAACGATAAAAATGAAGGTTGTCATGATCAGTAGTACGAATATTCCGAAAATTAAGCGTCTAACAATATAGTCAATCATTTCTGCGACACCTCCTTATAGAAATGACAGGCAACGGCATGACCTTCTGTAATGTCCATTAGTTCCGGTTTTTCTTTTTTGCAGAGATCCATTGCAAAAGAGCATCTCGTATGAAATTTACAGCCACTTGGAGGATTTGATGGACTTGGTACTTCACCACTTAGGATAATTCGGTCTGGTTGAATATTAGGATTAGGAATTGGCACAGCGGAAATAAGTGCCTTTGAATATGGATGGAGCGGGTCTGTAAATAAAGTTTGTGAATCGGTCACTTCTACTATTTCTCCTAAATACATGACAGCTATTCTATCTGAAATATATTTGACGACCGTTAAATCATGAGAGATAAATAAATAAGATAACCCTAGTTTCAACTGAAGATCTTTTAATAAATTTAAAATTTGGGCTTGAACAGAAACATCTAAAGCGGACACTGCCTCATCACAAATCAGAAGTTCTGGTTCAGTTGCCAAAGCTCTTGCTATACCAATTCTTTGCCTTTGACCTCCTGAAAATTGATGAGGAAATTTATGCATATCATTTTTAGATAGCCCTACAGTTTCAAGCAGCTCTCCTACCCGTTGACGCTTTGAACTTCCTTTTGCTAGATTGTGCACTTCTAAAGGTTCACCAATAATATCTAGAATGGTCATCCTCGGATTTAGAGAACTATAGGGATCTTGAAAAACAAACTGAACCCGCTTCCTTAAAACTTTTTTCTCTTTTCTATTAATATTTGATAATTGTTTTCCATCAAAACTTACTTCCCCGTTCGTTGAGTCAATAAGACCTGTTATTAATCTTCCAACAGTTGATTTACCACAGCCGGATTCACCTACAAGACCAAGAACTTCACCTTTGTGAATATTCAGTGTTACCCCATCCACTGCCTTAACGTGTCCGATTGTTCTCGACAGTATTCCTTTAGTGATAGGAAAGTATTTTTTTAAGTCTGTTACTTTCAATAAATTCTTTTTACTGATTAAATGCTGATTAAGCTCAAAGACAAGCTCATTTTCTTCTGTTAAAATTGGACCCTCCCAATTTCCTGTCAAATTGGGATCTGCCATCCAACACTTGCTTACTCGATCATTTACTAATTCAAAAAGTGGCGGTTCCTCACTTCTGCACTTATCAGTAGCAAAAGGACATCTTGGATGAAAACGGCAACCAGCTGGAAATTCTTTCAAACTTGGAACATTTCCTTTTATCGTCAGCAGTTTACGTTCTTTACTTGTATCAATTTTCGGAATACTTTTCATCAATGCTTCTGTATACGGGTGTTGAGGTTTATTGAACAAATCCTTCACATTCGACTTTTCTACAACCTGCCCCGCATAGACAACAACTACTTTATCCGCCATTTCCGCTACAACACCTAAATCATGTGTAACCAGGATAATCGCTGTTCCAAACTGGGTTTGCAAATCTTTCAGTAATTGCAGAATCTGTGCCTGGACAGTCACATCAAGAGCTGTTGTAGGTTCATCTGCAATAATTAAACTAGGCCTGCATGCAAGAGCTATGGCAATCATTACTCTTTGCCTTTGACCGCCCGATAATTGATGTGGGTAAGCATTAATACGGCTCTCAGGGTCCGGAAGTCCAACTAACCTTAATAATTCTAGTGCACGTTCCTGCAATTCATTTTTACTAAGCGTTTCGTGAATTTTAATCGTTTCGGTAATCTGATCACCAATCGTATAGACAGGGTCTAAGCATGTCATCGGATCCTGAAAAATCATGGCAATTTCATTTCCACGAATTTTTCGGATTTCATCATTACTTATATCTTTTAAATTTAAATCATTAAACAGGATTTTCCCGGAAGTAACTTCTCCATTACTGTCCAACAAACGTAAAATCGAAAGGGCTGATACGCTTTTACCAGAGCCTGATTCACCTACGATTGCTACTGTTTCACCTTTAGAAATGCTAAATGAAATACCATCAACAGCTTCAAGGTTACCTTTTCTTGTCTTAAAAACCGTCTTCATTTCCTCTACTTGGAGTAGTGTATTATTTTTTTCAATCATTCGATTGCCTCCTTTCAAATATATTTAACTACTTATATTAATCTAATATCAGGTTAGCAAATTGTTCTCTCAGCTTTATTTTCATGATTTTTCCAACTCCATTTTTCGGAAGTTCCTGAATGAATTCAATATGACGAGGTGTCTTATATTTAGCTAAATTTTGTTGGCAGTATCCGATTAATTCACTGGCACTTACTTCTGCATCCGGCTTTTTCACAATACAAGCAACAATTTCTTCACTCATTTTTTCTGAAGGAACACCGATCACCGCAGCTTCTAAAACAGCTTCATGTTTAACTAGCAATTCCTCTAAATCCCGCGGATAAATATTAAATCCGCCTCGAATAATTAAATCCTTTTTACGATCTACAATATACAGATAGCCTTCCTCATCCACTTTTGCCATATCCCCTGTATGAAGCCATCCATTTTGCAGTGCCTTTTTTGTTTCTTCTTCATTTTTATAATAACCAGGCGTTACATTATCGCCTTGTACCAATAATTCACCGACATCCCCAACTGGTACCTCATCCCCATTTTCATCCACGATTTTAATGTTCACTCCTGGCATTGGTACTCCTACAGAACCTTCTTTTATCGGCATATCATTACGTTGTGTAGCAACTCCTGGCGATGCTTCAGAAAGTCCATACGCATCTCGTACCTCAGCCCCAAATTTTTCTTTAAATTTGTGACGTAAGCTAATCGACAGTGCAGCAGCCCCTGATCCAACTGTTTCTAAACTTGATAAATCATATTTATAGGCATTCGGATGATAATACATCGCATGCACCATAGCCGGGACAGCAGCAAAGGATTTTACTTTAAATTTTTCAATAACCTTAAATACCTCTTCCGCATCGAATTTATCAAAAATAACAACTGAGCTTCCTAGCAGAAACATACTGTTCATAATGCCAAAACCATAAATATGAGCTAGAGGAAGAACACCCAGGGTAGTACTTCTTATTTCGTCCTCCGCTCTAAGTTTTAATCCTGACATTGAATTTGAGTAGAGATTTTTATGCGTTAACATAACTCCCTTCGGTATACCCGTAGTGCCGGATGTATAAAGGATAACAGCTACATCCGATTCTTTTAGCTCTAAAGGAGTATTTTCATAAATTGATATAGTAGAAAGAGCCTTTTCCCATTCAATGATTTCGAACTCTCCTTGTATATCTGCCTCACTTGGTTGATCGATGCATATAATTTTCGGTCTAACGGTTAAATCACTGGATGCATTTTTTAATTTTTGCAACAGAACAGACGATGTTATAATAACTTTCGCTTCCGAATTTTTTAAAATAAAGTTGATTTCATTTTCATGTAACAGATACATAGCTGGTACAATGATGCCACCAACTCCTAATACTCCTTGGTAAGAGAAAATAACTTCGGGACAATTTGGCATACAAATTAACACCCGATCTCCTTTTTCCACTCCCAGAGAATGGACAAGACTAGAAACCTTTTTACAAATAATTTCCGTCTCTCTATTTGTATAAGTTTTATCATAGAAATACAGAAGGTTATACTCACCAAAATTCTCAATATTCCCGCCCAATAATTCAGTTAGTAACATGTTACCCTCCTAACTTTTATTTACTATTTTCATAGTATTTTCCGCATTAAAGCGCTTACATTTCAGGGGCAATAATTACTTCTATGAGTTACTAGTATCTTTGTGTAGAGATATGTCAATTTTTTGTTGGGAAGTGATTAAAAATGCAATACCTAATAGAAATACTGTTATAACAGCCGAAGTGATAAATGGAGCCGATACGAGATATATGAATACCCACCCTCCCCAAAGAGGTCCAAGTATTCTCCCTAAACTATCCATTGATTCTTGGAGGCCCAATGTAATACCACGCCCCATCTCAGTGCGTTTTGATAACATCGCTATCGTAGTCGGCCGAACCAATGATTGCCCGAAACCAGTAAAAACACATCCTAAAATAGCTACCCATATTAATGGCGCAAAACTAATTAAACAATAGCCGATCGCCGTAAAGGTTAAGCCAATTTTTGTAATCGTATCTTCATTCCATAATTCATAACATTTTTTTAATAAAAAGAATTGTACCAAGACAGAAGTTCCAGCCTGTGCGCTAAAGGCCATACTTACAAAGATAGGAGTAGCTTCAAATTTCGCTATTAAGTAATATCCAAGTAATCCGAAAAAACTTGAAGCTGCAATGGACAATCCAAGGATGATCATATAATGATTCCAATAACCTGTTTTCGTCACCATTGTAATGGATTTCCAAAAAGAAATTGCTTCATTATTTTTAGCAAACGTATTCATAGTTTCTTTAGCATCGTTATTAATCGAATCTTGGATGTAAAAATGGGCAAACGGTAGCGTTACTAGGGCTAGAGATCCTGCAATAATGAAAGGTACTGTGACCCCAAACGGAGAAAACAGCCCTCCAATAGCTGGACCACATAAGAAGCCAAGACCATTTACCGCACCCATTTTCGCAATGGTCTGATTTCTAAACTCTTTTTTAGTTTGATCAGCTACCATAGAAAAAGCAGCAGTTTGAGTACCAGATGAAATCGCTGCACCAATTAATCGAACTAAAAGCAATTGCCAATAATTTTGAGCCAAAATTAATAATAGGAAAGCTACGCCAAAGCCAAATACTCCAATCATTAGAACGGGTTTTCTCCCTATTTTATCAGCTAAACGTCCCCAAATCGGTGCAGTGATCAACTGGGAAACTGCCCAAATAATGATTAATGATGACATTTGAACTGATGAAAGTCCCAAATCATCTGCTAAGAATGGTAGTGTAGGTAGTACTATTCCATAACCTGTCATCGTTAAGAACATTATGAATCCTAGTAGAAAGAACGCTTTCCTTTCCATCATCTATTTTCATCTTCTTTCAATTTAATAGAAAAGCGGGGAACGCTCACTTAACCCTGACACAAGTTGGAGACTCTGACATGGAGGCGGATTTGCCTCCATCGGGAGAGCCGAAGCGCATGGCGGTGCTGGCATTTACTATATAATTTGAAAATATGGTAAAGATGATAGATGTTCTACCCCCACTATTTCGGATTAAATTTTTGATTTGGCAAACTAACTATTCATCTAGAACCACACTTATTAACTAACCGGTTAGTATTACTACTGCATAATAACTGACCAGTTAGTATGTTAAAGAAATAAATGAGTAGAAGCTTCCTTAATTAAAGTAACTCTCCAACTTTTGCATGTCCTTTCAGTAAATTTCTTGCAATCGTTCTGCGCTGAATTTCATCTGTCCCTTCGAAAATTCGATATAATCTTAATTCTCTATACCAGCGTTCAATCGGTAATTCCTTTGTATATCCCATTCCACCATGGATTTGAAGTACACGATCGACCACTTGATTTGCCATGATTGCGCCATTTAGTTTTGCCATAGATGATTGGTGACGTGGATCCATACCATTTTCAGCCATCCACGCTGCTCTCAATACGATCCATTTTGCTGCTTCGATTTCAACTGCTGAATCTGCAACCATCCATTGGATTGCTTGACGCTCTGCTATAGGTTTACCAAAAGTAACTCGTGTTTTTGAATAGTCGATGGCCATTTGTAATAAGCGTTCTGCAGCACCGATTGCACCAGCAGGAATCATATATCTTCCTTGACCTATCCACTGCATGCCTAAATTAAAACCTTGACCCAGTTCTCCTAAAATATTTTCTTCAGGAACACGAACGTTATCAAATACTAATGTGGCTGGTCCCCATTCGCCCATTGTATAAATATATTCCGACTTCCAACCCATTTCTTTATCTACAAGGAAACAAGTTACTCCGCCATTCGCGCCTTTCTCTTTATCTGTCACTGCAAATACCATGGCAAAGTCTGCTTCATTTCCATTTGTAATAAATACTTTCTCACCATTTAACACCCAATGGTCGCCATCTTTAACCGCTTTCATTTGAATGCCTCTTGCATCTGATCCCGCATCGGGTTCGGTTAAAGCAAAGCAAGAACGTCTTTCCCCATTAATGGTAGGTATTAAATATTTCTGTTTCTGTTCTTCGTTACATAAATAAAGGATATTATCAGCAGAACCGCCAAAGTTGAACGGTACAAAAGTTCTTCCTAATTCCATTGCTATTAACACTGACATAATTGGTCCTAAATTTGCCCCACCGTATTCCTCAGGAGTATTAATGCCCCAAAATCCAATTGCCTTTGCCTTTTCTCTTAATTCTTTTATTTTTTCATTAGAGATACCAGGTCTGCCTTCCCTTTCATTTTTTAATACTTCTTGCTCCAAAGGCTTCAATTCTTTATTCACAAAATCTCTTACTGTTTTTTGAATCATTTTTTGTTCATCATTAAGCGTAAAATCCATTCATAACATCTCCTTGTAAATGTAATTATTTGAGTACGAAATTGTTAAGTAATATTCACAATTTTATAGAATACTCAGTTACAACACGTTATGAATCTAACAGTTTATATATGCGAAAAATTTTTAAGCGCTTTCATTTTATAAAGAATAGTTTTTAAATCAAAAAAAAAGAAACCCAAAAGAATGAAAACTTTCGGGTGTCTTAACAGCTTTCGTATGAAATTGTTTTTGTTCGAAGCTTTGGAAATTTGCTCTTTAAATACGTATAAATATTTATTTAAACTTCACAATCCAACGTAATGTATCTTCACCAAAATCCGTCATTGTGTATAAATAATTTTCCTTTTGCCACTTCGCCATTGTACCGGTTTGCTCGGCATCGACATGTAAAGTACCATAATCTTTTGGTACCGGAAGCATGTTCGTTTCTAAAAATTCGACTGTTTCCTTTGCTGTGTTCAAGCTTTCTTCGGCTTTTTCCGTCAATGACCGTGCAATAATTGCCCAACGCCCTTCATTCCAGCTGGTAAATAAAGAGCCTGCACCGGCATCCTGGTAACCTGTAATTCCATAGCCTAAATCGACAGCTTGCCCACTATCGAAAACGGTTTGGTCAATCTCTTCGCTCGCCAATTCCTTTGTATTATACTCGGTAATCGTTAATTGGCCGATGTAAGTCCCCTCTTGCTCAATGGTCTTATCGTTTATCGCCAGTTTAGATGGAGTTTCATAGAAATTAAATGTCAAGACATCATTATCAGTCGATGTAATCGCAGTTAAATAGCTGCCCTTTGTTACGGGAAAATCGGTTGGCATTTCAACATTCCAATTGCTTGGAATCATACGTTGAAAATCTTCAGTCGTTGCAGAAACCTCCTCTTCCGATTGACTCGAATCCGGTTCTTCCTTACTCGGGGAATTTGTTGTTTCTGCTTCACTGGACTTTGAATCTTCTGCAGTATCCGGATCGGCGGTTGCACTATTATTTGTCTCCTCACATGCTGCCAGCAGAAAAAGGCTTAAGATAAATGGTACATATTTTTTCAAGGCCCCACTCCTCAAGTTTGTCTTGTATAAAGTATCATACATTTTTCAAAATACATGTTCAAATGATGGATAGCCCTGCACCACATAAAAAAGCGCTGATTCCATTACAGAATCGCGCTGCTTATTATTGTAGGTTCAGTAAAATGGCGTCGAGTGCTACACGCGAGTAAAATCAAGATATCTTGTTCCTTGGAAAGTCAACTTGCCGATATCCCCTTCTGCAAGCATCCCGTACTCCTTCCCCGAAACATGGAACTCCGACCGGTCCCCACTCTCAAACTCAAAAGTAATAAAGTAATCAGTAGAGGTACTGTGCGAGTGGTGGTTATTATCATGATGGTGATGGGTATGTCTCGTTACATTTGTTCGTTTAACTTTCACGATGGCCGGCACTGTCAGGCGAGGTGAGTTCTCATTTTCCTTCCATTGCTTGAATCCACTGAATAGACTCCCGATTATTGAGATAAATATGATAATAAAAATAAGTGCGATGAATATTGGTCCGAAATCAAATAGCCAATCCCCACTTCCTGGCATGTCATACATGATATAACCCCCTTGCTATGATAATTAAATTATACGGATAAAATGGTAAAAAGTTTCAGATTGATGACCTCCTAAAACCTCCATCTAAATTACTTTTCTTTCGTTCCTAAACTTAGATTTAGCAAACAAAAGATGGATAAATGCTATTCTAAAGTATTAATTTTATTTCCGGAAAACTATTATTCAGCAACAATAAATAATTAGAAAATTTAGATTTTTTTATTTACAGTTGAATTTTTATAATGTAATATCTTAAATGTAAACAAAACTAACATAAAAACCCAATTTTCTTAAAATTTTTTTTGTTATTAGGTGCTTTATGTTAATTAATATAACATAGGAGGTGTTCGTTTTTTATTCGATAGTTATATCACACTAATAACGGGGGAATGTATATGAAGAAAAATAATATTTTAAAATTATTTATTGCCTTAGCATTAATGCTATCACTTGTTGGCTTTTCTGCACCGAGCTTTTCTTTGGCTAATACATCAAACAAAGAATTACCGAACATTAAAATTTTAGCGACAGGTGGTACAATTGCATCCAGAGCTGAATCTGAAACGGATACATCAAATTATTCAGTAGCAGATGGTATTCAAAGTTTAATTGATGCGGTCCCGGCAATAAAAGACATTGCAAATGTTAGTGGCGAACAACTATTTAATATTGTTAGTTCGGGTATTACAGATGAACACCGTTTAATATTGGCTAAACGTATTAATACATTATTGGCTCAAGACGATGTAGATGGCATTGTTGTTACACATGGTACAGATACACTTGAGCAAACGGCTTACTTTTTAAACCTAGTTGTAAAAAGTAATAAGCCTGTAGTAGTCGTCGGCGCAATGCGTCCCGCATCAGCAATTAGTGCAGATGGTCCACTTAATTTATATAATGCAGTTAAAGTTGCCGGTGACAAAAAGTCGGTTGGCAAAGGGGCATTAATCGTTATGAATGATCGTATTGGTGCTGCTCGTTTCATTAACAAAAACAACTACTGGGCAGTCGATACATTTAAAGCTACAGAACAAGGGTTCATTGGTGATATTGTAGCTGGAAAAGTAAGATACTACCAAGAATCTTTATTAAAACATACGTATAAATCAGAGTTTGATATTATGAATTTAGATGAGCTGCCTAAAGTAGATATAATCTATGGATCTTATGGACAAAGTGATGCATCCATGTTTAATGCAGCAGTAAGTTCAGGTACTAAAGGAATTGTACTGGCGGGGTCAGTTCTCGGTGATCTTAGCGATCGTTTAGCTTCGTATGCGAAGCTTGGTGCTGATAAATCAAATGGTGGAGTAGTTGTTAGTTCGTTTTACCAAGCGAATGGCCACTCTTTATATGAAAATGCGGATCAAGTAGAAAGTAATACATTAAATCCACATAAGTCTCGTATTTTACTTCAATTGGCTTTAACAAAAACAACGGATATGGAAGAAATCCAAAAATTCTTTGATGAATATTAAGAGGAAATGTGAGGTAAAAAGAAAATTTATAAAATATAAGTATCAGTGAAAATACGTTATTAACTCCCTATTTTTTAGACTAGCAATAAATCATCAGTCTATCAGATAGGGAGTTTTTACTATACTAAATGAATCGACGCTATCGGTTCATATTTCGGTGTATTTTCTACGTTTGATTTATAAAGGACGATTTCATTTACTTCAAAAGATAAAACCTTTTCTTTAAAAGGGTTTTGCCTGACTAAGTTTTCCGCTTTGAAATCTTCATTAGCTCCCCATTTTCTTGCCAATGTAATATGCGGATGATAAGGACGCGTTTCTAACTTAAACCCTTCAGCAAGACAAGTTTGATGAACAATTTCCTGAATTTCATTTAATGCATCTGTTTCACTTACTGCACCCCAAAATATACGAGGTGATTTTTGAGCTCCGAACACACCCAGTCCTTCAATGTCCAGCATACAAGCTTTTTGATTTTTTATGGCCTCTCCAACCGCTTCGATAACGGATGAAAGTTGCTTCGGATTGACCGCCCCCAGGAATGCAAGCGTTATATGATAATCATTTAAATCCACCCAACGCTTAAACTGGAATATTGGTTTAATTCGTGTCAGTTCCTCGTAAATGGTTTGTTTTACTCCATCCGGAATCCGAACCGCCCAAAAATAGTGCGCCACTCTTTCCATATTCTTCACCTCTTCTATAACAGAATTGACATTATTAAATAAACTAATACAAATACAAATACAATGATGATATGTAATTATATCTCCAAAGGACATCTAAGCCAAAAATAACTTTTTATCATTTTTAAAAAAGACGCGTTCCTTTTATTGAACTGCGCCTGTTGATTATTAAATACAAATTACCACTTTCAATTACTGAAGCCTCTGTCTTGAGGATGGTATTCTGCTAACCTTTACAGCAATGTACAAAATCAAGCCAAATGCAATCCCACCCAGTAGAATTAAACCAAACTCAGCAAGCGCCATCACCAATATAGCCGTAATGATTATTCCTAATATAATAAATAAAAATATTTGCATTATGTTTTCCCCTTTCAAAATCACCTGTGTCTTAGTTTAAGAATGGTTAGGTGCAATTAGCACATATTATGTTGGGTATATGACAGATTCATTAAATCCGTTTCGAATAATAAATCATCGTTAGAGGAATGGAAGTAACCATAATACAAAATAAAACCGTTAAAACTTCTGATCCACTTAAAGTATCAGCTACTGTAATAAATAGCAGTGTAATTGTTGCAAACAGCGTAAAATAGTTTGCTGTCATACTTTTTCCTATAATTTCTTTTGTACGCTCATCTTTCGGAAATAAATGTGGTGATAAATAAGCCATCATTAATGCACCTGTTCCTAAGAAAAATGTCATTACACCTACTGGAAATTCACCTCTTGCAATATAAGGGTAATTAATATAAATACCTAATGGAACCATGATAATTCCTAAAAATAAGTATGATAGTTGATTCTTTCGAGCTTCTTTCATTCAGTTTCCCCCTCATAAATAAATATATCTTCAATCTTACAATTAAAAATTTCTGCCAATTTAAATGCTAAAATAATCGAAGGATTATATTTTTCCTTTTCCAGTGAAATAATAGTTTGTCTAGAGACAGAAAGCTTTTCTGCCAACTGGTCTTGTGTCATACTGCGTTGAGCCCGTAAAACCTTAATATTATTTTTAATAATAAATCCCCCTCACATGTAAAGTAAGTTTTACTTAAAGTAAAGTTTACTTTACATATTTCTGAATTGCAAGTCATCAAAAAATATCTACTTTCATCTCAACAACTAAATAAAAACAAGCGCTGATTCTTATAACAGAATCGCGCTTACTTAACACCCTATTGACCTTCTCCATTTTTTATTCATCGTTTTATTTTATGAAACTGACGATGGAGTTGTCGAACTTCCTCCGCTAGTTCAGGAACAGGACCATCTACAATTGCATCATTAATAACTTCTTGAATAGACAAATTGCGTACTCGTGAAGGGGCTTGGCCCAATTCTGCCAGCCATTTTGCCAATTGTTTAGATGAACTTGCATAAACAATCCTTCCTAAACCAACCCAACCGTGGGCTGCGGCGCACATCGGACAATGTTCCCCGGAAGTATATACGGTCGCCTTACTTCTTTCTTCAGGTTCCATATTATTTGCTGCCCATCGCGCTATTGCAAACTCGGGATGCTGTGTATGGTCACCGCCTGCCACATGATTATGATCTTCAAAAAGCACTTCTCCCTCTGCGGAAACAAGTACTGATCCAAATGGCTCGTCACCTTTCTCAAGCGCAATTTTTGCTAATTCTACACAACGTTGTAAGTGCTTTAAATCGATATTATTTATCATATTAGTATCCTCCTCAACCTGTAAGCAGAAGCCTTTGCAACCATTATTATAACAGAATTATCAGACTGTTTTATGTCCTTAATTTCAGCTACTCCACTACTGACCTTAAAGATTTATATGAAATTGACTATTTTAATATGGTCAATTTTCATTATACTAAGAGTCATTACAGGAATGGAGGTTATTTACATGGTACAAGTTGGAACTGATCGAGTAAAACGTGGAATGGCAGAAATGCAAAAAGGTGGCGTTATTATGGATGTCATTAATGCTGAACAGGCAAAAATCGCGGAAGCGGCAGGTGCAGTAGCAGTGATGGCACTGGAACGTGTGCCTTCTGATATTCGGAAAGCTGGCGGTGTTGCCCGTATGGCAGATCCGCGGATTGTGGAGGAAGTGATGAATGCCGTCACGATCCCTGTTATGGCAAAAGCACGAATCGGTCATATTGTCGAAGCACGTGTATTGGAGTCAATGGGTGTGGACTATATCGATGAAAGTGAAGTTTTAACACCGGCCGATGAAGAATTCCATTTACTTAAGAGTGATTATACAGTGCCATTTGTTTGTGGTTGCCGTGACTTAGGAGAAGCAGCTCGACGTATTGGTGAAGGGGCTTCTATGCTCCGTACGAAAGGTGAACCAGGTACAGGCAATATCGTTGAAGCAGTTCGTCACCTTCGAAAAGTTAACGCACAAGTTCGCCGCGTTGTTGGAATGAATGTGGATGAATTAATGACTGAGGCCAAAATTTTAGGTGCCCCATTTGAATTACTATTGGAAATTAAGCGTTTAGGCCGATTACCTGTTGTGAATTTTGCTGCGGGTGGCGTGGCAACACCTGCAGATGCCGCGTTAATGATGGAACTTGGTGCAGATGGTGTGTTTGTAGGCTCCGGAATATTCAAATCAGAGAATCCTGAAAAATTTGCGCGTGCCATTGTGGAAGCAACAACACATTATACAGACTACCAACTGATTGCTGAAATATCGAAGGAACTCGGAACTCCGATGAAAGGAATTGAAATAGCTACACTGAATGTTAATGAACGCATGCAGGAGCGTGGCTGGTAGTATGGCAAAAATAGGAGTGCTTGCATTACAAGGTGCGGTAAAAGAGCATATTCAGCAAATTGAACTTCTTGGTCATGATGCTGTTGCAGTAAAAACATACGATGAATTACTGGGTGTTGATGGCCTAATTTTACCTGGTGGAGAAAGTACGACAATCGGGAAAATGTTAGAACGAAATGATTTGTTAGAACCTATAAAGGCAATGGCACAGCAAGGTCTCCCAATGTTCGGGACATGTGCCGGCCTTATACTATTGGCCAAAAAGATCAAGGATTTCAATACCCCTCACCTCGGTTTAATGGATGTGGAAGTAGAAAGAAATTCTTTCGGTCGACAAGTAGATAGCTTTGAAGCACCGCTATCAATTCCATCAATCGGTGATGAAATAACAGCAGTTTTTATTCGTGCACCGCATATTGTCTCAGTCGGTGAACATGTTGAAATACTCGCTACATATGAAGAACGAATCGTACTAGCCAGAGATGATCAATTTTTAGGCTGCTCTTTTCATCCCGAACTCACTGATGATGTTCGAATCCTCGAATATTTTATCGGTATGGCAACAGAATTTAAAAAGGTTCCTAAATAGATAAAAAAGAAGCACAATTGTGTGCTTCTTTTGTTTGCCCTATTATTTATTCAAACCCTTTTCATGTATCCGATAAATCATAGCTGCCATATGTGCTCTTGTTGTCGGATTGTTTGGACCAAATCGGCTAGCCGTATAGCCCGCCATAATACCTTCTTGTTTCATCGTTTCTATCGCAAGAGATGCCCAAAAATTTTGGTGCACATCTATAAATGAATTTACACCCTTGTTCGCAGACTGGCTATAAAGTCCGGCATTATAGAAAATTTGAGCCGCTTGTGCCCTTGTTAAAAAAGTATTCGGTGAAAAATAGCCATCTTCAATACCATTAATTATGCTATGTTGGGCAACTAGACGAATTGATTCCGATGCCCAAAAGCTATTTTCCACATCTTTAAATGAAATATCTTTATTTGTTGTAGTCAGCGCTAAAAAATTACTGATAATAGCAGCTGCCTGAGCTCTTGTGATCGAATGATTCGGTTTATATGTACCATCAGGATAGCCGGAAAGCCAGCCTTTTTCAGTTAAGAATACAATTTGTTCTGCAGCCCAATGTCCATCTATATCTAATTTTCTATCATCATATTGATATAAATCACGTTCGTCCATGATGGAGCCTACTTTATTTCGATAGTATTCCCCGCCCAAGTGGATATAGCCGGCGTTGGCAACATCGTATAAATATTCTTTGGAAGCCCGCTCATAACTCCATCCTTTTTTTATTCTCTCGTCATAATTCTTTTTAGCGAATCGATATCGATCATTTAACAATAAGTTCCCTGCCAAATAATCGACCGCTTCTTTATAGGAACTAAAAGCCCGGTACCAGTTATCCCTTCTTTTGCTTTCATCGTATATTTTGCGGTCATTCCCGTAATCCTTCAGGACAGGTACCGGTTCATAATCTTCATCAGGTTGTCCCTTCAACTGCCAGGCGTTCTTCGGATTATGTCCCCAAACCTTTATTCCGAAAAGATTATTCGCATTCATTGCTATTCTTGTTGTTCCATAGCCGCTTTCAAGAATGGCCATTCCCATAATGGCACTAGCAGGGATTCCCCACTTTTCATTTGCTTTCATTGCATATGTAGAAATTTCATCAATAAAGTCTTCCTTCATTTTATTTGAAGGATATTCGTATGTAGATAAGTAGGCATTACTGTTTCTTCCGGACTTTACATCTTCAAATGGTAGAAGATTAACGCCTTTTGCACTCGTGGTCAACGAGCTGCCATTTAAGACTAGTAAAAAAAATAATAGTGATAGTAATGGTCTAATTGTTTTCGCCAAATTCACAACTCCTTAAATATTCAAATAATAGTCTCAGACTCTTCCATCATAGCAGTTATTTATTAGAGTTACTGTATAAATTATCATTTTATTAATACTAATTAATGGTCATATTACCTGACTTTACCTATATTGAATTTTCTTTTCAAACAAAAAACCACCATTCATCCTAATGGACAAATGATGATTAGATGGAATCAATATATTAACAGCAATGGATTTCCCCCTCTTTTCATACCATTTACTCAAATAATTAATAAGAATATATATTTCATATTAGGGTAGAAGTAGAAAAGTAAAGTAAATTTTTAAATGAAAGAGGGGATTTTATGCAGGAAATAATCCTAATTCTGGTCATACAGCTCGTTTACGTGCCGTTAATGACATTGAGAACAATTTTTTTAGTTAAAGATATGAGGCTTCTTGCTTCTATTTTCGGTTTTTTAGAAATTCTTATTAATGTATTTGCACTTTCAATTATTTTTAATGGGGAACAGAACATCATACCGATGCTTGTATATGCACTTGGATTCAGTTTAGGGATACCTATCGGAACAATGATCGAAAACAAGTTGGCTATTGGTTTTGTCTCTGTTACAATCAATACGCAGCAAAAAAATCAGGAATTGATCGACACATTAAGAAACAGCGGCTTTGCCATTACGACATCTGTCAGTGAAGGACGTGACAGTGAACGTTATAAATATGAAATTCTCGCTAAACGAAACCGGGAAAAAGAATTATTCGCCCTTGTGGAATCGATTGAACCAAAGGCATTTATCATTTCCTATGAGCCAAAATCATTCAAAGGCGGTTTCTTAGTCGATCGTATGCGTAAATTTAAACTTCGACGATAAAATAAAAATGAGCTGGATTCAATGATTCTAGCTCATTTTTTATGTTTTTGTAGTTTTAGTCCTTCTTTTACTGCCCATTTTTGATGAGCATGCACTAAGAGTTCCCGGGCTTTATCTGCCTCAATCCATTGTATAAAATGGTCGTCATCAATGGGCTCTTGAATTTTATTGAATAATTGTGCGAAGTAGAAATAGCCATCATTTAGAATGGGCTCTTTTTTAGTTGAAAGAAAATAGCCCTTTGCATTTCCTATAAAAGGACCGACCAAAACGTTATATCCGGTTTCTTCAAGTATTTCTCTTTCCAAGCATTGCGAGTGGTTTTCATGACCTTCTATCCCGCCACCCGGCAAAAAGTAATCGCCTCTTGAAGTTTGGACTGTTAAGACATACTTCATTGTTGAATCAAAAATAACGGCATAAACCGCATTTCTTATTTCATAATTAAGGCCATCTAGTTTTTCTCCAAATACTTTCACTTTTTTCACCTGCCACGAAAAAGAATTATTAACTTTATTCAGGTTATACCGCGATATATGTATTGCTGTAGGGAAGCGTATGAATTCTCTTTACATCCCAAAGTTTTTTAAACTCTTCAACCGGAACCTTTCGATTATGAGTCTTCTGTTCTCCTGCATCATTTACTAAGTGGCTGAGTGACTCTGAAAGATAAATGTACTCTTTGTCATACCCGACTACCGGGACAAAATGCAGATTTTTGAGATCCCTCTTCACTTTAATGAAAACAATGACCGGCGTTCCTTTACTGACTTCGGACTTTAATGTATTTATATTGCCTTTATAATAATTCGTCTTAAATCCATAATTTCTTAACACCGTACGTATCCCTTTTGGATAGACATTGCCTGCTCTTGTTTTGTTAGGAAAATGCTGATATAACGTTTCCCCTTCAGCATCCCTGCCAAAGTGACGCAGCAAGTACGCTGTAGAAAATGCCGCGCATTCCGTACCTTTTTGGAAGTCAATTCGATTCTCCTGCTGAATCATGTAAGTAGCCGGAAAATCCTTTTTTCGTATAACCGGTATAGGCAAAGTCATTAAATACGTATTAATGGACATTGAAATAATCACCCAGAAAACAACTGAATTTATTATTATCATGTTACTCCCCCAATATATGAATTCAATATGTAAATACTTTTCTTAAATCGTACGTAATAACAATTTCATTCTCTCTTCAAAATCCGGATGTCTCCAATAAAGCATTGCATTTTCTATACCTTCTTCATCTACCAAATGCTTCACTAATAGATAAGCGATATAATAAGCAATCCGACTATAGCCAAAAGTTTGACCACCGTTAATCGAGAACCATTCTTTAAATAGTTCTGCTGGTGTACTTTGAGCTAAATCTTGCTGAAAAGCATTAAGTATGGTTTTAGTATTTTCTTCGCAAAATGAAAGCCACTCTGGGTCGGGTTGATAAGCAAAATAAATATCTTGGTCTGCATTTACTACTAAAGTGGATAAATAAGTCGCTACCCCCTCCTGCAACAGCCAGGTATACGGGTTAGACCATTGTATATCTTTTGCATCTATCCCATTATGCGTAGTGAAAAGATGATGGGCTGCATGGCCGAATTCATGTGCAATGATTACATTTAGGCCCTCTTCAAAAGGCTCGAACTTTTCTACACAAAACGCAATATGAGGATCCATGGAACGGTATGTATACGCATTCGAACCACCTAGACCGACAAAAATATAAACATCTTTTGAAAACAGTATCGGAAACCGCTTTTCGTATTCCTTTGTAATTTGAGGTGTCAGCGATTTCAATTTGTCCGCTATCCATTTCATTTGCTCAGTTTTGTGTGGATGTGCCTTTAATGCATTTTCAAGTTTCAGTTCTTTATTGTGGCAATGATGTTCAAAGTAATAACTATAGATTTCAGGATGTTTATTAAAATAATTTTCGTAGTACTCTTTTGATGGTTCATACGGATTCAGAAATGGACTTGCCAGATCGTATATTTTCATGAAGATTTCTCCAATCATTTAATTATTCATTTCCAGCCATCACTTAATTAAATTTAACAGAAATTTTTTCATACTTATCCTTCCTTATAACTCTCCTTATATTGTAAATTTTACCATAATAGGAGCGTCCAATTTTTAAAAAAAAAAAACCAGATGGCTCAGTTCCATCTGGTTCATCGTAATGGTCGCTATTTATTTTTTATTTTCTTACAGCTGGCGGTCCAAATTACCCTAGCTGCAGATCACGGAATGCTTCTCTGATTTCTTCTCTCGTATTCATCACGAACGGTCCGCCTAGAGCGATATCTTCTCTAATGGGAACACCTGAATAAATTAGAACTTTAGAACGTGTTGCTGCTTTCATCTTTAATTCGCTTGCATTGTCTTTGGAACCAGCTTCGTTAAATGAGATCGTAGCCGCTCCTGTTTTGGAGATTTTGGTCCTGCTTTCCCCAAATTCCATTTCTCCTGCCAGCATAAAGAGAAATGAATTATGATTTTCAGGTAAAACATGTGTGTATTCTGCACCTTCACGGAGCGTAATTTCGGTCATCGTAATCGGAACTAAACTTTGCATTGGTCCTGTTACACCTGCAATATCTCCTGAATAAACGCGGACAAACCCGCCACCGATATTGACTACCGGTGCATCTTCCACATAAATATTTTGATAAGACGTTTCTGTATGTTTTAAACTTTTCGGCAAGTTCAACCATAGCTGTAATGTATGAATCAAGTCTTCCTCGAACGCTTCTTCCGCATGGCGAGCTGCCCAGCCGGCATTCATATATTGAACATCCCCTGCATTTAAAATGCTGTAACCGCCAGCATTATCAATATGTTCAAGTCTACCATCCACAACATAGGTTACCGTTTGAAATCCGCGGTGCGGGTGATCAGAGAAAACACCGCGCTTATACCAATCCTCTGCCATTAAAATAAATGGATCGAATTCAGCGTTCCGATCAGGGTGAAGAATGAATCCTTGCTGGACATGAGGATACCCATTATTGTTGTACTCCGGATACCAAAAACTTTTAATCTCTCTTTGAAATGCTGCATTCGTTGCCAATTCTATTCCTCCCGCCAAGGTTACTGTAAATTGAAATCTTCCATTTAAAGTTTATCGCACTTTCTCAGCTAACTCTAAAATTATGCCTTCTGATCCGTGCATAGAAATCTACTACGGTGCCTATCCATTAACTCATATTCTCCTGCAGTTTGATCATGTTATACCAGCTGACGCCGCCATGCTGTGATTCAGAAATGCCGTGATTTAGAAAACCGAGCTTTTCATAAAAAGGAACCAATTCCTGTTTGCATGTTAACGTAATTCCTTGTCGGTCATTTTCTTTAACGAGCTGCTCCATTTTATTGATTAAGATCCGAGCGATTCCTTGATTTCTCGCCTTTTTAGAAACTGCTACGCCTAATATACTCTGGTAGCCGCCTTTTTTGGGATTTCCAGTAATTTCTTCAAAAAGGTCATCCGTTATGTAGAGTTGAGGAATGACCGGGCCGTTAATATAACCTACCATCTCTCCATCTTTTTCAGCGACAATAAACGTATCCGCAATCAGCTGAATTCTTTCCACAAAGGCTTCCCTTGTGGCCGCTTCTTCTTTTGTAAAGCCTTCATTTTCAATGACGATCAGCTCTTCTAAATCTGTCTTTTGCACTTTTCTTAATGTAATCATGTTGTTCCTAACCCCTTTATAAAGCCATATACTTATTCAAATTCGATTCATTCAGACCAATCTCCAAACGGAATAACTTTAATTGCTTCGTCCTCTTCCAGCAGTTGTTTAAATAGATAATTATGTGCGCTTCCATATAAAATAACAGCCCGTTTTGTTTCAGGAAGAATGGATTTTTTAATATTACGGACGATTTTTAAATTCCGGTAATACCAGTATTTCGTCACCCACTCAAATGCAATTTTATCGTCGAGCTGCATTAAATCCACATAGACTTGATGATCATTTACATTGTATTGTTGTGTATTAATATATTTGTACAGTTCGATGATATCCCCTTGCTGAATGATAGTAGAGAGCTTTTCGAGCACAAATTGTACACGGTTCATTATTTCCTCGAACTCTGTTTTCGATTGCCCTTCTGCAAGGAGACCCAGATCGATCGATTCTTCCGGCTGCTCGTTCCAATCCACAGCATAAATGGCATCATGTCCAAGCATTTCAGCTAACCGGAATCCAATTTGATAAATCTCATTTTCTTTGAAATCATCATTTACCTTTTCCACTTCTGCCGAGCGATAAATGGAAGTCAGATGTTCTTGTAAATGAAATGGATATTCGACAAACACTTGATCCGCTTGGAACCTCGCAAGATCAATGGCCAACTTTTCGAAATCGCCATCGCTATATTTCCTTTTATCCTTTTCCGATAAAGTGTTCAAGTCTGAAGTATCGCTAAGGTGACATGTTCCGACTAATAGAATTTCCATATAAATGCTCCCTCTATTCACCTGTTTTTAATAAGTTTTCATTCCTAAATCTAACTAAATTTTAGCATAAATTTCCCAGGTGATATTACATTCATAATAAAATCAGCTTGAATAGTCCAAGCTGATTGTCTCCATTAATTCCCCATTTGTTTTTCATTCACGTAATCCAATACGGCACGAGCCTTTAAAAATTCTTCTTGTGCATCTGCAGGAACCATCTCTACTTTTGGTGGTGAAGAAACACCTAATTGTGCCATAACTGTTTCAAAGGTTAATAACGCCTGAATATATTGCTCATATTCTTCAGCTGTTAAAATTTCTTTACTCGATGGCTGATTATTTAACTTATCAAAGTACGGTTGGATTTCATAAATGGCCGCTTTAACTTCCGCCCGTTTTTCTTCAGACACCTTAGAATAATCGATATTTCCGTTTTTATCGCCAAATTCAAGTTTTGCATCTGTAATGACATGGAGTATTTCTTTAAACTGTTCGAATTGTTCTTTTCCGAGGTCACCTTTTGCCTGGGACAATTTTGCATCAAATAGTAAATAACTTTTCATTGTAATATTTGCTATATGTTTTTTCACATTATCAAACGATCCATATAAATCATCTGCAAGTAACGACTGATACGCAAATGCTCCAGTTGGAACCATTAAGCAGGCAGCCATGATCGTAATTGCGATTCGTTTTTTCACAAAACGTTTCACCGTTCCGTCCATTTCCGATTTGGCTTCCTTTATGCCTTTTTTGCTTCTTTCATGAAGCTGGAACGGGATTTCAATTTTATCCATATCCTCTTTAAAATGATTCTCCATAGTTCTCTACCTCCTTTAAATTTTGGCGAAGCTTATTCAGAGCACGGTACAAAATCGATTTGGCTGTTCCTAGCGGGATGTCCAGAATATCCGAAATTTCCTTTAACGTACGGTCATTATAGTACTTCAGTAAAATCACACTTTTCTCGTCTTCCTGCAAAATATCCATTAGTTCCCGTAACGATAAAGACATGGCAATATCTTCAACTCCTTCTTCCGTATGTACTTCAAACTGAGGTATGAGTGGCACTACTTTTTTATTTTTATTAATTACGTTCAAGGCACAATTGATTGTAATTTTCATAAGCCAAGTTTTGAAATATTCCGGTTTATTTAAAGTGCGAATATTTTTGAATGACTGATACGCTACTTCTTGAACAACATCTAAAGCATCATTTTTATTTTTTACATAGACATAGGCCATTCGATAAATATCTGCTTCATATTGTTGGAAAAGCTCTAAGTATGCTTTGTCATTTCCTTTTTGAGCTTTCTTTACTAAGCGCTTCATATTCATCGCAATTCCTCCCTTCATTTTCGTTTTACATTTATTAGACATCCGAGAAGAACATTTGGCTTTAAAATTTTAAAATTATTTTTCTCATCATTGGCATTCTTCATAAAAAAACGCTTCCCTTATTACGGAAAGCGCCTTAAATATTATAAGCTATTAACTTTTTCGTTTCTTTAAAAAAAATAAAAATATAAGTTGGACGATGGTAATGAAAATAAACACTACACCTAACAATGCCAAGGAAAGCCATCTAAGCTCAGATGTTTGGACTACACCTGCAGCATCTACTTCTCTAAAATAAATAAATATAGCTAAGCCACTAAACAAGACAAGCCAAACCCCATTAATAATTATCCACCATATTTTCTTCATTCATTTCCCTCCATAAATATACCTACGAAGGGAAACCAAATAAGTTTCATATACTATACAGAAAATTTCCATTTAAGCTTTATTAAACAAATAAATCCCGGCAAACATTAACGCAAGAGCAATGAGCTTCGTCATATTCATCGGATAGGCAACCCCTCCGAAAAGTCCGAAATGATCAATAATCGCGCCGACAAAAATCTGACCAATGATAACCGCCATAAACGTTGCAGCTACTCCGATTAAATTAACAGAATAGATATTGATGACAATAAAGAATGCGCCTAATAACCCTCCGATTAATTGCCATTTTGGAACGGTAAATACATTTAAAAAATTCCCTTTTCCGAAAAAGAAAGCTAAAAAGAATAAGGCAAGTGCGCCTACCATGAAAGAGACGGTGGCACTTTCCAATACGCCTACTTTTTTACTGAATAAGGCATTGATTTGACTTTGTATCGCAACGGCCGAACCGCCGATCAATGCTAATAAAGCAATTATCAATTTCAACATCAACAGTTCCTCCAATGTGAATACCACGAAATAACGTAATATGAATGAATTTATTTAACTAGAATTATAATCTGTTTTCGAGAGTAGATTTCATTTGGTTTAAATGATGGATATCATGTTCCATTAAGTCTTTTAAGTATTCGTAAAACGTTAACGTTGATTGGTTAATCTGTATTGGAATCAACCAGTCATCTCCAGGAATTTGCTTTAGCTGACTTAATAAGTCTTGCCGTACGTGAATACATTTTTCCAATGTATTTTCTACAGCTTCTGTTCTGGCTTGTAAAGAAGATTGGTCGTTTAACTCCGCGATACCCGGAGCTTTCGGTAAGTGCTCGCCTGAAAATATATAGGAAATCCTTTGCTGTAACACAAATTCATCCCAAGGGTAAAAGTGACCGACGATTTCTATAACGGACCACTTCCCTTCCCCGATCGGTTTTCTTAATCGACTTTCATCAACAGATTTCAAACTATGTATAAAAGTTATGAAGTTTTGATGATGCACTACTATTTCTGATTTTTCCTTCCGCAATTGGACCACCTCAAATAGTTATTCGTTACTGAACACAAAAACACCTACAAAGGTTCACATTCCAGGAGACTTCAAAGGAACGTAAACCAATTCCATGACATTGGGTAAGCTCCACCAAAAACTTCACTAATATCGTTTCCTATTTTAGCTTGTCTGATTTGAAGACAAACCGGTTATCGGGATTCCACACATGCAAGCTGTCAGCTACATATCCGCGCAGCCATAATATACCGTCAACTTTTCTGACATAAAATCCTTTCGGAAAACTTTCTTCATCACTTATTAATTCTGATGCAATGGTGACAGATCCTGAAGGTGCCTCATTTTTTTTGTGAAAGATCCCCTGAATCCCCCTCATCTTGGTCTACATATTCCAGTCGTAGGTATGGTCCCAACTCTGGCGGACATAACTGCAAGCCCAGTTCGTTTGCTTGTCTAAAGATTTCAGGTAATGTTGCGCCATTCGGAAAGCCAAGATCCCTAACGGATAGTTCAACTATTTCCACGCTATATGCTGTTTCGGTAGTGGTAAACCGATCATCATATAATAATTTCTCACCATATTGGTTCAATGAAATAGACGATTGTTGCAGTTTTTGAAGAAGATCGGCTTTCGACAGCCCTCCAACAACAATTGATTTTGTAATAACAGGACAATCAGGGTATCTTCGCATTTCTTTTCCTCCTCATCGCTTCGAGTGGTTATTTTGTTGCAAATCTCGCTATTTATTAACCTCTACTAATCACTTCCATTAAACTCATTCATACTCCTTCATTCCTTTTAAAACAATGAACACTAGTGATTAATGACCAGCTTAAATTAAGAGGCTTCGGGGTATTCAATGATGATAGGAGAGTGAAATAAATGATTACAGCAATTACTATTAAAATTATTGCAGGGTTTATCGCACTTATGGTTGTGATCCGCTTTATCGGGAAAAAAGAGCTTACTGATGTCACCCCGTTCGATTTTGTGTTTATCGTTATTCTCGGAGGAACACTGGAAGAAGGAGTATACGATGAGAAAGTGAAGATTTGGGATGTGCTCTATACGATTGGACTATGGACTGCGCTCTATCTTTTAACCGATTTTCTTGTAAGAAAGTTTGAAAGGCTGCGCCCGATTATTAAAGGGGAACCGTCCTTTCTTGTAAATAACGGGAGACTGGATATTAAAGAATTAGGAAAAAATAAAATGGAATCCGAACAGCTGCGTTCTTTGCTGCGGATACAGGGCGTTTTTTCGGTTAGGGAAGTAAAATATGCTCTTTTGGAGCCTGGTGGGCAAATCAGCGTATTGAAAAAGGATTCATCCGGGGAAGATTCCGGTGGTGTGCTTACTCATTTAATTGTCGATGAAGGGCGAATGGAAGAACGGATTCTTGCACAAATCGGAAAAGATAAGCACTGGGTCATTCATCAATTAAAAGAGGAAGGCTACGAGGATATCTCGAAGATTTATTATGCGGAATGGTCTGAGGAAAATGGATTTTATGTTCAGACTTATGATTAATGTTATCCGTTGAAAATTGGCAACTGTAGCTGCTACAAATACCAAAGACATTAATATATAACCCACAAAGGTTCTTCTTTGTGGGTTATGTTTTATTCATTTTTAATATCGCGAATAATCCATTGTGCTGCTTCTTTTAGATTTGGAAATACTGCATCTGCCAATGGATCACTTTCACCAATAAAGACGGCTTTTGTCCCGGCTTTCTTCCCTGCCTGAATATCCGTATCCGTGTCACCGACCATATAGGATTTTTCCAGATCAATGTTGTATTTTTCACCTAAATCCAAAATCATTTTGCTGTTAGGTTTTCTGCATTCACACCCGGCCTTTGGTTTATGCGGACAATAGGCAACCTCATGAATCGATGCGCCCTTTTTCTTCAACTCGGCCACCATATAGTCATGAACTTTCTGTAACTGCTTTTCCTTCATATACCCTAAACCGATTCCGCCTTGATTCGTTACGACAAATACATAATCAAAATAGTCATTTAAATTTTTAATCGCTTCTTCTGCACCAGGTAAAAAATAAAATTGTTTTGGTTCATTTACAAATTTTACTCGTTTCGTCAGCACTTCGTTAATTACGCCGTCCCGATCTAAAAACACTGCTCTTTTCAATCCATCCACACCTTTAATTTTTAATCTTACTTTTAGTATGTTAAAAATTATCAGCTTTAAGCGGTTTTGTTTCGAGTATTCAGTGATTCTCTTCACGAAATCAATCAATTGAAAAAGGTACAACTCTTTTTAAGAATCGTACCCTTTTTGGAAGTCTTCAGTTAATCTTAGCAGAAACTTTTAATTTGATTTTCAGTAATCCCTTTTATTAATCCGAGTTCAATCATCAAAAAATGATGTGCGCTATTTAACATTTCTCTTTCACTTGTATTTAGTGCTTTTTCTTCTTTCATACGCATTAAATCACGTACAACTTCAGCACATTCCAATATTTTACCCGTTTTTACTTTGTCCGAGTTCACTTTATACCTTTGTCTCCACGACAATAAATTATCGGATTCTCCATGCTGAAAAATGTGAATGATGTGTTTCAAATCCATTATATCAGTAACAGGTCTTATACTTGAATTCAATATTTTGTCCTTCGGAATCGTGATTTGCATATTACCGATTGACATTTTTATGACATAACACTGTTGTTTTTCACCTGATATTTCCATTTCTTCTACGGCTTTAATGATACCTGCTCCTTGCATTGGATAAATAATGTTTTCACCAATTTGAAACAAATAATCCACCTCCATGTATGGCAACCATAAGGTAACCTTCTTAACCTTAACACGTAAATGGATTATTAACAAATTTTTAATAATATCATAATTTTTATTAACCTGTCAAATAATTTTTATTTAATATTTAAAAATGCAAAAATCAATAAAAATCGCGTCGGATTATCAATAAAGAGGAGGTTAGTTTGCCTATGTATTAGAGAGTAAATGTGTTTTAAAGGAATAGTTAGATTCACAATTTATACTAGTTTATAATCAGCACTATTGAGCACAATTTGAATTAAGCTCTTAAATAATCTTTTGCTGAGCTTGTGTTCGCTGAAATTCCCTAGAATCATATTTTAAGACGTAAGGGTTATAAATTCCTCCGCATCTTTTACACAGATTTTCATTCCCTTTTCCCAGAAATTCTTAGATGTAATATCTTCTCCTAAATGTTTCATCACTAAATCTTCTACCGTCATCCTGCCTGAGTCTTTAAGTAAATTCAGATAATCCTTCTCAAATTCTTTTCCTTTCTCCTTTGCCTTTGCAAAAATTCCTAATGCAAATAAATAGCCAAAAGTATAAGGGAAATTATAAAATGGCGATTGCGTAATATAGTAATGGGGTGTCCATACCCAAGAATAGATGGACGGTTCGTCAAGGGACCCTTGATACGCTTCTTGTATAGCCTCATTCATTAATTCGTTTATACGCCTGGATGAAACAAGCCCTTTTTTTCGAACTTCATAAAATCTCTGCTCAAATAAAAATCTGGAATGGATATTCATAAAGTTCATGACACTGCGTTTTAATTTTTCATCCAATAAAAACAATTTCTCTTCTTTTGACTGCGCTTTTTCCATTGCTGCATCAAAAATAATCATTTCGGCAAAGGTTGAAGCGGTTTCGGCAATGCACATCGGATACTGTTTATTTAACCCATCCACCGATTTCATCGCGTAATTGTGGAAAGCATGCCCCAATTCGTGCACAAGCGTCAGCACATTTAAAAACGTTCCGCCAAAGGTCATAAAAACTCTTGATTCATTGAAAGCTGTTTTTCATTTCCATCCACTTCAATATGTACTTTCATACTACTTATCAGTGCATTATAAAAATGGCCCCAAGAATGATAGCCATCAACCGTTAAATCAGCTATTATCGATTGTCCGTCATCCGATAAAGCGGTATTCGTATTTTCACGCCATTCAGTCAAAATAAATTTATAATCTGCTAATTCTTTAGCTTCGATTAAATTTACCCATCTCTCCTGGTCAATATTTGCTAAGACCACCTTTAGTTTAGATAATACATTTTTAAAATCAGATTCAAAACTGACGATTTTGCCGCGTAAAGTTACTGCATCCGGATCTTTAGAATGTTGAGCAAGGAGACACGTGACAAAAGAATTGGCTTGAGATAAATGGATGCGGGTTTCTCCAATTTTGTTCATTAATTCTGCTATTGGGGCACCATCATCTATTGAGGGCACTGCACTAAAAGAGGCAACCGACTCTTTTATAGTATGTATATAATCTTCCACTTCATTTAAGTGATTGCTGAATTGATCTGACTTGCTTCCACCTAGAAAAATGCTGTCTAAATTCCAATTCACTTCATATGGCATTTTAACTTCCCCCTACTGAGAACAATTGCTTTCAAAATATATAAACCTTTATAAAACCTTAATTCATATTAACATATTTATCCATATCCAAATTAACCCGATACTGCCTGTTTGTTTCGGTCATGAAAAGATCACTAGATTTCAACTATAGTTCACTATTTTAAAAAAGCGCTGATTCCAGTTCAGAATCGCGCCTCATTCACTTCCCTCTTATATGAAAATCCTGTAAAGATAAAACATGAAATACACGCACCTGTTGTGACCACAATCCCCATAAATAATCCGATTGCTCTCATAAAAGGATCATCCCCTGGATAGGCAGGCTCCAGTGTTACTAACATATAAATCAACATAAGGGACAGGATCATATAAAAACTGCTCCCGACTGCTGCCATCTTCAAACGATTTTTTCTCGTCCCTTGCCAAGTTCTATTAATTATTATCCATAAAAAGAGACTTCCTATTACAGCAAGTATCATCAAAGGCAAATGGACATACGGAATAAAGAAATAACTTAACACGTAAAGAAGAAGAGCAGTCGAAAAGAAAAGGATGGCATTCGTAATAAACAGAAATATGCCTGCTAGCCAATGATTTTGAAACCATTCCGCATTGTTCAACCTAGATATTAGAAAATTGTCTTCTCCAAGTAAGTTGATTAACGGCCTTTTAAGAAACATGACAAAGAAAACACCAATAAGACCCATAAATAAGAATAAAGTTAAGGACATCGCTTCCCCCCTAATTGTCAGTTTTTTGCTTGTATAATATTAAGAGCAACATAATACAGCTTTATCAAAATCCTTCTCATTTATTAAAACACTACCATTATCATCTAATATAAAATCTATTTTTGCATTAGTTAGCCTTTCTTTTGCTGTATCAATAAGTACTAGTCCTTGGGATGATTCAATCCAAACGCTATAACCTTTTTCTTGAGAACAGCCAACTAGTATAAAACTAATCACTGTAAATAGAATGAGAATTTTTTTCAAAATACCACCTCTTTTAAGATAGTTTAACGCCATCAATGGAATAAAGTTCCTTAAATAGGCGTTTACATAAAACTGAGCAGTAAAAAAAGCATTGTTTCCAAAAGAAACGATGCTTTTTTAATTAGTAAGACTGAGATATTTCGTTAATCAGTCAAATCTATTTTAATCTCAACGTCCTTCGCTATCGGATTGTCAATATAGCTGATCCACAGTTTTGCTCTGCCATTGTAGGGCACATAGTACTCTCTATAATTAAAGCCTTCATGGGCAGATGTAAAGTAACTGCATCCTTCAGTTTCAAGTGTCGTACCATCTTCTTTTTCAGCAGGGTATAAGGGTTGGCGGCCGTGGTCGTCTTTGACAGGTGCGTTTACATAGACATCGTTGCCGACAACTTTAATATCCCAGTCAATGAAGTCTGGTTTGTAAAGCACTTCCTTCGTTTTGAAGTCAACTTCGATATAGTCTTCACCTTTTGGAATAGCTTGTATTTTGCCGATACGGACGATGAGTTCATCTGAATCATAGAAGTAATTGCTTTGTAGGTAAAACGTGGACTGTCCTTCTCGGAAGGAACCACTGCCCACTAACCCATTGCGAATAAGTTCACGTTTACTGCCATTTTTAAGCTCCAGTGAGATGTCATCGAGTGCGACGATTTGCATTGTATTCGATGGATCCGGCTTTACTTCGATATGAATACGTAGGGGTGTCCGAATGATTTTACTAATTGTTAGGCTTTGACCTTGTGCTGTAATGCTCGTATTCGGTTCTACTACTTTCGCTTTAGCTATCGGTTTTTCCAGAGAAAATGGAATGGAAATCGTTTGTTTGTCCCCATCACGCATTTCAAATTCAACACGGAAATTAGGGTTTTTCGTATCAAGCGGCTGATCGAGCGTCAACTCAAGTATATGGCCGCTGTGTGCAACCGGCTCGTCCAGGCTGTCCTTTGTCCCGTAAGACATACTGTTTTTCAGCTGTTGATCGCCTTGGTAAATGTTCACCGTATAGTTATGATGATTGCTTTTCTTCGTCGGGTAATCAAAATCATACATGAGCATCACCCCATATTCATCGATGATGGCACCTTGAAGTGTAATCGTAACGTCCTTGTCTTGCACAAGTATGCCCAGCTCCTCGTAGTATTCATTGGCGATGGCATCTTTTATTCCTTCATTTTCCTGTACAAGCTCGACGATAACGCTCAGGCCTGGGATTTTAGCGGCATAGCTGGCAATTGTCGGTGAAACACGAACCGTCAGCAAAAAACTCAGGAAGAGGATAGCTACTGCAGTGATTCCCTGCCACTGCTTTTTTCGTCGTCGTTCTTTTTTCAGTTTTGTAAATGCTTCAATACGTCCTTGGCGCAGCTTATCTTTTGGAATATCCATCATAGCCAATCCTCCTTTTGTCCAGCGGCTTTACGCAGCTTTTTTAAAATCGCGTGCAGCCGAGATTTAACGGTGCCTTCCGGAATGTTTTGCAGTTCAGCGATTTCATTGTTTTTCAGCTGTTGAAAATATTTTGCGTAAACGAGCTGCTGTTCTGTAAGCGTAAGTAAATTAAGAAGACGGCTGATGTCCGAATAAACCGGGGCTTCACTAAAGCTGGTCTCTTCAATTTCCACGGTTTGAATCCGTTTTTTCAGCATATCGTTACAACAATTGATGAGTACACGTACGAGCCAAGTACGCGCAAATTCAGGCTGTTTAACAGTGTGCATTTTTTTCAGTGCCTTATAGGTCATTTCCTGCATGGCATCGAGTGCGTCCTGCTCATTTTTCAAATATGTATAGGCAATCGGGTAAAGCACTTCCTCGTCTTGTTCGATCAGTTCCAGGATTGCTAATTTGTCCCCAGCGGTAGCTTTTTCAAGTAAGTTTTCCAACATGTGCCACCTCCTTATTTATTAGACTGTAAAAGTGTTGATTTCGTTCGAATCAGGTGAAAGTTTTTTTGAGGTGGTTTTGATGCGGTGAATAGGTTCCATATATCGTTAACTATTTTGAAGTAGACACACTCTTTTTTCAAAAGCATAAAATACACAGAAAGGGTTGATGAAAATGCCGCCATGGCAACATAAGGTCAGTTATTTAACAGGGCAACCGATTGGTATATCTTTCGTAAACGGTCAAGGGACATCCGGAGTACTTTGTGGCGTATCAAATGGAAAGCTACTGGTTGTTGAATACTTGTATCAAACACAGTTCGCAATGAAGCAGTATGAATTCTCCATGATTGCAGATATTTCCGGTTTTCCACCTTGTAATCAACAACGCCTATTTTAACAATAAAAGGGTAAAAACTGCAGCTCAATTTGGGCTGTAGTTTCTTGAAGCTCTTACTTTTCCGAAAAACCATTTAAATGAAAGCCGAACGTATTCTATAAACCTCTTGTTACCCACGATTCCCTTAAAAATCTATATTCTAAATTTTATTTGGAGAAAAATTCATACTTCAGGTTTATCTTTTAGTTTTAATGTGTACTTACATAATATATGTATTTTGTAAATTATTGTATCTAATTAGAAAATTAAAAACGAGGAGAGATTTCTAATGCCTAGTAAAATAAAAACTCAAAAAAATGTGGAAACACTCAGAACTGCCATGATAAAGTCCGGTACTGAAAATGGGCTCAACCATCCTACTACGATAAAATTAAGTCAGAGCTTAGATAAGCTGCTCAATGAATATTCGCTAACTTTCAGCAATTAATTTACAAATAACTGCTATTTTTGTTATCTTTTAATAAGGGCTCATCAACATGCCCGGATTATTTAATACCAAATGGTCGACCTGTATATGATTAATCTTCTTAAAGCAAGGGGCTGAATGAAAAGTAAATTCTTTTCATTCAGCCCTATATGAGGGTTGTTCGTACGCCCTTTGTTGAGGTTATGATGTACGTTTTGAAAGGAGGTAAATAACTTAATGATGAAAACCATCATTCCATTATTAGCTTATTTAATCGTTTGTATCATCGCAGTTTTGCTGCCCGCATCTGATGGATATAATGAGATAGGCTGGAAATTGCTAATTGGACAAGTCTACGCAATCCCTGTTTTAATCATTGCCATTTTTATTTCTTTATTTCTTAATAAAAGAAATTCGCATAAAGCTAGCATATAATTTCTTAAGATAAAAAAAATTAGGCTACGTGGCGCCAATAAAATGGTCGACACGTAGCCTAACAGTATTTTTATATTTTTATAGTTGGATAAACTGTTGTGTCCAATAGTAACCCTCTTCAACAAAACCTACACCAATATGTGTGAAATTGGCATTCATAATGTTTTGACGGTGTCCCGGTGAATCCATCCATGCTTGTACCACTTGTTGTGGTGTTCTTTGACCTTGTGCAATGTTTTCACCAGCAGAACGGTATGAAATTCCTGCAGATTTAATCTGATCGAACGGGCTTCCAAACGTTGGGCTCGTATGTGAAAAGTAATTATTTTTCGCCATATCTGCTGATTTTGCATGCGCAACAGCCATTAATGGTGTGTGCATTTCAAGCGGTTTCAGGCCTGCTTTTGTACGTTCTGCATTTGTTAAGTCTACTACTTGTTTCTCAAATTCAGAGACTGATTGACTCGCATTGTCAGTAGTAGTTTTTGCTGGTGACTCTGCTTGCTGGTTATTTGAGTTTGATGGTGCTTGTGTAGTATTATTGTTTGTCACAGGAGTAGCCTGTGTGTTTGTATTTGTTTTTGGTGCAGTAGTTTCTTTTGTTGGCGCTTGCGCTTCTTTTACATCATTGTTGTTTGTTACTGGTGCAGTTTTTTCTTCTTTTACAGGTGCTTGAGGGGCTTTATCCTCTTTTTTAACTGTATTATTAGTAGATTCTTTTTGAGTCTCTTTATTAGTAGTGGCTTTTTCTGCCTGTACTACTTTGCCCTCTTTAATTATTTTATTGGCATCCAGATTTACTAAAGCTTTATTGATTAGGTCTTTAGATAAAATACCGGATTCGCCTTTTGCTGAAATTTGC
The DNA here is from genome assembly GCF_038004425.1 of Solibacillus sp. FSL W7-1464. Taxonomy (NCBI): domain Bacteria; kingdom Bacillati; phylum Bacillota; class Bacilli; order Caryophanales; family Caryophanaceae; genus Solibacillus; species Solibacillus sp. FSL W7-1464. The sequence goes on from NZ_JBBORC010000001.1 coordinate 2,229,402, forward strand.
TCGATTAATTTTGAAGCCAACTCTTGATAATGATCACCTTTAATAAGTTGGATATATTGAGTAGTTGCACCTTTCTTTTCATCTGTATTTAAACTTGCTGCATCTGCTGCAGTGAAAGATGTTGCAAATAATGTTGCTGCACATAATGAAGTTGCTAACCATTTTTTATTCATTTTTGAATTCCTCCTCTTCTACAAAACCTATGTTACCGTACAAAATGTGTCATAAAAGGTCCATATACTGGTAAGCGTAACAATCTATTACTAAACTCCGTAAAATCAAAGGATTATAAATTGTGAACTTGATAAAATTATCCAAAAAAAAAGGATACTACCACTGAATAAATATTGACAGATTTTTAGCATTATACAATTTCGAGTTACTGTTACGTTTGTTACAGAAAGATTACAACAATTGAACCTACTTTTCTTACATTAATAGAAGCCCTTGGGAAGTTTGGCAGGATAACGCAATCAAAAAAGCCCCTTTCCTTATGAAAGGAAAGCGGCCGATGGTTTAATAAGAACATTCATATAACAGGAGGTAATCAAATGGATGCTTTAATGTTAGAAGGATGGACCCCTATTTTACTTTGCGGGATTGTGTTTGGAATTGGGATGTTTATTGCATCCCGTAAGGTTTCAAGAAAAGTTTTACTTTTAATCGCTATTATAATAAGTCTGATTTGTATTGGATTCATTATTTTCAGCAAAAATGTCATTGGTGGTTGGGATGGTATCCTTTTGGCTTACTTTATGATTACTATTTTTGCCGGTGTATGGATAGGTACTTATATTGGAGCTACTTCAAGAAGGTAAAATAAATGTCTTCTCGTTTATCGCCTACTTTTTTGCAGAAAGACACAAATGTTGCTATATCAATGTTTCGTGTCTTTTCTTTTGACCATTATGTAGTAAAATCAGATGAATTAGCTTAACAATTGAATCCATGGATGTTCGGGGTACATGAAGTTCAAGAGCGGATTTCAGCCATTGTTTCTTCTTATTATCAAGATGCTCTTTTACAGTAATAAAATCTTGATGGTCTTTTTCTCTTGTATTCTTTGCCTTATATAAAAGTACGATTTCCGGATTAAGATAAGGAATACCCGCTTTTGAATAACTCCATACTGCATGGTGAGGTAAGGAAATCCTCAAATCTCTTCTGAATTGCCAATCCTTATCTTCTGCTTCGTTTAGAAGTACTTCCAGCTTATCTCCATTTAACTTATTAGTAGCATGAATTTCATGGATCGGCAGCTCTAAAAACTCATCCCCCCAATGATGAAATTCACTGTTAATTACTTTTTTAAAATCCCATTCTTTTAAATACGCTTTTAAATGTTGTTGGTCTTTTCGATATAAAGCAATTTCGATATCTTTATGTTCTCTCGTTTCTTTTCCCATAAAAAGATCAATCGCCCATCCACCAGCAATGAACCAAGGTTTATTGAATTTTGCCATTAAAGAAGTTACGTTTTGGCATTGTTGAAATGACATATAAATCCCCCAAATCTAAAATACTTACTATTAAAGAGCATATTCATATTTCTAGGTCTTTCAATATTCGAGTGATTATAAAATGATAAAAACTGAATTTATTGGTTACGAAAATCGAATTTTTCATTTGGCACTTCAAGCGTATGCCCGTTAATAGAAACTGTTTTATTATCCAGCCACTCGATTTTGGCTGTTGATTCCCGATAATTCCAGTAAATATTTTTTGTTTTGCCTTTGCGCTCATTAAATACTAATTCACCTCGTACAGCATCCGCACTTAAGCTTGTACTCGTTACATAGGCTTTTAACGTATAGGCACCATCAGGAGAAGTTTCTTCCGTAACATATTCACCTGTTGGCAAACTTTTCATATCGAAAAATGCCCAATAGATTCCATATCCAACAAACCCCACAAATATAAAGCTGATAATCAGTACTATTTTGACTATCTTTTTCCGCTTAGCCCCTTTTACTGTTGCGTGAGCAGTCATACCATACACCCCTTTACTGAAAAAGCACAATTCCTTTTTAAGAATTGCGCCCGATGAAGATTAAAAAATAATTACATTTTCTCCTGTTCAATAAATTCAACATTATTTTGTTTAGCTACCCTATAAATTTCACTTTTATCTTCTTGCAGGAACTGACCGTTTAATGGAATTCGAATAGAATCTCCTTCAATTGAAGTAAAAATGTATTCTTCATGCGTATCTATGTCGTCAACGTAGTATTCGAGAACGACTTCTTCTATTTCAGACCATTGAAATATTTTTTCATCGAATAATTTATTTGAGACCACTTGTTCTTTTCCTATATAGGTATAACTTAAAATTGATAAATAGAAAACAAAGAGGCCACCTGCCATAAAAACAAATAAGAGGCTATAAGTGAATTTGTTCTGTTTAATCAGTGGGATCATAAGTCCGATAAATAATATAAAACAGGCTGCCATTACTAGTCTAAAATTTATGCCATCAGGATAAAGGATGATTGCCAATCGATCAAATATAAATGTTTGAACATAAAACACAGGGAATACTGCTCCTAAAACAGGTATGCTGATAAGCGTTAATATCGCGAGCACTAATAAGATTAGACGTGACGAGTAATGGGTACGCATGTTAATTTCCCCTTTCAATTACGTATGAATAGTTGTCCAAGTGAACTATTGAACCTTCCAGTAACGGTAAACCTAGCCTGCATAGCGCAGTATTCTTTTTCATATAACCATCCCCCCATCGTATTTTAACTAACCGCTTTTATGTAACTAACTAATTATACGAAACAGGTAAGATAAAGTTTCAAATTTCTGATTTTTTTACCAGTAAATACTAATCACTTGTTCTTCACTAATTTAGCTCTATAAATAAAAAATGGCGCTGATTATTATTTCAGTATGATATTTTGTTATTGTTTTGTCTTCTTTTCAAAGCACATTCAACTTAAATTTATAATGACACTTCTCTAATAAAATATGTGCCTAGATTATTTCACGCAGCTATTTAAATAGCTTATAGGCTAATCTCCCTTGAATAATTTAGAGTTACCTAAGATAATCGTCCACAGTCTTTTCCAACTAGAGCATAATCTAGTGACGTAATACCAAATAAACTCGAAAGGAGATGATTTTTTATGGCGATTACTGGAAATCAAAACACTGGAGATAATCTGGAAGTAAATCAATATCAAAATCAGGGCTTAGTAATTCAAAATTCTCATACAGTTGACGTAACTCAAACGGAAGTGCAAGGTCTTGTCGTAGTTCAAGCTGCCCTGCAAGCTGCTATCGAAGCTGCCGTTGTAGTGTTAGGTTCGAATGAAAATGCTGATATAAGCAATCTTCAAAGAATAGCTCAAAATTTAGAAGTTACTCAAACTGAAATTCAAAACGTTACTATTATTGACTCTGATGCAATCACTGTAAGACAAACAGAAGTTCAAATTGATGTAGTAGTTCAGGCTGCTATCCAATTATTAGCTCAGTTAGCTTTAAGAGTCGCTTAACAGGGAATCTCCCCTATTAAATATTACAATACTGATCAATTGTAAGAGCTATCCTTAAATTTTTGCGGATAGCTCTTATTTAATAAGGGCGGCATATAATTCAAGAATATTCATGTTATTCAGTCTATTAATCTGGTAGGATAAATATTGAACTAAAATTTGGCTATGGAGGAATTTTACAATGTTAAAAGCTGTATTATTTGATTTAGATGGAACTTTATTGGATCGGGATCAATCGGTTGAGCTTTTTATGAACCGCCAATACGAAAGATTGTATGAGTTCCTTTCCCATATTCCAAAAGAGCAATATACTTCGCGATTTATTGAATTAGACAATCACGGATATGTTTGGAAGGATAAAGTATACCAACAACTGATCCGTGAATTTCATATACCTTCCGTAACTTGGGAAGCACTTCTCCAAGATTATGTCGAAGATTTCAAACATCATTGTGCAGGGTTTCCTCATATTCATGAAATGTTACAGGAGCTAAAAAATAATGGTATTGCTTTAGGCATGATTACAAATGGGTACGGTCAGTTCCAGATGGATAATATTAAAGCACTGGATATTGAAAAATACTTTGACGTCATCCTAGTCTCCGAATGGGAAGGCATCAAGAAACCTGATCCCCGAATCTTTATGAATGCATTAGAAAAATTAAACGTAGAGCCTTCAGAAAGTGTATTTATTGGCGACCACCCTGAAAATGATGTAAAAGCTGCCCAAAACGTAGGAATGAAGGGGATTTGGAAAAGAGATAATCAATGGAACAATATCGAAGCCGATGCAATAATTGATAATTATTCAGAGCTTCCTTTGGTTTTGAAGAACCTGGATTTTAATGTACATAGCCTTACAAAATAACGGATGGGGGTAATAATGAGTACTTTTTTATATTTAACGAGACACGGAGAAACAGTTTGGAACACCAAAAAATTGATGCAGGGGTGGAAGGATTCTCCTCTGACTGACACGGGAATCAAACAGGCCTATCAATTATCGCAAAGATTATCCAATGTAACATTAGGCGCCATTTATTCAAGTACAAGTAAAAGGGCGATCCAAACAGCTGAAATAGTAAACGGGGAAAGGAACCTCGAAGTCTATACATATGACGATTTAAGGGAAATTTCTTTTGGCATATGGGAAGGCAGAACTTCGGAAGATAATGAAAAGGACAATCCGGAAGAATGGACGACTTTCTGGAAGACGCCTCACCTGTTTAATAATGATTCAGTAGAGCCATTTTTAACAGTTCAACAAAGAATGGTGAATAGGGTGAATCAAATAGTACAACAACATCCCAATGAAAATGTACTAATCGTTACACATTCCATAGCACTTAAACTACTTATGGATCACTTTGAACATAATGAAATGAAAAATTTATGGTCAACCCCAGCTATTCCGCCAGCGAGTTTAACTTTGGTAGAAACAGAAAAAAATAATCAGCAGGAAGTCATATTTAAGTATGATACCTCACACCTGGCCGATTTAGTGCGATAAGCTTTTGGTTGATTTTTAGAAATTCAGCGCAAAACATAGAATGACAAAACAGCACCGCGGTAAATATATTTCCCAACGGTGCTGCATCTTCATTTCATATTTATTAGGAGTATTTAATTGTCGAATTTAACTCGACTGTTCATATGCCTCTCCAAATTCACGGTTAAACATCTCTTTAGCATCCAATGATTTGAAAAACGGAATATCCGCGCAAGCTTCTTCCAGCGCATTTTGAATGGCTAATAGCACTTCGTCATTCGATACAATCCCAAATAAGCTTTCTCGCATAATCTCACCTGTCGTATAGATGGACAGGTCATCGTAAACTACGAAATCGATGTAGCGCATAACATTGAGGAAGCTGCCCCGATATGTCATCGCAATTCGTAATGGATCTTTTAAAGAAATAATCTTATTTTTAAATACAAACTGAATCCCTCCAGCTGGAATGTAAATGATTTTGTGTTTCTCTGTTTCAACAATTTTTTCAATTTTCAAGAATTCTAGTTGCATTGTTACTACTCCTCCTATGTATTACACCAAACATATACCCTGTTTTCCTGATTACTAATATTAAAAATATGTTGCAAACACTGATTTTATAAAAAAGGAAACCAACTGTTCTCAACAAAGTTTTATCAAAACAGTTAATTATTTCATGATATAATAATTAATTATCGCGCATGATGGTTGAATATTACTTTACAACTAAAGAATACGGAGGGTTATAGCATTGTCTAATGGTGTATCAGGTGTAAATTTTGGAGATATAGTGGCAACTATTATTACCCTCGGTTTTATAGTAGTTCCAATTATTTTATTGGTTTTATTTAATAGAGCCAACAGGAAAAATGTGCAGCGTGCAGAAGAGCGGGTAAATGCAGAAAAACAGCAAACATCTCATTTACAAAAACAAGTCGATGAATTAAATGAACGAGTACGTATAATTGAACGTATGCTAAAAGAAACAGATGAATAGATAAAAGCCTTTATCCAAAATATTATGGATAAAGGCTTTTTATTCTACTAAATAAAATATCGGAAGCACCATTAATCCTAAAAGAAAAATCACGGGAATCAAGGTAATAATAATTGCAACGATTCGTAATTTCCCTTTTTGGCTAAAAAGTGCAGCTAAAAATGCAGCGATTATTAATGAAATGATCACCTTGTCTCCAAATTCCGAGGTCCCATCCACTACTATCGGGGAAACAAAACCAAAATAAATAAACAGTAAAAATAATAGCAATGAAATAACACTTAAATATCTTCTGAACAATTTTTCTTCCCCTTTAAAGTCACTTTAGTTTAGTTACCTGCTTCATATTCTTTTCTTAATAACACCTATAAACTACCAGGTAAATGATATTTATACATTTTTAAAGCATCGGTATGTCTTCCAACTTTGTCTTACACCAATATTCCCCCCCTCTATATAGGAAAGATTTACAATCATTAAACTTTAAGTAAAACTTTCCCTTCATAATTACGACTTTCAATTAATTTATGTGCGGCAGCAGCCTCTTCTAGATTAAAAATTTTTGCAATTGGAAGTGAAAGCTGTTTTGAATCAAAAAGGTTTATGACTTTTTCTGCCACTGGTGCCAATCGTGATGAATCATGCGCTCTCGTTGTCCCTAAACTAAAGCCTTTAATGTTTCGACAACTGCTGTGGACATCACTTGTTTTAAATTGACCAACTTCCCCACTGCTATTTCCAAATTGTACAAGAGTGCCATATAACGCTAAACAATCTAAACTCTTCCTCGTTACAATACCCGCAACCGAATCATAAATAATGTTCGCACCTTGATTATTTGTTGCCTTTAAAACTTCCTCTGCAAATGTTTCATACGTACAAACCATCGTAGCCCCTAGTTTCTTTACATAATTTGCTTTGTCAAGACTGCCTACTGTTCCAATGATCTGTTCAACGCCCGCTATTTTCGCTAATTGTACAAGCATTGAACCTACTCCACCAGCAGCACTATGTATAACAATAGTATCTGTTTTTTTAACTTGCCCTATGTCATGTAAAAGCAGATACGATAAGATGGATACTGTCGGCATTGCAGCAGCCTGTTCAAAAGAAAGCGTGTCCGGAATTTTAAAAACTAACTTTTCATTTGCAAGCACATATTCTGCATAAGATCCACCTTTAGGAAAAGCCATGACACGATCGCCAATTGAAAAAATCGAATTAGGGGCAGTTTCTGCAATTGTCCCGGCACAATCTAAGCCTACTATTATGGGGAAATTCCCTTTCCCTTTATTCCCAATCCGTTTTTTTATATCTGCATAATTTACACTTGTATAGGAAACCTTTATTAAACATTCGCCATCTCCAATTTTCGGTATTTCAATATCCGCGTATGTCAGGACATTTGCATCTCCAAATTCCTTTTGATTTATAGCTTTCATCTAATTCCCCCTATTTTAATTCTCCTATAGTCTTCTAAATCATATCAATCTCCTTAGAACTTATATTAAAACATAAAGGGAAATATTAACATCAAACTTTTGATTGAATCCATTTACTAGCAGTTTCACATAAAAAAACTAAATAATTTTAGAACAAGTTACATACTCATCAGCCCTTAAAATCAAAAAAGCGTGTTTCTAAATAAACACGCCCGAATGTTGAATAGTATAGGATATCTCAATCGAACCTTCATATTTAATAGAATGATCTTTCAAAACAAACACATTTGTGAACACGTTTATTATGTTTAAATTGGTCAATATCGTTTCCAACGTAATGAGTGAAAGTGTTAACTAGAAAGAGATTCGGTAAGTTACTTTGAATTTTATGGTTCATTTCGCTTCCTTCAAAATAAACATGGTAATAGGAATCCACCATTTTAAAATGCATTTTTTCATACCAGTTTTGAACCCATTGATCATCTCTTGTCCACGCCTCAAAACGATTAATATTCATTTCTTTTGCTTTAGTTTCGGCAGCATCGAGTAGTTGTTGTCCTATTCCTTGACGGGAAAAATCCGGATGAACCGCAATGTGCCAAATCATTGCACCTAATCCTTCTCCTCTAGAGCAAACCGTTCGTTCTACTTTTTCAACTTCTACATCAATAAGCCCAACAATTTGACCATCTAACTCTGCGACTAGCTCAATCGCCGAATTTTGATAGTGTTCTTTTTTATTTAATACATTATCAAAATAAGCCGTCTGTAAAAATGCAAGTGTTCGACATCTTACCCAACCAGTTTCATCAGTAACTCTATAGTTTCTAATAATCACTCTACTACCTCCGGATTTTAGGAACCACGCAGTTTATAGGGGATTTATACGCTTATTCCTTAAAATAGATACACCCCGTTTAATTTGTTTGTGAATTTCATCATATACCGCCTCCTTTACTACCGATTATTTGAATTTTACCATACATTCCCAGTAGATAGACCGATAAATAGGTATTTCACTATTCGTCATAGGGTCATAAAAAGAGGCAAGCACCATTCTTATTGCAGAATCTCGCCTGGATGTTTAAGATTTCTATTTAACGAAAGTCTCCATTTTCAAAAAGGCCTCTAAGTTTTTTGCGACAGCGTCAGTATTTGTTAATGGTAGGTAATGTTGGCCTTTATCAATGCAAACTACTTTAGCTTGCTCAAATTGTTCATTGAAAATAGTCGCTTTGTTGAGAGATATCTCATCTGTAGAAGCTTCTGCAATCAATAAAACAGTCGGAACAGCTATTTCCTTTAAGCAATAATTCGTTGAACTGATTTCTTTTGATAAAGAGTTATAAGCTGCTTCACAACAATGGTGCGCATAAAAATCGCCTTGTTTCATATAATTGTTCAAAAAATAATTTTCAAAATTAATATAGGCCTGACTTTCAAGATTAGGCATAGAATAGGTTAATTCCTTAACGGCATTTCTAATATCATCAAAATTTTCAATGGCAGATGGCAGCTCCACATCCTCGTGCGGTTCATTTCGTTCACCTAAAAAGTAATGCCCCCCATCCAGTAAAGCTAATGACCTAACATATTCAGGATAACTGGAGGTAAATGCCTGAATAACCCAAGCTCCTAAAGAGTTGCCTAAAAAATGGGCTTTACCGATATTCAGTGAATTAAGTGTTTGTTTTATGTATTCACAAAAAGCAGGGATTGAATAGTCATCTACTTGTTCCTTATTACTTCCCGGCAGATCAAATACTAACCAACGATAGTTATTCATTTTGTTAGCCAAAGGTTGGAACATTTCTCTGCGTTCCCCTAAAGCTGGAATCGCAACAATTACTTCATTTAAATTTATATTTCCATAAATCTCATACATCGATGTGTACCTGCTTTCAAAATATCTTTTTACAAATTATAACATTATGTGTTCAAACATTCATTTCGGCATTTTTATGTTTGGTATATCTGAAATAAAGTGAAAAATACATTCCGGTACAAACAGTTAATAAATAATATAAGGCCAACTGTAAGGTGAAATTTAAGAAAAGATAATATCCTATACCAAAGTTAACAATCACAAGACCTATCAGTGATTTTAAATTATCTATAAAATTACTGAAAAGAGGAATGATCAATGGTACTACTATTGAGCAGCTAATCAATAAAATGCCTACTAATCCACCAGCTACAATGATCGCAATCATAGCTCCTGCTGCATTGTCTAAATCTTTCACAGCAGAGAAAGCATCATTCTGAAATTTCTCCATAAATAACCTCGAACAAATAAATGATATAAATACGATAAGGGCTGTAATACATTGATTTTCACATAGCAAGGCACTGGATTCTGTAAACTTTTGTTTTCTCATATACCCTCCCCTATTCAATTTTATTTAAATTATAGAGATAGACGGAATTTCAAATGTGAAGTTGCTTGGTCTATTCATTTACAATGTTAAGCCGTGATGATGTTGTCAAATGATATTGTGGTAACGTTTATTAAACCTTTCATTATTCATAGAATTTATAGTAGTATTATGATTAACAATAAGAAGAAGAGGTGTTTGCCAATGCCATTAACGCACGAATTTGGAATCATAAAAGATATTACCGAAGAATCTTACAAGAGCTATGCACCTGAGAAATCTCAATGTATTTCAGTAGATGATGATATAATAACAAATTTAATAGGGCCTTTATCGTTAATGAAAACTTATTTCCATTCTTTACATCGTCCTGAATACGGATTGGCATATCACGGTATCACTATTATTCCACCAGAATCTTTACCCACATTTTTAGATATTGTTTTATCAGCTGATGAGAAACAGTGTGATGATTTAAACATACTGGGTCAAAAAATAATTCAAGCAAAACAGGAAAATAAATATATGATTCATTACGGCATTTGAACGTCTATTGATTTGAATGTACTTTTGAATTAGTGACAACCAGGATAATTGGACATACGCCTAGTCCCAATAAAAATGTTATTCAACAATATGGTCCTATAATTGAAAATGTATAACTAATGTTTCACCTGCAAATTATCCTGTAGTGTCTTCTCTGCAAGTTTAATGTTTTCTTTTAGAAATAAAGGGAGTTCCGGATGTGCAAGAATTTCTGATGTAGTCATCCAAATTACATCATCAACTTCTTCCGTACTTTTAGCGTAAGGTTCTCCGGATTTGTGATGACACAGGAAAACGATATCGATTACATTTATCCCTGATTCTGTCACGAAGGAGGAGCTATTTACATATTTGATGCCTGTAATTTCGCTACCTACCTCTTCAAAAACTTCCCGTTTTAATGTTCTTTCCAGAATATCCGACGAATCACCTTCAATTTCACACTTTCCCCCTACTAATGAGAGACCTCCACCGGCATGCTCTTCCTTTTCACTTCTGCGGATTAAAAGCCATTTCTCATTGCGACGAATTGCTCCTTCTACATTTACGACAAACATAAAGTACCCCCTGATTCAAATAAAATTTCGAATAACCGATTTTTTCTGCGTAATGCTCCAACTGCCACGTTGTTAATAGGTTCTCCTCTAATGTATCTACAATTTTTTGGACGATTTCACTATACATGACTGCCCACCACCGGGGTAGAACAAGACCCTTTATGTATAAATATTTCTTAGACTGTGCGCTTTCCTTACTCAAGGAAAGCGCGCAATAATTTTTAACAATTAATTAGCCTTATTATTATAGCAATCCTCACAAATTAGTCTTCCTTCATTTTGTATATAAGCTTTAATTTCAGTCATACCTTTTCGTTCTGGATAACGCATTTTCACAAAAACCATTTCGTTTCCTTTAATTTCTTTATCGCATTTAGTACATTTAGGCACAATATCAAACAATGTATATCTCCGCCTCTCAATTAAGTTAACTTTATTACGTTTACCTCTAAAGAAAAGTTTCATATTCCATTAAATGGCGCAATTCTTAAAAAGCATATTTCCTTTTCAAGAATTGCGCCCAGATTGTGAAATAAGGGGGCGTCATATTCATGTGGTATACTACCTTACATAAAAAGAAGCACCAAATACGATTTTGAGTACGGGACTAGACTGTAATGTTACCAAACGTCGGTTTGGGGACATTTTAAAGGAATCTATTGGCACAATCTAGAAATATTAATATATCAACTTAGGAGGTGTTTAGATGTCTACAAGAAAAGAAACACCAGAACAGGAAAGAGAACGTTTATACCGAGAAGAACAAAAAAAGAATCCTGCTGGGAATTTCAATGACAATCTTAATCGCACACAAGCAGGTATGCCTAATACTACTGGAATGAGTGCCAAAGAAATTGGGGTATTGATTTTAATTGTTCTTGTAATTTTTATTGTATATAGCATCTACAAAGCATTTTAAATATTCCCAAATCCCGCTTTGGGTGCATTTTGGAATTCAATTACAGCAGCATTTTACTTGAATAAGAATTGTTGTAACTAAACTGGACAAAATAAACCTAAATAATATTTAGGGTGATGAAGTTGAAAAAAATTTTTCCTCTTTTCTTATATTTATTAGGTTTCTTAATTTTGGGAATAAACGATGGACATGTTTCTGGGAATACAAACGATATCGCTCGACCTTTTGAGGAAATATATCCTGAAATAGGGTACAAATCGGTAGATGCAGCAGTAGACGATTTTGAACAACATTTTAATCAAGAGCTTATGTTACCAATAAGAGTACCACCAATTAGTTTTACGCATTACTGGGGCAGGTTTAGTGATTTAGATGGCGAAGCAAATGACACTCTTGAGGTTACATTTATAAGTGAACATTTTCCTAATAATCACTTTAAGATTGATGTGCGACCTATTCAACATAAAATCCCGTTTGAAAAGTATAAATCTAAAGAGATTAAATTAAAAAATGGGAATAATGCAATATATACTGGAGATTTATTCCTTGGTTTTAAATTGTTGATATTCGAAACAGATCATTGGCAATATGTGTTTAGTGTTGATGAAGATGTTTCCGATGAAGTAACACCTGAAATACTCGTCCAAATAGCAAATTCGATTGATTTCTAAATAATCCTTATTTAACTAACGCTTTAGTGAAACAAGTATTTATAACGTATACAAAACAAATCTAAATAACGTTCCCAAACGCAAGCTTGGTAACATTTCAAACAGCGGCAAGCACTGTTAAATCAGTGTTTGTCGCTGTTTTTATTAGATAATAACATTCTGAGACACTGCGAGAAATCATTTTAAAGACGGCTGTCCGATCCAATTGTTCTGAATGGCTGGAACATATAAATAGAATTTTAAAAGTAAGCGCCAAATATAGCACACCTTCAACGAATTCAATGGCCATGAGACAATCATGACAATGAATGAAGTTGGAGGTTTTTTTATGAAACGATCAGAACGTCAGCTGATGTGGCAATCTCGTATTCAAGCTTTCCACACGAGTGGTGAAGCAAGCGTTGCTGCTTGGTGCGCAAAAGAAAATGTACCTGTTCAAAGTATGTATCAGTGGCTGCGTAAATCACGGACGCAGACAAAAATTCAACCTGCTCAGTGGTTACCTGTTGTTGTACAAGAGCCTGTTCTACCTGAAACGATTCCCATTACGATTAAATTAAATGGCATCACCATTGACTGTCCACCCGATTTTGATGAAGCGACTTTAACGAAAGTCCTTCAGGTTGTCCAACATCATGTTCACTAATTTAAGAATGGATCAAGTGTTCATTGCGTGTGGACCAACAGATTTACGGAAATCCGTGGATGGTCTCGCTGCAATTGTACAAGAAAGCTTTCAGCTTGATCCCTTTTCATCGCATCTCTTTGTATTCTGTAACCGAAAAAAGGATAAATTAAAAATCCTTCACTGGGACCATAATGGATTTTGGCTCTTTTATCGTCGTTTAGAAGATGGCCTGTTTGACTGGCCCGATGAAGCGACTACGCCATTGAAAATTTCAGGCAGGCAATTTAAATGGTTACTCGAAGGGTTACCTATGAATCAAAAATCCTCACATATGAAGATTTCTGCTAAAGTTGTCATTTGAAAAAGGAATTCGGCTAATCAGGTCGAATTTCTTTATCTATGGTAAAAATCGAACTTACTCCAACACTTACAATTGAAGAACTCGCAAAAAAGAATGCGGCGTTGGAAAAACAAAATGAAGCCCTACTGGCTAAACTCAACTGGTGGGAAGCACAGTTCCGCCTGAGCCAACAAAAGAAGTATGGTGCTTCAAGTGAAAAAACCAACCAAGATCAACTTACGCTGACGCTATTCAATGAAATGGAAATGACGTCAGATAACACGGTCGAAGAACCGACGCTTGAAACGGTTACCTATAAACGTAAAAAGCGTTCGGGTCAAATCGAAGCGATGTTAGAAAACTTGCCTGTCGAAACGATTCACTATCGTTTAAGCGAAGAAGAGCAGGTTTGTTTGTGTTGCGGTGAAAAGACACACGAAATGAGTACACAAATCCGTCGTGAATTGAAAATCATTCCGGCACAAGTCGAAGTGGTCGAACATGTTCAACACATTTACAGCTGCCGTCATTGTGAAAAAGAAGGAACAGAAACACCTATCGTCACAGCGAAAATGCCAGCGCCTATGTATCCAGGTAGCTTAGCTTCGCCATCAGCGATGGCTTATTTGATGAGCCAAAAATATTGTGAAGGTCTTCCGCTTTATCGACAAGAAAAACAATTAGAGCGAATGGGCATTTCACTCTCACGTCAAACGATGGCGAACTGGATGATGTATGGGGCGAACACATGGCTTATCCATTTATATCATCATCTTCATAAAAAACTACTACAAGAGGATATTGCCCATGCGGATGAGACCAGTTTACAAGTATTAAATGAACCTGGTCGCGCTGCGACAAGCAAATCGTTTATGTGGATGTATCGAACAGGTCGAGAAGTAGCGCCCATCGTGCTTTATGACTATCAAACTACACGCTCGGGTAAACATCCCAAAGCATTTTTACAAGGTTTTTCAGGTTATCTCCATGTCGATGGATATGCAGGTTATCACGACTTGAAAAATGTCGAGTTGGTCGGGTGCTGGGCGCACGCGCGTCGAAAATATGATGAAGCACTGAAATCCTTACCAGCAAATCTACAAAATACAGAGCAGCCATGTGCCGCAAAAATAGGCCTTCAATTCTGTAATCGTTTATTTGCGATCGACAAAAAGATTAATAAAATGGACGACTGTACACCTGAACGTCGCTACGATGAACGTCTGAAGCAGAGTAAACCTGTATTAGATGATTTTTTAGTATGGCTAAAAACAGAAAAAGCCCGTGTCGCACCAAAAACAAAATTAGGTGAAGCCATTACATACTGTTTAAATCAGTGGCAAAAACTCGTGGTATTTTTAAAGGATGGTCGTCTAGAGTTAGATAATAATCGAGGCGAACGTTCGATTAAACCGTTCGTTATCGGTCGCAAGGCGTGGTTATTTGCGAGTTCTCCAAAAGGCGCAAAGGCTAGTGCTGTCATTTACAGTATTGTAGAAACAGCCAAAGAGAACCAACTCGATCCGCTGAAATATTTAACGTATGTCTTGGAACAGCTGCCGTTAATTGAACGAACAGACGACGCAGCGTTAGATGCGTTGATGCCTTGGTCAGATAAAATTCCGACCAACTGCCACGTACCAAAACGAACTATATAGATAACATAACAATAGCGGCTGCCTAAAACTAGGTGGCCGCTATTTGACGCTTACTTTTAAAATGTGACCAACGACGCTTTGGGAATGTTTTTTTTTACAAATGGTACTGTTTAGTCAATAACATAAGTAAGTTTAAAACCTTTTATACAGTCATATATTTAAAGTAAAAAAGGAAGTGAACAGAATAAAAAAGGGCAAAAACCTTTTAATAACAACCATTGTGATTTTATTTGTTGTAGCCTTTCTATGTTTCTATAACATCTCAACTAAAGGAGAATTATCTGAAGCTCTTCCTTCAATAAATCCTGAAATACAAGTGGAAAATGAAAAGAAACTAAAAGAAGGAGAAGAAATTACAACCCTACTCTATGAAGAGGGGGGCTTTTTTGAACAGGTAAACAACCAATTAAAAGAAGAAGGTTATGCATTTCAAATATTGCTTGCCGTTTATTCAAAAGATGATATTCGGGTGAAATATATCTTAAATAAAGAGGCAACTGAATCTGTACAAGAAGCTGTAAAATCAATTTTCTTTGAAGCAGTTGAAAAAAATAATTTAGACTCTAAATCATTTAATCTTAAAGTGGCTGATAAAAATGATGGACCAGATTGGTAGTGATGTTTTTATTTCAATAACTGATAGTGCAGCAAGTGATTTATAAAGCATACAAAACAAACCTAATAAACGTTCCCAAATGAAAGTTTGGGGACACATTAAAAATGCACGAACGTTGTTAAATCAACGTCTCGTACATTTTTTTATGAACATTGGTTATGCAGCATTTTATACAGATGATGCAAACCGTTGATGGAACGGTGTTTATAATTGCTGGACTTGGTCTTTAAATTGCATAAAAACTTGTATAGTATATTTAGCATCGTTCTAAATCTGCATCTTTTCTAACAATCACCCAGAAAAATGTTATTAAACAATATGACCCGATTATGGAATAATGGTTTATCTGGAGTTGAAAAGTATTAGATTAAAAATTGAATCCACTTCTGTTCCGGTTCGTAAGTTCACGTGCAGATTTGAGCCATTGTCTCTTTTTATCATCAAGATGGACCTTTACTGTAATAAAATCTTACCTTATATATTTCTGGATCTAGATAGGGAATACCTGTTTCAGAATAACTCCACAATGAATTTAGTGGTGAGGAAATCCTTAAATCTCTTCTGAATTTCCAATCATTATCATTATGTTTTGCTTCATTTAGAAGAACTTCAATTTTATCTCCATTTAACCTATTGGCAGCATGTATTTCGTGAACAGGTAG
Source organism: Solibacillus sp. FSL W7-1464 (assembly GCF_038004425.1). Lineage (NCBI taxonomy): Bacteria > Bacillati > Bacillota > Bacilli > Caryophanales > Caryophanaceae > Solibacillus > Solibacillus sp. FSL W7-1464. The sequence continues at coordinate 2,245,808 of NZ_JBBORC010000001.1, forward strand.
CTCTAAAAATTCATTTTCCCAATTATGGAATTAACTTTTAATTACTTTCTTAAAATCCCATTCTTTTTAAATACGCTTTTAAATTTAGTTGGTCTTTTCGAAATATAGCTATATCTTTGTGTTCTCTTGTTTCTTTCCCTATAAGAAGGTCAATCGCCCACCCACCCGCAATAAACTTAACTGCTCCTATCATTTAAGCGCAATATCATTATAAGAAGTAGTTAATTTCTCTAATTGAGCTCACTTATGCTGCAGGCGGAATAGAACAGCTGCAAAAATGGCGATACCGACAATCGAACCGCCAATAAACAGCGCACTTGATTGCGTTCCTAAAATACTGCCGCCTATTTCGTAAACAACGCCGTAAGTTAGCATATAGGAATCCATTGCCTCTTCCGCATTTCCAAACACCGTTCGCAAAGAATCTTCCATCAAAAGCTGACGTAACAATACTGCGACGTGACTGACAGGAAATAATTGAATGACCGTTTGAATTGCTTTCGGCAGCACGCCCATCGGAACATAGACCGCGCATAAAAAGCCAATGAGTGTACCGATCAGTGAATTTACCGTTGAAAATGCTTTTGCTGATTTCGCCAAAAGTACGATCACTAAATTGATCATTGCGCTCAGCAACACACCAAGCATAATCACACCGACTAGTTGTATGAGCTTCCATATACTCGGCAGCTGGGTACCAAGCGTCAATAAATATATTTCACATACTATAAAAGCAATAGCCGTCATGAGAAACCCGATTAAGACCGAGCTGATGACATAGCTTAGCTGAATTGAAAAACGGGATGCGGATGTAACAAGAAAATCCGCTGTACGCTTTGATTCCTGATCCCCTACGAATATCGCAAATACTGCCAGTGTTGAGGTCATGGCTGTCATTGTCAAAATCCCGGCAATCATCCATTGACTTACAGCTAATTCAACTGCGGGCGTCACTTCAATTACCTGACTAATGGCATCAATTTGCAGTTTCTGTAAAAAGACAATAAATAACCCGATTGAAATCAAGACAGACAGCAACGAGAAAAAGACGAGCATTCTGTCCCGGAAGAAGATTTTATGATTGCGAACAATTAAGCTCGTCAGCATATTAGTTTTCCTCCCCCGCATCATTCGTTTCAATAAATACTTGGTCGAGCGAACCTTTAATTACTTCAAATGATGCAATGTATGGCTCGAGTTGTGCCAAAACCGGAATCGTCGAAATTGTAGAAGTCACTTCCACCTTCCACCCGTCCTGCTGTTTTTCAGGCGCTCCAGGTAAAATGGCTGTTACCTCATCAATGGCAACAGTCGGCTTTAATACAAATTGCAAATAGTCCTTCGCATAAAGCGCTTTTAGCTCATTCGGCGATCCTTGTGCAATGATTTCACCATTTTTCATGATGACGATATCGTCTGCATGTGCTGCCTCTTCCATATAATGTGTTGTCAAAAATATGGTCATGCCGATTTCCTTGCGCAGCCGATCAATCGTGGCCCAAACAAATTGTCGTGTAAATGGATCGAGTCCGGTCGTCGGCTCATCTAAAAATAACAGCTTAGGCTTATGAATTATTGCCCGCGCAATATCCGCCCGACGACGCTGCCCGCCTGAAAGCGAACCGTATTTTTTATGCTCGATGTCTGCAAGCTGTAAATACTGTTGCACAAAATCATAATTTTCCTGTAATATTGGCTTCGGTAAACGATAAAAACGGCCACGATGCACGATATTTTCCTTCACCGTCAATTGGTGATCTAAAATACTTTCCTGAAATACAATACCAATCGTCCGGCGAATCGCTTCATTGCCTTTCAGCGTACCAAGTGTATGCCCATCGATTGAAACCGTTCCGCTCGTTTTCCCCAAAAGCGTACATAACATTTCAATTGTCGTGGATTTACCTGCACCGTTACTCCCAAGGAAAGCAAATAGAGCCCCCTTTTGCACGGAAAAGCTGATTCCTTTTACGGCTTCGAATTCTCCGTACTGCTTTGTTAACTGCTGGACATCAATTAATACTTGCATGTTACTCACCTCGATGTTGAAGTTGACTGTTCATTTTTCGAATTGCACGCTTTTCATCGGTATAGTAATACAGCCAAACGATGAGATAAATCACCGAAGCGCGAGCGTATAAAGTAAAGATGGATTTGCCGTTATCAAGTTCGAACCAGCTGCCATAATAACCTATGATAAAGACTGCCGTTACAGTAATTACATAATGGATTATAAGTACAGCAAACATTGACCAATCCAATTTATACAGTTGGTTTGCTACTGCAATGACAACTCCCAAAATGACTGCATAGGAAAACTGATGGACAATCGTCTCACTCATCCAGTAATCATGTGGCGACTTTAATGAGATAAGCATGATGATGAAATAGGATGAACCTAAACTTATCAAAATGCTTTGTATTAAATTTTTCACTTGCCGTTTCCCCCTAACCCGAATGCCTCTTTTAACGCTTTGAAATAATTGCGGCTGATTGGAATCATGACTCCATTTTCGAGCGTAAGTTGCGGGTTGCCAAGAACCTTCGACTGAATGGAAGCAATTTTCTCAAAATGCACAAGTGTCGCCTTATTGACACGTATCAGCTGTGTTGAAAATCGTTCCTCCAGCTCATAAAGCTTTTGTTTCACTTCCAGCTCCTGCTCATCTGTCTGGATATAAACTTTGCCCTGCTCGCTGTATATGCTGTACACATCCTGCATTTTAATCAAATGAATATCCCCATCAATGTAGCCGGCGATTGTATCATTTTTCGTTGCTTGATTGAGCTTTTTCAGCAGTTGTGCCACTTGCTCACCGTATTCCGGCGCATGCACATGAACTTCGATCTCCGAGAGCTGCTGCTCAATATGTAAATGTATTTTCATAAATCCTCCCTCTTGATTTGTAGTATAGCACCACTATTTATACGGATTTTATAATTCGCGCCAACACGTAGAAAGCGGTATGTAAGATGTAAAAATGGGATTGTAACATGCAATTTCATTATAAGTATTATTTCCTGACAATTGTTAAGGAATTTTAGAATAGGCATTGTTCCAAAAAATAAAACAGCAACCTCCCGTCTATTCAGGAGATTGCTGTTTTTGTTGAATGTTATATCAATTTATTTGAAGGAGATTTTTCCGATGCCCTTCAGGATTATAGGTCGATCGCTTCGCCACCTGTTACGCCGTAAATTTGACCGGTAATATAGCTTCCTTCATCGGATGCCAGAAGGACATATACTGGGGCAAGCTCTACCGGCTGTCCAGCACGGCCAAGTGGTGAATTTTGGCCAAATTCAGGGATTTTGCCGTCCGGTTGTCCGTTATCCAACTGCAAAGGTGTCCAAATCGGGCCTGGCGCAATCCCGTTCACACGTACCCCTTTAGAAGCGAAGTATGCTGAAAGGTTTACGGTAAAGTTGCTGATCGCACCTTTTGTAGAAGCATAGTCCATTAAAAAGGTAGATGGATTGTACGATTGAACCGATGTCGTCGTAATAATCGCACTTCCCGGTTCCAAATGTTCTTCAGCAGCTTTAACGGCTTCAAACATGCTGATAACATTTACTTTGAACGTATCTTCTACTTGTTTGATCGTTAAATCGCTTAGTGTCTGCTGTGCGATCTGCTGTCCCGCATTCAATACGAGCGTATCCAATCCGCCAAAAGCTTCCACTGTTTTTTTCACCATTTCTGTCGCCGCGCCATCTTCACGCAAGTCATATGGCAGAAGCAATGCTTTTTTGCCGGCTTCTTCGATTAATGCTTTTACTTCATTTGCGTCTTCTTCTTCGCCAGGGAAGAATTGAATTGCGACATTAGCGCCTTCGCGTGCATAGGCAATCGCGGCAGCACGGCCAATTCCGGAATCGCCACCGGTAATTAATGCATTTCGCCCTTCCAGACGCTGATGCCCTTTATATGATTTTTCTCCACAATCAGGTTTGGGACTCATTTCGTTTTGTATCGCCGGAGTACTCTGTTCTTGATCCGGGAATTTCTCCGTATGAAATTTTTTTCGTGGATCGTTTAGGTTTGGGTTTCCCATCAAAAATCATCTCCTATCTAGTTAGTACATTCTTTGCAAGGACAATTCCGATAATGGCTTATCAGATTGCCCTTCACAAAAACTGTTACATTTTTTTGAATACCCTGTCTGAATCACTTTAAACAGTTCCAGATCTTTTTGCTTGGTAAAATCAACTGCTATTTTCATGCATTGCGGCTGTTAAAATAGGGGGACCCGTGAGATGGCCATCCCTTTTTTATTGTGTTTCCGGGAAAAATACTTGTGCTGTGCTGATATCTACCAGTGTAGGCCCTATCGTATTGAGCGCCTCTTCCATGACAGATTCCAGCTCGGTATCCGAAGCAGGTCGCAATCCTTTCCAACCGCAGGCTTCAGCCAATTTCACAAAATCAGGGTTCGTTAAATCGACTCCTACTTCTTCCTTCTTCGCAACTTTCAGCTTGTCCCTTTCCATTTGAAGACTTTCATTATTCAGGACAACGACCGTAATATCCAGTTCATAGCGAGTTGCTGTCAATAGATCTGCAAGTACCATTTGAAGCCCTCCGTCGCCTACAATCGCCACGACTTGTTTTTCAGGTTTGATGAGCTTGGCTGCCATTGCTGCCGGAAGACCAAAGCCCATTGTCCGCCAGTATCCGGAAAATAAGACAGACTGCTCTTTTTGTTTGAAGTTACGATTCGTCCATACTGTATTATCCCCTGTATCCAGTGCGAGAATCGCATCCGGTGCTACTGTTCGGTCAATGGCGCGGATAATTCTTGAAGGATGAACAGGATACCCTTTCGTATTGCCTTCCTGCTCATTTTGCGCAGCCCATTTCTCTTTTACTTGTTGTAAATGTTCTACCCAATCCTCCGAACGGCTGAATTGTTGCAGGCTCTCCGTTAAAATGGGAATAACCTCTTCTGTTTTTCCCATGATTCCAAGTTCTGTCGGAATTTCTTTTACGAACTTATCAAATTGGCGGTCGATCTGGATAATTCGGGCATCCGTAGGCACAAACCCTTCCGGCCACCAAGTCGTCCCTGCAAGAAGTACGACATCTGCCTGTTTAAATACATCAGCAGCATGAGGATTCCCGCCTTCGCCAATCCCTTGTAATACAAGCGGTGAAGATTCATCAAACAAACCTTTTCCGCCTAAACTTGTAAGAATGCCGGCTCCCCACAGATCCGCCAGTTTTTCCAGATCCGCTGAAACAGAAGTGGCGCCTAGACCAGCCAGAATCATTGGTCGCTTGGCTGTTTTCATAATGTCCACTGCGTGTTTCAGGCTTTCATTCGTAAAGCTGGAAGCACCTTCAATTACATCCGGCAATCGGCGCGGCTCTCCCTTAGCAGGCATCATCATAATATCCTTTGGTATTGATATATGGGTTACAACCCTTTGTCCGAGAGAAGTTCGCGCTGCTTTTTGCAGAACTTCAATTGTTGCATCCGGGCTGGCCAGATTTGCAGAATAAGCGGCAAATGGCTTCACAAGCTCCTGCTGGTCAATATATTGCGGATATTCCGTGCCGATTTTACCGCTTTCGGCCTGCCCGGTAATTGCCAGGACAGGCGCTCTGTCTGCATGTGCATCACCGAGTCCATTGATAAGATTCGCTGCACCTGGTCCCATCGTTGCCGTACACACACCAAGACCACCAGTTAATTTTGCTTCTGCAGACGCCATAAAAGCAGCTGTCGACTCATGTTTGACCGCAATGTATTTAATTTTATCCTGTTTCGCCAGTGCATCGATCAGTCCGAATGTTGCATCACCTACTACTCCATATATCCGTCGTACACCGAACATATACAATTGATCAAGCATTAATTCAGAAACTGTTCGCTCTGTTTTTCCCATGATAGATGAACCTCCCTGATAGACTTTCCTAACCTGCCAGTTATTAGTCTATTTTATATTTTTGCTCACATTTTTTAACTTTCCCTAAATCATTCGAGTTAATCTATCTTTTTCAATGGAATGTATATAATAACTCGTCAGGAAATTTTGGAAATATCTTTTCTTCGTGGTTTTTTCAAGGTTGTGCTATATTCAAAATGTCAGGAGTGATTTGATGAAGAAATTTTTAACGATAACTGTAATTATTCTTGTTTTACTCGGAGCAGCGGGTTATGCTGTGTGGCATTTTGGGACAAATATCGCCTCCGAAAAAATCGTCGAGCAAGTGGAAGCGAATTTAAATGAAGAAGATAAAGAAGAAGTGAAATCCTATATTGCAAAAGATCCGAAGCTTCAGGAAATTGTAAACGAAGCGGCAACTACGAACCCCGATGCTCTTCCCTTCCAAACGAAGGAAGAAGCAACTCGTCTGTTAATAAAAAAAGTAGGCATTAATCGTTTACTAACGATTCAGGAGCAGGCGCAAAACGGTTCAATCAGTATCGATGAAGTAGTATCCGAAATGGAAGGTACGCTTTCAGATGAGGAAATTTCTGCGCTAAAATATGTTCTGTATAAGGAATTGTATAACCAGAATTAGTCACTTGTTATCTTTAGCAACAGCTTCATATTGGTGAATCAAAATAAAACTCGATTTCGAATAAACGGAATCGAGTTTTTTTAATGTATTTTTGATTGCTTATAGCCATAATAAAGTATATTTACTTTGCATTGACCCAGTTAGGAGGAACAAAAATAAAAAAGCGGCCATATATTTTAGGGATTTTTACATTTGTTGTATTCTGCATTTTATGGATAACGTTTGAAACTGCGTACATTCAGGCTTTTGATCAAAGGGCTTTTGAATTACTCTACGGAAATAAATTCATTACACGGTTTCATCATTTAGGTGAAACTAACTTTATTTTTACTGTCGCAGTCATTCTTTGTATCATGATTTGGATTCGCAAAAAAGATTATAGACTGATTGGTTTTGTTATTTTTTCCGTAGGCGGCGGATACGGGTTATATCAACTGTTAAAACGCCTGATTGAAAGGCCGCGTCCGGATAGAGCGGATCAATTTTCCACATTTAGTTTTCCTTCAGGACATGCTGTACATGGTTTATTGTATTTATTTACGATCGCATATGTACTAAACCGACTTTACAATTTCAATAAAGCATCACTGATTATATGGATGGCAACTGTTATTTTAACTTTACTAATCGGAATTTCCCGAATTACAGAGGCTCGTCACTTCGCTTCAGATGTGATGGCTGGTTGGTCTCTTGGCTATAGCTGGTTTATGCTTTGCTTATGGTTTTATATAAGAAGTAAAAAAATTAAACGCTCAGAAAATAACCATTCCGAAACTTAGATAAGTTTACGAAAGTAGGTCAGTGTAAAGCCTCCTTCGAATAATTTTATAAATTTAGGTGAGAATAGTAACAGCACTAGGTTCGAAGGATGTGACACTGTGGACTTTTTTTACGCTCAAGAATCTCTTACTGCAATTCAATGGATATTAAGGGCAATTGTCGCCTTTTTTTTCTTATTTTTTGTAGTCAAAATAATGGGATTGCGTTCGTTTTCCCAACTACGATTACTTGATTATACAATGGCGATACTCATTGGTAATATCATCGCCCATCCATTATCAGATGAAGGGTTAGGATTGGAAGGTTCCTTAATTTCCATGTCTGTTTTAGTCGTGCTTTATTTAGGTTGTTTATATGTAATGAGAAAGTTTATCCCGTTTAGAGAATTTGTAGCTCCTCCCCCAATCCCTCTCGTTAAAAATGGGGAAATTAATGTAAAGAATTTAAAAAAAGCCAGAATCACAATAGATGTTGTTTTATCTGAACTTAGAAAACAAAGTATTTCCGATATCAATAAAGTCGCGTTAGCGCTATGGGAACCGGATGGAAAGATATCAATTTTCCTGTCACCTGACCATCAGCCTGTAACAAAGTCAGATCTCAAGATTACATCCCAACCTTTTTCCTATCCGGTGACGATTATTAAAGAGGGTAAGATCAATTATGAAGCTTTAAGTAATTCATCCTTTACTGAAGAAACCCTTAAAAGTACTGTAAACAAAACTTATAATGTAGAAATTAACGCGATCTTGCTTGCAACAATCGATCAAAATAATCAACTGCAAATTTTCCTCAAGTAGAAACAGTTAGATTTTTTTGCATAGTTACAGCTGGAATTTCATCACCATTTTGATTAATGATGATTTCTTCCTTCACGATTTTATATCCCAATTTTGAATAAAGCCCGATATTATTTTTTTCACTTTTTCGAACTTTGCATTTTGAGACAAATATATTGTTTTGCACAGCGTAGCCTTCTAAATATTTCACCAAATTAGTTGCTACGCCCTTCCCTTGGTTCTCAGGTAAAACAGACAGTCTTGAAAAATAAATAAACTCATCATTTAAAACACATTTCACGAGTGCTATTAATTCATCGTTATCGTATACCCCGAACATTTCTGTCCCTTGTTTTACTTCAGTAATAATGGAGTCTGCTGTATCATTTAATGCACTGGACGGTTGCGGATTTGTCTCGTAACTCTTGAATGCGTGATGGATCACTTTCACCGCTTTTGCTGGATCAATATTCATTTCAATTTTCAAATAAATACCCCCTTCCAATAATTATAAGTATTTATTTATAATTATACATATATTGCAAAATAAGTAAATTAAAAAAAGAACACTTTTCTTATATCAGAAAAATGTTCTATCTAGTCATATTTATTTAACCTCAAAATCACTTAGCAGATCAAGTCCTTGTATAGTAATGCATGATGAATGATGAGAATTCAATTCTTATAAAGAAATTCAGCGATCGAATAAACTATAGAAATAAAGGGTAGCGCAACAAAAAAGAAAAACCAGAAGAAATCTGCATTGTTAATTTTAAGCCCAGGTTTCACTTCTTTTTTTGCTTTTACACCAATCTCCATTACTACACTCCTTTACTACATAATTTTGTAGAAGATTCACTTCTAATTTATCCAAAACTGTAGTAAATCATATACCCTTTCTTTTGGGAAAGCAACCTATTTATCAAGAAAATTTAAATGCGTTCTTTTGGATTATCTTTCAATATAAATTACATCATCTGAAGGCTCAAGATACTCTTTATCTCCTAAAGAAAAAGTGGTATGTAAACGTTCAATTACCGCATACTGGACAGCTTTACCCTCCTTGACAAAAACCAATAGATAAATATCATCTCTCGATTCAATGTTGCTTGGATCCGTGAAGTTAACGCCGGTCTGTTCTTCTATGCCTGCTTGTGTCGTGTAAGGCTGAATTAAAAACGCCTTGTCCCATTCGAAATCGTCAAATGTGTTTAAAGAAGTTTTGCTTGTACTGTTATCGGATACCATAATAATCGAAGAATGCAGTCTTTTTTCAATTTCTGTATTCCGTTTAATATCGTTGTCGCTACAACCGGTTATCAATAACAAGGATACCAATATAACTGAAATTTGTTTTATCAATACGATTCCCCTTTTATGAAAACAGACGCGGATTCTTGTTCAAGAACTGTGTCTTTCAATGTAGTTATGGAGCAAAATCCATTATACCTGTAAACAATAAGAAAACGCTAATATCCAAAAAATAAAGAGGGAACTTCCGGGCAGGATATTGGAACTTTCACGGATATTATTAGAACAATCTATTTATGGAGAATTTTCTCCACAGGCTTATTGACTATATTAGAAGATTTGAGCGGTTATTAGAACTTCCGAGCGAGATATTGGAACTTTTGCAGATTTTATTAGAACAATTTATTTATTGAGAATTTTCTTCACAGGCTTATGGATTTTATTAGAAGATTTGAGCGGATATTAGAACTTCCGGGCAGGATATTAGAACTTTTGCTGATTTTATTAGAACAATTTATCCATGGAAATTTTCTTCGCAGGCTTATTGAATATATTAGAAGACTTGAGCGGATATTAGAACTTCCGGGTGGGATATTAGAACTTTTGCTGATTTTATTAGAACAATTTATTCATGGAGAATTTTCTTCGCAGGCTTATTGATTATATTAGAAGATTTGAGCGGTTATTAGAACTTCCGGGCAGGATATTTGAAGATTTGCGGATAATATTAGAACAAATCACCTACTTATTAGAACAACCGACACTTATATTAGAAAATCTCACTTTTATTAGAAGATTAAAAAATATATTAGAACAACTCAGCCCTTTATTAGAAAATGAAGCGCCGGGTGAAAAGAATTAAAGAGAGAACGGGAATTAACTTTCTCTCCTTTTCTTTCGATAGCGCCAAACTAATATCGGTCTTTCTTCTATACGCTGCCCCTTATACGAAATTGTAGGGGACCGATATTAGTTGCCTTCATATTGGTAAATGATTTGTACAACACCGGAAGAGAATGTTCTAGTACTCACAACTTTTAAATTTAATCTCTCTTTAATATCGATAAACAGCGGCTTGCCTGCACCCAATACGACTGGATGGATAGACAATCTGAATTCATCGACAAGCCCTAAATTGATAAAAGTAGTAATGAGGCTTGCCCCGCCATATAGCCAAATATCCTTACCAGGTTTATTCTTTAATTTAATCACTTCATCACGGATGTTATCATTTATAAATTTTGCTTCATGACCGGCCCCGTTTTGAGTTCTGGAAAACACATACTTCTCTTTACTATGAACCAGATTCCACATTTCCTTTTCGGTTTCGGAGCTCACTTCTTCAGGAATATACTGTCCCCATAAGTCGTAGCTTTTCCTGCCGTAAAAAATGGTGTCTATTTGATTCAAAAAATCATTAAAGTTCATTTCCGGGTCCATAATGCACCAATCGATTTCACCGTTTTTCCCTTCAATCAATCCATCCAGAGTAATTGCCAAATCTAAAATTACCCTTCTCACCGCTATATCTGCCATAATTTTTTCTCCTTTTTGATGCAGCTTATTTCCACTCTTCACCCAAAATCGCGTAATAGTATTCATCCCACCACTCATCCCCGTTTGGAATGCATTTTTTGAAATACCCTTCCCTTCTCATACCGATTTTCTCCATGACACGATACGACGGCGGATTTTGCGGCTGGCAAGTTGCGATCACTCTATGTAGCTTCATTTCTTCAAAGGCATATTGTAACATTCCATGAGCCGCTTCAGTAGCATACCCTTTATTATAAAATTCCGGATTGAATACCCAGCCGATTTCATATGTATGGTCGCCGAAATATTTACCGAAAAATAGATGCCCTATCAACGTATTTTCACCTTTCAGTATGACCGCGAACTTTTCCGCTTCCTCCCCCATATTTTGTTCGATAAATTCTTTTGCCGTTTCTTCTGTAAAAACCCCTTCAGGTATATATTTCATCACATTGGTATTGGAAGTATATTCATATACCGCTTGTAAATCGGTCATTTTAAAATTCCGTATTAATAATCTTTCGGTTTCGACGTGCATTCTCTTACCTCCATATTAACTATTATTTTCTAGTTTCGACATCAAATGTTTGATTACCTTTAAAAAAATGCCCTGACTACTTCAAACAAAAAATCCTCGCCAAATGAACTGGCGAGGATAGCTTAGCATTTACTTTAAATTCTTAATAGTTTCTTTTGAAATATAGAATCCACTTTCATTGTATACGCTGATTGTATTAGTTTGAATCTCAGTTGCTGTTACTTTGCCTGATTTATCCATTGTTTTCTTTATGATTATATCCTTATTTTCAGGGATTTCAAACGTAGTCGAACCTTTCTTCACTACAAGGACCGCGTTTTCCTTATCCGATAGGTCGATTGAAGTCGTCATGCCTTTACCATTCAGCGCTATTTCTGCGTTTGTGTAAAGATCCTTTGTTAATTTATCCAATTTAATCCCCATGAAGCTGGCCATTTCTTTTGCTAAATCGGTATTGTCCACTAGTCCGGAAATTCGTTTTGGTCCATAAGAGTACAGGAATACGTCATCTCCCGTATGTCCACCAGTCGTGTATCCTAAATCCGCACGCTTTGATAATAGATTAACGAGTGTACCGGCAAGCTTCTTCGTTTCTGTTGCGTTTAGGGCAGCCGTTTCCTCTGCAGTTAAATTATCGAGTCCATATAGTTTCGCTACTTCAACTAAATTCGAGCGATCCGCCTTTAAGTGGCTTAGTGCGCCTTCGACTGTCATCGTTGCCTTCTTCAATGGATTAATATAATTGGAAATATTAATTTTGTCATATGTAGAGTTCGTGTTTTCATTACCGATTGTAATCCCGCTGTTGCCGTGGTCTGTTACCGCTATTACCATTGTATTTTTGTCTTTCTTCGCAAATTTCAGCGCTTCATTTACCGCATCATCGAATGACAAAATATCCGTAACCATTCCGATTGGATCATTCGCATGGGCAGCCCAGTCGATTTTACTGCCTTCAATCATAAGGAAGAATCCGTCTTTATCTTTGTTCAGCGTATCGATTGCTGTTGACGTCATTTCCGCCAATGACGGTTCATGTGGATTTGTTTTCGTACGATCTAGTTCGTATGCTAACGAACTGCCGGCAAAACTTCCGTAAATTTTATCGGATTTCGTCGTTAGTAACTCATCGCGTGTCGTAACGAGATCATATCCTTTCTCTTCAATCACGCTAACTAGATTTTCGCCATCTTTCCGGTTTTCTGATTTTAAGAAATCATAGCCACCACCAAGAATGACATCCATATTTTGATACACTTGCTGCTCGCCGATATCGTCATAGTTACTGCGGGACGTTACATGTGATGAAAAGCTTGCCGGTGTCGCATGTTGGATTTCGGAAGTGGAAACAATTCCTGTTGCCTTGCCAAGTTGTTTCGCTCCTTCCAGCACATTGGCAACTGGTGTAAATGCATCGTTCGGATTCCCGTTAACACCTGGCATATCAATTACGGATGGCAGTACTCCTACATATCCGCTGTTTGATTTGTGACCTGTAGCAAGCGCCGTTCCAGCCGGTGCCGAGTCTGTAATCGCGGATTCGGCTGAATGCGTTGTCACACCACCTGTCAGAATTTCATCCATTGCGAGACTCTCGCCTTTGTACCAGCGTGCCAACGATACCGCATTATTGCTGGAACCATCCATCACAAGCATGATGACATTTGTCGGATCCTTTTTCGCCTGTTTTGCTTCAGCCTCTGAATCAAACTGCATAACCGAAAGTGATGATACTGCTACTGTCCCCGCAAGTGCATACGTCAACCATTTTTTCTTGTTCTTCATCAATGAAATATCCTCCTAAGCAACCGCTAATTTGTAATTCGATTTCATTGTAAAGTTCCTTTGTAAATCTGGGATGCTAGATTTGTAAAACTATATTGAGCCATTGTGAAGTAATAAAAAAGAGTGAAGCGCTACTTGACGCTTCACCCGTTACAATTTTATTTTTGTAAAATATCGATCCATATTTTAATAGCTGTGGCACCAATCATGATGGCAAGCAGCCATTGCAGTAATCTAACATTCATTTTCTGACCGACTTTTGCCCCAAGTGGTGCCGCGATGATACTTGCAACGATCATAATGAAAGCCGGCCAATAGTCGACCTGGCCTGTCATTACTTTGCCGATACTCCCGCCAATTGAGGAGACGAACGTAATCGCCAAGCTTGTTGCGATTGTAATCCGTGTTGGGATTTTTAACACCGTCAGCAGTATCGGTACGAGTAAAAAACCGCCTGCTGCCCCGACAATGCCTGATCCGATCCCGACGATGAGTGCAAGTATACTCGCCAATGCTTTATTGAATGAAATTTTTGTAGCATCTTCAACTGTTTTCCTCGGTATAAACATCATCACCGCAGCAATGACGGCTAGTAGCCCATACACAATATTCACGGCATCTTCAGATAAAAATCCCGAACCGTAACTGCCTATGAAACTGCCGATTAATATCGCCACCCCCATATATAGGATAAGCTCTCGATTCAGCAATCCGCTTTTCCGGTAAGCCCAAACCCCTGCAAGCGATGCGAATAATACTTGGACGGCACTAATGCCGGAAACTTCATGTGCGGTAAATGCGACTAAACCGAACAATGGCGGAATATAGAGCAGCATCGGGTATTTTATGATCGAACCGCCGACACCGAGCATGCCGGAAAGAAACGATCCGATAAATCCAAGTGCAAAGATGACCGTTATATACATTACTGATAAATCGATTTCCATATGCTTTCCTTCTCTCAAAAATTCATTTATGCCTTTGCTAATACACTGTCGATATAGAAAGCGGATAGAAGCTTTTTCTACCCGCTATTTTTTATGCTTTTTGGATATAGAAGTACAGGACACCCGCTTCTTCTTTTTGTTCAACGATTGTGTGGCCGCCAGCTCCTGCCCATGCAGTAAAATCATTTAAAGCCCCTTTGTCTGTCACTAATACTTCTAGCACTTCTCCGGAGTTCAGTGTATCGATTGCCTTTTTAGTTTTGACAATCGGCATTGGGCAAGCTAACCCTTTAGCATCCAGTGTTTGTTTAATATTCATGTGTATTTCCTCTTTTCTTTAAATTAGTATGTTATATTAAAAAATCGTTATCTTACTGCGCAACGGTTTGGACCGATCTCCATCTCTGTCTGTTCCTCATCGCTTGGCATCAATTTCCCCATATTTACAATACGGATTTCCTGATAGGCATTCGGTTGGGGAGGTAAATTGTCTGTTACCATTGAGCGGAATTCGTCTTCATCTTCCACATTTAAACCATGATTTTCAGCGAATAAATTGCCTAGTCGTTTTGCCACTGTTCCATCTTCATTCAGCTCATCGATGATCATGAAGTGTGCTGGCAGTACGATTAAATCTTCGGCCAATGTGCGGTAGCGTTTGTATAATGTTTCGCGTAAATCTCCAACCCAATCCTCCGCTAATCCGGCTAAGTCCGGGCGACCGATTGAATCGATGAACAGGATGTCTCCCGTTAATAAGTACTTGCCGTCAATGACAAATGATGTTGAACCGATTGTGTGACCAGGTGAATAAAGGGCGCCGACTTCGATTTCAGAAGCACCTAATTGTACTTTTAAACCGTCTTCAAGTGCTGTATAGTCAAATACAACTTCTTCCGCGTCTTTTGGAGGCAGGTAGTACGTTGCACCCGTTTTTTCTGCAATATGGCGTCCGCCGGAGATGTGATCTGCATGCAAATGCGTATCGAAAACGTGCTTAATCTCGACGCCCTTTTCTTTCGCGAAGTTTGTGAAGACATCCGTGAAGCGTACGGCATCAATGATTGCTGCTTCCCCGTCATTTATTGCCATGTATGAAAGACAGCCTTTCCCTAAACGTACGAACTGGTATAGTTCACCGTTATTCAAGTCGCCAACTTTAATCGGCTCAAGGTACATCGACCAAGACTTCATGCCACCTTCTAGGTAACCGACATCAAGGCCAGCATCCGAAAGCATGTCTGCTACCATGATGGAAGAACCTTCTTTCGCACAAACAACCAATACCTCTTTGTCGACAGGAATTTGCGGTAAAATTTCTTCTACACCATCTAATAATTCGAAGTAAGGAATATTTAAGTACTCAAATTTGTGACCTTCGATTTTCCAGTCTTTAAATGCGTCTTCATTCCGGACATCTAAAATAAACAATTCTTTGTTTTCAATTACTTGGCGTGCCACTTGTTCGGCTGTCCATGCTGTTACTGTCATTATCACTACCCCCATAGGTATAATTTTTTATAAAAATTTTTAAAATTACTCTACTTCTTTCTGTAACGCGCCTTCATAGCCGGTCATACCCGGCAAGACGTTGTATACTTTTGTAAATCCTGATTCAGCCAGTTGTCTAGCTGCCAGATCCGAGCGTGTACCTGTACGGCAAATAACATATATTGTTTCGTCTTTACCGAGTTCATCCATTCGTGTTGCCAATTCCCCCATCGGAATTGATTTTGCTCCCGGGATATGGCCGAAAGCATACTCTGCTGCTTCACGGACATCCAAAATCAAGCCTTCCTGTTTCACTGCATCTTCATTTGAAATCGTTTGTTCAAACGTTTTTTCAGATGCTTCACTAATTTCCGGATTACATTTTCGGATATAGTGGTAAAACACGCCATTTACTTCACTTGAGCCGATATATTGATGACCGACCGTTTTCGACCATGCGGCTAAATCCGCGACAGAACCTTTGTCTGTCGCCTGTATTTCCAGCACTTGTCCTTCTGCCACGTCATTCATCGCTTTTTTCGTTTTGACGATCGGCATCGGGCAAGCTAAACCTTTTGCATCAAGTTGTACGTCTGATTTAATCATCGTTATCCTCCATCCATACCGGTAAGGGTATAATTTATTTCAAAATTTTTTCTTACTTAACTTCGCCATTCCATTCGAGCATGCCACCAGTCATATTTGTCACGTCAAATCCTTGTGACTCTAAAAAAGCTGTTGCCTGACCACTGCGTGCACCCGAACGGCAAACCATTATATACGGTGTTTTTTTATCCAATTCGTGCATACGGAATTCCAGCAGTCCTAATGGGATATGGGTAACGCCCGGAATATGACCTGCCTCTACTTCCGCCACTTCACGAACGTCGATTAAATGAACCGCTTCACCGGCTTCCAATTTTGCTTGTACTTCTGTTGGTAAAATAGTTTTCATCATGATTTCCTCCTTAATATGCACTCATTCCGCCACGAACATTTGTCACCTGTTCATAGCCTAATTTTTTCAGCTGATTGCATGCTTGCTTCGAACGCATGCCGCTGTGACAAATGACTACAATTTCCTTACCCTTTGGCAGCTTGGACAAATCCGAGCCGAGCGGAATATTTTTAAATTGCTTCACATTACGTGCCTTATACTCAGCAGGTGTACGTACATCAACAAACACTTTATCTTTGTCATTAATCATTGTTTTCAGCTGTGCCGTTGAAATGGTTTTGACACCTTTTACAGGTTTCATGCGCCACGCTAAAAAAGCTAAAATCACAGCAATTAATAGTATTGTTTCCATAGGATACCCCTTATATGAATAAATTTACGTTTCCGTCTTCAGCATCCGCTAAATAGGCTGCTACTCCGGCATATTCAATGCCATCCAGCAATTCTTCCTTTTGAAGTCCCAATAAATCCATCGTCATCGTGCATGTCACAAGCTTAATGTCCTGTTCCTGCGCCATTTCTACAAGTTGTGTCAATGTTAATGCGTTATGTTTATTCATGACATGCTTGATCATTTTCGGGCCCATGCCGAGCATCTGCATTTTTGATAGACCCAGTTTTTCCGCACCACGCGGCATCATCTTGGCAAACATTTTTTCGAGAAACCCTTTTTTAACAGGTACCGGTTCTTGCTTTCTTAATGTATTGATACCCCAGAACGTATGAAAAATAGTTACTTCATGATCATATGCAGCCGCACCGTTTGCGATGATGTAAGCAGCCATCGCTTTATCATAGTCTCCACTGAATAATACGATGGTTGTTCTTTTCTTTTCCAAATTCAGTCCCCCTACCCCTATAGGTATAATTTATTTTAAAAATAAAAAGCCTTATCGACTTTTTACTAGTAAATCCACTGCCTGTTTGACCATAGCGTTTTTATCGAGTGTATCGGCATCTTCTTTTGAAAGACACTCGACTAAATTATCCGTCACGATGACACCGATTGTCCGGTCAACAGCAGAACGGACTGCACTTAGTTGCGTTATTACATCTTTGCAGTCCTTTTCTTCTTCCATCATCCGTAGAATGCCTCGTAGCTGACCTTCGACTTTTTTCATTCGAGCCAAAACTTTAGGATCATACTGCATATGCTCACCTCATTTAGAATAATTTATTAACCACACTATACTACCCCTTAGGGTATATGTCAAACTATAAACTTGCATCAATAGCTGCAGGTTTTCTCTCGGCAACCACGGCTATTTCTAATCTCATCATATACCCCAATAGGTATATTGTCAATGAAAAAGAAGCTCGCACATTGTGCAAGCTTCCAAAACTAGTGCTCATGCATCATCGCATCTTGTTTCGTCGGATGCACGGTACCGTATGGGTGATTCGGCGGAGCATAGATGGAATACAGCTTTAACGGAACATTGCCGATATTGATCACATTGTGCCAAGTTCCTGCTGGGACGATGATGGCACTATCATCAAAAACGAACCATTGCATATTTAGATTGTCTCTTTCATTCCCCATCTGAACGATTCCTTGCCCTTGCTCAATCCGTAAAAACTGATCGACATTCGGGTGCATTTCCAAACCGATATCCTCTCCTGGATGTAAACTCATAACAGTCAATTGCAGATGTTCCCCTGTCCATAATACGGTCCGGTACGTATGATTTCCGATTGTCGCTGCGTGAATATTAATGACAAAGGGGCTTTTGCCATAGTCCGTTCTCTCATTCATGCTGTTTCCGTAATTCCAATGGCCATACGCACTTGGCATAAAATCCATGTTAATTTTTCATCCTTTCACAATCCTGTTCTTTAAGTAGATTATGTATAGCGGACAGATAGCGTTCATTGATTATTGAGGTGTACGAACTAATAGGAATCGAAAATGAATTTACCGCAAAATCAAAAAACGCACTCCTTATTTAAGAAGTGCGTCCAAGTTTATTTACAAACGAATTAAAGTTTCTTCCAATATTTCATTATAGCTTTACGACTGTTCTACCTTTTGCCTGGCCTTTTAATAGTGTCGGTAGTGCTTCCGGAAGCTGTTCAAGCGTAATTTCTTGCTGAATCAATTGTTCCAGATTATCCGGTTTGAAATCAGTTGCCAAACGGTTCCACACCTTAAGTCGCGTTTCCATCGGGCAATATACAGAATCAATTCCCAGTAAGTTGACACCGCGTAAAATAAATGGGAAGACCGTTGACGGAAGTTTTGTCCCTGCAGTTAATCCGCTGACTGCAACAGATCCGCCGTAATGAATTTGACTTAGCAATGATGCTAATGGCTCACCACCGACCGGATCGACCGCAGCTGCCCATTTTTGTTTCCCTAATGCGCGAACTTTACCGTCATAAACTTCTTCACGCGGGACGATCGAAGTCGCACCAAGTTTCTTTAAAAAATCATGTTCCGATTCTTTCCCTGTACTTGCTTCTACTTCATAGCCAAGCTTTGACAGAATCGAAACGGCAAAGCTTCCGACACCGCCTGTAGAACCTGTTACGAGCACTTTTCCTTTATCGGGCGATACATTATTTTCTTCCAGTCGCTGAACTGATAAAGCTGCAGTAAAGCCGGCTGTACCGATGATCATCGCTTCTTTTAATGAAAGTCCTTCCGGCAATGGAACAAGCCACTCAGACGGGATGCGCGCATATTCACTATATCCGCCAAAATGAGTTACACCAATTTCATAGCTTGTCGCAATCACTTTATCCCCTTCTTTGAATTGCGGGTTTTCCGATGAAATGACCGTTCCTGCCAAGTCGATGCCCGGTACGAACGGATAGCTTTTCACAATGTTGCCATCCGGTATTGCTGCTAAACTATCCTTATAATTTATAGAAGAATACTCTACTTTAAGCAGCACGTCTCCATCAGGTAAATCATTCAAGGTAAGTTCCTTCACGTCCACTGTAAATTGTTCTTCATTATTGACGACTAATGCTTTAAAGTTTTCTGCCATTTTGACCACCCCTTCAAATGTTTACAAATAAAGGGTAACAAAATTAGGCATACCGGTCAAAAACCTGCTTTGATCCAGAACATTTTTAATAAAAAAAGCCGAAACGCATAATGGAAGCGCGTCTCGGCATGATCGATCTTTTTATTCAAAAGCTGGTGTTGCAGTTTCGTCGTAGTTTTCAGTAAGGAAATTACGCACTTCTTCATTTGTCATTGCTTCTGCAAGCTTTTTGATTGCTTCGTCGTCTTTGTTGTCTTCACGTGCCACTAATGTAATGGCAAAGTCATTTTCCACGCCTTCAGTCAGCAGCGCATCACTTTTCGGTGTTAGATTAAGGGGTGCCGCATAGGCAGGTGTCATAACGACTGCATCCGCATCATCGTACATACGCGCAAGCATTAACAGATCGACTTCCTTAAACTGAAGATTTTTCGGATTGTCCTCAACACTTGCTAATGTGTAATACACATCCGTTTTTTCCTTTAATGTAATGACACCGTGCTGGGCAAGCAGCATTAACGAACGGTCAACATTTGAAATATCGTTGGCAATCGCAACTGTCGCCCCTTCAGGCAACTCTTCGATTGAATCATAATTTTTAGCATACACACCGTAATTCGCAAAGTAAATCGGCTGGATCGGCACTAAATTTGCGTCATTGTTACGGTTGAATTCCTCCATATACGGTACGTGCTGGAAGAAGTTTGCATCCACTTCCTTTGCGGCCAGTGCACTGTTTGGCTGTACATTATCGCCTAATACGACAATTTCCAGATCAATGCCCTGTTCTTCCAATTTAGGCTCCACCAGTTCCAGAATATCTGTCATCGGTGAAATCAATGATGCAACTTTTAACGTTGTCTCTTCTGTTTCCACTTCTTTATTCGTTTCTGTTTCATCATTCTGTCCGCAGCCTACTAAAGCAAGTACTGCTGCTACACTTAACATCCATCTTTTTTTCACAATCATTCTCCTATCTTTTGTCCAACCATCTTGCTGCAGTTGTACCAATCATTTGAATAAGCTGCACCAAAATAATCATAATGAAAATCATGTAAAGCATTAGATCTGTCTTGAATTGCTGATAACCGTAACGAATCGCAAAATCACCGATGCCGCCACCGCCAACTACACCCATTATTGTAGAATAGGAAATGAAGCTGACAATCGAAGTCGTCAAGCCGAGCACCAGGCCTGAACGTGCCTCCACAAAAAGAAAACTGAAAATAATCCGCCGTACCGAGGCACCCATTGAAACAGCTGCCTCGATTACACCTTTTGGCACATCAAGCAGTGACTGTTCGACAAGCCTTGCATAATGCGCAATGGCAATGATCGATAACGGAACGGTAGCCGCAACCGTACCGATTGCCGTACCGACAATGAGCCGTGTAAAAGGAATCAAGAAAACGACCAATAGCAGGAATGGAAATGAGCGGATCGTATTCACCGCCAAGTTTAGTATGTTGTAAACGACACGATTTTCAAGCAATTTTTCTTTCCCGCAAAGAAATAAATATGTACCGATTGGTAAACCGATTAAAACGGCAGCTACAATTGACACACCGACCATGAAAAAGGTCTCGCTGATCGCCCGCCCAATTTCGGCTTCATACTGACGTAACACATCAGGCATGTCCAATTCCACCTTTCACGAGCTGATCAACGAAGCTTTGCGGATGATGGCTCGTTTCTAGTATGCCACCAGGTGTTAACTCGACTGTTTCATATATTTGCCCTGTATCCAGTACGGTAGCACGATGGCAAATACTTTTCACAACATCAAGTTCATGACTGACAAGCACAATCGTTACACCGAGCTCCACATTGACCTTCTGTAAAACACGCAAAATTTCCGCAGAAGTGTTGGTATCAAGCGCAGAGGTTGGCTCATCACAGAGCAGGACCGCCGTTTCGTTTGCCAGTGCTCTTGCAATCGCCACACGTTGCTTTTGCCCACCGCTCAGCTGGGCCGGATATTGGTTTGCAAACTGTTCCAGCCCGACAAACTTCAGGCATTCGATGACACGCGCTTTCCGCAGCTTTTTCGGAAAGTTTGCCAGTACCAGTGCAATTTCCACATTATCATGGACGGTTTTATTTGCGACAAGATGAAAATGCTGGAAGATCATCCCGATTGATTTTCTCGCTTCACGAAGTTCCGCAGTTTTTAAAGCGGTCAGTTGCTGGCCGTTGACGACTACCTCTCCACTGTCCGGAACTTCAAGCAAGTTCATCAGACGCAGCAATGTCGATTTCCCTGCACCGCTCGCCCCGATCAATCCGTGAATTTCCCCTTTAGCAATCGTTAACGTCACATCCTGCACAGCGACGAAAGAACCAAATTTTTTTGTGACTTGCTGTAATTGTATCACCTGTATAGACACCTCCACTGCATACCCAATCGATTTCTAATTATAGTAGATATTGCATCAGCTACCAAGAGAAATGTTTATTGCAAAAAATCCCATGTGTCTACTGTTTTGCGAACCACAAATATTCCATACGAAAAAGCAGTAATTCTCCTTCTTCTATACACCCTAAAAAAACAGGCTACTTTTATTCTTAATTTTAATGATTGCAATTCCGCTGTTTTGTTGTCATGAATGTGCAAAATTCAGTGTTCCGGAAAAACAATTTCCAGGTGCTCTTAAAGATTTAGTATTCTCTTTTAATAATTATAAAAAGTATTGTCGTGCTGTCACACGACGAATGGATTTCCTGACTGACATACGATTCCTTCCTCCTGATAAGTTCCATTTCCAAAAAAAGTTTTTCAATCTTGTCCCCAAATCCGTTTTTCAATGACATATATAAGGCAAACGAACAATTGGAGGTTGGAAAACATGAATTTTGTAGTAGAAGGTCATCAAATGTACTATTCACAACGCTTGGCAAATATTGTAGGCATCGAGGAAGCAGCCATACTCCAGCAGCTGCATTACCGTCTAAAGCATCAAGGAAAGAAAAAGGTAGGACATTTCTGGTACTGTCAAACCCATCACCAATGGACCAAGCAGCATACTTACTGGAATGCCGCGAAAATTGGCCGGCTCCTTTTAAAGCTTGAACAGCGAAAGCTCATTATTTCAACAAGAAAATTTAACCGCTTTTCAACGGACCGCTCGAAATGGTACCGGATTGATTACACGCAGCTGCAAAAATTGCTTGATGCGGAAGAAGCCGGTAACAATGAACTGGCGATGCAAGGCAGCTTGCCGATCGAGGCATCACAAAATGATAAAAAGAAGGCCCGGCAAGAAGCCGTGTCGGATATTATTCACTATTTAAACAAGAAGGCCAATAAGAATTTCAATGACCAGGCACCTGCCAATTACAGGTTAGTGAACACCATTTTAAATTTAGGTTATACGGTCGAGGAATGCTATACGGTGATTGACGAGCAAGTGAAATGCTGGCGCCATGACGTGCAAATGCAAAAATATTTACGCCCGATGACATTGTTCCGTCCGGTCAATTTTGAAAGCTATCTCAATAATGCCCATGCAAGAAAAGCACCGCTTGAATACGTGCCAAAGCCGGTAGTACTTGATTATGAGGCAGGTGAAACGTTTTGATTAAAAAGGAATATTTGGAGCAAAGCATTTTAGCAACGATGCTTGAGGAGAATTATTTGATTTTGGACAGCCAGTTAAAGCCCGAAATGTTTTACGGGCAGCATCATCGCCAATTATTTAAGTTGATGCAGCAATTGGCAGCAGAGGGTCGTCCTGCCGATTACCTGACATTAAGTGCCCGCTTTGAAGAAATCCAGACGATCGGCGTTTCCTATTTGACAGAGCTGCTCAAGTTTGCCGATGCAGAAAAGTTTGATGATTATATACAGGTATTGCGTGAAGTTTGGCGCGAACGGCAAAAACAGCAGATCCTGTTTCAGGCTGCTGAGGGGGATTGGTCGATTCAGAAAATTATTGAGCGGCTGGACAATACACAACTTGAAGCCACTGTGACCGATACGTCGATCACCCAGGATTTAGTCGAAATGCATAACCGGCCATATGAGGATGTCGAGACAGAAGGAATGGTCGTGCCGCATATAAAGGAGCTCGGCCTATTGATCGACGGGTTTCGTCCGGGAGAGCTGACGATTATCGCAGCACGTCCTTCAATGGGGAAAACGGATGTCATGAACAACTTAGCCCTCAATGCCGGGTGGCAAGGACATTTGCCGATTGTATTTTCACTGGAAATGACTAAAACGATTTTACTTGACCGGCTCATCGCAACAACGGGCAATTACTCCCGATTGAAGATGCGCAATCCGAAAATGCTTTTTAATGACAATCAAAAAGCAGAATGGCTGCATGTGCTGGAACGGGTAAATAAGTCCAATGTGCATATTGATGACCGAAGCGGCTTGACGGTTGCGCAAATCCGCAGCCAGGCACGCCGGATTATCCGCCAGCATCCCGATAAGACACCGATCATTTTCATCGACTACTTGCAGATTATCCAAGCAGATGATGACTTTGACTATTCGGCAATCGCGATGAGCAAAATCAGCCGCGCGCTAAAGCAGATGGCCAGAGAATTTGACTGCCCAGTCGTTTGTCTGGCCCAGCTCAACCGCAATGTCGAAACCCGCAGCAACAAGCGCCCGGTCATGAGCGACCTGCGCGATTCCGGCTCGATTGAACAAGATGCCGATATTATCATTCTGCTTTACAGGAACTCCTATTATAAGGACCCGGAAGAGATCGATTCAAATGTGCCCGATCGTCTTGAACTTATAGTTGCAAAAAATCGGAATGGTCCAACCGGTACTGCCTCTACTTTTTATAATAAGATCACCGGGCATATTTCAACTGGGAGTGACAGGTAATGCATGTAAAAACGGTGTACGAACTTTTACTGGAAATGATGTAACACGAAGAAAACTTCGGTGCTTACTGGATTTACCTCGCTTTAAAAAAGGGCTATTTGCAGAAGCAGGATGATCCTTAACGCATATACGACGTCCCTTTTACTGAAGCGGAAATTGAAGAATTCGCGCAGATGGATGAACGCGGCTCAAACCTCATAAAACCCCTATGCAGAATTAGTCCTGCATAGGGGTTTCGTAAGCTTCCCGCTTCCTATGCCCAAAAAGCAAGAGAACGTTTTTTCATCTCTTCTCTGTATTGCATAGTCGAAACCGGTAAAACTTTATTCGTTTTATAATCCATAATTACTCCATGTCGGCGAACGACATCCATTTGATTAATTTCTCCAGCATTGTACATGCGTTCGACCTCAAGAGGGTCCAATTCCAGCCATTGACGGCGGTTATTACGAATATATTCCCGCTCTTTTGATGTTGCTTCGTAATCCACTTCAAACGCGTCAATATCCCGGTCAATTTCATAAATTATTACGCCGTAATCAAGTTTTGCACGCTCAATCGATACATACTCATCAATCACATCTTCCAAAACTGCATGAATATCGCGTTCTAACGGGTCACCTAAACCGCCGCCGCCTGCAGATGGTCGTGTAAATGAATCACCTTTTTTCACTTCTACATTGGAGAAGATAGTCCCTAAAAACTCTTCATCACTTTGATTCGGATTAAGGATGGCCCCTTGTGGAATAGAAGGTAATCCCCCTTTGATGCCCCATGTAATCGAGCGTGAGCGGTCACAGCAATAGGACATGACCGTATTATTTATATCTGTTAACATACCGCCCTTTTCAACACCGCAGCCCCCGCGATATTTACCCGGACCTGCAGAATCGGTTATGATTTGGTGCTTCGTCGTAATAACCGGTGACAGCCGTTCCTGACCTTCACAAGGTTGAACACTTAACCCGACCCCGAAAACCGGTGAAGTTGTATTTGCGCCGTCTCGGTCAATACGGCCACCATGACCGCCCGCCATCCAGTCGTACCACATAAAGTACTCACTGCCATTTTGTCGTTTATCATAACCGCCAATTAATAAATACTCTAAGTTAAAGGAACAAGCAATTGCACGTTCCGGCATGATGTTGGACCATAATTCAAAGCACGCATTCATGATTTTTTCAAACGACCCCGAACAGTAGCCCGATACCGCCACCGGACTTGGTGCGTTGACTACGGTATTTTCAGGGAGATACGTTTTTACGACCCGATAGAAGCCCGAGTTTAACGGAATGTCCGGGAAGAATGTCTTGGTCCCTGCATAAGTTCCCGAAAGTGCCGAACCAAAACCGGCATTTAAAAAGCAGCTAATGTACGGGTGTGATCCGCTTAAATCATATAAAATCTCATCGTCCGTTATCGTCATTTTCACACGTATCGGAATTAGACCATCCCCAAGCTGCGGGTCCATATCAATATAATCCACGGTTTCCCATTCCCCTTTAGGCAAAACCGCAATTTTTGCCTTCATTAAACGCTCCACATAATTTTGTACTTCATCGAAAGCTAATAAAACCGTATCAATTCCGTACTTGTCAATCATCTCATTTAATTGCTTTTCGCCAACTTTTGCGGCTTCCACTTGCGAACGTAAATCTCCAATTCGTTCTTCCGGAATACGCATATTTTTTACGATAATATTGACAATATCTTTTAAGTATTGGCCTTTACTGTATATCCGTACAGGCGGAATCCGCAATCCTTCGCCGAAATGTTCTTTCGCTGTAATATCGAAAGATCCAGGGTTTGAACCACCGACATCTGCCCAGTGCCCGTTCGTTTGCATCAGGGCTATAAGCTTTTCTCCATGAAATACGGGTAAAACGACTCGGACATCACTGAAATGTGTCCCTCCACGATAAGGATCATTTACTAAAAAAACGTCACCCGGGTGGATATCGTCCGCAAAATCTTCCAAAACTGCCTTCGCTGTTAAATGCAATGTTCCTACATGAACCGAAATATCCTGTGTCCCTTGCATGACCGTATTTCCATCGGCATCACATAGTGCACAACTAAAATCACGGTTATAAATCACAAACGAATAACATGTACGCAACATTTGCTCTGCCATCTGATCGACCAGATTGACAAACCCGTTTTTCAACACTTCAAATGTTACGGGATCTAGATTTTGCACTTGATTATGTTCTGCTAATTTCATTGTACTCATAGACTTCATCCTCCTTATCGTTTATTCGTTCACCGTAATAATAATATTTTTATAGACATCTACTTCCGCCGTAAATCCTGGTGGGATTACTGTCGTCGTATCTAACTGATCTACGATTGCCGGACCTTGTATTTGTGTGTAGACCGGAATTTTATCGCGGTGATATACTTTCGTATCGACAAATTCCCCTTCGAAATAAACAGGACGTGTCTCTTTATAAGCATCTTCTAACGTTCCTTCTTGTTCATATTGCAGAAATTCCGGTTTTGGCACCGTTCCAATGGCTGTTACACGCAATCCGTAAATTTCCACCGTCTGTTCAGGATCAGAGAAAGCAAATTCACGTTCATGTTCTTTATGGAAAGCAGCCAGTACATCTTCTAATGAAGTCAATTCATCCGGAACAACTACAGCCAATGATCGCCATTGCCCCTTATAGCGAAGGTCAATATAGTTCATCAACGTTGAAGTTTCTTCGGAAATCCCCTCTTCTTCCAGCAGCGCTTTCGCCTCAGTTCTCAACTCGCTGAACTGTTCAGTTAACTCTTCAACCGATACATCCGTCACTTTTTTCACGTACGTTTTTGAAATATCATGACGCACATCAACGAGCAGACAACCCATTGCAGCAGCGACGCCCGGATGTGTCGGGATAATTACTTTCGGGATATTTAAATCTTTTGCTAAATAAGCACCGTGCAATGGTCCTGCACCACCGAATGCTACGAGAGCAAAATCACGCGGGTCATACCCTCGACGTACCGAAATTAATCGAACGGCATCGCTCATATTGGCGTTGGCCACTTGGATAATCGCATTTGCGGCTTCTTCAACAGACTGGTTAAATTCATCCGCAATGGACTTCACTGCCTGAGTTGCAGCAGATTTATCCAGTTGCATTGTGCCATCCAGTAAATTAACACCTAAACGGCCTAACACTAAATTCGCATCTGAGTTGGTTGGCTCAGTTCCTCCACGACCATAACAAGCAGGGCCTGGTGCAGCACCGGCACTTTGTGGTCCGTTTCGTAATGATCCGCCTTCATCTTTCCATGCAAGGCTGCCCCCGCCTGCTCCAATCGTTAATATTTCAATACTCGGGAACCCTATCGGATAACCGTATTCAATCGACCAGTCTTTTGTAATACGAATATCTCCCTCGAACATAAGGGAGATGTCGGTACTCGTTCCGCCCATATCCAAACCGATCGCATTATCAAATCCGCATAATTTGGCAATATGTTTACTTGCAATCGCTCCTGCAGCAATCCCTGAGCTGGCTAATCTTGCAGCATAACGTGGAACTGTACTCGACGTCATTACCCCGCCGCCTGAATGCAGTACTAAAATTTCCTCTTCATAGCCTTTTTTCTGCATTTCATCGCTTAACTTACTAATATATCTGCTCATAATCGGTCCTAGAACGGCATTAATAATCGTCGTGCTCATCCGTTCATGTTCAAAAATTTCCGGCAAGACTTCACTGGATATACAAACATAGACATCCGGCAGTTCCTCTTTTAAAATTTCCTTTACTTTTGCTTCATTTTCTCCATTAACATAGGCATTAATAAAGCAGACGGCAATAGATTCGGTATTTCTGCGTTTCAGCTTTTTTGCTAATGCGCGAATTTCGTCCTCCTGAATTGCTTCTAAAATATTGCCTTCATAATCTGTCCGTTCCGTGACCTCAAATCGATCACGCCGTTGAATATAAGGTTTTGCTGTATCTTTATACGTATCCCATATGTCTTCTTTTGTACCACGTCGAATTTCAGTTACATCCCGAAAGCCTTTTGTTGTGATCAGTGCTGTTTTCGGTAACTTCCGTTCAATCAGCGCATTCGTGCCTACTGTAGTGCCATGAGAAAATATTTTTATATCCTTGCCGTCTAATCGGGCCTTCTCAATTCCATTAATAATACCTTCTTCCGGGTTTGATGGTGTAGAAGATGTTTTCGTTACAAACACTTCTCCCGTATTTTCGTTAAATACAAAAACATCTGTAAAAGTTCCACCAACATCAATAGCTAAACGAGTATGTGTCATAGAGATACCTTCTTTCATAAGGAAGTTTATTGTAATGAACCGGACAGTATTGGGTCGTTTTTATAATTAAATTAAGTGAATAGTCAGATAAAAAAACCTGCTATTTCGTATTGATCGTAACGGTTTTCATTGTCGTGAAAAATTCTTTCGCCGCCTGACCTTGTTCACGGGCACCTGTACTAGAATTTTTCACACCGCCAAACGGGGCTTGTGGTTCTGCTCCGCCTGTTTCATCATTTACCTGGACAAGCCCTACTTCACTGCGCTTAATAAAATCAAACGCTTTTTGGATATTTTCAGTATAGATTGAAGCACTTAATCCAAACTCCGAATCATTCGATAATTGAATTGCTTCCTCGTAATCTTTCACTTTTACGACAGCCAGCACCGGCCCGAAAATTTCTTCGCGTGCAATTGCCATTTCATGAGTCACATTTTTAAAAATCGTCGGCTGAATATAGTAGCCCTCTGTTTCATTTGGAGCCGGTTCACCACCGTAAATAAGTTCTGCGCCTTCAGATTTCGCCTTTTCTATTGCCGCTAAAATATTTTCATATTGTCCTTGTGAAACAACAGGTCCCATCGTTACACCAACTTCAATTTTCTTCGTTTCTTCAATTAATAACGCCAGTACTTCTTCATAAACCGCCTGTTCGATATAAACACGGCTTGTGGCTGTGCAGCGCTGACCCGTCTGTTTCATCGCACCTTCGATTGTCAATTTTGCTGCTGATTTTAAATCGGCGTCCGCTAAAATAATCGCCGCATTTTTCCCGCCAAGCTCCAGCTGAATTTTTTTGTTTGTCGATCCGGCTGTATTTAAAATACTTTGTCCGACGCCATTTGAACCTGTAAATGTTATTGCCTTTACTTCAGGGGCTTCCAATAAAACTTGCCCGACTTTTGAACCGCGCCCCTGTACAACATTGACGACGGATTTCGGGAATCCAGCCCGTTCAAATAATTCGCCTAGCAGCTTTCCGGTCAATGCTGCTTCAACTGAAGGCTTCCAAACTACAGTATTTCCGTAAACTAAGGCTGGTGCCATTTTCCACAGCGGAATGGCTACAGGGAAATTCCAAGGAGTAATTGCTGCAATTACGCCAAGCGGTACACGCTTCGTATACAAAATCTTATCTTCACTGGCTGAAGGCAGTACTTCACCTGTTGCCCGCATCCCTTCCTGGGCATAGTAACGTAAAATCGAAGCACCACGCTTTACTTCTCCGATCATTTCATTTTTTGTTTTTCCCATTTCACGCGAAGCTGTTTCCGCTACAAGATCTATTTCTTCTTCCAGTAAATCCGCCATCACACGCAAAATTTCGCCGCGAGCAACAGAAGATTTATTTTTCCATTCCTCAAATGCCTGATGTGCTGATGCAACGACTGCTTTCGTTTCGTCTACCGTCAGAAGTTCAACTTGGCCGATACATTCAGCCGGATTGGCTGGATTGAATTGTTCACGGATTTCTCTAATAATGGTTGTCATAAAATTCCTCCTTAAATAGACACAGTTTGTAGTACTTCTTTTAAAGGCGAATACGGCAGGTTGTGAGCGTGGGCAACTGCTTCATACGTAACTTTTCCGGTTACGGTATTCAATCCTTTTGCTAATGCATCGTTTTCAATCACAGCTTTTTCAAAGCCTTTGTTTGCAATTTGAAGTGCATACGGTAATGTGACATTTGTTAATGCAATCGTTGACGTCCTTGCCACGGCACCCGGTATATTTGAAACGGCATAATGTAATACGCCATGCTTTACATAAACAGGCTCGCTATGTGTTGTAATCCGGTCGACAGTTTCAATTGAACCGCCCTGATCCACCGCAACATCGATAATTACAGAGCCTTTTGACATCGTCTTTACCATACTTTCTGTTACTAAACGTGGTGCACGTGCCCCCGGAATCAGCACGGCACCTATTAATAAATCCGCTGTCTTTACTTCCTCCGAAATGTTGAAACTATTGGACATACGTGTTTTTAATCGACCTGCAAACTGATCATCTAATTGACGCAGTCGATCAACATTCGTATCCAAAATCGTCACATCGGCTCCAGCTCCTACCGCCATTTTCGCAGCATTTGTCCCGACGATACCACCACCAATAATTACGACTTTTGCTGGGGATACTCCCGGAACACCACCTAAAAGCGTTCCTTTTCCGCCTTCATGTTTTTCAAGGAAATGCGCACCTAGTTGTACAGCCATACGTCCTGCCACTTCGCTCATTGGCGTTAATAAAGGTAATGTACCATTTGGAAGCTGGATTGTTTCATAAGCAATCGCAGTCACTTCTTTTTCAATAAGCTGTTTCGTTAATTCAGGTTCTGGCGCCAAATGTAAATAGGTGAACAAAATTAAATTTTTCTTAAAGAAATGAAATTCCTGTTGTAATGGTTCTTTTACTTTAATAACCATTTCAGCATTCCAAGCTTCTTCAGCAGTCGCCACAATTTCTGCACCGACTTCTGTATAGGCTTCATCTGTAAATCCGCTTGCTAAGCCTGCACCCGTCTCCACCTTTATGCTATGACCACTTTTTTGAAGTTCAAAAACACCTCCGGGAGTCATTCCGACACGGTATTCATTATTTTTTATTTCCTTTGGAATCCCGATAATCATTCGCTTAGCCTTCTTTCTCCACAATATTTTTACGCACAAATTCAAATGTCTCGTCTAAAATTCTTAATATTTCGTTCAATTCTGCTTGCGATAAAATTAGTGGGGGCGCAAACACAATCGTATCTTGTTCATACGTAACCGTTCGCAAGATTAAACCTCTTTTCATCGTTTCCTGTACAAAAATCGGGCTTAGTAATGTGTCGAACAGTTCACCCGTCTCGCGGCTTTTTACTAACTCAATCGCTCCAAGTAAACCGAGTGTGCGCACACGGCCGATAAAACTGTATTTATCCTGTAGAACACGGAAGCCCTCCAGCATTGCTTCACCCATTTTTGCTGCATTTTCCACAAGGTTTTCACGTTCAATAATTTCAATATTTTTCAACCCGACTGCACATGCCATTGCATGGCCGCTGTAAGTATAGCCATGCATTAATGTCCCTTTCGACAGCTCACATAAATCCTGGTGAATATTTTCCGAAATGACAACGCCGCCAAGTTGTGCATAGCCGCTTGATACGCCTTTTGCGAATGTAATCATATCCGGAACTACATCGTAATGCTGCATGCCGAATAATTTACCTGTACGACCGAAACCAGTGATTACTTCATCCGCAATAAATAAAATGCCGTACTCATCACAAATTTCACGGACTTCTTTAAAATAATTTTCCTGGGCGATATTTACTCCACCTGCTCCTTGTACTGGCTCTGACATGAACGCTGCAACTGTTTCAGGTCCTAGCTGTTCAATTGTGTCTCGTAAATTACGTGCAGACTGATTGTAGACATAATGGAAGCCAGGTGCATGTGAATTAGTAAAGTCACGGAATGCTTTTAACCCAGTTGCATTTGTTGCTCCCATTGCTACTCCATGGTAAGACTGTGTACGTGAAATAATTGTCTGGCGCTGTGGCTGACCTTTCAGTACCCAGTAATGACGTGCTAATTTAATCGCTGTGTCATTAGACTCTGAACCGCCAGACGTGAAGAATACTGTGTTTAAATTTCCAGGGGCCATCGATGCAATTTTGGACGCTAAGCGAATGGCCGGTTCATTACTAAACGTTGCAAAACACGAACTGAATGCCAACTTTCCCATCTGCTCCTTTGCCGCTTCCGCGATTTCTTCACGGCCATGTCCAACATTGACATTCCATAAAGAAGACATCCCGTCAATATACACTTTGCCTTCCATATCTTTTAAATAAATTCCCTCACCTTCAGTAAAAATTGCAGCCGGTCCATCAGCTTGCTGTTGTTCAATAGAAGATGTCGGGTGGAGAAAATGTTTCTGATCCAATACTTTTAATGTTTCTTTTAACTGAATTGTCATAAATAGTTCCCCTCATTTCGATTTATTTACCTACACCTACTAATGAGCAATTCTCGTGCCAACTTTTATTTGAAGGGAATAAAATATAAATCTTTCAACTAAAAGACATCACTAGATGATAAGTGATGTCTTAGCTGTTATATTTTTTTGGCTTTTCTATATATATGATTTGTATTTTTTCAACAAAGTTGTATAACATCATACATTTTATTTATTTATACATTTTAAATTCAGAACTGCAAATTTGATGCAAAAACGCATCATCTATCTTCATACGAAATATTGCGTGTCAACTGATATTTTTGTATTTTCCGGACTAATGTTGACTGATCACACCCGAGAGACTTAGCTGTTTCACGAATGCTTGGATGTTCAGATAATGCTTGTTTAATCAGCTGTTTTTCAAATAGAGCCACTTGTTCTTTCAGCGTCCCCGCAAACTTGGGATGCACAGTTTGTTTAGTTTCAAAGTTCTCATCGTGCTGATTTTTTAAAATATGCACAATATCCGGATTGCTGTCCAATTCCTGTTTTACCATGTTCACAGTTATTTCCGGCTGAACAGCAAGCAGGCAAATCCGTTCTACGATATTTTTGAGCTGCCGGACATTACCGGGCCAGTCATATGCCTTAAAGATTTTCAATGCGTCTTTTTTAATCGTCCGGTGGATGCCATATTTTTTATTAATTAATGCTAGAAAATGATTTACAAGCGGAATAATATCTTCCCGGCGCTGTCTTAACGGCGGGACTTCTATAGGAATAATATTCAAGCGGTAATACAAATCTTCCCGGAAACTGCCCTGCTTTACCATTTCCGCCAAGTTTCTGTTTGTTGCGGCTATAATCCGTACATCTATCGGAATCGGCTTTCCGCTGCCGATGCGCTGAACCTCGCATTCCTGCAACACGCGCAATAATTTCACCTGTAACAGCAAGGGCATTTCGCCAATTTCATCTAAAAACACTGTACCGCCTGAAGCAATTTCAAACAGCCCTGCTTTTCCACCTTTAATGGCACCAGTAAAGGCACCTGCTTCGTAACCAAAAAGTTCCGATTCCAATAATGTATCCGGTATCGCACTGCAGTTAATCGTTAATAATTGCTTTTCACTGCGCCTGCTGGATGTATGGATGAGCTTTGTAATTTCTTCTTTCCCTACTCCCGACTCACCACTGATTAATACAGTAGAATCCACTTCTGCTACTCTCATCGCGCGATCTACTACTTGTTCCATGGCACAGGACATCGAAATAATATTCGTTTCTTTTGTATGTATCGCCTGCAATTTGTTTTTAAAATTTTCATTTTGTATTTCCAGCTTCTGCACTTCTTGTTCCAATATTTTCAGTTCGGTCATATCACGGGTAATGGCAACTACATATTGCAGTTCCCCTGCCTCATCGAATATCGGCTTTCCCGTTACTAAAAAGCACTTGCCATTAATAAACGTCTGCAAAATCGTTACTTTTTCTTTGGATTCAATCACTTTCATCGAAATGGAATCACTCATCAATCCCTCTGCCATTGCATCTTTCGCATATCTTCCCATTAGATCAATGCCGACAATTTCAATATCGCTTTTATTTTGAAACAAAATTTTGCCTTGGCGATCACAAATTGTAATGCCGTCAGAGATGGAGTTTAACACTTTAGTCGAAAGCGGATTCATAAAATCGCTGTCGCTGAACTGTTTTAATGACCGCACATTAAATAAATCCCCCTGTACCGACTCCAGTACTTGTACAAAATAGCCATCTACCTCAAATAATTCTTTTTCATTTTTATATTCGTTGATAATATTTTCGATTAAGTCCGGCTGTATTTCGCTTTTTGCTATAATTTCACCGTTTTTAACTACAAAAAAATGCTCTCCTTTATGGAACCCTACTATTGGCATAATGGTCACATCCTCTCTAAAATACCCTTAGACAGCCTGTATCTAAGGGTATTCTTCACCTATTCTATTCGGATAGTAAGTTCTCCTCTATTTCCTCTGCTTTTTCTTTCTGTACAGCCGATTTGACAGAGAACTTTCGCATGACAAAAAATAAACAAACCGAACCTATCAATACTAATGTGCTCAAGTAAAATTGGGAGCGTAAAGATTCAATTAACATCTGGCATAAATAAACGACTGCCAAAATACCGATTGTAATATAAGATAAATACGGAAACAGCCACATTTTTATCGCAAGCGGCTCATTCGAGACTTTTTCATAGTGGCGGCGGAAACGGATTTGCGAAATGGCAATGAAAATATAAACAACAATCATTAACCCCCCGACACTGTTTCCTAAAAAGTAAAAGATCACTTCCGGTGAAACGAAATACATTAGTGCACAAATATAGGCGACAACTGTACTGCCAATAATGGCATGTACCGGTGCACCACGCTTATTTTTAATTTGTGAGAACATTTTCGGTGCATCACCTTGACGCGACATTTCAAGCAACATACGCGAACTCGTATATAAAGCCGAATTCAATACAGAAATTAGAGAAATAAAAATAACAATCTGAATGATTTGTGCTGCAACCGGTAATCCGGCCAACGTTAAAATATTTGCATAAGGTGCTGCTAGCATAGCCGTGTCGTTCCACGGAACAATCAGAATCATAATAGCTACAGATCCGACAAAGAATAATCCTAGACGGAATACAACGTTCCGGATGGCACGTACAATATTTTTCGCCGGATTTTCAGATTCTGCCGCTGCTATCGCTGCAACCTCAGCACCACAAATAGAGAAGATTACGAATACAATCGCTGTCGCAACAGGGACAATTCCATTTGGAGCAAATCCGCCGTACGATGTTAATAGTTCTAAACTTCTCGACTCATAATTTGGCCATAAACCAACAATCATTAAAAGACCAACAAGTAAAAATACAATAATAGCCGTGACTTTAATGAACGACAGCCAATATTCAAATTCACCGAATGACTTGACAGAATAAATATTAACGACTGTCATTAGTAAGGTAATCCCTACACCGCCAACCCAGACCGGAATAACCGGGAACCAGTTATGCAATATACCTCCAATTAGCGCCGCTTCCAGCCCAACAATAAACACCCAGCTTGCCCAGTATAGCCAGCCTACTGTAAATCCTGCCCATGGACCAATATACCTTCCCGCATAGGAAGCAAATGAACCGAGCTCTGCAGAACTGCCTCTACTTTTCCCTAATGCAAGTTCACCTGTCGCCATTTCCCCAACCATTTGCATAATCAGGACAATCAGCATACATGCAATTGCATATGATACAACAGCTGCAGGACCCGTACTTAAAATATTTTTACCGGTTCCTACAAATAGCCCTGTCCCTATGACTCCTCCGATTGAGATCATCGTAATATGACGCGTTTTTAATGATTTTTGTAAAGTGCCCATTTATTCACCCCTCAGTGTTTGAATGCTGACATTTATAAACCCCTTCCTCTAATTCAATGTCTACTTTACAAGGAGCAATTTTCGTGCCGAATTTTAAAAATTCAGTTAAATTAAGTTAAATAAAAAAATTTTATTAGATTAACGATGCATTTTCGCATCATTATTGTATTTGTAGCATCAACTTGCTACATATTGCATCACCTATCCGCAAGTACGATTAGCTGAATTGACAATTCTCAATTCTTCCCGGTATTTTGCGACGGTTCGTCTGGAGATTTGTATTCCTTCCTTACGAAGAATATTAGTCATTTGCTGATCCGATAATGGTTTATTTTTGTCTTCTTCTTCAACCAGTTCTTTTATCCGTTTCTTAATATACGTTACGGAATCCATTTTGCCTGAAGCATTCGTTAACCCTTTTGTAAACAAGGACTGCAAAGCATAAATTCCATGCGGTGTTTGAATATATTTTCCCCGGATAGCCCTGCTGACTGTTGATTCGTGCACACCAAGTACTTCAGATACATCCTTTAAACGCATCGGTTTGATTGAATCCATTCCTTTTGCAAAAAAATCTTCCTGAATTTGTACGAGCAATCGAGCCAAATCGTACAGGGTCTTATCCCGCTGTTCAATGCCCTCCATTAATGCAAGCGCATCTTTTATTGAATCTCGGTAATACGTTTGATTGTTCGCATCGTTTTTAAGCAGTTTCACATAGGATTCATCAATTGTAACGGATGGCAAATAGTGACGGTTTAATTTGATGATCCATTCACCTTCAATATTTTTGACCGTTAAATCCGGTATGATATACGGAATGGCTTCCACTTTATCTCCTGCAATCATCGGGTTCAAATTTTTAATGTAAGTAACAGTCTGTTGTACCTCTTGAAGTGGCATTTTATATTTTTTACTTAACCTTTTGAATGCCTGTGCTGCGACCAATTTTAAATCATCATTGATAAATTTGACTGCCATTTCCGGAGCAGACGGGTCACGATTAATCTGAATCAACAAATACTCTGTATAGTTGCGGGCGCCAACTCCGACTGGCTCAAAAGTTTGGAGCAAATTTAATATCGCCTCGACATGAACCATACTCGTATTAAATTTTTCGGATACAAATTCTAGATCCGTTTCTAAAAATAACCGATCATCTAAAGACCGGATCAAAAAAGTTAAAATTTTCAAATCCGTTTCGGATAAATTACTATGCACCGGAACCTGTTCCATAAGAAAAAGTTCATAGCTTACTTTTTCCGCGAGTGTTTTTTCAATAATATTAAATTGCTCTTTTCCCGATCCATGCAAGGGTGAAAACTGCGTGCTGATTGAACTCCTTGCCAGTTTCATTATTTCCTCATAATTTCCTTTTACCTTTGCGTCGATAACAGAAAGCAGCGGGTTCTCATTTGCCTTTTCATAAATGTATTGCTCTAATTCGTTAGTAGAAAATTGAAGTATTTCTAAATGCTGCAACAATTTCGCTGACAAAACCTGTGTAAGCTTCTGTGAATTGTTTAAAATCATTTGCATCACTATCAGCCTCCAATTCCATATTTTTCTACATTATATCATTTTAATGCTAGTTTATCCCTCCTTTTCTTCGTTCGGCGAATGGATAAGAATTTCATAAGATAGATTATTCGTTAGTTGTTCATGACGGATGGTCTTTCCTTAGAAAAAAATAAACATAGCACAGGTCCTCTATCAAGCAGAGCTGTACTACATTTTTGACTGCATACACTATTTAAAAAACTGCCCAATAATTCGGGGAATTAATAACAGCAGTTCACCAGCTGTTAAAGAGTTTTCAATTTTATCAAACGTGCCGGATTCTGCCGTGCTTGCTGAGTTCGGCAGTACAAAATCCCCCTGAATGGGTTCTGCTCCCCCATGAAACTGAATCCGCAGCGATTTTGCCTGCAGAAAATCCGGATGATCCATCACTTGAAAATGGATATGTGCTTCCGAGGAATTGCCCGAATTCCCGCATAATCCGAGCAGTTGACCTGCCTTCACTTTATCTCCTGTTTTCACACAAATCGAATCCTGCTTAAAATGGGCAATCATACTGTATTCATTGTGTTCATGTGCAATGGTACAATAGTTACCTGCTAAATTTTCTTAAATTCCTTTTATAAGTTGATAAACAAAAAAAGGCCGCTTCTTTATGAAGGGCCATGCATTTTCATTTTGGTTGTTTTCGCTAAGTATATTGCTTTCAAAGGGAAAGTGGAATATATTGAAAATACATTAATTTTATTAAAAATTGGAGTTGTTTGAATGTTAATACTAATCGTTGCCGCAATGTTAATAAACCTAGTTTCCCCACTATTTCTCAAAAAAAAGTACAAAGGGGCTTCGATAATAATAACAGTTGTTTCAACAATATTTTCCATAGTTCCATTTATTTTAGGCATGTTATTTGATGGATTTAACGCAAATTCGGCAATGTTTCCTTACGTTTTCCTATCTTCTTTGTTTTTACCTTTGTTATTTCTTTTGTCAGGTATTAATATCGTAATGATTTTGAAACAAAGGTGGCTAAAATAATCAAAATTAGTTTTTTTGTGAGAAGTAACTCTTTACGAAAACGGCCTTCATTTTTATTATTATGCCATGCCTATCCAAATAAGGAACCATAGCACAATAAATAGGATTTTGTACTTTTCCACTTTCAATATGTTCAAGTTTGTCACTTCTCTTTTTATGAGCCACCACATGCTGAATCCATATACAAACAATAAAAGGAGAACCAAGGGCTTGTAAAACGGTCCGATTATAAAATAGTAATATCCCATAATCGCCACAACGATCAAGTAAATAGTCATAGCAATACCCATTCCGCGTATTTTTTTCGGCAGTTCAATTTGTCGGCGGCTATAGTAGCTGGAGGCCACCAGAATCATCACTAAAATGCCTAGACCAATAAATATAGAAGGAAATTGTAGTCGGTCATGTGCATTTTCCAGGTCAGATAAAACAGCGGACGGATATTGTTCATGCCCGGGATAGTACGCATCATTCGTCACGTCATACAAATAGTTCCATGCCAATTCAAATTTTCTCTGTTCACCGTTTCTATACAACACAACAATGTCATAATGCTCATCGCTATTCGGAGGAGCCATGACAGCTGGAAGCGCTGAAATGTTTTCGAATAAAGTAACCATTTCATCTGTCGTCACATTTTCAACCCCAATGAAAAATGTCGATGCTCTGCCCCGAAACCCCTTTTCTCCGTTATTTTCATAGGAAGTAATTTTCACGATCTCACCGGATGCTGCCTGATTATTAAGATTGTTCGAGGTGAACAGTAAAAACAGACCAATGAAACAAATCGCCGCCATCACACCTAGTTCACGGAATGTTTTCAAAGGATTGCGTCTTTTGACAGGCTTTTTATGGATGTTGTAATAGATGGATTTTTTTAATGCCTCATTTTCAGGGAATTCATTTAACTGTTTTAAGCGATCGTCAAGC
The DNA here is from genome assembly GCF_038004425.1 of Solibacillus sp. FSL W7-1464. Classification (NCBI taxonomy): domain Bacteria; kingdom Bacillati; phylum Bacillota; class Bacilli; order Caryophanales; family Caryophanaceae; genus Solibacillus; species Solibacillus sp. FSL W7-1464. The sequence goes on from NZ_JBBORC010000001.1 coordinate 2,285,375, forward strand.
TTCATCGATTTCACCTCCTAAAATTTTCTGCAATGCCAGCATCGCACTTCGCTGTGTATTTGCGACTTTCATCGAAGTTAACCCCATAATGTCGCACGTTTCCTGAATCGAAAGCTCCTCGATTTTCCGGTAAATAATAACTTCGCGTTGGACCGGCTTTAACTTTTGCAGTGCCTCGTACAATCGTTTCCGGTCTTCTTCCTGAATGAGCCAATCATGCGGAACGTAGTGAAAATCCTGCTGCTCCGGGGCAATTGTAAATGGAAGCCACTTAATTAATGCTCTCTTCCGGTAATAGTCATAAACAAGATTCCGGGCGACTTGCCTCGTATAAGTCTGGAAATTGGTCACTTTGGTCAAATCCGTTTTATAAATCCGCACAAACGTATCCTGCGTTAAATCTTCGGCTACTTGTGCATTCGATACCATGTAGCGTATGTATTGATACGTCTTGCGGAACTCCTGCTCATAAAGCTCGTCGAAATCCATGTCCATCACCTCTCTTACTTCTATAGACGAATGAAAATCAAAAATATGTAATTTAATTTAAAGTTTTTCATGAAAAAAGCACCTCCTTTATGAGATGCTTCCGGTATTCGAAAGAAATTCTGCTTTACCTGATCTTAAATATCTTAACCATCTTCCAAATGAGTACAATAAACAGCGCTGCCAAAATGACGAAAAACGGCCAGCCGATCGTTGTTGCTTCTTCTAAAGCAATCATCATGATGCGGTATACGATGTAGGCGAATAATATATTGATGATGTTACGCATATAATTTAATGTTTGGCGACTATTTCTGTAAAAGACCTCGGCATTGGATTCATTGAAGCGTTCCGGATAGTTGTGCGTTTCAGGGAATTTTTCCAAAATCATTAAAAAGAAATGCATGGCAATCCCGATGCCCGGTAATATTAACAGCTCCCATTTAGAGCCCCACCGGTCGACATTGCCGCTGCCGTCAAAGTGGGCAGGTATTTCTTTAGGCAGTTCGCTCCAGTTCACGAATAGTACAGCGAACATGATTGCCAATGCGATATACCCGATAAGATCCATCAGCCATTCGGATTTCGTTTTCGGAATCTTGATCTTAGGGCGTTTCGTCAAACTCATTTCCATCACCTCTTTTAATTTTTTTACTCAGCACTTTTTATAACAATATTTTGCCAACATCCGCTATACTTGAATTTAATCATCCTCTTGATGGGAGAACTACTTATGCTACTTGACATCATTCAATTTTTACGGGAAATCGACCAGGTCATATTTTATTACATAAAAGAGCTCGGACTGTATATTTATATTTTGCTGTTTGCGGTTGTTTTCACGAAAACGGCCTTTGTAATTTTAACATTTTTACCCGGGGATAGTACGGTGTTCACAAGCGGGACATTGGCAGCGATCGATAAGCTTGATTTTCTGACATTGCTGATCATCTTCATCGTTGCGACAACGCTTGCCGACAGCAGCAACTACCTTATCGGAAAATCGATACGGAAAATTCCGCCGAAGCGCAATCTGTTCATGCGTTTTTTATCAGAGGAAACTACTGAAAAAGCACTGAAATTCCTGGAAGACTACGACCGGATTGCCATTACGTTTTCAAGGTTTGTGCCGTTGATGCGGACAATGACACCGTTTATATGCGGATATTCGGGCTTTTCGTATGGGACATTTTTACGCTATAACTTCATGGGGGCCGTACTTTGGACCGTTGTATGGCTTGGCGGCGGCTTTTTACTCGGAAATATACCATGGGTTGAAGAAAATCTCGTCCTGACACTCACGATTATTTCCATCTTCGTATTTAGCTTCACAGGTTATGCGTACGTTAAACAATTCAAAAAAAAGAAAGCGGTTACTGCCGATTGAAAAAATGGAGCCTATCACGTTCAGATGATAAGCTCCTTTTTTTAGTTTGTCTGATTTTCCTGCTGGTTCATTTCATGCATATATTCGATAATTTCACGGATGCCGTCCAATGAGTGAACGAGAATATTCGGGTCGATACAAGAAATCATGCGGTCTTCCAAATTGGCAACCGCAGTAAAATATTTCGTCTTTTCGTAATTGACAAGCCCCATCTGTTTTAATACGCCTTCTTCAAAGTCGATAATTTCTTTCGCATCGGCAACGACCAATCCGTAATTAATCAACTCTGTCTTCAACACAATGATTTTAGCCGTTTGTGTATTTGTCGGGCGATTGTATAAAATGGTCTGAAAATCGATGATCGGTGTAAGTTCCCCGCGAATTCGCGCAAAGCCGAGCAAGTAGTTCGGCAAATGAGGAATCGGAGTTACGCGCTCCAGCTTTTCAATCGAAACAACCTGCCCAACCGGAACGGCATATTCTTCTGTGCCGCATAAAAATACGACTGCTTTTTCAATGCTCATATTCATACCTCTTATTTCATTGTTTGAACAACGATTTCTTCCAATAAATCAGCCAGTTTTTCCAGTTCTTCCACCGGCATTCTTTCGTTTGTCGTATGAATTTCCTCATAGCCGACCGATAAGTTTACAGTAGGGATTCCGAACCCGGCGATAACGTTTGCATCGCTGCCGCCGCCTGAAATACCAAGCTGCGGTGTGCGACCGATCGCTTCTACCGCCGCTTTCGCAACTTTCACAACCTGATCTTCTTCTGTCGCACGGAAACCTGGGTACATTAACTTTACTTCCACTTCAGCGCGCGCACCCATTTCTTGTGCGACACGTTCAAATGTTTCTTTCATATGGTCCGTTTGGGCATTCAGTTTTGTTTCATCGATCGAACGGGCTTCCGCAAGAATCGATACTTCATCACATACGATATTCGTTGCTTTCCCGCCTTCGAAACGTCCGATATTCGCTGTTGTTTCTTCATCAAGACGGCCTAATTTCATTTGGGCAACCGCTTTTGCTGCAACCGTAATTGCGGAAATCCCCTTTTCAGGTGCAACGCCTGCATGTGCTGTTTTACCGATGATTTTCGCAAATACTTTTGCCTGGAACGGTGCTGCTACTACAATGCCGCCTACTTTGCCGTCACTATCAACCGCAAAACCGTATTTGGCGATGATTTTTGAAGGATCCAGTTCTTTGGCTCCGACTAATCCGCTTTCTTCACCCGCTGTAATGATGAACTGGATTGTGCCGTGTGCGCTGTCTTTTTCTTTTAAACGACGCGCCATTTCGAATAATGCTGCGATACCTGCTTTATCATCCGCACCTAGAATCGTTGTGCCGTCAGAATAAATATAGCCGTCTTCACGAATTTCCGGTTTAATGCCTTTGCCCGGTACGACTGTATCCATATGTACTGTAAAGTAGATTGGCTCGATAGACTCATCACCTTTTAATGTTGCGATAATATTGCCTGCACCGTGACCATTTCGTGTATGTGCATCATCCTGAAAAACATCAAAGCCCATTTCTTCTAATTTTTTTACTAAGATTGGTGCAATTACTTCTTCGTGTTTCGTTTCAGAATCAATTTGCACTAATTCCAGAAACTCTTCTACTACTCGGTTCATAATCGATAACTCCTTTAAATAACTAGTTTACGCTTTATTGTACGCCTCTATTTTTGAAAAAACAATGATTGATCATCGGCAGTTAAAATGCTTTGTTTTTCCTCTTGCAGCGCCTGTTCTTTTTCGGTTGTCATGCTCAGTTTTTGCTTCAAATCCCGAAGTGTATTCGCCACATCATCCTGTACACGCAAAAGCTGATCGATTGCAGTTGTAATTTTCGAATGAACCGACCAGTCGGTAAAAATATTATCGAAAAAGTAATCCGTAAACATGATAAAACCATCCGTATGAACTTCCAGTGTATTTTGGCGCATCTCTTTAATATCGAGCAGTTCGTTTTGGAATCGTTGAAGGGCCATCTGTGCTTCGTGCAAATAGCCGTTCGTCTCTTCCAGCTTGTCATGCTTTAATGCCGTTGCGATAAAGCCTCCGCCTAAAAATGTATCCCATGTCGAGTAGGATTTGGCATCCTGCAATTTCGAGCCGGCATCCGTCAGCTTATTGAATGCCTGTTTACCCGCATCAATCGCTTCATGGATTTCGGTTTTCAGCTGTTTGCATAAAAGCTCCTGTTCAATGATGCCCGTTAATTCCTTCGCTGCTGCAGGTGCATTTGCCATCAGCCACACTTGTTTTTCATTTTCTATTTTCTTCAGCTGCTCACGTATAGTTGAAACATCTATTGCGCTTAATCGCTGAACGAGTTTACCCCGGTCTTCCTGTAAATCCTTAAACGTCAGCTGCGCTTCGACCAGCTTCAGCTCTGAAACGGCAACCTGGTCCATATTCTGTTCGATCAGCTCATCCTTTTTCCCGGACCAGCCGCGAAATAGATTCACGAACGAAAACCCCTCGAGCTTATTCAATTGCTGGCGTGCCTTTTGCAGATTCTGTTCATGCTGCTCAATATCCTGCTCGGTATGCTGGATCTGCTGTTCAAGACTTTCGATTTTTTTGCTCAGTTTTTCCGCTTCCAAAAGTTGAATGTAATGCTGTTCTGATTGCTGCTGCAATTGCTGCCATCCCATATTCTTCACTCCTTTATAAATCCTTTATAGTTACCCGACATCTGTAATCGATTGCTAATCCAGTTCATCCTCATTGTCTTCAAACAAATTTTGCAGCATTTTATCACGGTGCTGCAAAAAATACGAGGTTACCTGATAATGTTCGGTTTCTTCATACTTTACCTGCTCGATGCCATGCTCATCAAATTGATAGATGACCGCCTCCGGGAATCCGAGTAAAATCGGCGAATGTGTTGCGATGATGAATTGCACATTTCCCTGCTTTACCAAATCATTCATCAATGTTAAAAACGCCAGCTGTCTTGTCGGGGATAATGCGGCTTCCGGCTCATCCAGCAAATAGATGGCCTGCCCTGTAAACCGGTGCTGGAACAGCGAGAAAAAAGATTCCCCGTGTGACTGATGATGAAGCGATTTTCCCCCGTATGCTTTGTAGCCGTTCTCATCGGTTTCATCCAAATGCGACGCAAACTGATAAAATGTCTCGGCACGCAGAAAAAAGCCGTTCGTTACTTTTGGCCACCACGAGAGCTTCACATAATCGCCAAGCGCGGATTCGGATTGATCCACTTCATATGCCTTATAGTTTTGTGTGCTGCCCCCTGCCGGATTGAAGCCGATCTGATCTGCAATGGCTTCGAGCAATGTCGATTTACCCGCCCCGTTTTCTCCGACGAAAAACGTGACCCTTGCGTCCACATCCAATTCATCCATATGGCGAATAAACGGAATCGAAAACGGGTATTCGCTATAGTCCGTTATTTCTTCTTTTTTAAGTTTGACTGATTTTAAAAACATCTGTTTTCTCCTTAAATCAATAAAAAAGTGGTGATTTCCATTCCGGGTCGGACGCTTTCCGCGGGCGTGAGGCCAACACGAAGTTGGTCACAAAAGCGTTGCTACAGGACGTGGCGTTCTTAGCTTTTGTTCCTAGTCTCAGGCGTCAGTGCTCCTGTCGCTTCGCTTTCGTCGCAAAATAAATTACGCTATTGCCGTTGGGGTTGCCTCCCCTCCATTCCAATCGCCTTTTTACACATTTCCCCCTCTAAAGCAGTGTCTATTCCGACGATAAATACACTTCTTCAAATGGCTGAATGATGACGAATCCTTCACCGGAAAAGGCCATTTGGATCGATTCATTGCTGCCGCGTCCAATGAGTGTGCGGAACGTAATATCCGTTACAAATTCCGGCTTCAAATTCCCGGACCATGCGACTGTCGCATTCGGGTCGGTATACACTGTTTCACCCGGCTTAACGATCAGTGTCAGCGGTTCAAAATGGGTTGTAATCGCCACTTTTCCTTTGCCGTCCAGCATGACGTTGAATAAGCCGCCTGCCATCATACCGGCCATTTTGCGCATAAGTCGTATATCCCAATTGATTGACGGTTCAAATGCAAGCAGGTCATTGCCGTTCACACACAGACTTTCGTTCTGCAAATCAAAAATGGTAATCTTTTTTCCTTGGTCAGCTAAATATAACCGGCCTTTCCCTTTAGCCTTCATCAATTGCGTACCTTCACCGGTCAATGCTTTCTTGAACATTTTCGACACGCCGTGCTCCAGCATGCGCTCACGCTCAAACTTGATCGAACCGACGTAGGCAATCATTGCGCCCATTTTCGACCATACTTCCCCGTTCAGATTTACTTCAAGTACACGATCGGTTTCCAATTCAAAATAATCATTTTCATTCTGGTCTTGCTGCGTCTTGTTGACAAAATCACGAATGGAATAGTTCCCCATCAGTAAAACCTCCCTTTTCATGTTCTACGGATTAGATACTGGATAAGTTTCGAATTTTCTGCATTTTGTAATTGTATTAAGGCACGATTGTTTTCAATCACTACCATCTGAATAATATTTGCATTACAATAAAAAAAAGAGGTGATCATGATGGAGTACCGACGTGAAATCGCTTTAGTGTACAGTGTTGAGGAAGCTATGACAAAGCTGAACATGATTAGAGGGCACGGTTTTTCCGAGCATGAAATCCATGTGTTTTCAAAAGATCTTCACCCGTTACAATCTCTGAAAATGTATACCGACATTCAAGTCCACCTTGCCGGCAACTGGCTCGACCAGCTCATCAGCTTTGTGACGCGTCAAAATGTTTATGAAGTGAGCTTGCGTATTTTGCATCTCACTCCGGAAGAAACCGCCCATTACGGGCATGGCATTGAACTTGGGGCAATCTTTCTGTTTGCCGAGCACGAGCACCCGTATGAAAAGGAACCGAATAAACAGCATGCAGCATTCAATCTTAATGCGGTGGAATAATTTTATAAAGAACTGCCGTCGATCATAATGAATTTTACGATTAATGCACCAACGACCAAACTGATGATGATCCCGTTCAAAATAAGCACAAATCCCTTTGGAAACGGTATTTTTAAAAGCGATGCAATGGTCCAGTGAATGAGACTGTAAACAAATAGCGCAATTAACGTTCCAAAAGCTTGAAAGGCAATGGTCAGCAGCCTGCCTGAATTTGAAATGTCTCCGGGTGGTGCATCAGCAGCGGTAAACAGCATCCCCATGATAAACAACATTGATAGGAAATAACAGCTGTAGCCGATCAGGCTGACCATCGCCGTATAGAGGAAGCAGTTTACAATTTTAATTATTTTCATTGTGTTGCCGACCACCCTAAAAGTTTTCTGCAATGAAATGCGCATTTATTTCCACACTTCATTTAATTTATCACTATAAAAATTTATCGCATTTTTGTATTTCTGAATTTGAGGGTCAGATGAAGTAGTCGCTAAGTTTTTCAATAGAAGCTCCAGTGAACGCTCATGTTCATTCAAGTTAAACAGCGTCATGGCATAAAATACTTGAATGGCTAAATTGTGCGGAAACTTCTCCAGCCCTTCTTCAAGTGTATGTTTTGAACTTTCGTATTCTCCCAGTGTTCTGTATGTACTGCCGAGACCTAAATAAGCATTCGCTAAATCTTCTTCTTTCAAATTACCTTGAATCGCCTTTTCATAGTACGGTACAGCTTTGGACTCTTCTCCTAGCATATCATAGCTCCATGCACACTGATAATTTACATAGCCATCTTTCGGATGTTGTTCAACCAAACTCAATAATTGTTGGTTGGATTGTCGTAATTCCCCCTCACTCCTTAAATCAATTGCTCTTTGTAGTTGATTGATTTCCTTCATGCATTTATCCTCCTAGAATTTCTCTTTAAATAGCATAATGGCTTCTCGTAAATTTCACTATAATAAAAAAGGAGGATTTACAATTTAATGGTCAGTAATTTTTGATAATTTTTTTGTATTACAAACTGTTTTGTTTCAAATTATTATAGCCTGAACTAAAAAACACCTCAAAAATGATTGGATTGTCAATCATTCAAGAGATGTTTCTTAGTGTATTTTAATTAAAAATTATAGCGGAATATTTCCGTGCTTTTTGTATGGACGGTCTTCCTGCTTTGTTGAAAGCATATCCAATGCCTGGATCAGCTTAATACGTGTTTCACGTGGATCGATAACATCGTCAACCATACCGCGTGATGCCGCTACATAAGGATTAGCGAATTTTTCTTTGTATTCTTCAATTTTCGCTGCACGTGTTGCTTCCGGATCAGCCGACTTCGCAATTTCACCTGCATGAATAATGTTTGCCGCACCAGCAGCACCCATTACAGCGATTTCAGCATTCGGCCAAGCAAATACTAAGTCCGCGCCAATTGCTTTCGAGTTCAATGCTACGTACGCACCACCGTATGCTTTACGTAAAATGACTGTAATTTTCGGTACAGTTGCTTCAGAGTAAGCATAAAGGATTTTCGCACCGTGACGGATAATCCCGCCGTGTTCCTGTTTAACACCCGGGAAGAAACCGGATACGTCCTCAAATGTAATGACAGGCACATTGAATGCGTCACAAGTACGTACGAAACGTGCTAATTTATCAGATGAATCGATATCCAATCCGCCAGCAAGGAACTTCGGCTGGTTACATACTAGACCAACTGATTCGCCCGCGATACGTGCAAAACCAACAACGATATTTTTCGCGAATTCTTTTTGCACTTCCATGAATGAACCTTCGTCAACTACTTGTTCTACTACTTTACGAACATCATAAGATTTTGTTTGGTCGATCGGCACAACATCAACAAGTTCTGAACGGAAGTTATCGCCTTCCGGAGCAGCTTGTTTCGGTGCTTTTTCTCTGTTGTTCTGTGGTAAGTATGAAAGCAGTTGCTGAATTTGTGCAATGGCAGCTTCTTCGTTTTCAGCACGGAAGTGGGCATTCCCTGAAGTCGCGTTATGCACTTTAGAACCGCCAAGACCTTCTGCCGAAATTTTCTCGCCTGTAACTGTTTCAATTACTTTAGGACCTGTAATGAACATTTGAGATGTTTTATCAACCATTAAAATAAAGTCTGTAATCGCTGGTGAATAAACAGCACCACCCGCACAAGGTCCCATAATTACCGAGATTTGCGGAATTACACCTGAATAGATTGAGTTACGGTAGAAGATGTGACCGTACCCGTCAAGTGATAATACACCTTCTTGAATACGCGCACCGCCTGAATCGTTAATGCCGATAAACGGCGTACCGTTTTTCGCTGCCAAATCCATTACTGCTGCGATTTTTTTCGCGTGCATTTCACCAAGCGCACCACCGAATACTGTGAAGTCCTGTGCAAATAAATACACATTACGCCCATTGATTTTACCGAAACCAGTAACTACGCCGTCACCAGGGCCTTCCAGTTTGTCCATGCCGAAATCAACAGTACGGTGTGTGATGAAAGGATTGATTTCAACGAATGACCCTTCATCCAATAACATATCAATACGTTCACGGGCAGTCATTTTCCCTTTTTCATGCTGCTTTTCGATACGCGCATCCCCGCCACCAAGCTGGATCGCTTCTTTACGGTCATAAAGCTCATTAATTTTATCAAACATATCTGGAGTTACTGTCGTCGTTGTCATCGTTATTTATCCCCTTTTCCGCTTTTATCGCATAATTCATAAAGTACACCATATGAGTCTTTCGGGTGTAAAAATGCTACTTCCGCGCCGCCAGCACCTGGGCCAGGCTCTTCGGATAATAGTCGTACACCTTTTTCACGAAGTTCAGCCATGCGCTCACGAATACCTGTTACTCCGAATGCAACATGGTGAATGCCTTCTCCGCGCTTTTCCAAGAAGCCGTGGATTGCGCTTTTTTCACTCATTGGCTCAAGCAGTTCAATTTTTACGTTGCCTGCATCGATAAAAGCAACTTTTACTTGCTGTGATTCTACTTCTTCCATCTTTAATAATTTCAAGCCTAACGTTTCTGTGTAATATGTAATACGTTCTTCAATATTACGTACGGCAATGCCGATATGATCCACTTTTTCCACGGTACTGACTCCCTTTTGAATAAAATTATTAATGCCGCCTCATCTGAATCGTGTTCAGACATTTGTTGACTGCTTTTTTTATTGGGTATTTGGACGCCCGATAAAAAATTTTATAAAATTTCGAAAATGTAAAATCTAATGTACTTGAGAATTCCTTCAAATTTGATAAACTAGTACTAGTTCATATTGAAGGAGCGAAAAGAATGAGCAACAAAAAGTTTCAAAAAATAGTCGTTTATTCAATGGTTGTTATCATGTTAATCTCAACTGTTGCAATGGGTGTCGCAGCAATTATGTAATGGATGTTTATGCATCCATTTTTTTATTTTCTCCTGGGAATTAAAATTGATTCCCGTTCCGGGTCGGACGCTTTCCGCTATCAAGTTCCCGATTATTTCATTCCCCTGAACGATTGCTTGATGACCAGGTATTCATCCATTTCTTCGATGAACTGGTACAGCGCGGCCATGGCGAGGAATGTTTCGTGATCATTTGGCAAAGGCATTTGGGCGAACTCTCCTTTTACTTTGTCGAGCTTTTCCAAAAAGCGGCTTGCCGTGTTCCCGGAATGCACGTTTTCACTCAAATCTTCCATGAAGGCCGCAATTAATGTAGCCTGCTCTGTCATTACCGGAAGGGTCGTGATTTTCGGCAACACCCGCTCGATGATTTCCAGCTGTCTTTCACGCATATCAAAATACAGATAAAACGTATTTTCTTTACGGGTGACGTGATTTTCAACATCCTGGAATGCGAGCGCTTTTCCTGCCTCGACCACTTTCGCCGCCTCAATCAGTTCATGACCGTCCCACAATGTATCGCCATCTCTCAAATAGCCTGCGATTTCCGCAAGAATTTTTTTCAATAACGACTCCAATTTTTCGCGGTGGTAATACAGGCCCTGCTGGATATCCGGCATATACATATTGACGACCAACCCTACCCCATAACCGATTGCCATTAAGTAAAATTCATTGATAAGCAGATCGACGGTAAAATTGGCGGTCAAATAAATGTGCATCATGATGACCGAACTTGAGATAAAACCTTCCACAACCTTCAGTGACACGATTGTCGGAATGAAAAGAATCATCACAATCCCCAAAATAACCGGCGAATAACCGAATATTTCGAAAAATATAAACGCATAAACAATCCCGATAAATGTTGAAACAATCCGGGTATACACTGCATGGAGAGATTTACGCTTAGTTGATTGAATGCTTAAAATCGTCAGAATACCAGCCGCCGTGAAAAACTGCAAATCAAAATATTGGGCAATTGCTATCGCAACAGCAGCACCAATGGCTGTTTTTAAAGTCCGATAGCCGATTGAAAATTTCTTCATATCGTTTGAACTCCCCCATTAGAGGAATGCAGCGGGTACGTTCGAAACGCACCCGTTACACAAGTACTCTAGTAGTATTAGATTTCTTCGCAGTTTTCCTCGAAGTGACCTTGAAGGTTTGTGACAACACTCATCGGGTCATGGCCTTCGATTTCAAAACGGCCAACTTCTCCTACAACTTGTCCATCTTTCAATAAAATGAATGATGGCGATGACGGGATATGGTCTTCACCGAAATAGTAACGTGCAGCTGCTGTTGCCTCTTTATCTTGACCGGCAAATACGGTTACTAGATGGTCAGGACGTTTATCGTAATGTACAGCATGTGTTGCTGCAGGACGGGCAATACCGCCAGCACAGCCACATACAGAATTCACCATAACAAGAGTTGTTCCTTGACGGGCAAACGCTGCTTCCACATCTTCCGGAGTGCGCAGTTGTTCATAACCTGCTGCTTCCATCTCTGCACGTGCAGTCGTTGTAATTTGTTGCATAAATAAATCATAATCCATGTTCATAAGCTTTTTAGCCCCTTTCTATGTTCCTTTTTATCATAGCAAGGTTGCGAAAGATGTGCAAAGACTCTTGATTATCATTTGTTTTCATTCAGCGGAAACTCCCGCTGAATGAAAATAAGCCAAGGCGTAATTGATTTATTCCTTCTTCTCATTAAATAATGCATTAACCCCTTGTGTTACCGTCAGCTGGCCATGCAATATTTCTTCCTCAAGTGACCGGACCTGCTTTTTGCGTTCCGGATTTTTATAAAACGAATCGATTAAATGATCGGTAATCATCGTATGGAACCAGTCGCGCGTCTGCTCATGGCGACGTGTTGTCCAGTAGTTCGACTGCCTTGTTGTTTGCTCAAACTGCATCAGCATGTCCCAAACTTTGTCGAGCCCCGTTTTTTCAAGGGAAGAGACGGTCAGTGACGTACTGAGCCAGCCTGGTGTCGATGGCTGCAGAAAATGAAGGATCTGCTTGTATTCCTGCATTGTGCGGCGTGCAGGGCGTGCATTGTCCCCGTCCGCTTTATGGACGATAATGCCGTCTGCAAGCTCCATTATGCCCTTCTTCATCCCTTGAAGCTCATCTCCCGCACCTGTTAAAACTAAGAGCAGGAAGAAGTCGACCATGCCGCGTACATACGTCTCACTTTGGCCGACCCCGACTGTTTCAATCAAAATGACATCATAGCCTGCCGCCTCGCATAACAGCATCGTTTCACGTGATTTTTTATGGACACCGCCCAATGTACCGGCACTCGGTGATGGACGGACAAAGGCATTTTCCTGGCGTACCAGTTCTTCCATCCGTGTTTTGTCCCCCAGAATACTGCCGCCTGAAAGTGATGAGCTCGGGTCGATTGCAAGTACCGCAACACGCTTGCCCATTTTGCACAACATCGTACCGAACGCTTCGATAAACGAACTTTTTCCCGCACCCGGTACACCGGTGATGCCGATTCGGATCGAATTGCCCGTATAAGGCAACAGCTCCTGCAGCAGCTTCTGTGCTTCTTCCTTATGGGCATTGTTCGAGCTTTCGATGAGCGTTATCGCTTTTGCGAGCGAAGTACGGTTACCCGCACGCACTTCGCTTGCCAGCGTCTGTAGATCAAGTGTATCCTGCTTTTTTTTCCGGAACTTTTTCGGGTTCGAATAGCTCATACCATCATGACCACCCTTCACACCATCCATGACAAATAAAGCGCTCTTCTCGTCTTGTGGCATCACTACTCTGCCACTTCCTCATAACCTAACTTTTTATAAATTTCTTCTATAATACGGATTGCCGATACTGGAATCACAGTACCTGGTCCGAAGATCGCCGCTGCACCTGCTTGATACAGATAATCATAGTCCTGAGCCGGGATTACACCGCCGCAAATGACGATAATGTCCTCGCGACCCAGTTTCTTCAATTCAGCTACAAGTTCCGGCACTAAGGTTTTATGACCCGCTGCTAAAGAAGATACTCCGATACAGTGTACGTCGTTTTCGTTTGCCATTTGTGCTGTTTCTTCCGGTGTCATGAACAATGGAGATATATCGACATCGAAACCTAAGTCCGCATAGCCGGTTGCTACAACCTTCGCACCACGGTCATGTCCGTCTTGTCCCATCTTCGCCACTAAAATACGTGGACGGCGACCTTCTGCTTCCAGGAAGTCTTCTGTCATTTGCTTCACTTCTGAAATCATTTCATCATCCGAGAAGTTTGCAGAGTAGACGCCCGAAATTGAACGGATAACCGCTTTATGACGGCCAGATACTGCTTCAATCGCATCCGAAATTTCACCTAGTGATGCACGCGCTCTTGCCGCATCAACTGCAACAGCCAATAAGTTTTCAGAACCGTCTTCAGCCGCTTTTGTAATTCGCGCTAAATGTTTTTGCACTTCCGCTTCATCTCGAGTTGCCTTCATTTTTTCAAGGCGGGCAATTTGTGATTCGCGTACGATTGCATTGTCGATATCCAAAATGTCGATTGGATCTTCTTCAGCAAGACGGTATTTGTTTACGCCGACAATCGTTTCTGTTTTAGAATCGATTTTTGCCTGGCGTTTAGCCGCTGCTTCTTCAACTTTCATTTTCGGAAGTCCTGTTTCAATCGCTTTTGCCATTCCGCCAAGTGCTTCGATTTCTTCGATTAATGCCCATGCTTTTTCTGTCAGCTCTTCTGTCAGTTTTTCAACATAGTACGAGCCGCCCCATGGATCGATAATTTTTGTCATACCTGTTTCTTCTTGCAGGAACAGCTGTGTATTACGTGCGATACGAGCCGAGAAATCCGTCGGTAAAGCAATGGCTTCATCCAGTGCGTTCGTATGAAGGGACTGAGTATGGCCCATCGCTGCCGCGTTCGCTTCGATTAATGTACGAGTGACGTTATTGAATGGGTCTTGCTCTGTTAAACTCCAACCAGATGTTTGCGAGTGTGTACGAAGTGCAAGAGACTTCGAGTTTTTCGGATTGAATGTAGACATCATTTGTGCCCAAATGCGACGTGCTGCACGCATTTTCGCCACTTCCATGTAATAGTTCATGCCGATCGCCCAGAAGAACGATAAACGCGGTGCAAATGCATCAATGTCAATGCCCGCTTTTAAACCTGTACGTACATACTCAAGACCGTCTGCCAATGTATAGGCAAGCTCGATGTCATTTGTCGCACCTGCTTCTTGAATATGGTAGCCCGAAATGGAAATCGAGTTGAATTTCGGCATGAATTTCGCCGTATATTCAAAAATGTCTGCAATGATTTTCATCGACATTGCCGGTGGGTAAATATAAGTGTTACGCACCATGTATTCTTTTAAAATGTCGTTTTGAATCGTACCGGCCAATTTATCAGGCGATACTCCCTGTTCTTCAGCTGCAACGATGTAGAAAGCAAGAATCGGTAATACGGCACCGTTCATCGTCATCGAAACCGACATTTGATCAAGTGGAATGCCGTCGAACAGAATTTTTGCATCTTCAACCGAATCGATCGCAACGCCGGCTTTTCCGACATCCCCTGTTACACGAGGGTGATCCGAGTCATAACCGCGGTGTGTCGCCAAGTCGAATGCTACTGAAAGCCCTTTTTGCCCCATTGCCAAGTTACGACGGTAGAAAGCATTTGATTCTTCCGCAGTCGAGAAACCTGCATATTGACGCACTGTCCATGGACGCGCTACATACATCGTCGGGTATGGACCACGTGTATTCGGTGCAATACCAGCCACATCTTTTAAATGTTTTGCATCTTGAATATCTTCTTTATTGTAGACAGAATTCACTTCGATGCCTTCATTTGTCACGTACGAGCCTGTAGAAGTAAGTTGCTCTTGTTTTAATACATCTTCAATGACAACCGTTGCGAAATTTGCTTTACTCATTGTTGTACCCCCTTCACGCTCATCACGACATCCGACAGCTTTTCTACGATGTTCTGACCTGCATGAATAAAGCCGTTTAAGCCTTTTGCAGTCCATGCCGCTTCTTCTTCTTTGTATTTACCTGCTGCATCCAATACAACCGATTGTTTTTTGTTGTCAAGCAATGCCGGCACAATGGCTTTTGTATCTTCATCCGTTGCTGCTACGACTACATAGTCATAGTCGGCACTTGCCAGCCAAGTTGTTGCATCCTCAATTGTTTGGAAGCCTGCTGTCTGATACGCTACGATGCCCGCTGTCGCGAAGAATCCTTGTACAAAATCTGCGCGCGGCTTGTAGTTTTTCAGTTCGCCGAATGTTAAGATTGCTGCCTTGATACCAGTTTGTGCATAAGTAGCACGCAAGTTTTCAAATGGAATGGCAAGACGTTTGACACCTGCAAATTGCGCATTTTCAGTTGTTGCTACTGTATCTTGCGGGTTTGCATAAATGTTCGTACCGATCAGTGAATGCTTGCGTGTTTCCACTTGCTTCATGCGCGTCTGATACACTTCCTCAATTTGAGCATCGATACCGTATGCTTCCAATCCGCCGGCAATTTCGATTTCCAAAAACAGTGCCCATGCTTCTTTTACATAATCTGCTGTTAATGATTCGATAAAGTATGAACCGCCTGATGGGTCGATTACATTTGTTACATGCGACTCTTCTTTCGTAACAAGGGAAACATTACGCGCAATACGGACCGACTGCCCCGAAACACCTGTCAATGCATCATGCGGATGTACTGTAATTACGTCTGCACCGCCGATTGCCGCTGAGAATGCTTCATTCCCTGCACGCAACAAGTTTACATAAACATCATATTTCGAGAAGCTGCGTACCGAAGTTTCCACTACGACCGGGACAGCGCTTGCTTCATTGCCGAATGCTGAAGCAAACGCTTTCCATAATACTTTAAAGGCACGAAGTTTTGCTACTTCTGCAAAGAATTGTGTATCGACAGCGAACTGTACGAAAAACTTCTGTTCAAATGCTTTAAAATCTTCTGCCGTATTGGCAAGTTTGGCTGCCTGTGCAAGCGCAATAGCCAGCTCTTGTACCGCATTAGCGCCGTCATTATGGAACGGAATCGTATTTGCACAAAACGTGCGGACGTTTGGATAGTCAGCTAATTCAACTGTTTCAGGTGAAACAATATAGCCTACAACGTCATTGCGTTTAGCTTCGTCAATATATTTGAATACATCCAGCACTGCATCTTGGGCAGAAGCGACGATAAATTTAAATGAATTTTCCGATAAATAAGAAGCGAGTTTTTCGCTGTCCTGTTCAGACCAGTCGAATGCAACCGGGCTGTTGATTGTAATCATTTCATTACCGCGTGATAAGCTATCCTCGATATTGGCAAAAAAGCTGGCTGCATCGTTGCCGGCAATTTGCTGGGCAACCGTGAAGCTCGTCTGTTTTGTTAAAGTACGGATTGTTGAAACTTGTTTCTCCAGTTGGTCTCCCAATTTTTCGATTAAGCTTTCTTCTGTGTAAAGTGGGTCAAGCGTGATATTTTCAATCGTCTTTGTAAATAAGGATTCAAACGGTTTTCCTTTTAATGCTTTAACCGCTTCTTCCTTCCACTGCTCATAGCTAGCTGTTTGAAATTCGATCTCTTTCATATTCATTGACATGTGGTCGCTAAGTAGCTTCCCCCCTTGTTATATTTCTGTACTATAGTTTACACGAGAATGTTCTGACAATAAAGAGAAAAAAAACGTGAAAGCCTTATTTCACAGGCTTTCACGGTGTTTTTAGTAGACTGACATCTTCTGTTTATCGACATTTTCGAGAATTTCTTTCACACGAGATAAGAATTTACCACAAATCATGCCATCCAAAATTCTATGGTCTAAAGATAAACATAAATTTACCATAGAGCGTGGGGCGATCATATTCCCCTGTACTATTACAGGTCTTTTTACAATACTTTCCACCTGTAAAATGGCTGCCTGCGGATGATTGATAATGCCCATCGACTGAACCGAACCAAATGATCCGGTATTGTTGACCGTAAATGTCCCACCTTGCATATGCTCCAATTTCAGTTTTCCGTTGCGTACAAGATGTGCGTATTCATGAATTTCTTTCGCAATGCCTTTTATCGATTTTTCATCGACATTTTTGATGACCGGCACGAATAATGCATCATCAGTTGCTACGGCAATCGATAAATTAATATCTTTCTTTTGAATGATTTTATCTTCCGCCCAAACAGAATTGATGATCGGGAATTCTTTAAGCGCCTGGGAGACCGCTTTTAGGAAGAATGCAAAATACGTCAGATTGAATCCTTCTTTTTTCTTGAAATCTTCTTTGATGCTGTCACGGTATTCAACAAGCTCTGTCACATCGACTTCCATCATCATCCATGCATGCGGAATTTCATGTGTGCTGCGCAGCATATTTTTCGCAATCGCTTTACGCACTTGCGTAACCGGAATTTCAATGTCCCCAGCGGCAACAGGAATGTCCTGTTTTGGCTGCGGTGCAGATGCCGAAGCTTGTGTAGTACCTTGTGCTGTCGCTTGCGAAGACGCTTCTTGTTTTGGTTCCGCGAAAGCTGTTGGCTGCTCGTCATTCGAAATATCCTGATTTGTCGGCTTCCCTGCAGCAACATAAGCTTCAACATCTTTTCTCGTAATCCGGTTGCCGACACCTGTTCCGGTAATCTGGGCCAAGTCGACATCATGCTCATTTGCCAATGATAAAACAGCAGGTGAAAAACGGCCAGGCTTGCGTTCTGTGCGCACTGGTTTGTCTTCTTTTTTCACTGCCGGTTTGTCTTCTTCTTTTTTCTGAGTACCGGCATTAAGAATGGCCGAGCTGACATTCGACTTCTTTTCTGGCGGTGCTGGCGGCAATTCGGATCCTTCCACTTCAATCGCGCATACAACTGCGCCTACCGGCAATGTTTCACCTTCGTTTGCGATTAACTCTGTAATTACCCCTGCAAACGAAGAAGGGATTTCGGCATTCACTTTATCTGTTGTTACTTCTGCTAATGGATCATATTTGTTTACTTTATCTCCCAATTGGACAAGCCAGCGTTCAATCTTGCCTTCTGTCACACTTTCTCCAAGTTGCGGCATGACGATATTTTGAATTGTCATCAAACAATCCCCCTTTAACTAATAGGCCTTTGCTCAAAAAGTTGCAAGCCAATTATAGATATTTGAATTAAATTAGGGCATCTCAAAATATATGAGTTGATTTCCATTTCAGGGAGGACACTTTCCGCAGGAGCCGCCTCCCTTCCATTCCATTCAACTCGTTTCTCTACAAAACTGTAGCTTAAATATTCTGTCCCTTATTCTATTAACTAGAATTCAGCGAGTTCGCGAATTGCTTTTTCTACTTTGTCAGGATTGATCATGAAGAACTTTTCCATTGATGGTGCGTATGGCATTGCGGGTACATCCGGTCCTGCGAGACGCTTGATCGGTGCATCCAGTTCAAATAGGCAATGTTCTGCAATAATGGCTGCCACTTCACCGATAATGCTGCCCTCTTTGTTATCCTCTGTAATAAGGAGGACTTTTCCTGTTTTTCTTGCCGCTTCGATAATAGCTTCCTGATCTAACGGGTATACAGTACGCAAATCTAAAATATGTGTCTCGATACCGTCTTTTGCAAGGCGTTCTGCCGCCTGTAATGCAAAATGTACTGCAAGACCGTACGTAATGACCGTTACATCATCACCTTCACGCTTCACATCGGCTTTACCGATCGGCAATGTATAATCATCTGTCGGCACTTCCCCTTTAATAAGACGGTATGCACGTTTATGTTCGAAAAACAGTACCGGATCCGGATCGCGAATGGCCGCTTTTAACAGACCTTTTGCATCATACGGAGTTGATGGAATGACAATCTTAAGTCCAGGTGTCCCTGCAAACATCGCTTCAACCGATTGTGAATGATATAGGGCACCATGTATTCCCCCACCAAATGGCGCACGCACAACTAACGGACAGCTCCAGTCATTGTTTGAGCGGTAGCGGATTTTTGCCGCTTCCGATACAATCTGGTTCACAGCAGGCATGATAAAGTCAGCAAACTGCATTTCGGCAATCGGACGCATGCCGTACATTGCTGCACCGATTGCAACACCGGCAATCGCACTTTCCGCTAACGGTGTATCCAGTACACGCGCTTCGCCGAATTGGTCATACAGGCCCGTTGTCGCTTTGAACACGCCGCCTTTTAACCCGACATCTTCACCTAATACGAAGACGCGGTCATCTCGCTCCATTTCTTCTTTCATCGCTAAGTTAATCGCATCAATATAAGATATTACCGGCATTACGCATCTTCTCCTTCCGCATACACATAACGCAATGCATGTTCTGGCGAGGCATAGGCTGCATTTTCTGCATAATCTGTCGCTTCATTGACAGTATCCATAATTTTTTTGTTCATTTCTTCCAATAGCGCATCATCCGCTATTCCGTTGTCTTTTAAGTATGTTTCGAATAAAATAATCGGGTCTTTTGCTTTTCCTTCTGCAATATCTTCAGCTGTTCGGTATTGACGATCATCATCATCCGAAGAATGGGCTGTCAGTCGGAACGAAACCGTTTCGATCAGTGATGGCCCTTCACCGCGACGTGCACGATCAGCCGCTTCTTTCACCACTTTATAAACTTCCAGCGGATTTTTGCCGTCTACCGTTACACCAGGCATCCCGTAGCCGATTGCACGGTCTGATACTTGTGCACAGCCCAGTTGACGCTCAACCGGAACAGAAATTGCATACTGGTTGTTTTCTACCATGATAATAACCGGCAATTTATGCACGCCCGCAAAGTTTGCTCCTTCATGAAAGTCTCCTTGGTTTGACGAACCTTCACCGAGTGTTACAAATGTGATAAAGTCCTTTTGCTGCATTTTCCCTGCAAGTGCGACACCGACCGCGTGCGGTACTTGTGTCGTTACAGGAGAAGAACCCGTAAGTATACGATTTTTCTTTTGCCCGAAATGCCCCGGCATCTGACGCCCGCCGGAGTTCGGATCTTCCGCTTTCGCAAACGCCGAAAGCATTAAATCTTTTGCCGTCATCCCAAAATGAAGGACAACCCCCATATCACGATAGTACGGCGCAATATAATCCTTTGTATGATCAAGGGCAAAGGCAGCACCTACTTGAGCTGCCTCCTGTCCTTGGCATGAAATAACAAATGGTATTTTGCCTGCACGGTTCAACAGCCACATCCGCTCATCAATACGGCGTGCCATCAGCATTGTTTCGTACATATTCAGTACATCTTCATCCGTCAATCCCAATTGTTCATGTGTAATATTCGTGTCCGTCATAAAATACCCCCTTGTCACTGTTAAAAATGAATCGCTTTGCCTTCAATCGCCAGCGCGGCTTCCCCGATGATTTCGCTTAACGAAGGATGCAAATGCACCATCTGTCCAACTTCCCATGGTGAGGCATTTAAAAACAAGCCAAGTGCAGCTTCGGAAATCAAATCCGTTGCATGCGGTCCGATTAAATGGACGCCGACAACATCATTCGAACTTTCATCGGCAACTACTTTCACAAAGCCTGCTGTTTCACCATACACGATCGCTTTACCGATCGCTTTAAACGGGAATGTTGTTGTAACAACTTTATAGCCGTTATTTTTCGCTTGCTCTTCCGTAAGGCCGACACTAGCGACTTCCGGATTACTGTAGACGCCTCGAGCAATATTTGCATAATGCAGTGGAATCGAATTCTGTCCCGCAATATGCTCAACAGCACGTATTCCTTCATGTGAAGCAACATGTGCCAACTGCATGCCACCGATCACGTCTCCTATAGCATATATATGACGTTCTTTCGTCTGGAAATGTTCGTTTACTGAAATATATCCGTTGTCCAGTTCGATTTCCGTATTCTCCAAGCCGATGTTTGACGTGTTCGCTATCCTTCCAACCGATAGTAGAAGTGCTTCCGCTGAAATGGTTTCATCATTCACTTGAAGCGTCACATCTTCCTTCGTATCAATTGCCGAAGGATCGAGTTTCACATTGAAATGAACGTTTACACCGCGCTTTTTCAAAGATTTCAGCATTTCTGCGGAAATGGCTGCATCTTCAGTCGGCAGCAGGCGGTCACCCAGCTCGATAATCGTGACTTCGACATCGAAATCAGTGAGCATTGACGCCCATTCGACACCAATTACACCACCACCGATAATAATGGCTGATTTCGGAAGCTTTTCGATCGTCAGGAATTCATCTGATGTGAACACCTTTTTCCCATCCACTTTCAAACCGTCCAATGTTCGAGGGCGAGAACCCGTCGCAACGATGACGTTTTGCGGCACAAGCATTTCATTTTCAGTGCCGTCATTCATTTCCACTGAAATCGTACCTGGCATCGGCGAGAAAATAGATGGTCCTAAAATGCGGCCAAAGCCGTCATAAACATCGATCTTTCCTTTTTTCATCAAATGCTGGACACCTTTGTAAAGCTTATCGACTACGGTAGCCTTTCTTTGCTGGACACGCTCAAAGTCGATTTTGACGTCATTCACTTCCACCCCAAAATCAAGTGCCTTTTTCGATTGCACATATACTTCCGCACTTCGGAGCAATGCTTTGGTCGGAATACAGCCCGCATGCAGGCATGTACCCCCCATTTTATTTTTTTCGACGATTGCCGTTTTCAATCCGAGCTGTGAGGCACGGATTGCGGCTACATAACCGCCTGTGCCTCCGCCTAAAATAACGACATCATAATCTTTCGCCATAACCGACACCCCTTTTTTCCAGTTACAAAATCAATTACTTCTTTCGGAATCGCGTTTTAGCGACCGTTTAAAATATTTTTTTCGTTTTGAAGGAACTGACTGCGGGATTTCGCTACACGAGCAATACGCTCTTCCGCTAAACGGTTTGCCGCTAAATAAGTTGGAATATCTTCTTCTTTTGAAATGGCAAAAATCTTTTCCAAGCTTGTGTAGATCGTTTCAACACGTTTCATAGCGCGCTCCCGATTGTAGCCGTATAATTCGTCTGCTACGTTAATAACCCCACCTGCATTTATTACGTAATCCGGTGCATAAACAATCCCTAAATCATGCATTACTTTACCATGTCTTGATTCGGCCAGCTGATTGTTTGCAGATCCAGCGATAACCTTCGCTTTGAACGTCGGAATCGTCTGATCATTGACGATTGCGCCAAGAGCACATGGTGAGAAAATATCCACATCTTGTGCGTAAATCTCGTCAGGTGCTACAGCCACCGCTCCAAAGTCTGCCACGACACGGTCGATTGCCTGCTGATTAATATCCGTTACAATTAGTTTCGCTCCTTCATTATGCAAGTATTCACATAATGTGTACGCAACATTCCCAAGACCTTGAACCGCTACTTTACGGCCTGCCAGCGAATCATCCCCAAAAGCTTCTTTTGCAGCTGCCTTCATTCCTAAAAATACACCATACGCTGTAATTGGCGATGGATTGCCTGAGCTGCCGAATGCCGGTGAAATTCCTGTTACATAATTTGTTTCTTCATGGATCAGATCCATATCCGCAACCGTTGTCCCCACATCTTCCGCTGTAATATATCGACCATTCAAACCTTGAATGAAACGCCCTAATGCTCGGAACATTTCTTCATTTTTATCTTTGAACGGATCTCCAATAATAACTGTTTTACCGCCACCTAAATTTAAGCCTGCCGCCGCATTTTTATAAGTCATACCGCGTGCTAGACGAAGTGCATCTTCAATCGCTGCTTCCTCCGAGGCATATGTCCACATGCGCGAACCCCCAAGAGCTGGACCCAATGTTGTATCATGAATAGCAATGACCGCTTTTAACCCCGATGCCTCATCTTGGCAAAAGACTACTTGTTCAAAATCATATTTCTGCATGTACTTGAAAATTTCCATAACACTATACCCCTCCACTCAAGAAAGCGCTTACTTTCTCGTATATTATTATTTTCTGTTAATTAGAGATAATAAATACTTAAATTTGTATAATTTTATTATCGTTATTTTTACAATACTTATAAATCTAAAATGATGCAACTAGAAATCCCTAATTTGACTTAAATTAGAATATTCGGACAATTTTTAATCCGAAATACACCTGAAAACCGTGTGAAAACACTTTCGAAAACACTATTTTAATATAGTAATTTTAAGGTTGTTAAGCTAATTCCATATTTCCATTCTATGAATCTATACCCGATTATTGACTTTCTCTGCCTGCATTGTAAAATTAAGTGATGCTAAAATAATCTGGGACATTGTTACATCCACTACTTTTTGTCTGGAGGAGGTCTATAAATGGCACGTATGGCTGCATTTATCGTACTAGTCATTCCCGCAATTTTAATGGCTGCCGGGATAAAATTTATGCGAGATACATTATTCGGTATTTTAATTTCACCATTCCCTTGGATTTGGTTACAATTCGTCGTCGGAGCCATATTTTTTGCCGTTTCATTTTTATTTTTTGCAGGTTTTTTACTGTACCGGGATCGCAAGCGCGGCAAAGTATCGGAACGCTGGCAAAAATAAAACAGAACAAGGGGCCGGGACATAACAAAAAAACACTATTTTCCTCTGAGAGGAAAATAGTGTTATTTTGCTAAGCGTTAAAATTGATTTCCATTCCGGGACGCTTTCCGCGGGCGTGAGGCCAACAGGATGTTGGTCACAAAAGCGTTGCCACAGGAAGTGGCGTTCTTAGCTTTTGTTCCTAGTCTCAGGCGTCACGCTATTCCCGCAGGAAGCTTTGCTTGTAGCGAAAGGCGTAGCCGTCAGCTAGTGTTTTAACAGTGCGAAAGGTGAAACCGTCAGCACGAACACTCGCCCTGCATTCCAATCAATTTTGCAAAATATCCGTTTCTTAATAAAGGTTTTCCTGTTATTTAACGGTCATTCTACTTATATCCCAGCCATTTTGTCGATTCAGTTAATTTACTTTCAAGAAACAAGAATACTATTGTGGCATTCCGCAAAATTATTAAAGCGAAAGTAAAAAGGAAATAAATTCCTTTCATCGTTCGTTAAAACTAACCAGACTTGTCAATTTATCCGGGCTTCCTGAACTAAATGCGGAAAATCCGTAATCCACCCTTTTACAATGGAATGGGGATTTTTCAGAAAAGATTCATTCCCCTGGATTCCGTAAAAACGCATGCCGGTATCTGCATGTTTACAAGCTTCTAAATATTGACCTTTATAGTACCTTTTATGGGCATGGATCGCATCGAAAAAATTCTGCTCCGCTAATGTGGCCCAATAGAATTTCTTCGTAATAATGTACCCGGTTTCGATATCCGGACGAACCTCTTTCACTGTTTTTAAAAGAGCATCATGGAATGACGAGAAATGGCTGTTTTCAGGCAAGGTAATCGTTTGCAGTAATTCCTTCAGCACATGCTCGTTTGTTAATAGCGACTCTTTCAGCTCCACATTCAATGCCATGTTTTCTGCATTCGCCCATTCCAGCACATCGGCAAAGGCAACCATCCGTTCACGGCGAAACAGCCGTTTAAAACGCGGACCTAATTTATAATGAATCAGCTCGTCATAGGAGCACTGATTCACCATTTTGTTCACACCGGCAAGTCTTTTTAAGTCATTGTCATGAAATACCACTAAAACCCCATCATGTGAAACTTGGAGATCCAGTTCAATGCCATCTGCCCCAAGTTCTTTTGCTTTTTTAAAGGCAGCAAACGTATTTTCAAGATGAAAGCTCGATGCCCCTCGGTGGGCAAAAATGGGTATGTTATCCATTATACATTCAACTCTCCATTTTCTATTAAAAATCGTCCATTTGTTATAGACGTCAAAACCGTGGACTTTTTGCCGATTTGTATATATGTACCAGGATATGCTTCTTTCGTCACATGTATCTCTGCTTTGCCGACTTCGCGCAGATCGCTCATTAATTGTTTAATTTCCCGATCTAAATTCAGCGCTGTTTCTTTGTTGGAAGCGAGCTTTTGTTCTGTCAGCTCCAGTGTTGCCAATTGTCGTTGTGTCAATGTATGTATAACTGGAGCGATGCGTTCTAAATGTGTCTCAAGCTGTATGATATCTTCCTGCATCGATTTCAGCAGCGATGCCTTGTATTGGATAACTTCAAGACTTTGCGCTTTGTTTATACTATTAATGATTAATTCGGTCGGTCTTTCCAATCGGTTTCCCGTACATGCCGTAACGATGATACTTTTTGCAATTGCAGTTCCCCCGATGATTTTCCCTTTTCGTTCATCAACCAATATAGATCGTGCAGATAATTTGGAACCTAACGAATAAAATCCAATATTCAGATTTTTTCCTGCAATTAAGCGGGCATCATTCACATGTTTAACGAATATATCCCCGGCAGCTTCTACAAGTGTTTCGCCTAAACCGAATATGCCTCCGCGTATAAAAATGTCTCCGTATAGGGACTTAATCAGCTTTGCGCCGGATACACCTTCCGGATGTTCGATTGAAATGTCCCCATTTGCAACAACCGTAAAACCAGGCTGGACGGTTCCTTTAATCGAGACAGATCCATTAAATTCGATATTCCCGGTTTCAACACCGACATCGCCAACAATCGGTAAATGATGATTCACAAATACCGTTCCTTCATGTTCTTCGACTACCCCGCTAATTTTCGAGCGAAGGACCGTCTTTCCTTCTTCCTCCACTTCGAATGCCGATTTCCGGTCATATTTTAGCTGGAGATCTTTGCCCCATGGAGCAGGAATCGGTTCCCCATAAATATTCATTCCCGGAATACCTGGCTGTGCGTGAATTTTCTCCCCAAGCCATGCGCCTTCTTCAATTTCATATATAAAGTTCATATCATAATAATCCGCTTTGCCGTCTTCTCTTATGACCGGTTTCCGCTCAGGCAGTTCTAAATAGGTAAGTTGTGCATCTTTCCCTTGGACAGGCGGGGTCCCTTGCGCAATCAATGTTGCTTTTGCCGTGACAACGGATTCAGGATTCACATTTAGAATCCCGTATGTTATGTTCTCTTCAGCTAAAAGTTGCTGTACCTTTTTCTGAATGGATTGCACATTTTCTTTTATATGCTCCGCTGTCTCATATACAAAAAGCGATGCCGACATTTTATCTTTGGAAATTTCGATCACCATCGACGGCAGCCATATACCGATTTCAACAGGGGTGTCTTTCACTTCATTTAGCCCCTTTTTTAATAAGGCAAAATTCGTAAGTTTAATACGAGGATTTTGGCGCACAATTGTTTCGAAGTCTTTTAGCATAAAACCTGGCTTTCGTGTCAGTAAATATACTTTTCCCTCATTATTTATTATTTTGAAAAAATTATTTTCATGAATAACCATGCCATCCCACCTCCACATACATTATAGTATATACATTTTTTAGTTATTTGTTTAGTTAAATATTGGATTGCAGGGAGGTTTATCGGCATATCCTTTAAATGAAATATACAACATCTGTCTCACCCGTTATAAAACCTTGTAAACCATTATTATAGTAAACGTTGGATTTGGAGCAAATTATGATACATATCTGATAAGTCTTTCAAATACGTTTCGTCACGTGTTTCTATAGCCCTAAGTGTTCGGTGAATCATTAAAATGTCCAGTTCAATGGAGTTGGTTAAGTTTTGATGGTTTATATTATTTTCGATAATTTCGTTTCTTAAAGTGCCCAGCTCATTTAAATAGTTTTCGAGCTTCATTTCCATCATTTGAAGCTGGGTATCGCTTAATGTACCGAGCACCAATATATCGTTATAGCATGTCTCGCGCTGGATATGTAATTCTTCTTTATATTTTTTGACAACCACATCAGGAGAAGTGGCCGTTATTGTTTGAGATGCGTCAAAATCTAGTGGAAATCTTACAAGCAGAAATAATGTCAGGACGCCGAAAAGAATCAGTAGAAATTTCCATCGTTTCATTTTTCATCGCTCCTTATTGTTGTCCCCCTATTCTACTGCGAAATTATATTAATAATGTAAAATTAATATTAAAATCCTATGACAGCAAAAAAAGTGCCCAGCACCGGCCAGACACAAAGAGAACAATACGTTTGTCAACATATTATCCAAAGAAAGGAGGTAAAAACGAAGACGAAGAATTTCTTAGCCTTGCTCTCTCATTTTACCCGTTGTTAATTTTTGTTAAACGTTATTTATAATTTTTTTTGCACAAGGGAGTTTCAACAATTAAAAGATAAACAAAGTCTAAAAAATCTATTTTCAGGTTAGAATAATCGTAAATTACCATGGAAATAAAGGGATGATTATGAAATGAGTGTTATTGTACTAGATAATAAAAGGCTTTTTCTCAAAAGGATTAAAAATTATGAGCTGAATACCGATAAGATCTATTATCGAAATGATCAGGTAGAGGAACGGTTTCTTTTTCTGTTTCTGATGAATGAAGAGGAACTATGGAGTGAATACAAGTTCGGCTATTTATATATTAAGATGTTTGATGGTAATGAATATAAGTATTTTTCTGACAAAAAACTGAATCGAATCTTAAAGAAAATGGAGAAATACTTTAAAGAAGTCGCCGATATTGATAGTGAGATAGACGAATGCTCCTATGACCGTTCCGAGGATTGTTACTATGTTAGCGAAAAATTAAAAGAAATACTGGAAAATGATGAACATCTGGCGCAAGCTGTCGACAGCTATATCATCATCAGGGATACGTACATATTCGTCGATGAAGACATTTCAAGTATTGCGAACAGAATGGACAATGCATTTGGAACGGTATAATGACTGGACACATCATAAAAAAGCCTTCTTGATCAGTGAAAGACACTGTTTAAGAAGGCTTTATGAAAGTTAGATTCTCTTTTTTAGGCACGACGCATTCATATGATTAATTAGCTCGCTACCATTTCAATACGGATCTTGTCAGCGATCATAGCTATGAACTCCGAGTTCGTCGGTTTTGATTTCATATGGTGCACTGTATAGCCGAACAGTTCTGAGATGTTCTCATAGCTGCCGCGGTTCCAGGCTACTTCAATGGCATGGCGAATGGCACGTTCCACACGTGACGGGGTTGTCCCGAATTTTTTCGCGATTTCCGGATATAAAATTTTTGTAACCGAGCTTAATAACTCGATATCGTTGTAAACCATCTGGATCGCTTCACGTAAATAAGCGTATCCTTTTATATGTGCAGGTACACCAATCTCTTTGATGATGCCTGTAATCGTTGTATCCAATAAGCGTGTGTCCATTTTTGCAGGAGTATTCGTTGATAAAACCGGCGTGCGTTTTTCCTGTTCGACTTTCTTGCCTGCACAATGCAGAATTTTTTGAACAAGCTGCTCAAACTCAAAAGGCTTCAGCATAAAGTAAGATGCACCGTAATTCACAGCCTGCTTCATGACATCTTCTTGTCCAAATGCAGTCAGCATAATGACTTGTGTCTGTGTATGTCGTTCATTGTTATACATTTCTTCCAAAACCGCCAGCCCATCCAAATGCGGCATAATGATATCCAATAACAGCACATCGATTTTATGCTCTTCCAACATTTTAATACAGATTTTACCGTTGGATGCTGTTGCAACAATTTCAATTTGCGGATGATTCGTAAAATAAACTTCCATCATTTTAACTAATTCGCGATTATCATCAGCAATCGCAATTTTCACCTTTGACAAACAAAATCCCCCTTTTATAATTCTATCTCTTATATATTCATTACAATGGCAAATTGTATGAGCTTACTTACAAATGTACAAACTTCTTTGTGTAATACAATTGTAACAAAAATGAGCGACAGTTGTCTTTCGATCTCTCTTATTTTGCATTGTCCTTTAGTGAAGTTTCGACAGAATTACTAAATTTCCTTTTCCTTCATAAAAAATAAGTAACAAGTAGCATCTTTTCTCTGTTTCTCGACAAGGAAATTTATGGTTTTGCATTTGTCGATTTATCATTATGTACTATTGTAATGAAAAAAGCAAAAAAAGACTACACTTTATTAAAAAGTGTAGTCTAAAGTATTTTTAGTACGGACTCTTTTTCAGCATTTCAATAACAAGAATACCGGCACCTTTTGTTGGTTCTTCGATAAACATATGCGTTACCGCACCAACGAACTGGTTATTCTGTATAATAGGACTTCCGCTCATCCCTTGAACAATTCCGCCCGTTTTCTTTATAAGACGTTCATCGACGACATTGAAAGTAAACGTATTATCCGTTTGCTTGTCAATTTCGATATCAAACAAATTGACTTCTTCCCCGTCGATTGCCGTTAAGATTTGTGCTTTTCCCTTTTTCAACTCATTTGCATGTATAATTTCCAGCGGCGGATGCAAACTGTCATGTAATGATTGTTTCCAATTACCAAAAATACCGTAAACATCATTGCTTATTACTGAACCGAGTGGCATTTGTGATTTATCTACAACTGAAATTTTGTACCCTGGCTGTCCCGGCGTACTTTTCTTCACTTGTGAGATTGATGCTTCGAAAATTGCACCGTCATTGAATTT
Organism: Solibacillus sp. FSL W7-1464; assembly: GCF_038004425.1. Taxonomy (NCBI): domain Bacteria; kingdom Bacillati; phylum Bacillota; class Bacilli; order Caryophanales; family Caryophanaceae; genus Solibacillus; species Solibacillus sp. FSL W7-1464. The sequence continues at coordinate 2,315,081 of NZ_JBBORC010000001.1, forward strand.
CGGAGGCTGCTTCATTGTAGAATCTACAATTTGATGCCCAAGCGCTCCGTATTCCATCGTTTCAGGATCGATATACGTTAACGTCCCTATTCCATCTGTTTCACTTTTTAAAAATGGTTTTAAATGCACCAGTTCATGAGCTGATACGCTGATCTCTCGTTGTTGCTTTCCATTCTCAACGGTCAGTGTAAATGATTCGCCTTTGCCGGCAATGTCTTCTAACTGGCTTACTTTTTCACCATTAAGTTCTAAAATATGTTCTCCCTTTTTCAACCACTCACTATTTTCCAATAATACGTCCTGTGCAACCATTACATAAGGCATCTCCAACTGAACGCCAATTGAATGGCCCATTGGAATTAATGATTTTCCCAATACTTGTATTGGTGATAACATAAAAAGCAATGCAACGAGTATCGACCATTTTTTAATCATCCTTCACCTCCTCTATGCGCTTACTATGTGAAAATTTGACGGAGTTATGAACGGAAAAATTTTGTTGATATGAGGAAAAATTAGAATGTATTCGCTGAAATCCTTGCTGCTTGGCGGCCATGAAACTTATACGTTAAAAAAAATAAAAAACCGCCTAAAATTTTTAATCATTTCAGACGGTTTTTATCTATTTAATTCATCGTTTCCTTGCGTTCATTGGCCATATGGATCAACTCTGAAGCATGCTGTAAAGTCAGGTCTGTAATTTCGGCTCCGCTCATCATGCGGCTGATTTCCACAATTCGCTCCTTTTCTTCCATTTCCGTAATCGACGTAAATGTACGGTTATGCTCCACCTGCTTTTTAATGTAGTAATGATGGTCTGCCATTGCGGCAACTTGCGGTAAATGTGAAATACATAACACCTGGGAATTGACAGAAATCGCAGCAATTTTTTCTGCAATTGCCTGAGCGACACGTCCGCTTACACCTGTATCGACCTCATCAAAAATAATTGATGTAATGCCGTTTGATGAAGAGAAGATTGTTTTCAGCGCCAGCATCATCCGTGATAGTTCCCCGCCGGAAGCAACTTTAGGCAGCGACTTTGGTGGTTCCCCAACATTTGTGGAAATGTAAAATGCAACTAAATCTTTGCCGTTTGCGTCCAGTTGATTAAGTGGCTCGAATTTAACGATAAACTGCGCTTTTTCCATATGAAGCATACGCAGCTCATTCATAATGGCATCACTAAGTTTAATCGCACTTTCTTTGCGGATTGTCGTCAATTGTTCTGCAATGTTATTCAGATCGGCTTCCATTTTCCCCAGCAACTGCTCATTTTTCTGCAGTGTTTCATCACGGTTCATAAGCTGGCTTAATTCTTCCTCGATTTTTTCATGATACGTTAATATCTCTTCAACTGTCGTACCATATTTACGTTTCATAGTTTGATATAAAGCAAGACGCTGCTCAACCTCATTCAGGCGCTCTGCGTCATACTCTAAATCATCGAGCACATTTTTCACCTGATATGCCGCATCCTGCAATGCATAGAAGCTGGAAGTGACCGCTTCTGAAGCCTCTTTGAAATTCGGGTCAAGCGCTACAATGTCTTCCAGTGCATTCATCGCATTACCGATGAAATCCAGTCCTGTTCCATCATCGGAAATCGCTGAATACGCAATGTTCGCACGTTCAAATATTTTATGGAAGTTCATCAAACGGAGGCGTTCTTCATCCAATGCCTCTTCTTCATCAATTTTCAAACCAGCCTGTTCCAGCTCCTGGATTTGGAATTGGTATAAATCAATGCGTTGCGCCATACGCTGCTCGTCCATACTTAGCTCGGCCACTTCTCTTTTTAACTGGCGGTACGCTTCATACGCTACATCGTACTTTGCTTTCACCGGCTGAAGTTTATTATGCGCATAATGATCAAGCAAATTAATATGGAATTTTTCATCCATAAGCTCCTGATTTTCGTGCTGCCCGTGGATATCGATTAAACTGCCGCCAATATCCCGTAAAACAGATAATGGAACAAGTTTGCCGTTCACTCTGCAGACACTTTTTCCTGAATCATGCAAATCACGTCTTAAAATAATCGTATCTTCTTCTGATTCAATTCCATGTTCTTCGAGTTTTGCAAAAATCGGATGCTGACTATTATTCACATGAAATAATCCGCCAAGTTCCGCCTTTTTTTCTCCGTGGCGGATAAACTCCGTTGAGCCGCGTCCGCCAGCTAATATATTCACCGCATCAATAATGATCGATTTTCCGGCACCTGTTTCCCCTGTCAAAACAGTGAGACCGCCGAAAAAACTAACGGTTAAATCATCAATAATAGCAAAATTTCGAATGCTTAATTCTCTTAACAAACCATTCCACCTCGGTTTACAGCATATCTAATAAGCGATTTTTTATTTCTTCACGTTCGTCCTCTGTTCGACACATGATTAAAATTGTATCGTCCCCGCAAATCGTTCCTAAAATTTCCGACCAGTCCAGATGGTCCAATAACGATCCGATTGCATTTGCATTCCCAGGCAATGTTTTCATAACTAGGAAATGAGAAGCGCCATCAATCGATACAAAAGCATCTGCCAACGAACGATGCAACTTTTGGATTGGATTGAAGCGTTGGTCTGCTGGTAAACTATATTTATAACGACCGTCCTGTAACGGTACTTTTACTAAGTGCAATTCTTTAATATCTCGTGAAACCGTTGCTTGAGTGACATTGTAGCCTGCATTTTTCAGCTGATCTACTAGATCGTCCTGTGTTTCGATTTCGTTATTTGTAATAATATCACGGATGCGTATATGGCGCTGTCCTTTGTTCACAAAAGTCACCTCATTAAAATGTATAGGAATATATGTATATTTACACTACCATTTGCATAAAGGAAAAACAAGAAAAACCGTACATATGTTCAAAAATCCGTTTTTTTTGACCACTTCCTTCTTTTCAAAATCAAAAAGGGAAACACTTTCCGTATAAATTTTGTACCAATTATACGGAACTGTTTCCTTTTAAAATTTTATCTTTTCTTCTTTTTTTTCCATACATACAAGATTAATCCGATGACTATGAAAAATAATATGAAAAATAAATATAAACTATTGCTGTCCAGTACATCTGACGTGAATACCCGTGAAGTATTTTTTTCCGCTGCCGCTGCCTCTGCTTCATTCGTAAAAAATTTTCCGTTACTACCGTTGACTGCGATTTTCGCATTATCTGACGAAAGTTTTAAACCCGTTATAAAATCATTCGGAACATACTGGTCAGTTTCCCCGATTGCATCTAAAACGATCATGCCGAAGTCTTCATTCCAAGGATTGTTTTGTATAAAAGCAAATTGTGACACATTGAAAAAACCATGCTCTGTTAAATCAGGTATATTGCCGTTATAATTGACCGCCAATAGTTCATCTTGTAATTGTTTATGCTGGGTTTTACCACCAATAAATATCACATGACCATTTTTCAAATTTGCCTCTTTCGCTTTATCAGACTGCATAAGTGTAATATTAGGCAGTTTATTATTGGATGTAAGTCCTTCATAAACTGCTAAAAGGTCTGACCAGTAATATTTTTCAGGCAATACCACAATCACAGGCTCTTCATGGTTTGGAAAAGGAAAGAAACGAAAAGTAAATTCGTCCACTACTTGCTTGTCAACATTAAAATTTATGGCACTAGCTTCATCTATATACACCCACTTCGCCTTATCAGATTCTAAACATGGCTCTTTTTCATGCAGGCCATTTGCGGCAATCTGTATGCGCATTAATGTAGATTGTGTAAAAACCGAACTGCTTAGCGGGACTTCGATAAAAATATCGCCATTTTTATCAGGTTTTACTTCACGCAAATCAATGCTATGAGGCACCTCATTAATGAGGAGCACTAATTCCTCCGATTGATTATTTTTTTCTGACTGACTTGATTGTATTGTTTCAGAAATTTTCAAATGTAATTGAATACTGGCTTTCAACTCGTTGAATGGATAGTAAGGCATATAATAGTAATATGTATCCGTACTCGTCTTTCCATAGCCTAAAGTCAGACTGGGAATCCCCATCGTTTTAAACGCTAGTTTATTTTGATTCTCGTTTTCTTGCAATACTGGCATATTTGTAATCGTTAATTGATTTCCTTGCAATTGCTTTACAAAGAAATCTTCTGTTAACACACCAATTTTTTCGAATTCCCCATCATTTTTTCCGGCAATAACAAGCACATTTTTCGAAGTACTTTGATTTACAGTAACCGACTGTATAGAAAGAGATAATCCATCGGTTGCTTCCCCTTTATTGATAAGCTCGTTTAGCCATGCACCCTTGAACTGGTTTGCCTGCCCGATTACCACTGTTGCATGAGTAATCATTTTTACTTGCGATTCTTTTAAAAGTTTGACTTTGTTGTCTGTCGAGCTGTTGGACAAATAATTTGTCAACTGCAATGCTGCATCGAGCGTATTTAAAGTGGGCTCATCCGGAATGACAATTTGCGTATTCCTTGTATCTGTCCCTACGAAATAAGCTGGGTATTGATTTAAATCCCGTAGCTGTCCATTCACCATAGAATCAATATCTATAAAGGAGGCGATTTTCAACGTGAGCCAATTTCCACTCGTATTTTGCTTTACACAAACCCCTTCTTTTATAATGCCTACATATTTAATCGAAATTGTATGAGTGCCTTTCTTCAGTGCATTGCTAGGTAAATTAACCGATAATTCCGTTTTCCTACTGTCAAGTCCGATTGATTGGACCGCTACCCCATCAATTGCTACAGTCAATGAAGAAGGAGCAATTAATAATTGGGAATGATCAAAATACAACTGTAATTTTTGTCCTTTTGCTTGCTGTGTTTCCAGCAGTTCATAGAAAAATTCAACTTCTCCGGACACACCTTCCAATGTCACTTCTTCAGTGAATAGAGGGCTTCTTGCTGTTTCGTTAAAACCTTCAATTGGCAAATTTACTTCCACTGCCGAAATAGTAGTTTGAAAAACAAGAAAAGCGATGAAGCCAAACAATACGCTGACTAAATGCTTCATTTTACTTATCCCCCTTTACCGAAAACCGCTCTGTTTTATACCATTTGTGGTCTTCCTTTTTTAATACACGCCTCATTTCCAAAAACAGAGAGTGCACAATTAAAACTATCCACATTTGTGAATATGTAAAATACATGGTTAATACAAACAAAATATTACGCCATGTAAGTTGATTTCGTTCGATACTCAATGTAATCATCACTTCCGTCAAAAATAGCAAAAACGCAATAATCCAAAGTACAATCGCTATATTGCCGACTGATAAATTTAAATCAACAATCAAATTCATAACAAATATTATGTTTGACATAATCACACCGAAAAAAAATAAAAAGTATGTGAAGAAAAAATAGAAAATATCAAACATGATACGCTTTTGACGCAAACTAAAAATATTACGGATAAATTTCAACACAACATATTGGTTGCCACGAGCCCACCTTGATCGTTGCTTCCACCAAACACGTAACACTTCCGGCTCCTGCTCCCACGTGATAGCTGCCGGGAAAAATCGTATATAGTAGCCAAAATCATATACGCGAATTGTCAATTCTGTATCTTCAGCCATTGCATTAATATCCCATCCACCTAATTGCTCAATTACATTCCGTCTTATAGCGAAGTTTGTACCTGGAATTGTCGCGACGCCAAACCAAAACCATCGTCCTGCTTGTGCCATCCATTGGAAACATATAGTCTCAATATTAATGAAGTGCGTGAGCCATGTATTTTTTGAATTTATGACACGAAACTTCCCGACTATTGCTGCAGCTTTATCATCATTGACAAGCCCCATCACCAAATACCATAATGCATCTTTTTCCGGAGTATTATCGGCATCATATACTGCAATAATGTCTCCCGAAGAATTTTGTAGCCCATAGTTTAAAGCAGATGCTTTTCCGCGCCCTTTTAAAGGTTCTTCCGTTTCAATAACACGCAAAAAAGGAAAATCCTTTACAAACGATTCGCCAATTTCTTTCGTTCGGTCGCTGCAATTATCGCAAATTAATATGATTTCTAAGCGGTCTTTTGGATAATTAAGACGTACCATTGCCTTTAAAGTTTGTGCAATTACCATTTCTTCGTTATGTGCGGGAATAAAAACAGAAATTTTTGGTACTTGCGGGAGAGCACGCAGATTTTTATCCCAAGTTGATATTTCCTGTCGGTATCGTTTGTAGTACAGATAACCACCTTGCGCAAGAAACATATGATAGAGTAACATAATCCAAATTAGGAGTAGCGACATATAAAAAAGGATATTTGCCATTATGTTCTCTCCTCGAATAAATTTTTTCGATAACGCAATCTTAAAAAGAAAATATTACCTGTAAATAAAACGACAAAACCAATTGGCAGAAAAACAAGCACCCATAATACTATTTCCAATGGACGATCGCGGAATCTCCATTTTAATTCGTCAATTGTAGTCCAACTTGATTGTACTTTATAAATACCTTCCATATTTTCGACTTGAAATTTATCGGTGTGTATAAGGAACGGCTCTTGCTGAAAATCATACCAGTACATATTAGGGACATTTTCAATAGTCGAAAGAATCGCCGATAAAGTGGATAATTCATCATACATTGAAAATGTTGTGCTTAAAACCGCATTATCCACTTGCATAACACGTTCGATTTCATTTTTCATCGTCAATAACGGATTATCATATTGATCCTGCGGAGGACTTAATGTTATAGGAAATAACTTTTGACGATTAAGTAAGTTGGGATTGCTAATAAAAAGAGGTCCCTGATTTTCACCCGAAGCATCGCCGGCCAATGAAAGCTTGCCAAAAAATGTTGACGTATAGTCGGCCATTTCCAAATAATCGGCTTGAAATAAGCGTCCATTTTGATTATAAAAGGCGGAAGGCAATAAATTTTTTTGCACTAATATTTGAATCGCAGTCGAAAAATTCTCTTTTCCATTTAACCTGGTCTGTTGCTCATTCAATTGTGACGTCGATTGCCCTGGATTCCGGTTAAAAACTGTAAAAGCTTGCTCAGTATTTACTCCATAATTCATAGCATCTATATCATAGTCAATATAATCATTGACGATAATGATGGCCCCCTGCCGTTGGAGTTCAATCAATAAACGAACTAGCGGGTCCGAATCGGACAATGTGGCACTCGTTTTCAATTCATTATTCGTATAAATCGATGAAATGCTTAATAGGATTGGTATATTTCGATTGATCAATTCATTTGCTACTTCTGTTAATTTTTCAATATCGGTCAATGGATTAATATGTTCTACGATGATATAGGAAGGATGCTTGGAGTTCTCATATTTTCCACTATATAAAGTGAACAAATTATTCATTATAATTTGGGCGTCTAACTGAGTGTAATGCTCTAAAAAAAGTGCCCGATGCTCATTATGTTGCACAATTAACGGAATCTCTTCATTGTAGCCAATGGCATAATTCAATACTTGCGAATTTTTATCTACTTGCACATGATGCAACATAGTGAGGCTATTTAAAGTCAAATTTGCGATTGTATGAACAGGTAAATAGTTTTTGCTTTCCCAATCCGGAAATTGTGGTGCAACTTTATAAAACTGTCCCAGTGCTATCACTGGGCCATTATAGTTTTTCAGATTTTGTTTTAAAAGAGCATAGTCTAAAGTCTCCACATTCTGGACAAAGCCTACAACTAAATCTGTTTGAATCGGCACATATGCTTCTTCAAATGTTTGCATGATGACTTCATCAAAAAGTCCGCTCAAGTTCGCTTCAATTAGTCGTACGGATTCGTATTCCTGTTCAGTATTCGCTTCATAAAAAAAAGTGACCGCTCCGGTTTCATGTGTACTTTTTGCATCGACACTTTGCAGAAAAATACTGAATAACATGCAAAAGAACAATGTAGCAATAACGGATTTACATCGCATAAAAAACAATCTCGCTTTTTAAGTTTGCCATTAATGTATCGTAATCAATATTTCCCATATCGCTATTGCATTCTTCAAAACTTATATGGAATGTCAGCGTCACTTTTTTGCCGCTCAGTAATTCATGTTCTTGCAACCCGTTTGATAAATTATCAATAATTATTTCGATTGATGTTTTTTTCGTCTCAATAAGTAAAAGTGCAAAAATATTATTATCCAGCCTAAACTTTCTGTCGGTCATTCTTACAAGACTATTCACTCTACTTCCAATGCTTTTTAAAAGATGCTGTACTTCCTTTTGACCATACGCTTGCTGAAATTCTTCAAAATAATCGATTTGAATCAGTAATATTGTAAATCTTCCGCCATGACGACTAATTCTGCTCAATTCCCTTTTCACTTCAACTTCCATCCTTTTTGCAGTATCAAACGATGTATCCACATCAATCGAAACAAATTGCAGCAGATCATTTTGCAATTTTACATTTTTCCTTATTAACCCTGTTATTTTTTCTTGAATAGAACCTGTTAGCAATATAGTTACTATCAAAATAATTCCGAATTGAAAAAATTGATTTGCCGTAATGGTTTGCCAACTTCCTATTAACGCCGTACTTAATTGGAAAAGTAAAATTGTTCCCGCACAAAAAATTATAAACAAACTAAAAACCAATCCGCCTAATGTGCCCGTAAAGAGTGTGACAGCAACAACAAGTATCAATAATACCGCTAATAATAATTGCTCCGTATTATTCGTATCAATGGTATATATAAATATTGTCTGTATACAAACTAAACACAGTAATTGGATTAATAGAATAGTTTTATTAATATTTTGCATTGTTGGTTCCTGCCTCTGCTATTAATGGAAGTACATTATCAAAAAAATGGGTTCGTCGGGTTGATAAATCTATAAACCCTCCGTAATATTTACTTTCCTTATCCTTTACTTTCAATTGCTCCATATTTCTGAGTAGCTGCCGTGCAAGTTTTTGTTCACCAGCACGTTCCATTGCCATATAAGCCAGTGCATAAACAGCGGGCGATTCATAATTGACTGTGAATTGTTTAGTATCGGCCATCATACGCCCATATAGTTTGCCATGCTGTGCTAGCATTTGTTTAGTAAAGATTATCATTTCATCTATCGGCAAATTGACGAGTGTGCGATGGTAAGCTATATAATATTGATCGATTAGATTAATTTCTTGATTAAATTCAAAACGCTGCTCCAATGGATAAAATCGTTGTGCATACCATCCACCTTGCATCGGTATTTCTTTCAATAAATTCATATTTACAGTTGCTTGATCAGCAGTTAATATTTTTTCCTGTTGTAAAAATGAAATGGCTGCTGGATCTAAATAGGATAATGTCAAACTATTATTTGAAGTAACTTCATCATAGAAATCAATAAAAGTATCCCTTTTTAATTGAAACGCTACGATGCTTTTTCCAATTGCTGTTGCTAATTTTTTATATTGCTTCTTATTCCACATTTCGCTCGCATTATTCAATGCTACCATTATACGGAAGTCATCAATCAACGCATTTGTTTGCGAGGCTTTTCCATCAGCATAACGCCAGGAAATTAGTGAATTCTCTGTAATGAAATGTGCCCTTAATATTTCCACTTGCTCCTCAAACCTTTGTTTATCATCTATTAATAATAAATATTGCATCCATAGACCAATTGACTCTGATAAATAAACTTCTTTATTATCTTTTAAATCAGTTTGAAGCCACCCTTGTTTAATCAAATATGTATCGAGAAATTGAGCATTCTGAGGTAATGGCAAAGGGCGAAATTCCGTCTCTTCCTTTTGACAGGAAGCGAGAATTAACAGAATGAAGATAAATAAAAATAATTCAGAAGTTTTATATACCATACTTAAGTCATCCTCAAAGGGTCATATTGTTTAAAACAACATACTATACGATATGCAAAAATAGGTAATTAAGTACCATTTTTATCTTTAAAATTCAAAATAACTCCCGATATTCAGTACTTAATAATCATAAATGCTATTCCGTTTTACTTATATGTAGGCAAATTAAAAAAGCTATGTTAAAAGTTGCATTACTTTTAACATAGCTTTTACATCATTTTAAGTTTTTATGAGATTCTTGGACGACTTGTTCAAAGTTTGTAAAGGCTTCAACTTCCTCACCGTCATGCGGATTATATAGGTGGAATAAAAATTCAATATTCCCTTCCCCGCCTGTAATCGGTGAATACGAAGCATCCTTTACAACAAAGCCGATCTCCGTTGCCATTTTTGCTGTTTCTTCCAAAACAGCGAGATGGACTTTCGGTTCACGGACAATTCCTTTTTTCCCTACATTTTCACGACCTGCTTCAAATTGCGGCTTTACAAGTGCCATCACATCGCCACCTTGAACTAAAACCGTTTTTAATACAGGCAGAATCAGCGATAGCGAAATGAATGAAACATCGATTGTCGCGAAATTTGGTAAGCCTTCCGTTAAATCTTCCGGCTTTGTGTAACGGAAATTTGTTTTTTCCATCACCGTTACACGGTCGTCCGAACGGATTTTCCATGCTAGCTGGTTTGATCCGACATCCAGTGCATAGCAATGACGCGCACCGTTTTGCAGTGCACAATCCGTAAATCCGCCTGTAGAAGAGCCGATATCAAGCATCAGCTTCCCTTCCACAGATAGATCAAAAATTTCAAGTGCCTTTTCCAGCTTCAAACCGCCTCGTGACACATATTTTAACTGTGAGCCTTTTACTTGCAGCGGTGCATCAACTTCGATTTTTTCCCCTGCTTTATCAATGCGGATTTCATTTGAGAACACGAGACCCGCCATAATCGAGCGCTTTGCCTTTTCACGCGTCTCACATAACCCGCGTTCAACAAGCATTACATCTACTCGTTCTTTTTTTTGCTTTGTCATTCTTTATTAAACCCTATCCGACTGTTTATTCGGTACAAGCTGTGTAATACGTTTTACCGCTTCTTCAGCTGTCACGTTTATTTCTTCCAATAATAAATCAACTTCACCGTGCTCAATAAATTCATCCGGAATCCCGATACGCTCAATTTGAACATTTCGGTATTTCTTATCAATTGCAAATTCCAGTACAGCACTGCCAAATCCGCCTTGCAGCAATGATTCTTCAATTGTTAGGACCGGCAAGTTTTCCTGCATAATTTCATGCAGCATCACTTCATCCATCGGTTTGATGAAACGTGCATTCACAACACGCACGTCAATCCCTTGGTATGCCAACTGTTCCGCTGCCTTGAGTGCCATTGGGATCGTTGTACCGAATGTCAGAATTACTGCATCTGAGCCTTCACGCAGCACTTCCCATGAACCGATCGGCAATGCTTTCATTTCCACGTCCATTTCAACGCCTAAGCCATTGCCGCGCGGGTAGCGAAGCGCGATTGGACCGTCGTTATAATCAATTGCAGTTTTTACCATATGCTGACCTTCATTTTCATCTTTAGGCATCATCAATACGATATTCGGGATATGACGTAAAAACGAAATATCAAATACGCCTTGATGTGTCTCACCGTCCGCGCCAACAAGGCCTGCACGGTCGATACCGATGAAAACATTCAGATTCGGGCGTGCAATATCATGCAGCACCTGGTCATATGCACGCTGTAAAAACGTCGAATAAATTGATAAAAACGGTTTCATTTGCTGTGTTGCAAGACCTGCTGCCATTGTAGTTGCATGCTGTTCGGCAATCCCTACATCAAAGAAGCGGTTCGGGAAGTCTTTTTGAATACCTTCCAGTTTTGAACCGACAGGCATTGCCGGTGTAATCGTTACAATCCGGTTATCTTCCTTCATGCACTTACGAACCGATTCTGCGACTAGGCTGCTCCACGCAGGACCTTTTGTTGAAGATTTTACGAAAGCACCTGTTTCCATTTTATATGGACCCGTCCCATGCCAAGTACCGATTGTATCGTCTTCGGCAGGTTTGTAGCCTTTACCTTTTTTCGTCAATACATGGACAAGTACAGGACCTTGTACTTTTTTCGCATATTCCAATGTTTTTTCCAGTGCCTCAAAATCATGCCCGTCAATCGGACCTAAATATTTGAATCCTAATTCCTCAAAGAATACACCTGATACAACTAAATACTTTAGGCTGTCTTTCACACGTTCAGCAGTAGCGGCCAGCTTGTCGCCAACCATTGGAATTTTGTGAATTAAAGATTCCAAATCCTCTTTTGCACGTGAATATTCCTTTGCCGTGCGCAGACGTCCTAAAACGTCATGCAATGCCCCAACGTTCGGAGCAATCGACATTTCGTTATCATTTAAAATAACGATCATATTCGTTTTTTCATGACCAATATGGTTCAATGCTTCCAGTGCCATACCGCCTGTCAATGCACCATCACCGATAATCGGTACAACAAAGTTTTTGTCCCCTTTAATATCTCTCGCCGCAGCCATACCCATCGCTGCAGATAAAGATGTGGAACTATGCCCTGTTTCCCACATATCGTGTTCACTTTCGACAAGCTTCGGGAAACCGCATAGTCCTTTAAATTGACGCAATGTGTCAAATTGACTTGCCCGGCCTGTTAAAATTTTGTGGACATATGCTTGATGCCCGACATCCCATAAAAATTTATCCTTTGGACTGTTAAAAGCTTTATGCAGTGCAATCGTCAGCTCAACGACACCTAAATTCGGGCCAATATGACCACCCGTAATTGAACATTTTTCGATCAGAAAAGCGCGAATTTCTCCAGCCAGCGCTTCCAGTTGCTTTTTATTCAAGTCTTTCAAAAAGGATGGACTAGAAATTTTCGTTAAATCCATCTCATCCACACACCTTTTCATCAGTTTATTCACCGTTGTGATTTTTCTATTATATCAATGTACAATACAAGACAAAAGTTTAACACATTTTAGTTACTACGTCTCACAATATACTGTGCAAATTGTCGAAGCAATGTCGTATCAGTGTCGATTTTCTGCAATGCTTCAATCGCCAGCGCATAATGCTCATCCAGCTTTTGCTTTGCACCGTCCAATGTAAGTAAAGCAGGGTATGTACTTTTTTCGCTTGCCACGTCTTTTCCTGCTGTTTTCCCTAGCTGTTCCGAAGTTCCCTCAATATCTAAAATATCGTCTTGAATCTGGAAGGCTAAACCGATATGGTGCGCATATTCCACTAATGCTTCACGGTCAGAACTGCTTGCATTTGCCAGCACGGCACCTGCTTCGATACTAAAACGAAGCAATGCACCTGTTTTATTTACATGAACCGTTTCAAGCTCCTGTAAATTTAATAGACGTTTTTCTCCGTCCATATCAAGCACTTGTCCGCCGACCATTCCTTCAGCACCTGCTGCAACACTTAACAGGTTAACGAGCTCGATGCGTTTTTCAGCAGAAAGATTTTTTAGACGCGCGATAACACCAAATGCGATTGTGTTTAAGGCATCACCAGCCAATGTTGCCAATGCTTCACCATAAACTACATGGTTCGTCGGCTTGCCGCGGCGCAATTCATCATCATCCATACTTGGCAGATCATCATGGATTAACGAATACGTATGGATCATTTCAACAGCAGAGCCTACTGAATAACTTGCCTCAAGAGACTGATTATACATGTCGCAAACCGCCACAACAAATAACGGGCGAATTCGTTTGCCTCCTGCTTTTAATGAATACAGCATCGATTCTTTTAATTGTGCCGGTGCTTGTATCGATCCGACGAGTTCATACATTGTCGTCTCCAGCTGCGGAATATTATGATCAATAAACTGCTTTAACGTGTTTTCCATCTGTTAGTCTTCTCCATTTCCTTGTTGGAAAGCTTTCTTTTCACCATCTTCTCCAACGATTGAAATTAATTGCTGCTCTGCGTTTTGCAGTGTATCATGACAAAGTTTTGATAGTTCCATTCCCTTTTTGTAAAGATCAATCGCTTCTTCCAGCGGAACATCCCCTTGTTCAAGCTTACGTACAACTTCTTCTAATTCTGTCATTGCTGTCGCAAATGTCGGTTTTGTCACTTTGCTTCCCCTTCCTTTTGCACACGCTTTTTCTCAATTTTCGCTTCGGCATATCCATCCTGAAACGTCACTTGAATCACGTCGCCTTTTTCCAGCTCGTGAACTGATTTTACTACGTTTTCCTCTTTATATGCCACGCTGAAGCCTTTACTCATTAATGCGAGCGGATTTAACGCCTCCAGCATACGCAGCTGATTTGTAAAAGCGACTTTATTTTGTGCAAGCTGCTGCTGCATTCGATTCGTTAAAGTTTGCGTACGGTGTGCAAGCTGCTGTTTGGCTGCAGTTAGCTGATGCACCGGCGAATACAGCTTCATCTTGCTGTCTATTGCCTGCAGTTTTGATTTTTCATTCATCATATAAAGCTTCGTTGCATTTTGCAGTGATAAATCCACCTGAATTAGCCTTTCAATAAAAGGACGATATAATCGCTCAGGTGTTGCAAGCGGATAGGAATTTTGCAGTTTCGTTAAGCGATTGCGTTCGAAATTGAGCTTTGATGTCATCATTTGATGAAGAATCGACTGATGATGAAGTATTTGCTGATACAGCTGCTGCTGATTCGGGACAGCCAGTTCTGCCGCAGCAGTTGGTGTCGGTGCACGCAGATCCGCGACAAAATCAGCTATCGTCGTATCGGTTTCATGTCCGACAGCACTGATAACCGGAATGCGGCTTTCAAAGATCGCACGTGCGACAATCTCTTCATTGAATGCCCATAAATCTTCAATCGATCCGCCCCCACGACCAACAATGAGAACATCACAAAAGCCATGGCGGTTCGCTAAATAAATATTTTCAGTAATATTTGGCGCAGCGCCAGCTCCCTGTACGAGCGTCGGATAAATTAAAATTTCAGCCTGCGGATAGCGTCGGTTAATCGTTGTGCAAATATCGCGGATGGCTGCACCGGTCGTCGCTGTTAATACACCGATCGTTTTCGGGAATTGCGGAATCGGCTGCTTAAAATCCGGGTTGAACAAACCTTCTTTTTGCAGACGTTCCTTCAGCTGATTAAAGGCGACGAACAATCCGCCAATCCCGTCAGGCTCCATCGTCTGGGCATAAAGCTGATATGCGCCGCTCGCTTCATAGACATTCACATCGCCTCGTATAAAAACTTTCATCCCTTCTTCAGGTTTAAAAGAAAGTTTCGAAGCCTGTGAACGGAACATCGTCGCGTTAATCCGCGAACTGTCATCTTTCAGCGTAAAATAAATATGACCTGAACTATGTACTTTTACATTTGAAAGCTCTCCCGTTACGTACACATCACGTAAATGCGGATCGGCATCAAATTTTCGTTTAATATATTTTGTTAATGCTTTTACGGATAAATAAGAATTCGATGTCATAAACGTATTGCTCCTTTACGGTAGTTCTTTACTGTATTTATGCGTTTTTGATGCGACCAGCAAAAATGTCTGTTCAGCACTAAGTAACGCAAAAAAATCTTATAAGTATCTCTTATTGTACCCTATAAGCTAAAAATCACGATTTTGATCTACATCAAAATCGTGATTTTTGAAGTTAGATTAATTCTCTTGACGTTCTAACTCTTTTTCAGCTGCTTGTACTGTGTTTTCCAGTAACATCGTAATCGTCATCGGACCGACACCGCCTGGAACAGGTGTAATATGTGAAGCGATGCCTTGTACATCGTCAAAGTCGACGTCACCGCATAAACGGTTGTCCTGGTTGCGGTTAATCCCTACATCAATGACAACCGCACCTTCTTTAATATGCTCGCTCGTAATAAAGTTTGCACGACCGACAGCCGCGATTAAAATATCGGCCTGTTTTGTAAAGGATGGTAAATCCGGTGTTTTAGAATGTGTATACGTTACTGTAGCGTCTTTTTGCAACAATAGTTGTCCCATCGGTTTCCCGACGATATGGCTGCGTCCTACGATGACCGCATGCTTTCCGGCAACATCTATTCCCGCATGTTCGAGCATTTTCATAACCCCATAAGGAGTACATGGCAAGTATGTATCCTGTCCAAGCATCATTTTCCCTACACTGATCGGTGAGAACCCATCCACATCTTTCTCCGGAGAGATTGTTTGGATTACTTTATCCTCGTTGATATGTTTCGGTAATGGAAGCTGAACGAGAATACCGTGAATTGAAGCACGTTCGTTTAATTCACGAATTTTTTCAAGTAAAGCCTGTTCTGAAATATCTTCAGGTAGTTTGACAAGTTCCGAATACACCCCGATTTGCTCACAAGACTTTTGCTTGTTTGCTACATATGTTTTGGATGCGGGATTGTCCCCTACTAAAATGACCGCTAAACCGGGTGTGATCCCTTTTTCTTTTAGCGCTTGTACACGAGTAGCGACCCCTGTTCGAATTTCTTGACCGATTTCTTTACCATTAATAATTACGCTTGACATGTTATTGCTCCTTCCAGTGATTACGACAATCGGAAAGGCTGCCTGACGCTTGCTATGACAACCTACCAGTTAAATCTTGATATATTAAATCTTTATAGAATTGAATACATTTGTTGATTTATTGCTCAGTAAATTTCGAAAGTACACCATTGACGAACTTGCTTGATTTGTCGTCACCGAATGTTTTGGAAAGCTCGATTGCTTCGTTCATAATAACTTTGTTTGGCGTTTCTTCTGCGTATAATAATTCATATACAGCTAAACGTAAAATTGTTCTTTCAATTTTTGGCAGACGGTTGATCGTCCATTTTTCAAGGTTTTTTTCTAGCGCTGCATCAATTGCTTCGAGATTTTCAGTTGTCCCACGAACTAATTGCTCCAAAAAGGCATTCGATTTTTGTTCTTCTTCAAGAACATGGCCGATCGCCTCTTCTATTGTTAATTCTGTGCTGTCTAACTGAAACAAAGCTTGTAACGCTTTTTGACGCGCCTCTGTTCGTTTCATAAATAATAGCTCTCCTTCATAAGTAGCATTACTTGTTATCATAGCATATTTTGCAAGGCATCGCACAGTTTGACAGAAAATTTTTGGCCGTTAAAAGAGATTTTTGTATTCTTCCTTAAAATGGTGAAATTTGCGATAAAAAAACGACATGTTTGAGATAAATCAACATGTCGCTGTTATACTTTTTCACTCTAATTATTCTGTAACGGGATCATCAGCGTGCCTGTTTCGCGTTTGTCGTTTCCTGATTCCGGGAACTCAAACAGGTACGTAATTTGTTCTGCTGTTTCTTTTAGAACATAGAACTGGAAATGCTCCATATTTTCCAGGAAATAACGAATATCCTGCATTGCCATCAGCTCTCCTACTTCTTCATAGTGTGCCAATGCCTGCTTAAAATAAGCGTTGATCAGTGTTAAATCTTCTTCATTTGCTGTACGAATATAATCTTTGCTCATATCATTTTAACTCCTCAACTACATAATGACCTATTATAGCATAATTCCGATAGAGATCAGGAAGCTGCTGCCAACAGACTTCAGGTCATTTATTTTCCAGTAAAATTTATTACTTAAACGCCTGTGCGGCTTTAACTGCTTTGTGCCAGCCTGTGAACAATGATTCGCGCTGCTCTTCATCCATTGCCGGCTCGAATTGGCGATTCAGCTGCCAATGTTGTTGCACTTCGTCGAGATTCTCCCAGAACCCGACAGCCAAGCCGGCTAAATAGGCAGCACCGAGTGCCGTTGTTTCATTGATTGAAGGACGTTCAACAGGCACGTTTAAAATATCCGACTGGAATTGCATTAAAAAGTCGTTCATGACAGCACCACCGTCAACACGCAATTTTCTTAACTCGATTCCCGAATCCGATTCCATTGCAGACAATACATCGCGTGTTTGATAGGCAAGTGACTCCAACGTCGCACGGATAAAGTGTTCCTTCGATGTACCGCGTGTCAAACCGAATACCGCACCGCGCACTTCACTATCCCAATGCGGTGTACCCAGTCCGACAAACGCCGGCACGACATACACACCATCCGTATCTTTTACACGGGCTGCATACGCTTCACTTTCAGCAGATTTCCGGAACATACGAAGCCCGTCACGCAGCCACTGGATTGCCGAACCGGCTACAAAGATACTTCCTTCAAGGGCATAGGTCACTTTTCCGCCATAGCCCCAAGCGATCGTTGTAAGCAGGCCGTGCTCGGATTTTACCGCTTCCTCACCTGTATTCATCAGCATGAAACAACCGGTACCGTAAGTATTTTTTACCATTCCCTGTTCATAGCAAGCCTGACCGAATAACGCTGCCTGCTGGTCTCCGGCGATTCCCGCGATCGGTACACGATGACCAAAGAAGTGATTCCCCGCAATTTCCCCGTAAATTTCAGAGGACGGTTTCACTTCCGGCAGCATGGACGCAGGAACGCCTAAAATGTCCAGCAATTCCTCATCCCATTTTAATTCGTAAATATTATACATGAGTGTGCGCGAAGCATTCGAGTAGTCGGTTACATGAACAGCACCTTCTGTCAGCTTCCAAATAATCCATGTATCAATCGTTCCGAATAATAGATCGCCCGCTTCCGCCTTTTCGCGTGCGCCTTTTACATTGTCCAGTATCCATTTTACTTTCGTGCCGGAAAAATAAGCATCGATGAGCAAACCGGTTTTATTACGGAACAGCTCATTGTGCCCCGCTTCTTTTAACGAATCGCAAATGTCCGCAGTTTGGCGCGATTGCCAAACAATTGCATTATATACCGGTTCCCCCGTATTTTTATCCCAGACAACCGTCGTCTCACGCTGGTTCGTAATCCCGATACCTTCGATTTGAGATGCTTGGATATTATTTTCCGATAACACTTTTGCGATTACCGATAAAATCGAGCTCCAGATTTCCTTTGCATTATGCTCAACCCAACCCGATTTCGGAAAATGTTGTTTGAATTCCTGCTGTGCTGTGTGTACAATATCCCCTTTTTTATTGAATAAAATGGCACGTGAACTCGTCGTACCCTGATCTAACGCCATAATATACTTTTCCATTATACGATCTCCTTTTTAGCGGATTTGGATTGTGTGATAAAGGCAATGACACAAATGACAACAAATAACGTTGTAAATAACCAAAATGCCACTGAATTTTCATTTAAAAAGAACTGTTTATAAAACAGTGCGCCTGTTACACCGCCTATAATCGGTCCGACAATCGGCACAAAGGCATAAGACCAGTCCGAATCACGTTTACCCGGGATCGGGAGGAAGAAATGCGCGATGCGGGGTCCTAAATCACGGGCGGGATTGATGGCATAGCCTGTTGGCCCGCCTAAACTCATCCCGATCGCAATAACGATAATACCGACAAGCAATGGATTAATGCCATCCGCCAATGAATTGCCGCCTAATGCCAAAATCCCTAATAATAATATAAAAGTCCCTATCATTTCCGTTACCATGTTTGCCAAAGGATGGCGAATGGCAGGAATTGTAGCAAAAACGGCTAACTTTGCATCCGGATCTTTCGTTTGCGACCAGTGTGGCAAATAGGCAATATATACGATAATTGCGCCAATAATTGCTCCTAATATTTGTGCAATAATATACATCGGAACATCCGCCCATGGGAAGTCACCAATTGTTGCAAATGCTATTGTCAATGCAGGGTTCAGGTGGGCACCACTTATTCCGCCTACAGTATATGCCGCGATTGCCACGGCAAAACCCCAGGCGATTGTAATGACGACCCAGCCGCTATTTTCCGCTTTGGAGAATTTCAGCAAGGAACCAGCAACAACCCCGCCACCTAAAATTATTAAGATCATCGTTCCTACTAATTCTGCTAAAAATGTGGACATTCCCTTCGCCTCTTTTCACTAAGTCATTGTTACGTCTTGGAGTTCCTGTTCTAGTTGGTCTGTATGCTGCTGCTTTTCTTCTGCTGTCCAGTTCAGGTAGTCGCTCATCTCGTCAATAACGAGCTGTTTATATTGTTTCACGAGGTGAATATTAAATAATAATGCGCCGGTGCGACGAACGAAAAAGTCTGTCGGAGTACATGCACTTTCCTCGTTTATCGCATAGTAAAGCTGACCGTATACGATCGGCGGCAAGTTTCCTTTTGCCTGTTTAATATAATCGAATACTTTATCAACATTCGTTCCGTAGAATTTTGCTAAATAACGGCTCTGTTCCTCCGTTAACCCAAGATCCTGGCCTTTTTCCGTACGTTTTTCTACAAACGGTTCAAAAAACTTCGAGCCGCTCGTTTCCCCGCCCGAAATAGGAAGATTTTTTGTAATGGATTTGCCGTATTTCAGCTGGTATTCATCGTTTAATTGTTTGACGACAAGGTCGACAATTTTTTCCGCCATTTTACGGTAGCCTGTCAGCTTTCCTCCTGCGATCGTAATCAGTCCGCTTTCCGATTGCCAAATTTCATCTTTACGTGAAATTTCCGACGGACCCTTCCCTTCTTCATGGATAAGCGGTCTCACCCCTGCCCATGCCGATTCGATTTTATCTTCTGTCAGCTGCAGTTGCGGGAACATGTAATGAATCGCATCCATAATATATTGTCGATCCTCTTTTGTGACCTTGATGTCTGCAGGATCCCCTTCATAAAAGGTATCTGTTGTTCCTACGTATGCTTTGCCGTCCCGCGGGATCGCAAAAATCATCCGCCCGTCTTTTTCGGTATCAAAATAGATTGCCTGCTGCAGCGGGAAATCATCCTCGTCGAAAACGAGATGTACACCTTTCGATAAAATAAGATGTTTGTTATTCAGTTCCCCATCTAATTTTCGTACATCATCCACCCACGGTCCTGCCGCATTGACAACTTTCTTCGCCCGAATTTCATATTGTTCACCAGTGAGCTGATCTTCCACTGTCACCTTGGAAAAAGCCACGTTATTTGCTTCAATACCGACAACTTTCAAGTGGTTCATTGCAATTGCCCCGTTGGCAACAGCCGCCTTCATTACTTCGATTGTCAGGCGCGCATCGTCTGTACGATATTCGACATAGACGCCGCCACCGAGCAATCCGTCCTTTTTAATGAGCGGTTCCCGGGCAATCGTTTCATCTGCAGAAAGCATAAAACGTCTTTCATCCTTTTTAACATTCGCTAATATGTCGTATACTTTCAATCCAAGCGCTGTCGAAAACGAACCAAATGTCCCGCCTTTATGGAAGGGAAGCAACATCCATACAGGTGTTGTTACATGTGGTCCGTTTTCATAAACAATTGCCCGCTCTCGACCAAGCTCGGCAACCTCTTTTATTTCGAATTGTTTTAAGTAGCGCAGGCCGCCATGCACAAGTTTTGTCGATCGGCTACTCGTTCCTTCCGCAAAGTCCTGCATTTCTGCCAACCCTACTTTTAACCCTCGCGTGGCTGCATCAAGTGCAATCCCCGCACCTGTTATACCACCACCAATAACAAACAGATCAAAGGTGTCTTCTATAAATGTTTTTTTCAGTCGCTCTCTTGCATTTGCAGAAAAGTTTCCCATACCGTTTTCCTCCTTACCAAATGAAGCTTTAAATCTATACCCTATTTTCACCTTGTTCATATCCTAAAATTCACAAAATATGAAAAAACATTTTGAGATTAACGCATTCACTCTTGAGAAAACAAAAAAACCGAGCTTCATTTAAATGAGCTCGGTTCATGTTTATACGATTATTCTGCGTCTTTTGAAGTTTCGAACTGAATCCCTGTAATATGGATGTTCACTTCGCTTGTTTCGATGGCTGTCATATTTAAAATGGCTTGTCGAATCGTTGTTTGCACTTCTTTCGCCACTTTTGGAATGGCATAACCATATTTCACTGTGCAGAATACATCAATGACAATATTGCCTTCCTCAGACATTGCCGATTTGATGCCTTTTGAATGTACTTTTTTACCGAAACGCTCGGCAACACCTGACGCGAAATTTCCGCGTGTTGCTGCGATTCCTTCCACTTCTGTTGCAGCGATACCTGCGATCACTTCAATTACTTCCGGCGCGACTTCAATCTTCCCCAATTCTTCTTTACCAACCGGTGTTGGTTGTACGAATGCTACTTGTTGTTTCTCAGCCATTTGCGATACATCCTCTCTTATGTAAACTAATGGATTTCTAACGCTTGTTACTTTAAATCCTTATGTTCAGTATACTACAATTATAGACCGGATGTAGAACCGTTACGCCACATTTTCTAAATTTGGCACGGGTCATCCATTATTCCATGCATACGGACCATCATTCGGATCTACTAGTTTAATGTCATACACTTCACAGTAATGTTTTGCTACAAATAATATTTCCTGACGTACTTGCAGCATGATCCCCGTATCATTCGTCTCGACAAAATACCGGATGAGGATACGGCAGCTTGTCGGCATCAGCTCATCCATCGCCACATGAATAATCTTTTTCGAGATTTTCGGATGCAGTGAAATCTGCTCACGTACCGATTCCAAAAACTTCACGATACTTTCCTCACTGTTTTCAGCAGAAATATGCAGGTGATGCTCCACTTTTCTTTCTGTCCGATTCGACAAATTATAAATCGGCCGATTGACCAAATACGAGTTCGGTACATAAACAGTCCCTTTATCGGCTGTTTGAATGACCGTACTGCGCAAATTAATATCCTGGATCGTCCCGTCGATTTTTTCATCTCCCGACATGACCCAATCCCCGATCTGGAATGGTTTATCCAGGGCAACACTCATCCCGCCGAAAATATGTGCGAGCGTGTCACGAATACCGAATGCAAGCGCAACACCTGTCAGTCCAATTGCAGTTAAAAACCCGTTTAAATTAAAGTTCCACAGTGACGCAATTGTAAACATCGCAATGACCATAACCGCAACTTTACTCATCCGTAAGAAAAACGGTGTTAAAATATCCTGATCTTTCCCTGTTTCAAACCGGTGCGGATTTTTCAAATAAAAACCGAGTACATCATACAGCGCTTTAAACGCAAAAAATACATACACCGAATCGATATAAATACCGAGTTTTGTATTATCAAACAGCCAGACTTCCACTAATAGAGATGCCGCCATCACAATCAGGCTGAAAATAATCGCATTTCGTATTGATGGGTACACACTTTTAGTTATGTCACCCAAAACCGGATGATTTTTTTTATTGAATAAATCCGCAAGTTTGAATAGCAGCGGCCGTATTATGAATCGAATGACGAGTAAACCGACGGCAATTATTGCAGCAGCCGCCAGACCATCTGCCACAGTCGGTGCGGTAACAGACGGAATTAACCATTTTATCGATTCCCACATAACAATCACCTTCTTAAACCTTCTTTACAACTACAAGACAAAATCATACCATTTGAGACTCCCACGTCTAAAGACGCAAGCCCTAACCCTTACGGTTTAACGGGTGGGATTCTTGAGTGACTAAGCGTTCGCAGTCCATTTCTGTTTTGAACAGCCCTCAAGATTAGGGTATCTCATTACCCCTCCCTATCCAGTGCATCTAGCAGATAAGGCTGGTTGATTGTTACCATCAACCACAGGTGCATATCGAATATTCATCGCACCCATTATGTCTCTATGTGTTTCGAATCCGCATGGACATTGATACTTCCTATCTTGTGCCTTATTCTTTTTTGAACATTTAGGGCATGTTTGACTTGTATATGCAGGATTTACATAGTCAACTTTCATCCCTGCTAAATTTGCTTTATATTCAATAAATTGAGCGAGTCGATAGAATGACCATGTATGCAAATTCTTTTCGTTTTTACGACTTGTTCTTGTCGTCTGTCTAATATTCGCTAATCGTTCTAAACGAATGACAGAAATTTTATTTTCTTTCGCAAAATTAATTATTTCACAACTCACTTTATGGTCTTGGTCTTTCATCCATCGCTGTTCCTTGTCGTTCAATTTTCGGATAGCATTTAACTTTTTCTTTTCCCCTAATTCTTTACGAACTGAACGGAATTTCCTTTTCTTGAATTTATTTTGTCTGCCATTACCAAAGAAACGCACTTTTTCGTTATCAGTCACAGCAACAGCAGGTACTTTTAGTCCTAAATCTACTCCCATGACTTTCAATCCTGTTTTTTGAGTAGTAGGAATAGTGACAGAAATTTGTGCAATCCATTTATTCGACTTTTTTGTAACACGCAGTGCACCTAACTTATGTTTAAGCAAATCGAAATTCCGATTATCTTTATCAACCAATAAAGCGCGAATAGGTGTTTTCTTAGTTTTTCTGTCAACCATGATAGGCAAGGAGATGTGAGTGACATCAAAAGAATAGTTTTGATTGTTCCAGATACACATCGGTTTCTTCAACACTGGAACTGTTTCAAATTTTGTTTTCTTTGCCTTATTGAAAACACTTTTCGCATCTTTAATCGCTTGGTTCTTTACCGCACTTGGCAAAAGTACATCCATGTTTTTACTTGTTTTCCTGGTGCTTTTCTTTTCTTTTACCATTTCAACTACAAGACCATTGATTGTAGAAATGTATTCTTTACTCATTTCAGTTAGAATCAAAGCCTGCTCTTTCGTAGGTAACAATTTGACGTTGACAGTGATTGTTTGTGACATGTTTTCACCCCCTTGTCTTCTGTTGCTCAACATAACGTTTAATTGTTTCACTCGATACATTTCTAGCGGTAGAAACAAAATATGAACGTGTCCATAAACTCGGCAAGTGTTGTAGTTGAGGAAATTCTTCACGCAATCGTTTAGATGTCACTCCTT
The DNA here is from genome assembly GCF_038004425.1 of Solibacillus sp. FSL W7-1464. Classification (NCBI taxonomy): domain Bacteria; kingdom Bacillati; phylum Bacillota; class Bacilli; order Caryophanales; family Caryophanaceae; genus Solibacillus; species Solibacillus sp. FSL W7-1464. Next base: position 2,339,677 of record NZ_JBBORC010000001.1, read on the forward strand.
TTATTTTTGCCATGATGTTTGCAGGACTTAATGTAGGTAGTGCATTTAGAAATAGGTGTGCATGATCTTCGTAACATTCTAAGGCAACCACTTTTATTTTCATAGACTCACATATTTCGTACACCATTTCTTTGAATCTCTGTTCTACATTGTCATCAAGAAATAGTTTCCTTCTGTATCGAGGGCAAAAGACAAAGTGATAATTAATCAATGATACGGTTGTGTTTGTTCTTCTGTATTCTTCCATAACCAAATTGTATCAGTTTGAATTACAGACTGCAACGCACGTGTATAAATATAGATAGTGAAAATTTCGGTCAATTGAGATAGCAACAGCTATCTCTTGACCGACCTCACTATCCTCCCATGTCTAAAGACGATGGGCTTTCTCGTTCGGAAAATCTGTAAAGAAACGATTTACATCGAAAATCGTTCCACTGATCGTCAATTCGAATGGAGGGATAATTATGACTGCACTGAACAATCAATTTCTGCTTCTGGAACAACAACTCATGTATTACAAAAAGGAAGACTTCATCAGCCTCCTGAGTGAGGATTTTCTGGAATACGGATCATCCGGGGGCATTATGGATAAACCATTCCTGCTGAAAGAGATAACAAATGCAGGTATTGAAGAAAGTTTATTTACGGTTGCGGATTTCCAGGCAATTGCAATTGCAGATCGGATCGTACAAACACGATTCGTTACGACAAACCGCACGAATGGCAACAGCCAAAACCAAAACCGCAGCTCCCTTTGGCGCAATGAAAACGGCTCGTGGCGGATGTTCTTCCATCAGGGCACACCAATAAAATAAAAAACCGCCCTTATGTAAAGTGCGGCATTTCATTACTTTATAAATAGATCTTTATATTGATGCGATGTCGTGATGGCGATTGTGAGCGCACCTTTACTGTAATACGATTTAATTAAAAACGGAGCCCCGCTCGTATTTTGAAACTTGAAATCGAGCGATCCGTAAGCAACTGTGGCATCCCTGCCTGTCGGGACATAGCCGATGTTCAGTGAATGGTGATGCCTTTCCGTAATGCGAATGCCCAACTGGTCAACGGCATTAAATAATGTCGATGATGTTTGGCAAATGCCACCGCCAATCCCCATTACTAGCTCCTTATTGATAATTTCAGGTGCCGGCTGATAACCTTTTTCCACCGTCCGTTCTCCAACCATTGTGTTAAATGAAAAATAATCGCTATCTCCAACTAAAATATTATGGATGGCTTTTGATGAAAGTTCGATATTTTCGCTTCTTCCGGTTTGTGCCCCATTAAAATAAGTCGTAAATGATGCAACGGTCACATCATCCAGTGAAGGAATGTCTATGTCCAGATTGGTTTCCAATATATACAGCGGCAAAAATATGTGATCTCCTTTTGATGAAGCTGTTAAAATTTTTTCGACCAATTCACTTTCCTTCAAAAGGATACCGGGTATCCCTTCAATAATATCTCCGTTCTCCCCGACTTTATGAAGCACCATCGTTTGATCATAGCCGGTCCTTTCTTTCGTACCTCCGGCTAAATCTCTCGCTATTTTTTTAATGTTGGCTTTGTACAGCTCGCTATCCGTACCGTATCCTAATAATTGCGGTGTGAACGATTTCACGATTTCCATTGTTCTCGGATCGATTAATGTAATGACAGCTGGATAAATAAGCGGGTATTCTCCGACAATCGCTTCACTTTCCGGCAATGGTGCGGTAGTTGAAGCTTCAACTTGCTGTTCATTTTTTTTACCGGTTTCGGAAGCTTCTGAATTCGACGCTTTTTCACAGCCTGTAAGAAAACAAAGACCGATCAGCACTAAATAAATGAAGTTTGTTTTCATTTTATTTCCCCTATCTATAAAAGCAAAGATCTCATAACTTATTCAGAATTTTTACTTCTGTTAACAGAAGTAATGCCACTAAACGCCCATGCCTCTCCAATATGGGATACCGTCACTTTTATAGACAGCGAGAATGGAATCCATCATTATTGCTTTCTTTGCTTCGCTTCTTTTTCCCATCTTGCCAAAGCCGGATATGGATCAAATGCCCACTCTGTACGGCCATTAAATTTATAGATGCCGTAATGGAGATGCGGCGGGAATTTTCCGGCTGTTCCTTCTTTTCCATACCCTGTGCTTCCAACATAGCCGATAATTTGTCCTGCCTCGACAATATCGCCTTCTTTGAGCCCTTTTTGGAAATAAGCGAGATGTGCATAATAATGATACGAGTTATGATTGTCACGAATCCCGACACGCCAGCCACCAAACTGATTCCAGCCCATCACTTCAATTACACCGTAGGACGTTGAATAGACCGGTGTGTTGTACGGAGCAAAAATATCTGTACCTTCATGAATTCTTCGGCCACCCCAGCCGCGATTTGCTCCCCATGTTCCCCTATAGCTGTAATCAGCATGTGTGGATAACGGAAATGTATGATTATCTAAATGAATGGTTCCGAATTTCTCATATAATTTTGCAATAACAAGTATCTGGTTCACTGATAGTTCATTATTATAGTAGTCCCATAATGCCAATTTAAAATTATCTTCACCATATCCGTACTTCCTTAAATAATTCGCTAAAGTAAATAATACATCCGCATCATCGGAACGGTCTGCCACCCCATCCCCGTTTCCGTCCATACCGTTTCCATTAAAATACGCAATCGAAACCGGAGAGGTATCATCGCCCGCCGGATTTAAAATACCGGACCAAAATTCATCCGAAAATTGAATGGCAATGGCACTTTCCCGTTTTGGTATATCTGTTCGCACTTCCTGAATATTACGTTCAAATTGATCGACAGCAGCTAGATAATACCAGGGCAATAATATGTTTTCATACTGTATATAGTAGTCCATCCTTTTTTGCATGAGCTGTTCTTTTGTCAAGGTGGTGTCCTCTTCGGCAGAAGCATCGGCAACCGGCATAAATCCTAAGATGAAAATGGCCGTCATCATCAAAGCAATACGGTATTTCATCATTTTTCCTCCTCTACGATATGTTGTTTTGTATCACTTTGTAATCGGATCATTTGGGAAATTGTGATAAATCGGTAGCCTTGCTTTTTCAGCTCGGGCAAAATTTTTTCCAACGCCTGAACCGTCTGCTCCCGGTTTCCTCCTCCATCATGGAACAAAACAACATTTCCATTTCCAAGACCGTTCAATACCGTATTTACTATTGTATTTACACCTGGATCCTTCCAGTCTTCTGTATCCTGATGCCACGACCACATCACAATTTTATAGCCGTTTTTGACGGATTCTTTAACGAGTTCATCCGTATAATAACCTTCGACCGGTCGGAATAAATTCGGTTTCACTCCTGTTATACTGAAAATTGTATCGGATGTTTGATTAACCTCTTCCATTATGGGAGAAACTGATTTTGTAAAAGGATGTGTGTACGTATGATTGGCGATCTCATGTCCACTTTCATGCATCCGCAAAACGAGTTCGGGGCTTTTTTCAGCCAATTGCCCCACGATAAAAAACGTTCCCTTCGCCTCATATCGTTCAAGTAAATCAAGTATCTGCCCGGTATATTTCGGATGGGGCCCATCATCAAATGTCAGGGCCACTACCTTTTCGTCTGTCTGAATATCCCAAATAATCTGTCCTGTTTCTTCGTAATAATCCCGTCCTTTCGCTTCACCGAGACTATTGAAAACATACATAGCTGCAAATATAAATAAAAGAACTAAAAATAAAATAAAAGCAATTCTTTTCCATTTTTTTCTTTGCATTTCATCACATCCTTAATTAATTTCCTCTGCATTAGTATTTAGAGAAAAGCTAAAAAGATGTATTCAATTTAAAGTGAAAATAAACCATTTTGTTTTTTAAAATAAAAAAGAGCCAGAGATTCTATAGGATCTCCAACTCTTTTCTCGACGGTTTTCAATTTAGTACTTTCTTAAACAATTCCAAACCATGTATATAATGCAATGACGGCAAATACAGCTGCTGTTTTAATCAGCGTAATCGCAAAAATGTCGCCATATGATTGTTTATGTGTTAATCCTGTGACAGCCAGCAGTGTAATGACCGCACCATTATGCGGCAATGTATCCATACCGCCTGATGCCATTGCTACAACCCGGTGCATCACTTCCGGTGAAATATTGGCAGCTGCAATCGCACGGTTGAACTGCTCCCCCATTGCCCCTAACGCAATTCCCATTCCGCCGGAAGCAGATCCTGTGACACCCGCCAACACACTGGTAGTTACCGCACCATTTACAAGTGGATTTGTAAACGTCCCGGAAATTCCGCTGCTAATCGTTGAAAACCCGGGCAATACAGCGATTACTCCACCGAAACCATATTCGGAACCAGTGTTCATCACCGCCAGTAATGCACCGCCGATCGTTTTATTCAACCCTTCTTTCACTTGTCGAATAACACGTTTGAAGTTGTAGGCGAACGCCGATACAATTCCGACGATTACTGCAATTTCAATTGCCCAAATTGAAGCATTTGCAGCCACATCAATCGAATAGTCAGAGAGTCCGATTGCCGCAAAATCAAATCCATTCGGATACCACCTAGGAATTGCTGTAATTAAGTAATTGTTCATTACAGCAACCAAAATTAGCGGTACAAATGCTAAAACTTTTCGGAAAACCGACTGATTCGTATCAATTGAAGGTTCAACCGTCTCGCTGATATCATCATTTTCCTTGATTTCACCATTCAAGCCGGCATAGCCTTCTCCAGCTTTTTTCGCCGAACGTTTCCGCCATTCCAAATACGATAACCCGGTACCCAATATAATGATTGCACCGATAATTCCTAATACGGGTGCTGCGTAAATATTGGTCCCGAAAAACGTAGTCGGTATAACATTTTGAATTTGAGGACTTCCCGGTAATGCATCCATTGTAAATGTAAAGGCCCCAAGTGCAATTGTAGCCGGCATGAGTCGTTTCGGAATATCTGCCTGTCTGAATAATTGAACAGCAAAAGGATAAATCGCAAATACCGCGACGAACGAACTGACACCGCTATAAGTTAAAATTGCGCCAAATAAAACGATTGTTAACATCGTCTGTTTTGCCCCGATCAGCTTTACAATTGTTTTGGCAATCGATTCTGCTATACCGGACATTTCAATGACCTTACCAAAAATCGCACCTAGAAGAAAGACGGGGAAATAATTTTTAATGAAGCTGACCATCTTTTCCATATAAATTCCCGAAAAGAACGGTAATATATTGGCTGGCTCAATGAGAAATACCGCTAACAGCGCACATAACGGCGCAACGATAATAACCGAAAACCCTCGAAAAGCCGCAAACATTAACAGCCCTAACGCAAGTAAAATAATAATTAAATCCATAATATAACCTCAAGTCTATAATATTAGGATGAATCTTTTGTATGTTTCCAATGAACAATGACAAAAAATTAAGTTGAGTACATATGACGGAACCTACTATAACGTACGATTTATAATGTGTACAATAGTTAAAAATCATAATAGACATTCCTTTTTTTCATACCCAGACAATCCTTTTAATGTATAGAACAGGAAGCCGTGAATAAAAAAAGTACCGCTTCAGTTAGAAGCAGCACTTTGATTAATGTGGTAAATAGATTAACTGTAAAATAAACAGAACGGCAAAAATATAAACAAGAGGATGTACTTCGCGTCCACGACCTTTTACTAGCATAATTAATGGATAGCTGATAAAACCGAGTGCGATCCCTGTAGATATACTTGATGTTAGAGGCATTGATAAAATTACTAAAAACGCCGGGAACGACTCTTCAATTTCATCCCACTTCATATTTTTAACGACACCGATCATTAAACTACCAACGATAATTAATGCAGGCGAAGTAATGGCAGCCACACCTGATAATGACCCGACAAGCGGTCCGAAAAATGAAGCAATAATGAACAGTACAGCAACAGTTAATGCTGTTAAACCTGTACGGCCACCTACTGCAACACCAGAACCTGATTCCAAATAGGCTGTAGATGGGCTTGTCCCGAACATCGCACCCGCAGTTGTCGCAAGTGAATCGGAAACAAGTGCCTTACGTGCACGCGGCAGTTTTCCGTCCTTCAATAATCCTGCCTGCTTTGATACACCAATTAACGTCCCTGTCGTATCAAATAATGTAACTAAAATAAATGAAAAAATAACTCCATATAAACCGTATTCAATCACTTCAGAAATCGCAGTGATTGGATTGTATACAATCAAGCCTTCCGGTAAATGCGGAAGCGCCACTACTTTATCGATTGAAAGCTGTCCTGTGAACATCGCAATGATGGCCGTCACGATCATCCCGATAAAAATTGCCCCATTCACTTTACGTGCCATTAATGCGACTGTAATGAACAGCCCGATAAATGTCAATAACGGTGCCGGCTCTGAAATATCACCAAACTTCACTAAATTGGATTCATCCGCTACGACGATTCCGGACATACGAAGCCCGATGAACGCGATAAATAATCCGATCCCCGCAGTAATCGCCAATTTCAGGTTTTCCGGAATGGCGGTAATGAGCTTTTCACGGAATGGCGTTAAACTAATAATAATAAATAAAATACCTGCAATAAACACTGCTGAAAAGGCAGTAGTATACGTAATTTCTCCATTTGAAGCTAATACAACCGTATAAGTGAAATACGCGTTTAACCCCATACCCGGTGCAACGGCAATCGGATAGTTCGCACAAAACGCCATCCAGCCTGTACCGATAACTGCTGCAATAATTGTAGCCATAAATACTTGATCAACCGGAACCCCAGCACCTGATAAAATAATCGGGTTAACAATAATGACATAAGCCATCGTTAAAAATGTTGTTAAACCGGCAAATAATTCACGCTTAACTGTCGTCCCATTTTCTTTTAACTGAAACATTTGCATTCCTCTTTTCAAAACACGAACAATTTTTAAGAACTTATATATAATATTCGTTTTTATATAAAAATGCAATCCATTCTGAGCATTTTCTTAAATAGGGAAAATTAATTATTTTCTGAATTTCATTCCGTTATTTATATAGAAGTTGCTCCTTCAAATACTTTTTTCAATAATGGATTAATGAGATTTTTGCTGTATAGGACCACAAACCCTTTTTGCTTCTATTTTCATTACTTTACCCAAATTTATGATGTTTCATTTATTTTCCCTTTGACAGACGGTAAAAATAGAAAATGAAAAACCCTCTAATCAGGAATTAGAGGGTTGGAATCATATTAATTTATTTAAGCTTTCACATTCACGCCTAAAATATCATTCTCTTCTAGGAACTTCGTGTTGAATTTCGCTGATTTGAATACGTCGTTGTTCATTAAAGCCTGGTGGAATGGAATGGTTGTGTTAATTCCAGGTCCGGCTACTTCAAATTCCGATAACGCGCGGTTCATTTTCGCGATTGCTTCTTCACGAGTGTCTGCATGAACGATCAGTTTTGCAACCATTGAATCGTAGTATGGCGGGATCGTATAACCTGCATAAACTGCAGAATCGATACGGACACCATAACCGCCTGGTACTACATACGTATCTACCGTACCTGCTGAAGGCATGAAGTTTTTGTATGCATTTTCGGCGTTAATACGGCATTCAATTGCCCAGCCGTTAATTTTGATATCTTCTTGCTTGAACGGCAGTTCTTGGCCAGAAGCGATTTTTAACTGTTGTTGTACTAAGTCGACACCTGTGATCATTTCTGTTACAGGGTGCTCAACTTGGATACGTGTGTTCATTTCCATGAAGTAGAAACGATCTTCCTGGTAATCGTAGATGAACTCGATTGTACCCGCACCTTCATAGTTACAAGCTTTTGCTGCTTTTACAGCGGCTTCGCCCATTTCTGCACGACGCTCTTCAGATAATGCCGGAGACGGCGCTTCTTCTACAAGCTTTTGCATACGGCGTTGAACCGTACAGTCACGTTCGCCTAGGTGTACAACATTGCCATGGCTGTCTGCTAATACTTGGATCTCGCAGTGACGGAAATACTCGATGAATTTCTCTAAGTAAACACCAGGGTTGCCGAAAGCCGCTGCTGCTTCTTTTTGAGTAATTTCGATTCCTTTTACAAGATCTTCTTCTGTGCGTGCAACACGGATCCCTTTACCGCCACCACCAGCAGTTGCTTTAATGATGACCGGATAACCGATTTTTGCAGCCCATTCTTTACCTGTTTCGATACTCGGTACAATGCCTGTACCAGGAACTAACGGTACGTTTGCCGCTTCCATAGTGTCACGTGCAACGTCTTTAATCCCCATGATTTTAATCGCATCCGAAGAAGGACCGATAAATTTAATACCCGCGTTTTCACAAGCTTCAGCAAATGCTGCGTTTTCCGCCAAGAAACCATATCCTGGGTGGATCCCGTCAGCACCTGTTTTTTGTGCTACCCCTAAAACTGCCGGGAAACTTAAATACGAATCTTTCGATAACTTTGGTCCGATACAGTATGCTTCATCCGCAAGCTTTACATGCAATGCATCCGCATCTGCTTCAGAATATACTGCGACCGTTTGAATACCTAGCTCTTTACATGCACGAATAATACGTACTGCAATTTCGCCTCGGTTTGCGATTAATACTTTTTTCATTTGTATATACGCTCCTTATTCAGCTTTTACTAAAAATAATGGTTGACCGTATTCTACTAATTGGCCATCTTGAACTAAGATTTCTACGATTTCACCTTTAATTTCAGCTTCGATTTCATTGAATAATTTCATCGCTTCTACGATACATACGATTGACTCTTCGCCTACTTTGTCGCCTACTTTTACATAAGCTGGTGATTCCGGGTTTGGAGACTGATAGAATGTTCCAACCATTGGAGACGTGATTTTATGTAAATCAGCCGTGTTTTCTACTGGTGTTGCTGGTGCTGCTGCTTTAGGAGCTGGTGCTGGCGCTTCCACTTGTACTGGAGCAGGTGCTGCAACTGCTGCTGCAACCGGTGCTGCTTCTTGTACTTTTTTAGGAGCCGCTACTTCTGTAACACCGTTGTTTTTCTTTAGTTTAACCTTTGCGCCGTCCGCTTCATATACAAACTCGTCGATTGATGAAGCATCTACTAATTTAATAATTTCTCGGATTTCTTGAACTTTGAACATTCTTAACTCTCCCTTTAAAAAAAGTAATAACAATACAAACCCTATTTTATAATTTTTCGGACTATTTTGAAACAAATAATTTTAAATAGCTCAAAAATAGGCATAAAGCAGAACAATCGTATATTAAGACAAAGAAAAATATTTCTATCTGCTATATAACACATTTACTGCTTTGCACTAATAGGACGTTCTTTTAATTAAAAGGTTCGAATTCTACGCTAACATTTACATAATCCTTAAACTCTGAGCGTACAACATATAAAATTTCATCTGCCAATTTCCCGGAAACTTCATCTGACATAACTTTTACAGCTACTTTATCCCCTTCAATTCGGACAAGGGCATCCGAATAGCCGATTGATTTGATCAGCATTTCCAGCATCGCTTCCGAAGATTCCAATTTAATCAGTTCATCCATTTCGTTGAATGCCTCATTCTTTTCTTCTGCTGTAAATTCATCAGCAGCAATCTTTTGCGTCAACTGTTCTTTTTGCTGGCTGCGTTTGTTTGCTAACTCTAAACGTACTTCCTGGAACAGGTCGCTTTCTGAGTTAACTGGTTGTGTCAGGTTTTGATTAACCCCTAAAATGTCTGTTTCATCAATCGTTTCATCAGAGAAAATCGTTAAAATATTCGGCGTATTATCTTCAAAAATATAAAATACAGAAATTACCGCAGCTAAACTTACTACTGTTAAGAACCATACTGTTCGCTTTTTCACTTTCACTTGTTTTCCCCCTTAATTTGCATTGGCACTACTTGAATACGATGCGACGGAATTTGCAGAACATGCCCAACTGTCTCCTTTAGCATGGTTTTCACGTCGGTGCTATTCGCTCCTTGTGCCACAATGATGACACCGGATAGCTTTTGCTGTTGTGTGACAGACAAAAATTGCTTTTCACTTTGTTGATCATAGTGAAAATAAACCTGAACTTGTCCGACTGACTGAATTTCACTTAATAATCTGGCAAGCTGTTCCTCATTTGAGTTATAACTTTCCCCTTTCTCCGGTTGTGATAAAAAGATGAATAAAAAAATAATGAAAACTACAGCAATGACAATTAATAAGATAGGACGGTTCGCTTGTTTCTTTTCCACATTATTAAGCGTTACGCCCCCTTCTCTACTAGATTTCAACATAATGTATGAACGAAACAAACTGGTTATGCAAACAATGAAAGAATTGTGCTTGTCACGAATAAATACAATGCGAGCTTTACATATACTTGCCATTGCCGCTCATCGGCAAATAGGAGAAGACTGCTGCCCAGTAAAATAAAAAGAAATAGTTGAATCATGTTTTTCCCCCCATTGACATTTGCATAAAGAAAATAAATAACAGCACGATAAACATAATGGCGAAGCCAAGCAAAAAGGCGACCGCACATAGAACAAACATCGTCTTTCCTACATCATCAAACAGACCGCTCATACGCATATTTGTAAACGGTTCAATAATGGCGCCAATAATTTTAAACAGCAGTGCGTGCATCAAAAGGACCGTTGCCGGATAAAAAGCCGCCCCCCAAATAATTGTTAAAAAGGACAGTCCGACAAAGGTGGAAACAGTTGACTGGGTTTTTTGGAAAAAGGAAAGCCCTTCTACAATCAAGTTGCCGATTAGCGGTATATTTTGCTCGATTAATTTTTTTATAGGTGATTTTAGTGCATCATTGAGCTGAATAAAGGCGGCACCCGAAAGCGTCAAAATCGAGGTTAATGCAACCACCGACGCAATCATGACGCTTAAAATGGAGGAACGAATAAAATCGGCAGCTTTTGAAAAGGAAATGGCCGGATATATTTTTGTACATACATCAAATATCAATGCGAGGACAAGAGCTGGTATGGTTACGTTTGTGCTGACAAATAAAATGATTTGGACAAAAAGAATGATAATCGGGTTCCATGCAATCGCCGTAAACACGGTTTGAATTGTCAACAGCATAAATGACATAATCGGCAAAATCGCCATAAAGAAATTTTGCAGTATGGCAATGAGCTCATACAGTACTACAAAGGCATCGACAACATTTTGTGCAAATACTACGATAAACAAAATAATAAATAACTGTTCGATTAACACGGTTTCTTTCGGGACTAAGGCAAGTAGCAGTAGATACATCAAAATATAGATTGCTACAAGCAGCAAAGAATACACTAACGATTGAATAGGTTCTGAAAAAATTGAATAAATTGTCTGCATTACTGTAGCCTTTCTAATAATTGGATTAATAGCTGAAATTTCGGTTGTAGCAGATTGATCCAATATAATACTGCGGTCATGCGAATGGACAATGTAACTAATGTCGCAAAAGCTTCATATTCAAATTGATCTAATAGCTGACAGATTAATTCATTCAGCAAAAAGAGCAGCGCCGTGAAGAGCAGTCCCTTACTGTATGGTACATTATTGAATATAACTGCGAGTCGCTGCCAAAGCGGGATGAGTTGTTCGCGGACAACAAACTGAAAAAAAATAAAGAAAGCGATGACGACAATGATTGAATGCAGCTTGTCCATCGTCTGTTTTAAAAATAAAAACAGAACTAAATAAATGACACTTGCAAATAGCGCAATCATTTCGCTAGACGGCCGTCAACCATTGAAAAAATACGACAATTTCTTGAAAGAACAAGCGCAAAAATCGAATTAATTCAATCGTCATGTATAGGTACGCAATGAAAAACAGGAAAAATGAAAACTCTTTTTTTCCTAAATGCTCGAAGAATAAATGAAGAAGTGCAATAATCAACCCAATCCCTGCAACACGAAGCACATCTTGTAATTCCAATAAAGCCCTCCTTCCTTAACGAAACTATATGCATTATCCAAACAAATAAGCACAAAAAAACACCGACGACAAAGTTTTTATCCTTTGTCGTCGGTATAAAAAATTTTACGGTAAGAGAGTTTCGATAATCTCTTTAACAGATGCCTCTTTAGCCAAATAGCTATTTTCCCCCATCCAAAGAGACATATATTCACGGTTGTTTTGGCGGGCGCTTTCTTTTCGGATCGGTTGTGTCAAATAATGCTGGACCGGATATGGAGCGGTAGTCGCTTCTTTTAATTGCTCGGTAAATCTGTTTTTCAAGCCGCGCGCATATTTGCCGGTAAAGGCTTTCGTCAAAGTTGTCGCATGAATACCGGAAGTTAAAATCGCCTGTTTATGGATTTTCGATGACTCGCATTCATATGCAGTTAAGAGAGCCGTACCTACCTGGACAGACGTCGCCCCTTGCTGCAACATTTCCCTGACATGCTCGGCCGTCATAATTCCACCCGCAGCGATGAGCGGAATGGATATTAGTTCACGTACATCCGCTAAAAGATTACTAGTCGCTATTAATTGAAGAGGCTCAGTAAACGACCCGCGATGCCCGCCTGCTTCTTTTCCTTGAACAACTACGGCATCAAGACCCGCTTTTTCAACTGCAATCGCTTCCTCTGCAGTTGTGGCCGTGCCGATTAAATAGATACCGCGTTCTTTTAATTTTTTTATTATGTGTAAATCAGGAATACCGAATGTAAAGGATACAATTTTTATTTCTTCATCGATTATCGCCTCGATTTGGTCGAGAAAAATTTATGCAGGCACAACAGGTGGTGTATTGGAAATACCTAACTTTTCATAAAAAGGCTGCAATTCCTGGCAAGCCTTTTGAATGATCGTATTATCTATTATTGAATCTTCCGGAACGAATAAATTTACACTAAAAGGTTTCGTCGTCAGGTGCTTGACTTGTTGAATAAACTTCCGTGTTTCTTCACCATTTAAGTAACCTGCTCCTATTGACCCTAACATGCCTGCCTCACAGCAAGCTTCGACAAATTTAGGGGTCGTAATTCCGGCCATGGGTGCTTGTATAATTTTATGCGGTAATGTGTAATCTGTTGTCACAATATTTCCTGCCTTTACTAAGTTTTGATTATATTCTTTTCACACTGTCTTTTTTTGAATCACTGAACAATCATTGCTTTGATCGCGGGTCCAACAAATCCCGCACAGCATTACTTAGCATATACAGCCCTAATACCATTATTGTGATCGCAATCCCAGGCGCATAGACATACCAGGGTGCACTCGTCAAATAAGACTGTGAATCTTTCAGCATCCTTCCCCAACTAGGGTCAGGTGGCTGCACACCAAGTCCTAGATAGCTAAGTGCCGCTTCCGCCAGCATCGCCGTAGCAAATGTAATCGTTGCCGCAACAATGATTTGAGAGGAAATGTTCGGGAATATATGCCGAAACATAATTCGCGGTGCATTAGCGCCAATGAGCTTTGCCGCTAAAACGTATTCCGCTTCACGCTGCTGGACGAAACCACTCCTTACAATGCGGGCAATGCCTGGTATTGCAATGACTCCTAAAGCGATAGATGTATTCACAATACCCGGGCCAAAAATGGCCACTAGCATTAACGCTAAAATAATGCCTGGAAACGCCATAAGCGCATCTAAAAAACGGCTTAATATTTCGTCCGTCCAACCACCGAAATAACCGGCAATGCCTCCAATCAGCACCCCAAATGCAACTCCAATAAAAACTGTTATTACACCAACTAAAAAGGCTGTTTGTGTCCCTTTCATAATCCGGCTGAAGATGTCGCGGCCGAATTCATCTGTACCGAACCAATTTGTGCCGTTTGGTGCTAGCAGTTTTTGTGCAATATTCATTGCCGTTACATCATGCGGCGTGTAAAAAAAACTTACTATCATAATCAGTAATAACCCACCAACAATAAACAAGCCGATGAGCAAATTGAAGTTTTTCAAAAGTTTAGATGTCAACCATGCTCACCCCTTTAGCGAATTCGAATTCGTGGATCTATAATGGAGTATAAAATATCAATGATAAAGTTAATTGTTACTACTGCAATTGTAATATACATGACGATTCCCTGTACGAGCGGAAAATCGCGGTTGTTGATTGCCGTCACTAATAACTGCCCTACTCCTGGAATTGAAAATACTTGCTCAACAATAATTGTTCCTGCCATTACTTCTGCTGAAATCAATCCGAAAACAGTTAAAATCGGGATTAACGCATTCTTTAGCACATGCTTGTACATGACAATGCTTTCAACAATACCTTTACTGCGAATTGTCCGAACATAATCAAGGCGAATTTGCTCCAAAATCGCCGTACGGACATAGCGGAAATTAATCGCTATTTGTGGGATGGCAATCGTTATCGCTGGTAATAACAATGTACTTAATGCCCCTGTAATACTTGTGGACCAAGGTATGTAGCCACTAATTCTAAAGAAATCAACATTCATAGCGACATAAATAATCAGCATCATCCCCAGCCAAAATGATGGAATAGCCATCCCGATTTGCGTTGCCGTTGACAGCGTTAAGTCACTTAATTTATTTTGACGGCGTGCAGCAAACATCCCAAGCGGTAACGACACTGCACAAACGATGAAAAGCGTAATTGCTGCTAATGAAAGCGTAACTGGCAGTCGATCGAGCATTAAATCCATGACCGGCATTGAAAATCGAATAGAATTTCCTAAATCCCCTGTAAAAAGTCCTGTCACCCAGTCAAAATATTGTACATATAGCGGGAGGTCCAAGCCAAGCTCAGACCTCAAATTTTCAATCTGTGCAGGATCCGCCTCTGTACCAAGCATGGTCAGCACGGGGTCTCCAGGCAAAATTTGAAACACGCCAAATGTAATAAATGATACAAAGATAACAGTAACAATTAAGAGGACGAAGCGGCGTAGTAAATACAACATTACGCTTCAACCCTTTCTTAATTTGACATTTTCACTTCCGACATATCATGGTACCAGAACGGATACGACTTCAAACCGGATACCGCTTTATCTGAGCCCCAGATTACTTGATAGTCTGCAATATAAACTGCTGCTGCTTCCTCAGTTAAAATACTTTGCGCCTGTTTGAAGTAGTCCACTTGCTTTTCCTGATCTGTTTCAAGCAGAACTTCACTCATCACCTTATCAAAGTCAGCATTGTTGAATCGGAAAAAGTTTTCTCCATCGTTCGTTGAAATGTAATCATTTAACACTTCATAGGCAGATGGGCGCCCTGTTAAATCGATTGCCGTCATTTCATAATCACGACCAAAGTAAACTCGCTCCAGCCAAATGCCCCATTCCACTACTTCAATTTCAACGTCAATACCGATTGCCTTCAAATTTTCAACAACGATTTGTGCAATATTCCCGTAAATTCCGTTATGAGATGAAACCGTAATTTTTGTAGAGAAGCCATCCGCGTATCCTGCTTCTTCAAGGAGTGATTTAGCTTTTTCAACATCGAATTGCCAAACGTCCACAAGAGACTCGTCATGGTATTTCCCCATCGCCGGACTCATATTTGAGCCAAGTTTCTCCGCATATCCGTTAAATACAGAGCTGATAATATCGTCCTTATTAATCGCCATTGCGATCGCCTGACGCACTTTCACATTGTTAAAAGGTTCTTTCTCTTCATTAAAAGTAACAACTAACGATGAGTTATTCTGCTGTTGGGTTGTATTAAATTCATCGGTTACTTCATCAATACGTGCCCAAGGTACACTTGTTAAATCAACTTCATTTGCAAGCAGCGCCATAATAGCCGCCTGATCATCCGACTGGAAATTGAACGTTACTTTATTTAAATACGGTAAACCGTCTCTCCAGTAGTTGTCGTTTTTCTTCAGCACTAAATTCGTACCCGGTGAGTATTTTTCGTATGCGAATGGCCCTGTACCGATTGGGTTTTCATTATGTTTGCCGTCGTTAGCTGCCGGTACAATTCCTGAAGTTAATGCGGTTAATGCATATAAAAAGTTTGAATTCGGCTCTTTTAATGTAAATTTAAATGTCTTGTCGTCCACAACTTCTGTCGAAAGAACATTATCAAAATTATTTTTCATTTTCTCGCCGCCATTTGTCCCCATTAAACGATCGAACGTATATTTAACATCGTCCACCGTTAAATCTGAACCATCATGGAATTTTACACCTTGACGGATCGCAAAAGTATACTCTAATCCATCATCCGATACTTCATACTTCTCTGCTAATGCCTCGCGCAATGACCCATCTGTATTTGGAGCCATCAATCCTTCGAACATGTTTAAAATCATCTGGAATGAAATCGAAGCAGTCGCTTTATGCGGATCTAAAAAATCAGGATCATCATTTACACGAACGATAATTTCTTGCGCCTCGTCCCCTGATGAGCTATTGTTTGTTTCATTCGAAGAACCGGTGTCTGAATCTTCTGAACAGGCTGCCAATAAAACAACGACTAATGCCATTAAAAATAATAGAGCATACTTTTTCAATAGAACTCCCCCTATATTCGGATACTTTCATAACTTTCAACATTCGCCAAACGCTTCGCATCTTTTACTGCACGAACAATCGCCTGCTCCATTGCTTCTATAGCAAGCTGTCCTAAATAATCAAGTTGATACCTTTTCTCTCCAGTCCCAAGTACAAAAATTGTATCTCCATCAAACATTGTATGCACTGGATAAATCGTATGCGCAAGTGCATTATGCGTCAGCTGCGCAAGCTTTTTCGCTTCTGCTTTTGTCAATTTAGCGTTAATGGCAATTGCACCAATTGTCGTATTGGCACCTGGCGTTGTATGGACATTTGCATATTGCTTTATTAAAGCGCAGCTATCCAGCCATTCACCTGTCGCATGATTACGACTGCCTGCTATGATTTCATGTGTTGCAGGCTCCCTTACATCACCAACAGCATTAACTGCTACAATTGCACCCACAACTAAATCTTCGGTACCTTGTATAGAGCTCGAGCCAAGTCCCCCCTTCATAAAGTGTTCGATACCTGCCACTTTCCCGACAGTCGCTCCATAGCCAACACCAACATTGCCGTTTTCAAAAGGACCAGTCATCGCATTGTGTGCCGCTTCATAGCCCATTTCTTTTGTCGCATATGCAGTGGGGCTTCCAATCAATAAGTCAAAAATAACCGCGCCTGGTACAATCGGTACAGTTGCAACTTCAACAAATAAACCAATTTGCTGCTCAGCCAAATATTTCATTACACCTGAAGCGGCTTCCAATCCAAATGCGCTGCCGCCAGCCAATGTAATGGCATGTACTTTTTCTACTCCATTAATAGGATCAAGCGCATCGGTCTCACGCGTACCAGGTGCAGAACCACGCACATCAACTCCACATACCGCCCCATCTTTCGATACGATAACCGTGCAGCCCGTCACACCTTGTTTATCAACGGCGTGTCCTACTGTAATTCCTGCTACATCCGTTATATTGTTATGCATTCATTACCTCCTCCTCGTATAAGAAACAAGCGACTTGCTGCGCATCTGTACCTTTAAGAAGCGGCTTTTTTTCCCGGCATTGAGGCATAACGTGTGGACATCGTGTATGGAACACACAACCGATGGGCGGATTCATCGGATTCGGCAGATCTCCCTTTAACGGAATCACCTCTCGTCTTTTTGTGAAATCTACGACTGGTATTGCTTGGAGCAACGCCTGTGTATAAGGATGCCTTGGTGCAGCAAATATATTTTCCTTTTCACCGATTTCTACGATATTACCCAAATACATCACTGCTACCCGGTCACTTATATGCTTAACAACACTGAGGTCATGAGAAATAAATAAATAGGTTAGATTAAATTCTTCCTGCAAGTCCATCATCAAGTTCAGGACTTGTGACTGGACCGATACATCGAGTGCAGAAACAGGCTCATCCCCAATAATAAAAGCCGGATTAATCGCAAGTGCTCTCGCAATTCCAATACGTTGGCGCTGTCCACCTGAAAATTCATGCGGAAACTTTTCTACTGCATCTGCACGCAACCCTACTTTTTCCAGCAATGTTAGCACGCGTTTTTGACGATCCTCTTTTGACATCGATAATTGAAGCTTCATCGGCTCTTGCAAAATATCACCGATACGCATGCGAGGATTAAGAGATGAGAACGGATCTTGGAATACCATCTGCATCGCGTTCCGGTGTTTTTGCAACTCGCTTCCTTTTAGTTTTGTAATGGGGGTATTGCGGAAATAAATTTCACCGCTCGTCGGCTCTGTCAGCTTTAATATCGTGCGCCCCAGAGTCGATTTACCGGAGCCGGATTCTCCTACTACACCGAGTGTCTCCCCTTTATAAATAACAAGTGAAATATTATCAACAGCCTTGACTACCTTTTTCTTCTCCTTCAATGTTTTTCGTTTTACACTAAAATGTGTTTTTAAATTTTTTACTTCAATTAATATTTCACGCGTCATGAGCAGCAACCTCCTTTTCTTTATATAAATGACAGCGAACGATCTGACCATCTTCAAAACTGCGTTCAGTTGGTATTGTGCGATCACAAATATCCATCGCATGCTGACAACGAGGGGTAAAGCGACAGCCTGCCGAGAAGTTTGAAGGAGACGGGACGGTGCCTGGAATAGTAGGTAATCTTCGCTCATTTGTTGCAAGTGATGGCATCGTTTGCAGCAGTGCTTTCGTATACGGATGTTTCGGATCAGTAAATATTTGTTCTACAGGTCCCGATTCAACAATTTGACCTGCATACATGACCATCACCCGATCTGCTGTTTCTGCTACTACGCCCATATCATGTGTAATAAATAAAATGGATGAGCCGTGTTCTTCTTTCATTTTCAACATTAACTGTAAAATTTGCGCCTGGACTGTTACATCGAGTGCAGTTGTCGGTTCATCCGCCAACAGAAGTTTCGGATTGTTGGCCATTGCCATCGCAATCATAACGCGCTGCCTCATACCGCCTGATAACTGGTGCGGATATTCATGAATAACTTTTTCGGCATTCGCTATGCCGACTTCCTTCAGCATCGATAGTGCAATAGCAAATGCCTGCTTTTTATCCAATTGTTGATGGCGGCGGATTCCCTCAATGAGTTGACTGCTGATTTTGAAGACCGGGTCCAGAGACGTCATCGGTTCCTGAAAAATCATCGACATTTCATTCCCGCGAACACTGCTCATATCATCCAGCTTCATTTGCAGTAAATCTTTACCGTTCAATAAAATTTTTCCGGATGTAATACAGGCTGGCGGCATCTGTAAAAGGCGCATAATCGCAAGTGATGTCACACTTTTACCACTGCCGGATTCACCTACAAGTGCCAGCGTTTCCCCCTCGAACACTTGAAAGCTAACCGCTTCGACAACATTCGTTTGCTTACCGTTTGCCATATCAAATGCTATCGATAAATTATCGACTTGTAATACAGCCTTTTTTTCCTCGGTCATCAGCAATTACCTCCCTTGAATGTTGTAGCGAATCGCAATATTTTTCATTTGCGTATAGTTACGCATTGCTACAAGTCCTTTTTCTCGTCCGATTCCACTCTTTTTATAGCCGCCGAACGGCATTTGGATACCGCCCGCTGCACCGTAGTTATTGATAAATACTTGACCGGCCTTTATACGGCTGGCCATAAAATGCGCGACGTCAATATCGCGTGTCCATACACCGGCAACGAGCCCGTAATCTGTACTGTTGGCGAGCTGTATCGCATTCTCTACTGTTTCGAATGTAAAAACAGTTAATACAGGCCCAAAAATTTCTTCAACAGCGAGCGGATGTGTTACATCAAGCCCGTCTACAATTGTCGGCTCCACATAATAACCGTCCTCATAATTTTCTACACGTAAAGGGTTGCCGCCAATTAACACTTCACCGTCACGCTGGGCAAGTTTCAGCAAACCCGTGATTTTTTGAAATTGGTTTGCATTTAACAGGGGGCCCATGTCTAAATCTTGCTCTCCAGCCCCAATACGGATCTGTTTGAAACGTTCAACAAGTTTCGTACAAAATGTATCTTTATATGATTTTTCAATCAATAAGCGTGCACCTGCAGAACATGTTTGCCCTGCATTTTGAATAATCGCACGCATAACTCCTTCAAGTGCAAGCTCCTCATTTGCATCTGCAAAAACAATATTCGGTGACTTTCCACCAAGCTCTAACGTTACGGGTACTATATTTTTTGCGGCTGCCTGCATGACACTACTGCCTGTAGGTACAGAGCCGGTAAATGTTATTTGGTGAATCCCCGGATGACTCGATAAATAAGCCCCTACATCTTTACCAAGCCCGGTCACATGCTGAATAATACCTTTCGGAAGGCGCGCATTTAGCCATTTTACCAATTCGTGTGTCGTTAAAGGTGTATCTTCCGCACTCTTAATTATTACCGCGTTACCTGTCGCGATTGCCGCTGCAACACTGCGTGACGTAATTTGAATCGGATAATTCCAAGGCACAATATGTACCGTCACACCAATAGGCTCCAATACGACCGCATTAAAAATACCGTCTTCTATCGGAATCGTGTCACCCATCACTTTATCTGCCGCACCACCGTAAAACTCAAAGTAACGTGCAGCTGCCTCCACATCGCCACGAGCTTGTTGTATTGGTTTCCCGACGTCCAAACTTTCCAATTCCGCCAAATGTTCAGCGTTTTGACGAATAAACTGAGCAAGTTCCACTAATAGTTGCCCACGTTCAAATGGCTTTATCTTACGCCATTCCTCACTTTCAAATGCTGCGTTTGCATGACGGACAGCATCATCAATTTGTTCATTCGTTGCATTGGCAACTGTTACGAGCGGCTTCCCAGTAGATGGGTTATAAACCGTAATTTTGTCTTCTCCCTCAATCCATTCACCATTAATACACATCGGAATATGTTCCATCGTTTGTCCACCTTTCTATAAGCCGCGCCCGCCATCGACATGAAGCGTCGTTCCCGTAATAATATTCGATTGCTCTTGCAATAAAAAACGCACCGCATTAGCGATATCTTGCGGTTCGATTAATCGACCGAGCGGAACGGAGGAAGCGAAAATTTGTGCCTTCGCCTGCTCTACATCAGAATCTGCTGCCGCAAATTGTCCAAGCATTGACGTGTTGGCCGGTCCGGGATGAATTGTATTGACACGCACATTATATGGAGCTAATTCAATGGCCATCGCTCTGGAAAAGCTTTCAGCCGCACCTTTTGAAGCAATATATGCTTGAAGTCCCGGTCTCGGGCGTACAGCAGAAATCGAAGCAATATTTATAATGACGCCATCGTTCGCTCTCTTCATTTTTGGAACAACCGCTTTTGCTAATAAAAATAAACTTTTAACATTTACATTCATCAACTTATCCCAGTAATCGGCCGTTACCTCTTCAATCGGTGTAGCGGCTTGTGCTATGCCATGTACATTAATAAGTCCGTATACATTTGAAAGTGATTCGACAATTTTTAAAATCGTCTGCTCATCTGTTACATCGCATCGTTGATAATGGAAATTCGGGTGATCGAATGGATGATCTGTTGCTAAATCAAGTCCGACTATTTCATAATTTTCCTCTAACAGCTGTTGAACAATTTTTTGGCCCATACCCCCGGCAGCACCTGTTACAATTACCGTTTTCATGTTATACACCTCTCATTTCATAACAGCTTTTTAATGCGTTACAAATTGCTTCACCCATTTGCTCTGTCGTTGCATTCCCTCCAATATCTGCTGTTTTCACTTCGCTTTTCGCCAACACTTGCTCAATCGCCCGCACGATCAGCTGTTCTAAATCAGGGCGTCCTGTATGTCCGAGAAGTAATGCAAGCGACCAAATTTGAGCAATAGGATTCGCGATGCCACGCCCGGCAATATCAGGAGCTGAACCGTGGACAGGCTCAAACATTGAGGGATAGTCTCGATTTGGATTAATATTACCTGACGGGGAAAGTCCCAGCCCTCCGATAACGGCCGATCCTAAGTCAGATAAAATATCACCAAATAGATTAGAAGCCACCACTACCTCGAATTCCTCCGGGCGCTCTATGAAGTAAGCAACTAGCGCATCGATATAATAGCTTTTTAGTTGCAATTGCGGGTAGCGGCTCATCGTTTCCTTAACAATCGCATCCCAGAATTTCATTGTATGGATGACTGCATTTGATTTTGTTGCACTTGTTACCGTTGATTTTTTATATTTCAGTGCATAATCGCATGCCGCGCTCACAATATTATCAATGCCTACTTTCGTCATCACCGTATTTTGTATGGCAAGTTCATGCTCTGTACCACCGTATAGCCTGCCGCCGCTATTAGAATATTCACCTTCCGTATTTTCTCGGAAAATAACGAAATCAATCGCTTCTTTTGTTGCAAGCGGTGAAGCAATACCTGGAAGCGATTTTACTGGTCGGAAATTGACATATTGCTGAAATTGTTTACGGATAGGCATAATAAGCTCCCAAACGGTCACATCGTCCGGTACGCGCGCATCACCAATGGCACCAAATAAGATGGCATCATATTGGGCCAGCGTTTCAAGACCATCTTCCGGCATCATGCGCCCCGTTCGTAAGTAGTAGTCAGAATTCCATTGAAATGTCATTGTCTCGATTTCAAGTGCTGGCTCAAGTTCCTGCAAAGTTTCCAGTACTCTTAACGCCTGCTCCATCACTTCCGGCCCAATGCCATCTCCTGGAATGACAGCAATTTTCATAGATCATCACCTGCCAAAAATAACAATGCAGCTTTTCTGTAAATTGCTGTTGTTTCAGCCAATTCTTCTATATCTACATATTCATCTATTTGATGGGGTATGTCTCTGTCACCTGCACCAATGGTTACAATCGGAATTCCATGCACATGTAAAAATGTTCCATCTGTCGCTCCAGGTACACCATTATAGATCGGCTCCTTTTCAAGTACATGTTTTACTGCATAATGCACGGCTTCAACGACCGGATTTGTTCGTTCTGTATATGTGGCCGGTCGATTATCCAGTACAGTCAGTTCCACTTTGAAATCCGGGTCGGACTCCTTCATACGGGCAATAACCGCTTCAATTTTAGCTAGAAGCTCATCATGATTTTGTGCTGGAACAGTTCGGATATCAAGCGTCGTCATACATTGATCCGGTATCACATTAATCTGAGCATCGCCAACTACAGGCGCTTGTAAAATTGTCGGAGTAATCGAAGGCCATTTCAGAAATGGATCCTCTCCTAAACGCTCCTGCTCTTCCTTTTCCAGTTTCTCCATTTCCGTAATAAAGCGTGCCATGCGCCAGTTTGGATTAATACCGCTCCACGAAATCGCGCCATGGGCCATTTTTCCATAAATATCAACACGCAGGCGTATTGCTCCACGTTGTGCAATGCATACTTGGTTTTCTTCAGGCTCACAAATAATCGCCCCATCTACCCCATCTGCCCAGCCCTGTGCAATAAAGTGTTTTATCCCAAGCATAAGTCCTTCCTCATCACATGGTATGCATAAAATAATTTTACCTGTAAAGCTCTCTTGATCTAGCAAGATGGACTGCACAGCCGTAATCATACATGCTAAATTCCCTTTTGTATCATTTGTCCCACGACCATACATGCGCCCATCAACGATTTCAGCACCAAACGGGTCATATGCCCAGACATCGCGGTTTCCTTCTGTAACAACGTCTGTATGGCCTTCAAACAAAAGGGTTTTACCAGGTCTGTTAGAATCAATAATTCCAATGACATTCGGTCTTCCTGATACTACTTCTTCCATGTGTACTTCAATGCCTAAATTTAAATTCCGTAAATACTCAGCAACGTAATTGGCTACTGCCTGTTCATTACCTTTGCCATCATTTCGAAAAACACTTTCAATCTGTACTAGCTTTTGCGTCAACGCAATGACTGTTTCTCTATCCCGGACATACGTTGAAGTTTGTTTCATATCCACCCTACAAACACCCCTTTTCCGAATTTTCTGAAATTTAAAATCAGATTTCTTCAAGTATTGCTTATCTCTTTTATATTTGACATTCCTAAAATTATTCCTTTATAAAAAAGACATTTTCTATAAAATGGCAACTATGTGGATTTCATAAATCATAACTATAAGTTGGAGATGACAAGATCAAAACGCTTTTCTAATGGAGTCCGTTCTGTTCTGCTACGGGTCTTTATACGCTTTGAAGAGAGGTGTTTTGAAGCATGGGTCCGTTGTACTGCGCTCCGGGGCAGGCTTTCCGGGCGGCGTGGCTCCAACTGACTTTTGCACGCACGCTTAATCGCCAAGGAGTCCGCCCTTTCGCTCCGCTACTACACTCGCTTAAACAAGTGTGTCAGTGACTCACCCTTCGCACTCTACTTTGTTATAGAGTTACTTCCATTTGGCATCTGAACGCAAAAAAACATGCTGAAGCAATTGCCCCAGCATGTTTTTTATTTTTGTACGAAAGATTATGCGCGTGAAACGTATGTGCCTTCAGTAGTGTTGATGATTAATTTGTCGCCTTGGTTCACGAAGAATGGTACGTTTACCATTAATCCTGTTTCCATTTTAGCTGGTTTTGAACCGCCTGAAGCTGTATCGCCTTTAATACCTGGCTCTGTTTCAGCAACTTCTAAAGTTACAGTGTTTGGTAATTCAAGACCTAACATTTCACCTGCATATGTTTGGATATGAACTTCCATGTTCTCTAACAAGTAGTAAAGTTCGTCTTCGATTTGAGCAGCAGCTAAAGTTGTTTGGTCATATGACTCTAAGTCCATGAATACGTGCTCGTCACCTTGTGCATATAAATATTGCATTTTTCGGTTTTCGATCATTGCTTTTTCTACTTTTTCACCAGCACGGAAAGTCTTTTCTGTTACGTTGCCGTTACGTAGGTTACGTAATTTAGAACGTACGAATGCAGCACCTTTACCTGGTTTTACGTGTTGGAATTCTAGTACGCGGAATAAGTTACCGTCAACGATAATTGTTAAACCTGTACGGAAATCGTTTACTGAGATCATGAGTTATTTCCTCCAAATTATAAAATGATTAATTCTTTAGTCGAATGTGTTAGTACTTCATTACCCGTTTTTGTGATTAAAATATCGTCCTCAATTCGAACGCCACCAATTCCAGGAATGTATACTCCCGGTTCAATTGTTACAACCATATTAGGCTCCAGCACTGTATTGGAACGGAATGATAACCCAGGTCCTTCATGTACTTCAAGGCCGATACCGTGACCAGTCGAGTGACCGAATGCTTCGCCTAAGCCTTTTGATTTTAAATAATCTCGTGCTACAGCATCCGCTTCGATCCCTGTCATACCCGGACCAACTTTTTCAAGCGCAAGAAGCTGAGACTCGAGCACAGCATTGTACATTTCTACCAACTTCTCTGATGGTTGGCCTACAGCGATTGTACGTGTAATGTCCGAAATGTAACCATTATAGTAAGCACCAAAATCAAGTGTTACAAAATCGCCCGTTTCAATAATTTTGTTTGTCGCAACACCGTGCGGCAATGCAGAGCGTAATCCGCTTGCAACAATAATATCGAACGAAGAACTTGCAGCACCTTGTTTACGCATGAAAAATTCTAATTCATTCGATACGTCAAGCTCTGTAATGCCAGGCTTGATGAAATTTAAAATATGTGTAAATGCATTGTCTGCAATTTCACATGCAACCTTAATAATATTAATCTCTTCTTCGGTCTTAATCAAGCGAATTTTTTCAATTAAACCTGAAACTGGCACGAAATCAACATTCACTGCCGAATTGTATACTTCATATGTACCATACTGCATGGCATCCTTTTCAAATGCCAATGATTTTACACCCATTGCCGCCACTTGTTTTGCCACTTCTTCATGGATCGGACCGCTATGCTGAACGACACGGAATTCCTTTACTTGCTCTGATGCTTGTTCCGTATAGCGGAAATCTGTAATAAATACTGCATCCTGCTGGGAAACAACTGCAACACCGGACGTACCAGTGAAGCCAGTCATATAACGGCGGTTGTATTCATTTGTTATGAGTATTGCTTCGACATTGTTCTCGATCAGTGCTTGACGTAGTTTAGTAAGTTTCATCTGTTTTCATTCCCCTTTTGTTTGTTGTAAAAACTTGCAGCTTGTCATTTAATTGCCGAATCTGCAAATTTGGCCGGCGTCTTTGGCGGTACGCGAAGTAAAAACTCCTATTTTTACAGCACCTTCCATCACTTTGCAATGTGTTAAAAAAGGGACTTTAATATAAGCAGCTTCATCGTGTACGCTTCTTTTTTATACTGTCCCTATTTTATCACAGACTTTTCAGACATCAATACTTTCGACTAACGAAATAATGCGATGGTACGGTATCTGGCCGTTTCGACGATTAAGCGCATCGAAGTTACTACTACAACGAAAAATGGAATGGAGAATTTTTTGAATGATGCCCATTCAATAGGTAGATTTAAAATTTGCCACTCCAGTATTGAGGCGATAGCAACTCCTAAAATAACAGAGAGTAAAAAAGGCGGTACCATAACGAGCAGCTGTGTTACAACGAGCAATATAAACACAACAATGGCGATAATAAGAAATAAAATGACCCACCGCTCGAATGCCGTCCATTCGAACCATTCCAATTTTTTCAGAAATGAAACAGGATGCCATTGTATAAAATCAAATAAGTGCAAGCCTTTTAAGCTTGCTGTCACAATAAATGATGTGAATAATGACGTGACAAACAAATGCATGACAAAAACCCCTTTTTTTGACTCAGTATGACCCTTTGTAAAAAAACTATTCGAATGGATAGTGCTTTTCTCCAAAATTTAGTACAATATGAGGGTATAACAAAGAAAAGAGATGGATAGATTCCATTCTCCTTCCTAAAAATAGATTGAAATTTTATAAGAGAGTGGTGTCGAGCAAGTGAGTAATAATGCGCCAGTATATGGTGGGCAAGCGCTTTTAGAAGGTGTTATGTTCACCGGTCAGGATCATATGGTAACGGCAATCCGTCGAAATGACGATTCCATCGATTATTTTCATGTTAAAAAAGAGAAAAAGCCTGTTTTTCAAAAGCTGAAGAAAATCCCATTCGTACGCGGGGTTGTCGCATTAATCGAATCGGCGGGTTTTGGGTCTCGTCATCTGCAATTTGCTTCTGACCGTTATGACGTTACACCAGGTGAAGAAGAGGAAAACAGTGGTGAAGAGCCGTCAAAGCTAATGATGATTTTAGGAGTAGCCGTTATTGGTGTACTTTCATTTTTATTCGGTAAATTTGTTTTTACATTGGTGCCGATGTTTTTGGCAGAATTTTTAAAACCTTGGTTCCCGGGAAAGATGGTTCAGATTTTTATCGAAACCGGCTTTAAATTAATTTTACTGCTTGCCTATTTGCAGATTATTTCAATGACGCCATTAATTAAACGCGTCTTCCAGTATCATGGTGCCGAACATAAAGTAATTAACTGCTATGAAGCAGGTCTTGACTTAACGGTCGAAAATGTTCAAAAACAATCACGTCTTCATTATCGTTGCGGTTCAAGCTTTATTTTATTTACCGTAATTGTAGGTATGTTTACATATTTCTTCGTACCTGTAGATCCGCTTTGGGTACGTCTTGTAAGCCGCATTTTATTAATTCCGGTTGTCATCGGTATTTCTTTTGAAGTATTACAGGCGACAAATGCCGTTCGTGAAATTCCGGTTTTACGTTACTTGGGCTATCCTGGATTATGGCTGCAACTGTTAACAACAAAAGAGCCAAAAGACGAGATGGTGGAAGTGGCAATCGCATCTTTCAACAAGCTGCATGAAGTGGAGAAAAATCCGGCTGTTGCCCAAACATTAGTACATGATTAATTGAAGATTCGGGGAGTTACGTAAAAGGAATTCACTTTTACGATAACTCCCCTTTTTGTTGCCGCCAATATATTTAGAGTCTCGAAATATTTTCATTGAGTTCCGATTGATGAAGTGGCATAATAGAGTTAAAATTCAGTGAATTCATTATAAGGAGTTAACAAATGAAAACGATTTTTCGATTTATGAGGCGCTATAAATGGCCTGCAGCAATCGCCTTTTTACTGATGCTGTTGGAACTATCGAGCGATTTAATCCAGCCCCTCTTTATGGCGAGGATGATCAATGAAGGACTGCTTGAAGAAAATTTACATAATGTCGCTTTTTGGGGCGGCTGTTTATTTGCTTTAGCCCTATTCTCTTTCATAAGCGGCGTACTCAACTCCTTCTTCTCTGCGCATGTCGCCCATAGTTTCGGTTTTGATCTTCGTAAAGCATTGTACAGTAAAATACAATCACTGACGATGGCAACCTACCTGACATTTCCTACTTCCGGGCTAATAACACGCCTGACAAGCGATGTTACACAAACGATGAATATCGTCTTTATGATGCTGCGGATTGCGATGAAAGCCCCGTTAATGACGGTTGGTTCGCTTATTATGGCGTTTGTCATCAATGCGAAACTTGCGCTCATTTTATGTGTCAGCTTTCCGTTTCTGCTTATTTTCCTCGTCTGGATGGTCTCGGTCGGGATTAAGCTGTTCGCACAAGTACAGCAGCGACTTGATTTTGTAAACCGCCAGCTTCAGGAAGGACTGCAGGCTGTCCGACTGATTAAAGCATATATGCGTGGTCAATATGAAGAAAGCCGCTTTTTATCCGTTGCTGAAAACTTGAAGTTCGATACGATCAAAGCGACACGTGTCATGGAAATTGCATTGCCTGTTCTTCAGTTTGTAATGAATATCAGTTTGCTGCTTGTCATTTGGGTTGGTGCTGATGCGATCCGTGACAATGATATTCTTGCCGGTGACTTGGCCGCTATTATTAACTATGCATTCCGTATGACGGCATCATTTTCTATTTTCTCATTTATCATTATTGCTTATGCCCGCGCCAAAGCGTCTGCAGAGCGTATTGAAGAAATTTTAAATGTCGAGGAAGGCGTAGAGGAAGTGCAGAAAAATGATGCCCCTGTCCTTAAAGACTTCTCGATACGCTTTGAAAATGTCTCATTCCGTTATCCGACAACGGAACAGTATACACTTCAAAACTTGTCATTTTCAATTGAAAGCGGCGAAAAAATTGCCATTATGGGCGCAACCGGTTCAGGGAAATCGACTATTTTACAATTGGTTGAGCATTTTTACGAACCGAACAGTGGTGATATCTTTATTAATGATCAAAATATAAAAGATATCCCATTGCAGCAGTTACGTCGCTCGATTTCCTATGTTCCGCAGCAATCCCTTCTGTTTTCAGGTACGATTACGGACAATTTACGATGGGGTAAAAATGATGCAACAATCGAGCACATTATTGATGCGACGAAAAAAGCGCAAATTCATCACTCGATCGAAAGTTTTGATGAACAGTATGAGACAATGATCGGACAGCGCGGGATTAACTTATCCGGTGGTCAAAAACAGCGTCTTGCGATTGCCCGTGCCCTGTTAAAACCGGCATCATTACTTATTTTAGATGACAGTACTTCAGCGCTCGATGTCGCGACAGAGCAAAAATTATGGGAGGCACTCGATCAGGAGGCCATCACAATGCTCGTTGTAACCCAAAAAATTCAGACAGCGCAAACGGCCGATCGTATACTGCTTGTTGATGAAGGCCGACTACATGGGTTTGGCACGCATGAACAATTAATGGCGACGAACGATCTGTATGCGAAAATTGTTGCTTCTCAGCAGGAGGTGCTTGCCTAATGAAGTTTTTCAACTACGAACCGATCATCTCAAAAGAACAAATTAAAAACGCAAGCGGCAAGAAGAAAAAAGGTGACCGTGCCCAAAACTGGACGTATACATTGAAACGTATTTTCGATTTTGTAGCCGAACAGAAAATGCTCCTGTTTATCGTTCTGCTGCTTGTCGTGTTAAGCTCAGCGTTTGCGTTGATCGGACCATTCATTATCGGACGGCTGATCGACCAGTTTATTGATGGCAGTTCACTTAGTCAGCTTTCCTATTGGCTGTACGGACTGGCGGTCGTATATTTTCTTTACAGTCTGTCTAGCTATTTCCAGAACTATTGGATGGTCGGCATCGCCCAGCAAACCGTATTTCGAATTCGTACACAGCTATATGGTCACTTTTTCAAGCTCCCTCTTCGCTTTTTCGATAAACGAAAACACGGGGAATTGATGAGCCGTGCGACAAATGATATTGAAACAATCAGCTCGACACTAAACAGTGCTTTTATCCAAGTGGTCTCAAGTATTTTGACCTTAACAGGTACGGTTGCGGTTATGCTTTGGCTCAGTCCTTTATTGACACTGATTACAATGCTGATCGTACCGCTTATGTTTTATGGGATGCGCTGGATTACAAAGCGCACAAGCCTGCTGTTTAAACAGCAGCAGGCCGCAATCGGGGAAATGAACGGATTAATCGAAGAATCCATTACCGGTCAGCATGTCGTTAAAGCTTTTTCGCAGGAAACGGAAATGCTGCGTCAATTCGACGAGAAAAATTCCCGCATTCGCACAGTCGGTTTTTGGGCATTAACGTATTCCGGGTTCATTCCGAAAGTGATGAACACATTGAACAGTTTAAGCTTTGCGATTGTTGCACTGGCCGGTGGTTTATTTGCCTATTACGGTCACATTTCAATCGGGACGATTATTATTTTCACGGAATATGCACGACAGTTTACCCGTCCGTTAAATGATCTGGCCAACCAGTTCAACACTGTCCTTTCAGCATTGGCCGGGGCGGAACGTGTTTTCCTGATCATGGATGAAAAAGAAGATGAAATTGATGGGGAAAATGTGGAACTGCTAGGGAATGTTCGTTTCCAAAATGTTTCGTTCCAGTATGATGCACAGGCTTCCTCCCCTACCCTGTCGAATGTGTCCTTTGAGGTGAAATCCGGGCAGTCGGTTGCACTGATCGGCCAGACCGGTGCCGGGAAAACAACGATCATGCAGCTGTTGACAGGTCTTTATGAAAAAACCGACGGGAAAATTGTATTTGACGATATGGAAATTGACGAGATTTCGAAGGCGAGCTTGCGCAGTCAAATGGCATTTGTCCTGCAGGATCCGTTCCTGTTTGAAATGTCGATCAAAGAAAATATACGCTACGGAAAGCTCGATGCAACCGATGAAGAAATTTATGAGGCCGCGAAAAAAGCGAATGCCCACACATTTATCGATAAGCTGCCGGAAAAATACGATACGATTTTAAGTGCGGACGGCAGCCAGATCTCTCAAGGACAAAAACAGCTGTTATCGATCGCCCGCGCCTTTGTGGCCGATCCGAAAATTTTATTATTGGATGAAGCGACAAGCAGTATCGATACGGTGACGGAGCTGCATATTCAGGAAGCGCTCGAGAAGCTGATGGAGGACCGTACGAGCTTTATCATCGCCCACCGCCTGAATACAATCCGCAAAGTCGACTATGTCATTGTCCTGAATCAAGGGAAAATCATCGAACAAGGAAAACGCCAGGAACTAATTGAAAACCAAGGCGTGTTCGGACAAATGCTTAACGTGTAATTTCAAACTCGGATTCAGAAGTAAATTTTATATCTAGTAAGGAAAAAATTAATAAACGGAATTAAGAAAATTGTTTGGAATGGAGGGCGAGTGTTCGTGCTGACGGTTTCACCTTTCGCACTGTTAAAACACTAGCTGACGGCTACGCCTTTCGCTACAAGCAAAGCTTCCTGCGGGAATAGCGTGACGCCTGAGACTAGGAACAAAAGCTAAGAACGCCACTTCCTGTGGCAACGCTTTTGTGACCAACATCCTGTTGGCCTCACGCCCGCGGAAAGCGTCCCGGAATGGAAATCAATTTTCATACATAGCAAAATGCCCATTTTCTCTAAGAGAGAATGGGCATTTTTAAGTTATATATTAGCCTGATAATAATATCCATTATCAGCTACACCATTTCGATATCCGTTTGCTCCTCCAGCTTCGGTGCCGGATTTTTTAACTGACGGAAGTTTTTGTAGTATTTGACGAGTAAAAAGATAATGACCGCCGTCAAAATGAAAAAGAGCGCCACATTTATCAGCAACCCTTGCTGCGCAGCTTCTGTTGTCGGTAAGTCGATTTCGGCCGTTCGATTCGTATAAACAAACTGGAGATATGCCAGGAAATTATTAAAACTATGTAATAGCATTGGTATGACGATATTTTTTGTTTTCAGGTAGGCATAGCCAAGCACACAGCCTAATGCAAAAGCAAATACGACATTGATCGGGTTGAGGTGGATAATGCCAAATATAATAGAAGAAACAATAATACTCTTTTGCGGACTCCATCTCAATGTGAAACGACGAAGCAAAATCCCTCTGAACAACAATTCCTCATAAATCGGTGCAAGTATGCAAATATTAATAAAAAACAGGACGTATACAAGAAGTGATGGCCGCACCTCTTCCAAATCCATCATCGGAAAGAATGAAAACAGTTCCCGTATATGCTCTTCAAAAACAAGATAGAAAATCGTTAACAAAATTGCTGTAAATACAACGGTGATTAGTTGGAAGCATGCTGTAATCGATAAATACTTTGCCCAGCGCCCTTTTGTCATCGTCGTATGAATCGGCTGTTCATTATATATGAAATTCCATTTTTTCGTTTGATGCACCAAGTACATTAAACAGCTGACCGATACAAAAAATGTAATCCACTCTTCACTGGCCGGAAGATCGGTTATAAATAACAAGATAAAACTTGCTATGAATATACCAATCGCAAACAGTATAAAATAGCGCAGCTTGAAATTTTTCAATTCAATATAATCCATTATTTCACACCCCCTGTACATAGAGTAACACGAAATGGAAGTTTTATCCCAAGTATTGCTACCCCTTTTCGATCATTTTTCAACGAATAACATTTCTCCATTGCCAATACCGCCTCTTTTACAATACGATGGATACAAAACAGATAGAAGTAGGTGTTTTGCATGTCTAAAATTTTAATAGTGGAAGATGAACAGCAGATAGCACGTGTATTACAGCTGGAGCTGGGATTTGAAGGCTATGAAACAGCGATCGCCCATACCGGCACGGACGGTCTGCTGAAATTTCATGAAGACGAGTATGATTTAGTGTTGCTTGATGTGATGCTGCCGGAGCTGAACGGTTTGGAAGTATTGAAGCGAATTCGCAAACATAACGAAACTGTTCCGGTTCTTTTACTGACCGCTAAAAGTAATATAGAAGATAAAGTGACAGGGCTTGATTACGGGGCAAATGACTATATAACCAAACCGTTTGAATTCGATGAGCTCCTTGCACGAATCCGTGTGGCATTGCGATTTTCACACAAATCTGCCCCCGAGCCAACTTCATCTTTTGTCCATACATTTCAGGATTTATCATTAAATGAGCAAACACGCGAAGTCACAAGACAAGCACAGCAAATCGATTTGACTCCCCGTGAGTTTGACTTGCTGCTGCATTTTATGAAGCACGCGAAACTTGTGCAGTCACGTGAGCAGCTGCTGAATGCGGTTTGGGGATTTGACTATTACGGGGATACGAATGTAGTTGATGTATATGTACGTTATTTGCGTCAAAAACTGGAGGTTAATCTGAATTTACCGTCACTGCTGCATACAGTTCGCGGTGTCGGCTATGTGTTAAAGGAAGCGGCCAATGAAACTTAATACGAAAGTAAATCTGTTTTCCATGTTGCTGACTTCGGTTATATTAATCGGCAGTTTTACAGGGATTTATTATTTATATAAAGAGTTTGCCTTTTCAACAGAGGCGGAACAATTGCAGGCACGGGCAAATGAACTGACGACCGCCGTTAGCGCACTGGATACAACAGATGGAATCGATTCAATTTTCGGAGCATATCTCCCGACTGACGGAGCAATCTTCGTTTACGACAGTGCAGGTAATCAAATGAAGAGGCTTCAGAAAACATTCGAGCAAATTGAGTATGAACTTGATCCATCCCAGCATTATACGGAAAAAACGATACATGATATTCCCCATATTGCGCTGGCTACACCACTCATTTTACCGAATGATGAAATTGCCGAGGCAAAACTGATACAGCCATTGCCGACAATTACCGAAAATATGAACAGGCTATTAATCATATTAGTGCTGATGACACTTGTTGCACTCATTCCGATTTATTTGGCGAGCCAGCTGTTTGTTCGACTGATCGTAAAACCCGTTCAGCAGCTGACAACGACGATGGAAAAAAATATTCAGCAGTCCAGCTATGAGCAAATTCCGGTCCGCAAGCAATCAAACGATGAAATTGCGCAAATGGCTGCGACATACAATCATTTGATGGCACAGCTGGAAGATGCCCATGACAAACAGCAGCAATTTGTCGGCAATGCCTCACATGAACTAAAAACACCGTTAACCGTCATTGAAAGCTATACGAAGCTGTTAAAACGCCGCGGTACACAAGATGCAAAAATTACGGAAGAAGCACTGGAAGCCATTTTAAAAGAAACAACCAACATGAAGTCGATGATTGAACAAATGCTCGCACTGGCAAAAACGAATGAAATGACGAAAATCAATATGACGACATTTGCATTACAGCCTTTTATCGAGCAGATTGTGCAAAGTATAAAAGCCGCCTATCACCGTGAGATTCTCATTAACATACCCGATGTTGAAATTACAACGGATGAAGCAAAATTAAAACAGCTGCTCTTTATATTTATCGATAATGCACGTAAATACAGTGACGATGTTATTAAGATCCACGCCTCTGTGAAAAATGATCTGCACATTTCCATCCAGGATTTTGGTGTCGGAATTCCTGAGGAAGATCTCCCGAATTTATTCCACCGATTTTACCGGGTTGATAAAGACCGGAACCGGAAAACTGGTGGCACCGGCATTGGTCTGTCGATTGCAAAGGAACTCGCCGATCGTTTGAATGCCGAAGTTTCCATCGACAGCGAACTAGGAAAAGGAACGACGGTTTTACTCATTGTTCCACTTTCAGGAGGTGCACAGCATGAAAGCTAAATGGATTATTCTATGCATCGCCGTCATCCTCATCGGATTTTTCATTACACTGACAGTCAAGCAATTATCAACACCCCATGAACTGAACACGAATGAACTGGAATTGAAAATTAGAGATATTTATAATGCGGAAGTCCAAACATTGGTGAAAGAAAAAGAGCATTTTGTCGCCTCTTTCAATAAAGATGGTTCGATTTTTGAAGTGAATGTAAATGCTGTAACCGGTCAATTTACCGATTTGAAGCTTATTCATAAAAATGAAAATAAGCTAGCCGAGGAGCAAACGAAGCCGGAATCACCAAAAGAAAATCAAGCCGCAGAAAATAAGCCGGCAGCGGAAAATGCTACAAAGCCATTGCTTTCAAAAGAACAAGCCGTAGACATTGCTTTAAAGGAAGTGCCCGGTGAAGTCGATTCCGTTGAGCTTGTAAAAAATGCAGAAGGCGGCATTTATTTTGTGGAGATTGAACAGGAAGATGATGTGACCGTTCAAGTACATGCCATTACCGGCGAGATTATCATCATTGAATTTGAAGATTAGTTTTCTCATCAATTTCTAATAATTCTCTCAGACCGTTTTCATATTCGCTCGTTATACTAACATTACAAACAAGAAAAGGAGCGAGTGAATATGAATAAAAAATTATTAGCAATCCCGGCATTACTAGTAGCAATTGGTGGAGGTGCTGTATTTGCACAGTCTGATCTGTTTGCGCAAGCCGAAAACAACCCAAGCATTTCAGCAGGTGAAGCAAAGAAAATCGCGTTAAAACAATTGGACGGTGAAATTATCGGTTTTGAATATGATAGCGATGACCGCACACCACACTATGAAATCGACATCGTGAAAGACAATGAAAAAATCGAAGTTGAAGTGAATGCAGGTACAGGTAAAGCGGTCGTAACAGAACGTGAAAACATTCGTACCGTGAAAGCGGAAAATACAGTAAAAACAGATGGCGCATTAAAAGCAACAGATTCAGTGAACAATTCTTCCATCATTACTGAAGAACAGGCAATTGAAATTGCTCAGGCGAAATCAAAAGGTACAGTAACGGGCCTCGAATTGGATGAAGATGATAACCGTCTGATTTATGAAATCGAAATCCGTAACGGTAAAATGGAATACGATTTTGAAATCGATGCAAAAACAGGCGATATTATTAAGTACGAAGAAGATTTGGACGATGACCGTTTTGATGACTAATTACTATATGTAATTTATTGAAATGACAGGACGGGACATAAACCCTAAAAAGGCCATTTTCCTCTCAGGAAAAAATGGCCTTTTGCTATGAAATTACAGCTATGTACATCTTATTTTTCCCAATTTAATACCCAAGTATTAATTGCTCCTTGTATATAAGAAGTATATTGAACACCTTCATATTCATAAACTTTGGGTGTTTCCTCAAACAACTTACTATTTCTTTCCATATTGATAAATTCCGAATCATTCATCGGAAACCCGTAATCTCTTGCTACTTTTGCGGCATAACTTAATGATAATAAGTTTGAATATTCATCTAAATATAATGAATAACTACTTCCTTGATCAATAAGAGCTCCAATTACAGTATTATCCTTTTCAATAACGTAGTTTCCATCTTTTTCAACGAAACTAAAACTTGGATTAGTATTATTTTTTTCATTGTCATCTTTAATAAGAACTGTTTTATATTCCCTATCCCAATCAACACTAGCACCTAAAGATTCACTAACAAATCTTAATGGAACCATAGTCTTTGAGTGATAGATTTTAGGAGCGACATCGATGGTCTCGTTTAACTTCAATCCACTTAGCTCGTTGACACTGACTTTTTTCGAACCGATTTTTAATTGAATGGTTTTTCCATCTTTTTTGGCAGTAATCGTTTTAGAAGAATTGTTCCAATCCACTGTTGCACCTAATTCTTCAAAAATATCCCTCATAGGAATTAAAACTCTTCCATTTTCCATGATCGGTTTAACAGAATAAAAACTTACTTTTTCTGCGTTATGGTATACGGTAATCTCTTCTTTTGCTGAAACATTATTTGCAGCCATAGATAAAGTAAATATTGCTACAGCCGAGACTAAACTATTCTTTAAGTACCTTTTCATCATGGTTCACCTTTTTTCTAATTATTATAAGCATATTATATTATATTATTATTCTGCCAATTTGTCTTGTCATGTCGGTCAGCTTCTATGTCGCTAAACTATTATACATGTCTGGAAAATTTTAAATAGACTTATATTTCAAATTTCAGTAAGATGTAGGTAGAGGCATGTCTAGTTTTACCAATTCAACTTTTTTGTAAAAACTATGCAAATTCCTTAGCGGTTTGCATAGTTTTTGTTTTTACGCCTTCTTCACACTTTCAGAACTGGGGAAATTTTATGAAAAACAATGACTCGAAAAGCATCCTGCTCTTTTTACTATTCGCTTTTATTTCCAATTTATTCTATGTCGCCTCTCAACGCGTAGAACACCTGGAGCTGCCTTTAGCTCTTGTGACATTTGCTGTATTTATTTTATTTATTGTGCTTGTTTTAAAGCTCAACTTAAGACCAATAGTCATTACACTGGCAACAATTCTAGCTTTGACCGATATTAATTCCATCTTCTATTTGTCTCTTCCTGATGTTTATACGATCGGCTTTACAATCGGTATCCTTGTATTTCTTAGTTTTTTCTTTAAAAAGGAAAAAGATTCCATACTGGCCGCGATTGGTTTTTGTATGATGAATCTGCTGATCCATATAGAATTTTTCATACAATGGGAGTGGATATACCTTTTTGTATTACATAGTATTCTGTTTATTATCGCGAGCCGATACCAATTTACGATTACGAAAAGAATCTATTTAGGATTGTTCAGTGTAACTTTCTTTTTACTCGTTATCGGAATGATGACTGATCACAATTATTTGGCCGTATTAGGACTTATCCTGTATTATGCGGTGCTTATTCTAATTTACTTTTTTATTCGAAAACAAAAACAACATCGTACATATTCAACACATTGAGGGGAATCAACCAGATGAAAAATGTAAATCGTTTATTTCTCATTATCGCCATCATTATCCTTGTTATTATTGGCCGTTATTTTATGGCACAAAATGAAGTAACGGTAATTCCTGACGTAACAGCAGTTACAAATGAACAGACGATTGAAACAGTTCGAGGAAGCTATTGCTGGCATTCAGCAGGTGAAGCAGAGTGTGTTGATACTGCTGCCCCGCATGAAATTATAAGTGAGCAAAATACCCCTTACGTAAAAGTACAGCCAGGGGAAGTACTGGAGTTTCAATACAGTCAGAATGTAACGAGTGTATCTATTCAACAATGGATAGAAGATTTTGATTATAAAGAAATTGCTACATCGACACGTTTTACGGCCCCGACTGAAAAAGGAATGTATATTATTTCCAGCATGGCACGTTTCAGTAACGGTGATGTCACAGACAGTATTGCGATAGAAGTAGAATAATAGAAAGGGAAGCGTCCAATTTTACCGGACACTTCCCTTTTTAGTTGGGTTTTCGCTTATTGACGCTTCGTAATTTCCGCCAATTCGCTTTGTAATTGCTGAAGTTCATTACTCGCATCTGCAATCGATTTCATCATGACATGCTCTTCATGTATTGAACTCGCGATTTCTTCAGTCATAGCGGCATTTTCTTCAGAAATAGCGGACAGATTTTCAACTTGATTCATTACTTCTTCAACAAGTTGGTTTGTATGCGTAATGGTTGACATGTTTTGGTGAAGCTTTCCTTGAATACTATTGAAAGATTGCTTAATTCCATCAAATGAACCGGTAATTTTGTTCAATGTGCCAACACTAGAATGTACCGCTTCTTTTCCTTCATATGCTTTTAACTGGGCAGTTGTTGCCCGTTCAAGCAGCTGCTGAGTAACAGTAGTAATACTCGTTGCGATATTCGCACTCTCTTCCGCCAGTTTTTTCACTTCTTCTGCAACAACGGCAAAACCTTTCCCGTGCTCCCCTGCTCTTGCCGCTTCGATAGAGGCATTTAAAGAGAGCAAATTCGTCTGATCGGCAATAGCTTTGATACCATTTAACAGGTTATTTACATTTGCAAGGCTCTCTTGCATATTATCGATCGTCGTAGTCGTTAACTCGATGGAGTCACTTAATGTTGCCATATCAGCCGTCACATCATGTACCTGTTTCCAGCTCTGTTCAATCGCTACTTGGACTTCATCCGAATCCTTTACAGTCGATTCAGAGGACTCCTTCGTTTTCACCATATTGTCATGTGATAAAATCATTTGTTCATTAATCTGCTGAATCATATCTGCTTCATTATGAATAGCCGCTGCCATTTGATTCGAAGACTGTAAAATCGTCTCGCTCGCACTATTCAATGTACCGACATTTTCATTTACATGTGTAATATTTTGTGCAAGCTGGTATGAACCTTCATCTATTTTATTTAAAATCGATGTTAAATTTTCCAACAGTTCTTTTGCTTCCCGCTCTTTTTCCTGGGCATCCTTTATTAGTTTGTTGCCCCATTGCGTCAATCGGTACAGCATATAGTTACAGCCTGTCATACTTACAAAAATCGTAATAAATACAGGGAGATTTGCATTTACCCCCAACAGATTTTCCGGTACTGCTATGTATAATAAAATATAAAAAATGCTGGCGATCAGTAAAAATGTTTTGATCAGCCGCTCATTAAAATACATGGCACTCATAATAAATGTTATTAGCAGCATGTAATGTTTATTAATGGAATATCCATCCATATAAAATAATAGAAATACGACAAATGCCGGAATCAGTACAAAAATTAAGCCTTTGGCGAAGTTGGAGATATTCAGGAAGTAATTGGCCGTCGATAATAGGATGACACCACCTCCTGCGATTACATAAGGGATTGAATTACTCAACCCATTTGCAATAACAAGCGGTAAAACAATTAATACCGCCAATACTATCGTAATAATTAGATTTAGTTGATGAATCCAATTAAGTTTTCCGTTTCGTTTCTTCAAGCTGTTTCCCTCCTAGGAATATTAGATTATTTATATAATAGTTTATAGGTATATATTACAACCCTTAATTATACAATACAATGGACTTTTGTAGTGTGAATAAAAAAACATCATAAAAAAAAGAGACTCACGAATATATTTAATCGTGAGTCTCTTATCGTTATTCTACTGTAACAGCTTTTTTACGAACGACCGCACGAACAGGTGCACCGTCAGCACCTGCTATTTTTAGCGGCAGTGCGATCAGTTCATAAAGACCTTGCTGAACATGCCGCAGGTCCAGTCCTTCCAGAATATGAATGCCATGTTCGTACAACTTGTGATGTGCCAATACTTCCTTGCTGTCCAACGGATCAACGGAAGGATTGTCAATGCCAAGCAATATTACACCTCGCTCCTTTAAAAATGGCGCGACATCTGGATGAATGACGGGAATGGTTCCCGGAAATTCTTCACCAAGCTGTTCCACTGTTCTAAGCAGAACACGCTTTGCGCCAAGAAAATCAATCGGCTCAAGCGTTTGGGCTGTCATCACTTCCTGCCCTCTACAATCCACGATTATGCAATCACCGATATACACATTAATATCCAATTGCTCGATTGTCTCAGCTTCACTGTTAAAATGAAACGGGGCATCTGCATGTGTACCCGTGTGCAGCGAAGTCGTCATCCGCCCGATATTGACCGAGCCCGTCTGTTGTTTCGTAAACCCTACTTCAAAA
Organism: Solibacillus sp. FSL W7-1464; assembly: GCF_038004425.1. Taxonomy (NCBI): domain Bacteria; kingdom Bacillati; phylum Bacillota; class Bacilli; order Caryophanales; family Caryophanaceae; genus Solibacillus; species Solibacillus sp. FSL W7-1464. Next base: position 2,380,342 of record NZ_JBBORC010000001.1, read on the forward strand.
GAAAACGGTGTATCCCCCGGCCAATTCGGCATTCCGTTTTTCATCGTTTGTGTAATATCAATCCACATGGTTTCACCCCTAATATTGAATGACTAAATATGTTAAGACTACGACGATGACTGTCGGAACAACGAAGGTCATTAAAAAGCGATATGTTTTGTAAAAGCCTTCCCCCATTTTACTTCCTTGCAGCAGTTCGCTTTTCACGAGATTTTTATCCATAATATGCATAATGAAGATCGCGATAAGCAAGTTGCCGACCGGTAAAATGATATTCGACACTACAAAGTCGGTGAAATCAAAAATATTGCGTCCAAAGATCGAAACATCACCTAAAGAACTGTACGTTAATGTCGAAGGAATCGAAGCGATAAATACAAAGATACCGATGATGACTGTAATTTTTGCACGGCTGATTTTCCATTTTTCTATAATAGCAGCAACGATAATTTCATACATACTAAACGATGACGTTAACGTTGCAAATAAAAACAGAATTAAAAACAGCGCTAAAAAAAGTTCACCGAACGGCATTTGTGAAAACGCTGCAGGTAATACCATGAACAATAATGGTGGTCCGCTCGCCACTTCCATATCAAAGGCAAAAACAACCGGGAAAATCGCCAGTCCCGCCAAGAACGATACGAAAATACTCAATCCTACAACAGAACCTGCTGAATTCGGTAAGCTCACATCTTTCTTTAAATAAGAACTATATGTAACTAAACATGAGAATCCAACAGCCAGCGCAAAGAATGACTGCCCTAACGCATACAAAATTGATTCACCGGTAATGTTCGAAAAGTCCGGATACAGAAAGAACTTGATTCCTTCCATTGCACCGTCCAATGTTACGGCTCTAATAACTAATATAAAGAACATAATAAACAGTAACGGCATCATGAATTTATTTGCCTTTTCAATCCCGTTTTGAACACCTAGCGCAATGATCACAACATTCGCCAATGTAAACAATCCTAAACCGAGTAAAGCAATCCAAGGTGTACCTGTTACTTGTCCGAAAAATGCCCCTGGTTCCACAGTCGGCGCGATCACTTCTCCAACAACCGAAACCCCGCTGTAAACAAAAATCCAGCCGCCAACTACACTGTAAAACGATAATAATAAGAAACAGCCAATAATGCCGAGCTTGCCGATCCAAGCCCAAGCTTTCGTATTCGGCGCCAATACTTTATAGGCAGTTACCGCCTCTTTTTGTGTGGCACGCCCGATAATATATTCCGATAAAAGCATTGGCAGCCCGATAATTAATGTCAGCAGCACAAAAATCAGGAAGAATGCGCCGCCTCCACTTTGACCGGCTACATAAGGCATTTTCCAAATTGCCCCGAGCCCAATCGCTGCGCCCGCTGACGCTAATACAAATCCTAACTTACTTGACCACTGTCCTTTACTCTTCTCCATCTGTCTCACTCCACTCATCTGTCTAACCTAGCTATAATACTGTACGCAAATCCCAAAGTTCCGGGAAAAAGCGGTGATCGAGCACTTTTCGCAAATAATTGACCCCTGATGAGCCACCTGTGCCCACTTTAAAGCCAATAATGCGCTCGACCGTTTTCATATGACGGAAACGCCACTGCTGCAAGGAATCTTCAATATCGACAAGCTTTTCACCAAGCTGGTATAAATCCCAGTACGTATCGATATTTTCATAGACGGTTTTCCATGCGGCCGCAACAGAATCGTCACCACTATATACTACCGAAAAATCACGGTTTAGCAAAGCTTCAGTTATTGGCAATCCTGCTTTAGCCAATGCCTGAATCGCTACATCATAAATACTTGGCGCATCATATGCCTCTTTAAGAACCGCTAGAGTGTCCGGTTCTTTTTCATAGATTTTGAGTATATACGGTGTTTTATAGCCAAGTGCAAACTCGATCAGGCGATACTGATAGCTTTGGAATCCCGATGCTTTCCCCAATTCATCCCGAAACTGCAAATATTCCGCCGGTGTCATCGTTGCCAACACGTCCCATGCCTGAATGATCTGCATTTGAATTTTTGATACCCGTGCGAGCATTTTAAATGCCGGCTGCATTTCCCCATTTTCAATTGCCTGTATTGCACCGCGCATCTCATGAATGATAAGCTTCATCCAAAGTTCGCTCACTTGGTGAATAATGATAAACAGCATTTCATCATGATGGTCGGAAAGACGGTTTTGGCTGTTTAAAAGGGGATCCAGGCTCAAATAATCGCTGTACGTCATATCTTCACGGAAATCCGTATGAATCCCCTTTTCATCCTTTAGCTTGTGCTGCAAATCCGAAATTGATCGTTTATCCACTAAACCACTCCTTATGCAATGATGTCTCGTTTATTTTCGTACTTCTCATAAGATTTGTTTGTGACAATGTCTTTTAAAATCTGCACTGACTGCCATACTTCCTCATAGGAATTGTATAGCGCTACCGGTGCGAGGCGGATACCATTCGGTGCACGGAAATCCGGTACAACCCCATATTCTTTTAATGTTTTACAAATTCTTGCCGCCTCGTCATGCACTAAAAACAGATGGCCGCCACGTGTGTCATCAAGCGGATTACCGAATGTAAACGTATTTGGCAACTCCTGCTCAATACAATCCATCATAAATTGTGTCAACGCAAGAGATTTTTCACGAACCGCTTCGATGCCGACCTCTTCAAACAGCGACAGTGCGCCTTCAATCGGTGCCAGGCTCAATATATGCGGTGTACCGATCTGGTAAGCCCCTGCATGCGGTGCAGCTGTAATTGTTACATCCAGATCAAACTGTTTTTCCTTAGCCGAGCCAAACCACCCGGCCAGTCCCGGTGCTGTTCCAAAATGCTTTTCATGCACGAACAATCCTGCAACAGAGCCCGGACCACCGTTCAAATGCTTATAATTGCACCAAAAAGCAAAATCCGCGCCGATTTCATGAAGATGATGAGGAACAGAACCGATTGAATGGCAGAGATCAAAACCGACCAGTATGCCGCGTTCATGTGCTGCTTCCGTAATCGCCTTTAGGTCCAACACTTGGCCACTGCGGTATAGGACAGCCGGCAGAACCGCAACCGCCACATCCTCGGTCATCGCCTCGATGATGGCTTCTGTCGTAATCGTTTGCCCGTCATCACTTTTTACGAGCTTCATACTGCTTTCCGGCAAATTGTGCAAAGCAATTTGACTGGCAATCGCATACAAGTCCGACGGAAAGTTCAGTTCGTCTGCCAAAACTTTATAGCGTGCCGCAGTCGGTTTGAAAAACGTGGCCAACAGCTGGTGCAAGTTTGTTGTTGTCGAACCAGTCAGCATTACTTCTTCACTTTTGGCACCTATTAAAGGAGCGCACATCGCAGACAGCTTTTCCGAGAAATAAAACCAGGGATGCTCCCCATTTGTCCAGCCGTCGATGCCATAATCTTTCCACGAGTCAAGCAGTGTATGCACCGACTGTTCCGCACGCTTTGACAGCAACCCGAGCGAATTGCCGTCCAAGTATATCTGTCCTTCTTTTTTATAAAATTCATCTGCATACTTCTGCAGTCCATCCAATTTATCGAGTTGTTTTGCTTTTTCCAACGTCGTCATGCTTCCACCCCTTCTAGTAACTTATTAATATCGTACGGGGGATAGTAGCGGTTGTCAAAGTATTCTGAAAGATAATCAAATAAAAAAAGCCTACCTTTCGTATAAGGTAAGCTAGTAAAATCATATCCATAATAATCCGTACATTATTATTAAGAAATATAATTTACTTATTATAAATTGCACCATTCGCCACTTTTTCTTACCGTATTTTGCTTCTAAAAGAATATTTATCAGTGCTGACAACAATAAAAACGCGATCAACTGAAACAAATGGAGTTGAGGAACCGAAACAAACAACACAAGAATCAAAAAAGTAAGAATCTCCACTACACTTTGCCAATAAGTAGAATGTGTCGGGAGGTGGCGTTTCGGATCTTCAGGGTCCCTCAGCTTTTTGCTCACCCGATTCATTGCAAAAATCAATAGAATAAAAACTACTATATTGATGATGGAAGAAATATTACCGTCAGCCGGTTCATGTAATTCGATCATTCCCCGCAAAGTTTGATCCTCTAATAGATATCTCTGCCCTGTTCCTATATCCCGGTAATACGTTGCTTCACTTCCATGGAATTCCTGGAGGCGCATGACCGTGTTATCTTCAAACTGCAACCGGTAGCTTTTATCAATATAAGGTTCTTCCATGATAATATCTGTTTTCTGCAGCTGTTCCAATAAAGTTTCCACGGCTTTTAAGGTTTCTTCATTTTTTACTTTTTTTACACCTGCCTGCAGTGTGGATTTGGGATCCCCTTCCCAGTCCATATAATAAACCGCTTGCAATGCACTGCTATCCGGATCGTCAGAAGTGGTCTGCTGCTTTTGCGGAAATGTACCGACTAAAAACAGCGTGATGCATGCGATGGCAATCATCACGGCAGGGATTTGCCAATGAAAAGGTTTAGAATCGAGGCGTTGCTGAATTTTTTTGAAGTCTTCTGCCCTTTTTTCCGGATCGACTTGAATCTTTTTAAGCTCCCTTAACTTTTCTTCTTCAAACATCCTCTTCCCCTCCTAACAGTTCCCGTAATGCTTTTAGACCGCGTGCCGTATTATTTTTCACTTTCACTTCACTGCAGCTTAAGATCATTGCCGTCTCTTTTACTGAATACTCTTCTATATAGCGCAGCACGATTACTTCACGATAATTCCATTTAATTTGCTGGAGGGCGTCATACAGTTTTTCATTTTCCGCATTTCGCTCGACGATTGCTTCCGGCAGATCTCCAACTGCTACCGGCTCTGTTTTCAACTGAAAAAAGCCAATAATCTTTTTCCTTCGAAAATGGTCATATACAAGGTTTCTGGCAATTTTCAGTAAATAAGTCCGTTCGTGTTCGGTATAATTTTTTTGATAAAAGCGGTAAAAGGTTTCTTGCAGCAGATCATGTGTTAAGTCTGTATCATTCGTTAAATAGCGTATATATTTATAAACAGCGTCGTAATGCACATCAAAAATTTCCCGTCTCAACCTTACAGCCCCCCCTTCCTCCTTAAAGACGATCGACCATTCATTTGGAATCACTTAGACAAAATAAAAACCCAGGCAAATTTTCGTTTGCCCGGGTTCTCATCATTACACACCCATTTTACGACGGGTATTGCTCGTTTTCTTTGTTTGTTGGCTCTTCATCTTCTTCGTTGATGTGTCACCCTTTAAATTACCTTTGTTGCCGGCTGCATTGTTTTTCTTCGCTTCCAGCTGTTGCTTCACTAATTCCTGCAAACTTAATTTCTTTTTTTCATTTTGTTCAGACATATTCAGACCTCCTCATCAATCTACTTTTCTAAGTATAATCCGTTGCCGCCGCATTTGTAAAAGAAATGATGTAAATTACAGCATAAAAAAACATCTTGAAACTTGCACTCGCTCCAAAATGTTTTTTAACTTAAGAACTGTACGTTACTTCCTGTGATGAAAGATTGAAATAATACCCTAACCCGCTTTTAGTTTTAATCCACTTCGGTGAGCTCGGTTCTTCTTCAATTTTTTCGCGAAGCCTGCGTATATGTACATCGACTGTACGGCGATCCCCTTTTGTAAAGTCCAGTATATCAATAATTTCCTCACGCGATTTAATATTGCCAGGCTGATCCAGCAAATGAAGCAGCAATTTAAACTCGCGCTTTGTCAAAGGAATTTCCACTTCGTCTTTATACACTTTGAACATGACTAAATCAACACGAAATGGTCCGATCAGCATTTGGGAGACACGCTCTTGCTGCTGTAACTCTCTTTCATATCGTTTTAAATGTATCCTTAAGCGAGTAAGCATTTCACGGAATCCGAACGGTTTTCGGATATACTCTGTCGCCCCCATTTCAAGCGCAAGCACAATATCCAATTCATCCGTACGCGCACTGATCATAATGATCGGAAAATCATGCTTGAAGCGGACTTGACGGCAAATCTCGATTCCTTCCATATCCGGAAGCATCCAATCAAGCAGCATCGCATCCGGTTCAAATGTTTGGATAGCATCCAATGCCTCTTTTCCCGTCCGGACACTATGGACTTCATAGCTATCCTTTACTAAATAAATATGCAGTAAATTCACTAAATTTTCGTCATCTTCAACGACTAATATTTTTTTCGTCATTAATGATTCCCCGCTTCTCTAATCAATTACGCCTCGGTGTAACTATGTCCAGATTCCGTTCACGCTCGTGCAATGAGTCCTTTACCAAATCTGTGACATCCGCCGGAGGCATTAACTTCTTTCAGCAGGCATTTGGACACCCGATGAAAACAGACCAAAAATTAATATCTTCTATCTTATAGTCGGACTCTGTGCCTGCTGCTTCACAAGAAAATTAATTTAAATCAAATAGCTGCCCTTTAATAAAGTAAGCTGTAGATTCCGCCATATTTGTAATATGATCGGCTGCACGTTCAACAAAACGGTTAATGAATAACAATTGCAATGTTTGTTCGATTTCCTGAGGGCTTTCTTTTAAATACTCAGTTAAAAGCGCATAGTTTTCATGATTTTTTCGATCTACAATATCATCAAGCTCGCCTACTTCTTTCGCCAGTGCAATATCCGCATCGATAAAAGCTTTCATTGATTTTTTCAGCATATCCATCGCGACATTTTTCATTTCAACCAATGAAGTCCTATCTAAAATTGTATCAACTTTACTAATGCGAATCGTCGCTTTTGCTGTATTTACCGCAAAGTCTGCAATTCTCTCGATATCCGACGACATTTTAATGACACTGATAATTCGGCGCATATCACGGGCTACCGGCTGCTCTTTCGCCATCAGCCATATCGCCATTTGGTTGATTTCATTTTCCAGATCATCAATGTAATTGTCCCCTTCAATGACATCCAGTGCCAGCACCATATCCTGCTCCTGAAGGGCTTTAAATGCCTTTTCCATCGCTACAACCGTCATGTCGACCATTTCACCCATTTTGTCCTGCAATTCAAGCATGTTCTTTTCGAAATTTTCGCGAATCATTCCCAAATCCCCCTTTTATCCGAATCGTCCTGTTACGTAATCTTCTGTACGCTCATCTTTTGGCGTTGAAAAAATAACATTCGTATCATCATATTCGATGACTTCCCCATTTAAGAAGAATGCCGTCTTATCGCTAATACGCGCTGCTTGTTGCATGTTGTGCGTTACAATAACAATTGTATAGTCTTTTTTCATTTGTGTAATCAGTTCTTCTACTTTCAATGTAGAAATCGGGTCAAGTGCAGAAGTCGGCTCATCCATTAAAATAACGTCCGGCTTCATAGCAATTGCTCGTGCGATACAAATACGTTGCTGCTGACCACCAGAAAGGCCTAATGCTGATGACTTCAGACGATCTTTTACTTCATCCCAGATTGCTGCACCGCGTAAAGACTCTTCCACAATCTCATTAAGGATTTTTTTATTTTTAATTCCCTGCATACGTGGACCATAGGCAACATTGTCATAGATGCTCATCGGGAACAGATTCGACTTTTGGAAAACCATCCCGACTCTTGTACGAAGCCTAATAACGTCACTTGATTCATACACATTTTCACCGTCGATGTGAATGTTCCCGATAACCCGTACACCGTCGATCAGATCATTCATACGGTTTAATGTGCGTAAAAATGTTGATTTACCACAGCCTGAAGGACCGATCAATGCCGTTACTTCTTTTTCTTTAATGTCCAGATTAACATTGAACAACGCTTGTTTTTCACCATAATACAGGTTTAAATCATTTACTTTAATTTTTGTTGGTAAAGCGCCCGTAGAAGTCGTCGTTGATTTAAAAATTGATGCTTCAGAAATAGTCATAGTCATATAGGTTTCGCTCCTTTTAATAGTCCGCTTTGTTTAATTTTTTCGAAATATATGTTGCCGTTAAATTCAATACTAAAATTATGACGATTAAAACAATCCCGATTGCCGCTGCAAGTCCGATATCGCCGGCTTCCTGTGTTACTAAATACGAGTGGACCGTCAATGTGCGGGCAGATGAGAAAATACTTGATGGCATTGCCGCCACTGTCCCTGCTGTCAGGAAAATCGCTGCCGATTCACCGACAATACGGCCGATCGATAGGATGATTCCGGATAAAATTCCCGGCATTGCACTTGGCAAAATTACTTTGATCAATGTTTGTAATTTCGTTGTTCCTAATGCCAGCGAGCCTTCACGATATGTTGCCGGCACTGTTTTCAATGCTTCTTCTGTCGTACGGATGATGACCGGCAATACGATAATCGTTAATGTTAATGATGCTGCAATGATCGACATCCCCAGCTTTAATATCGCTACGAAGAATACGGCACCGAATAAACCGTAAATAATCGATGGAATCCCTGTTAAACTTTCTGTCGCATAACGAATGATGCGTACGAGACGTCCCTGCTTTGCATACTCGTGTAAATAAACAGCTGCCAGAATTCCGATTGGTGTTGCGATTAAAAGTGAAATGACAATCGTTAAAATCGTAGTGACGATCATCGGGAATATCCCGCCGCCACCTGTTGGCGAATAATCACCGAATATAAAATCAAAACTGATATATGAAAAACCCTTATAGAAAATATAGCCAACGATTACAACTAATACGGCTACTGATACGAATGCGGAACCCCAAAGCAAGCCGCGAAACATATTATCTTTAAATTGTCGCATGTTACTGAGCTCCCTTCGCTGTAATACGTGCCAGTACAAAGTTTAAAATTAAGATGAATGAGAATAATACAATCCCTGTTGCAAACAGCATTTCCTGATGTGTTCCTGCCGCATAGCCCATTTCAAGTGCAATGTTTGTCGTCAATGGACGCACACTGTCAGTCAGGCTTGTCGGGATGATCAACGAGTTTCCTGCAACTAAAATAACGGCCATCGTTTCACCTAATGCACGGCCTAGTCCAAGAACGATTGCTGCCATAATACCAGATTTCGCAGCCGGTACAACAACTTTAAAGATTGTCCCAATTTGTGAAACACCTAAAGCAAGTGAACCTTCACGATATGTTTTCGGCACTGCACGGATCGCTGTTTCAGCAACTGTTACAATTGTCGGTAACATCATGATCGCCAATACTAAAATGACGGCGATTAAACTTTGTCCGCGTGCTAATCCCAGATTGTCCTGTAAAAACGGTACAATAATCGCTAAACCGAATACCCCGTATAATACGGACGGAATACCAGCCAAAAGCTGAATTGCCGGTGATACGATTTTAGCTACTGATTTCGGCGCAATCTCCGCCAAGAAAATCGCTGTTAACAATCCGATTGGTACCCCGATCACAAGTGCCCCGATCGTTGCGTAAATTGATGCAACAATCATCGGGAAAATACCGAATTTGTCTTCCGATGGTACCCAATCACTGCCAAAAAGGAAGTCGAAGAAGCTATAGCCGCCTGTTACAAATGGGTTTGCACCTTTATAAAATACGAATCCTACGATTAGCAGTAAGCTCACTACCGATAGAAGCGCACATGCTAAAAATATTTTCGATGATAAGCTTTCTAAAAAGTATTTTCGCTTATTGCCTTTGCTTATTTGCTGTTCTACTTCGTTTCTGTTTTGTGTGTTCACAAATTTATCCTCCAGCACTAATTATTTCGTTAATGGAATCGCTCCAGCTTCTTCCACAATCTTTTGCCCGTCAGCAGTTAAAATGTAATCCATAAACTTTGTTGCTGCTTCCGGTACGCTCTCTTTATAAACGAATAGGAATGGACGAGATAATTTATAATCGCCAGCCAAAACATTTGCTGCTTCTGCTTTTACTCCGTTAATGTCCATCGCTGAAACAGTTTCATCGATATATTCGAATGAAATGAATCCTACCGCATGTTTGTTCATTGCAACCGTTGTTTTAATATTTCCGTTTCCGCTTGCTACGATTGCATTACGAATCAGTTCACCTGACTCATAGCCGACGATTTCCTGGAATGCATCGCGTGAACCGGATCCATCTTCACGTGAAACAACGACGATTTCCATATCTTTTCCGCCAACATCTTTCCAGTTAGTGATTTCGCCTGTGAAGATTTGTTTCACTTGTTCCATCGTTAGGTCTTTAACCGGATTTGATGGATGTGCCACAACGACGATTCCGTCATAGGCAATGATCAGCTCCTGAATTCCGGAGGCGATTTCTTCCTGCTTCAGATCACGTGAGGACATCCCGATTTGTGAAACATCGTTGATCGCATTTGTAATTCCTGCTGATGAACCGATTTGATTTATTTCAATTTTTACGTCTTCTGTTTCTTCATATTTTGCTGCTAATTTCTCTGCTAAAGGCCCGACCGATGTAGAACCTGAAATCGTTACTAAATCTCCGCCCCCAGATGATGACTCCGAAGAATCTTCATTACTGCAAGCTGCTAATACTACCATTAGAATTGTTAACCCAATGAAGTAACATGTTTTTTTCAACATACTTCACTCCTCCATCAACATGAATGTTTTCTACCTGCTTTAACAATACATTCATAAAATTAATGTCATGTATTAAACTTGTAAACCTTATGTAAATTGTGAAGAAACGGTCTATTTATTATGTAAAATCATTCAGTTAAATCTGAAAATTTAAAATAAAGCGCGGGAATTGTAAATATTTATGAGATTATTTAACAAGTTGGAGGGAATTTTTATGAGGAATTAAATAATTTGTTTTTAGGGAAAAGAAAATATGTCGATATTATGTGCAAATATCTCATTCCCCATGTAAGGGAATCAGAAAGAAGCCGATTTGCAATGAATATTTAGAAAAATCTATTTACACTGCATTTACAAATAGCTGTTTTGTTTACAAAAAAGAAAAATGCATCCCTATTAAGAGATGCATTTAAAATCTATTTTACTGCAGCTTCCGATTCTAATAATTCAATCGCTTGCTGTACTTCTTCTTCCGTTAAGTTGTGACGGACGATATAACGATTGCGTTCATGTTTAGTACATTCGATTGTACAGCCACCTAAATGCTTCGCTTCGTTCTCCTCTGATGCAATGATTTGCTCATTGCATTCAGGGTTAGCACAATTAACGTAGCGTTCACATGGTGTTCCATCAAAGTGGTCACGACCGACAATAACATGTTCCACCTGGTTGATCGGCACTGTCAAACGCTCATCGAATACGTACATTTGACCATCCCAAAGCTGACCTTTAGCAACCGGATCTTTACCGTATGTTGCAACGCCGCCATGTAATTGACCAACATCGCCGAAACCTTCACGCTTCATCCAGCCTGAGAATTTTTCACAGCGGATTCCGCCTGTGCAATATGTTAATACATTTTTACCTTCGAATAATTCACGGTTTTCACGGACCCATTGCGGCGTGTCACGGAAATTCTTTACTTCCGGACGAATTGCACCGCGGAAGTGACCGACATCATATTCATATGTGTTACGTACATCTAGTACGACTGTATTTTCGTCCTGCATTTCTTCCAGGAATTGCTCCGGAGATAAATAGCGACCCGTTAATTCATGCGGGTTCACATCTTCTTCCAAGCCTAAGTGTACAAGCTCCGGACGTGGACGTACATGCATTTTTTTGAATGCATGGCCTTCTGCCGGGTCAATTTTGAAAACAATCCCTTTGAACAATGGATGTGCTTCCATCATATCGATATAGCTTTGAGTTTGTTCAATCGTACCTGAAACCGTACCGTTAATCCCTTCACGGGCAACTAAAATACGACCTTTTAAACCAATTTCCTTACATGCAGCTAAATGCTCTTCCGAAAAAGCAGCTGGATCTTCAATCGTTGTGTAATGATAATACAATAATACTTGATAATTCATTTTTTTCACCTATCATTCAATATATTTGCAGGATATACCTGATAGTTTAAAACTACCTTACAATGATACGCGATTTCCGGTAAAATTGCCATCATTAATTAGGCGGAGGTTTTTAGAAATTATTAACTATTCTATTTAACATTGATATAATGTTTGAAAATACTATTCAGAATAGAGGGATTACAAAAATGGGCTTTCTAATCTTTCCACTACTAATCATCATAACTTTTACCGCATTGGCAATTGAAAGAATCCTAAAAGACATACGTTCACAAAACAAAGAAATCATTGAGCTGTTAGCAAAATCTGATGAAGATAATAATTGACTGCCGTAAATTAGATATGTTGAATCATCTCCACTCTATTTCCAAAAGGGTCTCTAAACTCAAACCGTTCATAATTAGGGATAGGTACGGAGTCCAAAATCTCAATTTCGTTTTCCATCAATACGTTTCTCCAATAAGAAATATCTTCAACTTCGTAGGCGAGATGTGCTTTAGTTGTGAGCCGGTTAAAGCCATCTTCTGTCCCTACATGTACTTCCCGGCTCCCTACTTGCAGCCAAAAGCCCCCTCGCCCCTCCAGTGCAGAAGGATTTGAAATTTCATTTAACCCTAGAACTTTGCAATAAAAATCTTTCCCAGCATCCTCAGTACCTTTGGGAATTGTTATTTGTGCATGGTGTAAGCCAATAATCATTTGGTTTCCTCCTCCAGAGGTTTTTCTCCTTTCATAATTTTACTTCTAATAAGACATAAACAAAATGACAGGTTATTTATGTAAACCCATAACTTTTCCTTATCCTTCTTAAATGCTAGTTAAATTTTACAAATACTAGCACTTAGGGTTTAGGTGAGAAATTTTTTTATTATTATCCTATTACTTAAATACCATTAAATTCAATAAAATGGTATAATATGTATCGGAGTAGAAATACATTTTTATCCTACATAAAAGAGTGAGAGTAATGTTTTTGTACTAACTTAGAAGCATTTGCGGAAGGATATAACATATGACAACAGAAGTTTCGATTTTACCTATACAATCCGGTTTTTTAATTGACGATCGAATGATATCAGCAGAGGTTCTTCATGAGGAACCGCTCATTGTAAAGTTTTCGAATGTTTTAAGTGATGAGGAATGTCAGAATTTAATCGATTGTGCTTCTTCTCGTTTGGAAAGATCCAAACTGGCAAAAAAAGAAGTAAGTCCGATTCGTACGAGCAGTGGTATGTTTTTTGAGGAAAATGAAAATCCGCTTATTTCAGTAATCGAAAAACGGATTAGCAGCCTGATGCATCTTCCTCTAGAACACGCCGAGGGTCTGCAAGTTTTACATTACGAACCCGGTCAGGAATTTAAGGCGCATTTTGATTTTTTCGGTCCAAATCACCCTTCAAGCAGTAATAATCGCATTAGCACGTTAGTAGTCTACTTAAATAATGTGGAAGAAGGAGGCGTTACAACGTTTCCTAATTTGGGTATCGTAACTGTACCGGAAAGAGGTTCAGCGGTTTACTTTGAATATTTCTACAATGATCATAAAATAAATGAATTAACCCTTCATAGCGGTGAACCCGTAATACGGGGAGAAAAATGGGTTGCTACCCAATGGATGCGGAAAAAACAAATCCGCGACGTTTTTAATCCTTTTCAAAAGGATTTATATTAAATACGATAGATGTGAAGGAAGTGACGAACTATGGTGGAACTCCTAAACATACAAGAAAACAAATGGAATGACAGTCATCGTCCTTGGCCGCTGCCAAATTTGCCTTGGGGGATGAAACAAACGTGGAGTGATCTGTTATTCGCCCATTACCCGGTTAAATACGAAGTGTTGCGGAAGTTAGTTCCGAATGCGATGGAATTAGATGCATATGATGGTGTGTGCTGGGTTGGTGTTGTTCCGTTTCGCATGTCCGGTGTGAGACTCCGGGGATTGCCGCCTGTTCCCGGCACCGACGAATTTCCGGAACTTAATGTGCGTACCTATGTAACGATTGATGGAAAACCGGGTGTATACTTTTTCAGTTTGGATGCGGATAATTGGCCGGCTGTAAAAGGGGCCCGCACATTTTTCCATTTACCTTATCATTTCGCTAAGATGGATATTAAAAACTTCGGGAATACCGTACTGTTTGAAAGTAAAAGACGTGATGAATCAGACATTGTATTCGCGGCCCGTTATAAACCCATCTCCGATCCGTTTCTAGCGATAAAAGGGAGCTTCGAGGAATGGATCACCGAGCGTTACTGTTTCTACACATTAAATGCTTCAGGTGACCCGGTGCGCTGTGATATTTTGCACCATCCGTGGATTTTACAACAAGCAGAAGGTGAAATCACCCTAAATACAATGCTGTCCAAGCAAGGGATTATTGTGGAAAATGACCTGCCAATCCTGCACTTCTCCAAAAAGATCGATGTCCGCGCATGGCCATTAGTAAATCCTGCTACCGGCCGATTACGTTTTTAGAAAGACGAAAGAGGCCGGGACATAACCCAAAAATGCAATTTTTCTTTAAGAGAAAAATTGCATTTTCTTGCTGAACGTTAAAATTGATTTCCATTCCAGGACGCTTTCCGCGGGCGTGGCCAGCCAGCAGGGAGTATCAAAATTTGTTTTCTGACAAATTGGGATTTTGCCATCTGCATATCATCAATAACTGGTTTTCCTTCAGTTCTGCAGTAAGGCTTCCGTTCATTTTTTTCATTAAGCTTTTTGCAATAGATAAACCAAGTCCCGTACCTTTTCCCTTTCTAGATTGATCCACTTTATAAAAACGGTCAAACAGGAAAAAAAGATCTTCTGTTTTTAATTGAGAAGCAGGATTGCTGATTATAAGCTCGACAGATGACAAGGTACTTCTAAGCGTAATTGTTACATTGCCAGTGGAATGTTTTAAAGCGTTTGTAATTAAATTTTCTATTACCCTCTTTACTGCAGAAGAATCGCCCTTTACAATAATTTCCTGCTCAGGAATATGAATGGTCGGCTCGATATTTCTTCGATTGAATTCTTCATAAAATCCAACCAAGACTTCCAAAACCAAATCATTTAATTGAACGGATTCCACCTTTAACGGATAATCTGCCGACTCAATTACGGTCAGCTCAAAAAATTCTTCCAGTAACACTTTTAGTCGCAACGCCCCATTTTTCACAATCAAAATATACTCTCTTCTTTTTTCAGATGGGGTATTATCATCCTCCAAAAATTGAATATACCCCAATATTGAAGTCATCGGTGTACGAATATCATGTGAGATATTTGAAATTGCCTGCTTTAATTCATTTTCTGTACGTCTTTTTTGTGCATCGGCTTTCTTTGTCTCGTCAATCTGAACATTAATTTCCTCGGCCAGTTTCTCTATATCGTTATCGAAAAAAGCAAGACTGATTTTCCTATCTATACCGAGAGTGCTTCTCTCCTGTAATTGTTCAGTAACACGACGTATTTCTTTTTTCAGAAATAGAAAACGGATGAGGATCATTACTGTGATTAATACAGAAATTAACGCCACATAAATCATTTTCCTCACCCGCCCTTCATTTATTTTATTTCTTTTTTATAAAATAAGATGCTCCCTAAAATTCCGAGAGCTGTAAAAGTAATAACAGGAACTGCAATCAGTTTCACCATTTCAGCACTGTGAACAGTATCGTAATTGACAATATCCAAAAATAACTTAAATACAGAATAGTTGAAAATGACTTCAAATATCGGGGATACACTGCTCAATAAATATAAAACACTATCAAAAATAATGAAGAAGATCAGCATGAAGCCGATTGCCTTACCGCTATCCGTAAAGATTGTGGCAAACAAAGCCATCATTGATGCAAATGCGATTGCATAAAGAATCGTCAATCCGATTGTTCCTATAAAGTACCCGAACTCCGGCATCCCATTGAAATTCAAGACAACCGAGACAGCTCCCGTAAAAATAACAGGAAATATCAATGAGATTAAAACCGCACCAATGGAGTAGATGATCAATTTTGCAAAATAAAGGCGGAACCTGCTATTTCCTGAAGCAGCAATCGTTTTCATCGTACCGATTGAATATTCGCTGGATATAAAGAAGCCGGCTAATATACATGGAACAAGTCTTATAACATAGTTGTTTCCCTGCAGGATTGTATTTTGATAAAAATCCATCACTTTAATTGAATCTGCTCCGTCATCAAATACAATTAACAAAGGATAAGAAAGACTAACAGCAGTCAGAATGATGATCAGAGTCCATAGCGAACGGTCTTTCTTCAATTTAAACCATTCAGCTTTCATTAAATTATCCATTTTGCATACCCCCAATACGGTTCATAAAATAAGATTCCAGATCTTGTCCCATTGGCATGAATTGTTCAATGACCAATCCCTCATTAACAAGAGCCGTAGAAACCTTTCCGGGGGTATCTACATAGTGGTAGAGTTTAATACAGCCATCCGGCATGACTTCAAAGTTATTTGTCGAAAGCATCGTTTCAATAACAGTGGCAGCCATTTCAGGATTATTCACTTTAATATGCAAATATTGCTGACATTTTTCATTTAGCTCATCCACCGTTATTTGTTCCAGTAAATCACCTTGATGAATGATTCCATAATGGGTCGCAAGTAAATGTAATTCACTCAATATATGGCTGGAAATTAAAATCGTCATACCATATTCCTGATTTAATTTTTTCAATAATTCACGTATTTCAACAACGCCCATCGGATCCAGGCCATTGATCGGTTCATCAAGAATTAAAAATTCAGGATCTCCAAGTAACGCAATGCCGATTCCAAGCCGTTGTTTCATACCTAATGAAAAGTTCTTCGCTTTCTTTTTCCCGGTCTGCTGAAGGCCCACTATCGCAAGCGTTCTTTCTACACAATCTTTCCCCGGAATGCCTTTCAATAGCCGGTGTGCTTCTAAATTTTCAGCAGCGGTCATATGCGGATATAATGCCGGTCCTTCTATAATTGTGCCGATTCTTTTCCTCGCCTTAACCAGTTCCTGACTGTCGCTGTGCCCCAACAATTCAATGGACCCGCTAGTTGGACTGGCCAGACCCGTAACCATTCGTATAAGTGTAGATTTCCCCGCTCCATTTGCTCCGATAAAACCATAAATGGAGCCTTTTTTAATGGATACGTTCACTTTATTTATCGCAATCTGATTTTTGAATTGTTTTGTTAAATTACTTGTTTTTAGTACGTAATCGCTCATAAAACTTCCCTCCTCAACTTGATACACTCAGTATAGAAAGGAAACATTAACAGTCTCTTAAGAAAAATCTAAAGAAAGTCTTAAGTTTTGAGCCGATAGCCAATTCCCCAGACCGTCTCGATATATTGCTCATCAGGGTTGATGGATGCCAACTTGTTTCGTATATTGCTTATATGGACATTGATTGTATTGTCATCCCCATAGAATACCTCTTTCCAAACACTTTCAAATAAATTTTTCTTTGTGAAGACTTTTTTCGGAGATGATAATAAAAGAACCAATATCTCATATTCACGGGCTGTAAAACTTAGTTCCTCTCCTTGTACATATACCGTTCTTGCTTCCGAATCAATTTCAATATTTTTATAATGCAGTTTCGTCTTGTTTGAGAACTTATTAATACGCTGGTATCTTCTTAGATGAGATTCTATTCGGGCAGAAACTTCTTCATTGTCGAAAGGCTTTGTAATATAGTCGTCTGCTCCTGTTCTCAGCATGCCTACTTTTGTTTGCTGATCCAATTTTGCAGAAATGATGATTACCGGAATATTACTTTGATCAGCTATTTTTGAAAGTATTTCATCTCCAGACATCCCCGGAAGCATCAGATCAAGCAATACCATATCCCAGTCCTTATTTTGCAGATAGAGTAGCGCTTCCGTCCCGGAAAAGGCCGGCTGTGCGATGTAACCATTTTTTCTGACAATATCACAAAGTAACTGGTTTATCGCATCGTCATCCTCTACTACTAGAATCCTTACTTGTTCCTCCATAAGTTGCCGCTCCCTTCATTTAGAATATAATAACCGTAAAAAGAAAATAAGCGCTACTCCTATAAATCGGATAGCGCCCATTAGTCGAAGAAATAAAATTATAATTTATGGACAACTCTATTCGAGTAATGCCTGTAATATTCCCTGCTTAATATTCGGAAAGGAAAAATAACCTCTTACGGTCATCTTACCGAAGAGGTTATTTTTTATCAAACTATATTATTTTTTATAAACCACATTTCAGCTGTGCACCACAGTTTGTACATGTGTTGCAGCCGCCCATTTCCTCTACCGTACCTTGACGGCAAACCGGACATGTATTGCCAACTTCAGAACCGATTGTCACGTCTGTATCTGTCAACGGTTTGATTGTATCCACCAACACCACTTGACGTTTCACTTGGTCTTCTGTTTGTTTTAATTCTTCAAACTCTAATTGCTCATCTGAATTTGCTTCTTCAGCTTTTAAAGTCAGTACTTGTGTATCACGAGATCCATCGACATACACTGTACCACCTTTCGCACCGCCTCGGTATAGACGCTCATACACTTTTTGTACTTGCTCTACGCCATAGCCTTTTGGTGCATTTACTGTTTTCGAAATCGATGAATCAATCCAGTTTTGAATGATGCACTGAACATCTGCATGTGCTTCAGCAGAAAGCTCCATTGATGATTTGAACCAGTCCGGTAAATTATTTTCATCCACACCCGGATTCGCATCTAAATACTCTTTTACAATCTCAGCTTTCACTTCAATAAACTTCCCTAGACGACCTGAACGGTAGTAAGTGAAGCTGAAGTAAGGTTCAAGCCCTGTTGCAACTCCGACCATTGTACCTGTACTCACTTTTGTTACTCTCTAATTTTAGAGGGCGGGACTATTATTACCCGCTCCATATGTCGCCATATGGGTCAGACTATATCATCAACCATTTTAGAATGTCTCTTACGATGACACGGGAATTCACATAAAGAAATTAAATTTGAAAGCTGATTCGCTTTCTTCCAGTCCCCGTTAAATTGTTTAAAAGGAATAATGTGATGTACGGAAAGCTCCTGTCCATATTCTGCTTCTGTAATTCCGCAATCCTGGCAAGTATACTCATCTCTTGCTCTAACCTTCCTCCGTTGGCTATACCAATTAGGCCCATAATATGACACCCTACCACCTGTCCATGTACCACTGTTAGCACCAGAAAACAGTTCTTTCTCGACATAATAGATGGACATACATGTTCCAGTACAAAAGTTTAATTTTCTAATAGTAGAGGGAGTTTTTTCAAATTTCTTATGACAATTACTACAAGAAACAATAATTCGCTTACGATATTGTTCCTTTCCTCTAATACCATTAGCTTTTCCTAAACATCCTTTAGAACAAAACTTCGCTGTATGCTCACGATTTTTAGGTACAATAAAAAATTGATGACAGGTTAGACATTTAACTTCAACATCTTTTCTTAAATGCTGATTAATTAAATGACCATTTTGTATTTGATATAGTTTTTTACAATTTATATTGCAAAAGTTTGTTTTATTAATGTTAGAAGGTTTCCTCAATATTTTTTGTTTACAATAAGTACATGAAATCAATTCTTTTTTTGACATTTCACTCCAAAATTGAGGTGGATTGCTTTTTTGATACTCTGTTTTACAGATTCTAGAACAATATTTCTTCCGTTCAAATTGACTTGGTTTTACATTAATCTCTTTTGCACAATTAAGACAATTCTTTTTCATCGAATCACCCTTCACCTGTTTTATTAATTATAAAACAAGAACAGGAGTTCGTAAAATTAATGGTGCTCGGCGTGTAGTCGTTGAGGGGTCAGCCACGACTTCCCTGCGGATTGTCTGGTAGATAATTTCTTATCAACACTTTTACATTTTTACCTTTTTAAGGCTGGCAAAGCTAGGTAGTAAAAGATACGCCAGGGTTTCCCGCATACAGCCAAGTTTACGCTACATTTTTACAAATGTACGGGGCAACTTGTTTACCCGTAGGTGCAACCGTCAATAAATGCGAGTTACGAATACCATTTGCCACAATATTTTCGCGAATATGCTGCGGCATTTTTCTCATGAAGCCTGTGTTAATGAATGCTTCACGTAAACGTGCTGTTTCAGCTTCTGTTTGTCCTTCAAGGAACGGGAAGCTGCCGCGCTCTGTTGCCAGTTCAACTGACTCTTCATACGCTGCAACCGCAATTGTTTTGAAGATTTCATCAACAAGTGCATTGCCTTCTTCAGAGCCGTACTCTTTTTCACAGTAGATCAGCAAGTCGGCAAGACCCATTACACCAAGACCAACCCGGCGTTCGCCCAGTGCCTGCTTTTTGTTTTCTTCCAGGAAATATGGTGTTGCATCAATTACATTATCCTGCATACGTACGCCAACTTTTACCGTCTTGCGTAACGCTTCAAAATCAACTGTTTTCGTTTCTTTGTCTGCAAACTTCGCCAAGTTAACAGCAGCCAAGTTACAAACAGAATATGGTGCTAATGGTTGTTCTCCACACGGATTTGTCGCAACAACTTTCTGACCGTACGCTTTTGCGTTTGTCATGTCGTTTGCGTTATCAATGAAGAAAATACCAGGTTCTGCTGCATATGTTGCGCAGACATTGATTAGATTCCACAGTTCTTTCGCTTTGATTGTACGATACGTACGAACCGGATAACCAAGCTTCTCCCATTCACGAACATCGCCAACTTCATGCCATTTTTCGTTGTAGTCCAGCATTTGAGCCGGAGTGTAGTTCTCTACATCCGGGAAGCGTAATTCGAAGTCCAGATCTTTTTCTACAGCATCCATAAACTCTTTCGTTAATGTCACCGAAATGTTTGCGCCTGTCAGGAAATCCGGGTTATGGACTGAATACGTTCCGCCATCACGCAGTTTCGTTTCAGCGTCGCGAATAATCGCTTCGTTAAAACCGCCAAAACCTTCAATATTTTTATAGTTCACAATGCCTTGATACATCGCATCTTCCTGCTGTGTTAAAGGCTTGAATTTTAATTTTTCTTTTGCCAGGCGAATAATTGATTCATCTGCTGTGTTCTCGATCAGATAACGCAGAATACGCGGATTTTGCATTTTTGAAATGATGAATTCCACAATATCCGGATGCCAATCTGCCAGCATAATCATTTGGGCCAAATTATCTTTGGCGGACCGTTACTTCCGCGCTCTCTATGTCACCATAGAGTTGAGACCATATCTTACGTATTTTATATACGTCCTCGCACTTCGGAGTGACTTCACCCCTACTCTACTCACTTCCACAAATTGTGTGTTTTCGATGGTCGTTGAACCTTCTCCTTCAGCGGAGCTTGGCTGCTGATTGTCTTTGTCCCACGATCATTTTCAAGCATTCACGCTTACCATTTCTAGTTACGTTGTAGCTGATCGTGCATATAAAGAGTTTCCAGCAATTCACGAGGTTTTTTTAAAGACGAGGCACCCATATTATATACTCATACCACGTCTCGACCCACCTTGCTCAACAAGATGTGTCAGCTTGGCAATATCATCAAGCCAGCTTACCGATCCGCTTGATTTA
Source organism: Solibacillus sp. FSL W7-1464 (assembly GCF_038004425.1). NCBI lineage: Bacteria > Bacillati > Bacillota > Bacilli > Caryophanales > Caryophanaceae > Solibacillus > Solibacillus sp. FSL W7-1464. The sequence continues at coordinate 2,401,766 of NZ_JBBORC010000001.1, forward strand.
CCGTTTACACCGCGCGCCAATGTGTTGCGTGGGCGAAGTGTTGAACCGTTCGTACCGACACCGCCACCACGGCTCATAATTTCCATTACTTGCTTGCGGTGATCACTAATGCCTTCACGGGAATCGGCTACAAATGGCATAACATAACAGTTGAAGAATGTTACTTCTGTTTCCGAACCTGCCCCGTAAATTACACGTCCTGCAGGGATGAAGTTCATCGACACAAGCTCTTCGTAAAACTTCCCGAACCATTCCTGACGCTTTTCTTCTGTTTTTTCAACTGAGGCTAAACCAGTCGCATTACGTTTCGCAATCTGTTCATAAAAAATTTCGAGCGGCTTTTCAATAATATCCAATGACCGTTCGATAATGCCTGTTTCTTGTTCTTCGCCTTCCAATACGTGACGGTAATCTTCATCAATTTTAATAAGGGCGGTTTTCTTTTCCTGATTAATCGAATGAATAATGCCAAGTCCACGCGCCGGGAATTTCGGATCTTGTTTTACTGTCAAAACAACAAAATCCCCTGTTTTTAATGTTTTCTTTTCCGTATCTTTAAAAGAATAACGGTCAATCATTACAAGACGAGATACACCTTTATGCGTAATATGCATATCCGGTGTAATCGGGTGCACTTGAGGAAATTGCTCAATATCTTGATTTAATTGATTGACTTGGATGGATTGTTCTAAAACACTTGCCACCGCGTAAGCCCCCCTTTGAACGATTTTGTAAATTCCATTCCCTACATTTTTCTCCAATAAACACTTTTATATACAATATATTGTGTTTTATTGGATATTTTTATTCTATATGTAGGGTTAAATGATTTCATTTAAAAAGATTACAATAAATCTTTTTTTCAAACAAGGGCTTGATTTTTTATTCTTTTTGTTGAATCCATCTATATCAACGTTTCGGGTATGAAAATTTTTTTACAAAAAACAAAAACACATGTTCGCAATCTATTTTTTGAAATTCCAGTCATCTGTTAAATATTTTTTTTGCATCAATTGTTCTACATATTGGGTTTGCTGCTCCGATAATTCATAAGGAATTAGTTCTATGTCCAAAGCTGCTTCAAATCCTTTGGAAAATGCATTCACACATTGTTCGATTGTAAATGGTGTGTCGACAAACTGATTCATCGCCACTGCTTTTTCGGGTAACTTTTTACGCATTCTCTCTTTTGCTTCGGCCGTAGCAAAATTAAATACTGATAGCAGCAGTTCTTCGTTCAGGTCCAGTAAAATAGCGCCATGCTGTAAAATGACACCTTTTTGACGTGTCTGCGCACTGCCGGCCACTTTTTTTCCTTCGACAACAAGTTCATACCAGCTTGGCGCATCAAAACATACCGCACTTTTCGGTTTCTTCAAATCATCCAGCTGTTCCTTCGTCTCCGGCACACTAAAATAAGCATCCAATCCCAAAAGACGGAACCCTTGTAAAATCCCTTCGCTAATGACGCGATATGCCTCTGTAACGCTATCGGGCATATTTGGGTAGCTCTCTGTCACAATCACTGAATATGTAAGCTCCTGGTCATGTAAAACGGCACGTCCGCCTGTAGGTCGACGGATGAAACCTAAGTTTTGCTTTTTTACAGCTTCTAAATTAATATCTTTATGTACTTGCTGGAAATAACCGATAGATAATGTTGCAGGATTCCACTCGTAAAAACGAATAACAGGCGGTATTTCCCCTTGGCTATGCCAATCCAGCAATGCTTCGTCCAGTGCCATGTTATAGGCCGGGCTGCACGGACCCGAATTTATAAAATACCATTGTTTTTTCATAATTTCTCGCCTCCACCAATTCATTTTAACAAACTCGCTCGACTAACTCTAGTTCATCTCTTATAATAGATAGTACAGAAAGAAAGGGGTAATATCGCAGTGACAATTTTATATACGATACTAGTAATTTTAGTAGTAATCGTTGCTTACGTAGTAATCAACTCTATGCGCTTAAAAAAATCCGTAACAAACTTAACACAAGAGCAATTTATTGAAGGTTACCGTAAAGCACAATTAATCGATTTACGCGAACCTAAAGAATTCGAAGCGGGACACATTTTAGGTGCTCGAAACATCCCGATGACGCAGCTTAATACACGTCATAAAGAAATCCGTCCGGACCTTCCTGTATACCTTTACTGCCAAAACTCTGGTCGTAGTGCACGAGCTGCGTTGACATTAAAGAAAAAAGGCTATAGCCAACTTTTCCAATTACAAGGCGGTTTCAAAACTTGGACAGGTAAAGTTAAATCGAAAAACTAATTCTAAAGCTCTCTACATTGTAGGGGGCTTTTTAATTTTCATTCACCGGGCCTAAGAAACAAAATTGTCTGATTATCAGTAGTTTCTACCATTATATAGTGACACGTAAGAAGTCTAACCTTGCTCATAGAAAAAAGGTCAGAAAACAGCTCTGACCTTTTTGTCACAATTTATGAAATGGTTACTTCTTCTTTTTTTGTATAACGTAACACAGGTGTACGTGCAGCACGTGTTTCATCTAAACGGCTGATTACCGTTGTATGTGGTGCTTCTTGTACGATTGACGGATTATCGATCGTTTCTTGAGCAATTTGAATCATTGCATCACAGAATGCATCCAATGTTTCTTTTGATTCTGTTTCTGTTGGCTCGATCATAATACCCTCTTCCACATTTAATGGGAAGTATACTGTTGGTGGATGGTAGCCAAAGTCAAGAAGACGTTTTGCGATATCCAATGTACGAACACCCAGTTTTTTCTGACGACGACCAGATAGCACGAACTCATGCTTACAGTGACGGTCATACGGTAAATCAAAGTGCTCTTCCAAGCGGCGCATCATGTAGTTTGCGTTTAATACTGCATATTCAGTTACAGCCTTCAAGCCATCTGGCCCCATTGAACGGATGTACGTATATGCACGTACATTAATTCCGAAGTTTCCGTAGTATGGTTTCACACGACCGATTGACTGCGGACGGTTGTAATCGAAGTGGAATGTGCCATCTTCTTTTTTCACTAATACCGGTTTAGGCAGGAATGGAATTAAATCCGCTTTTACTCCTACTGGACCTGAACCCGGACCACCGCCACCGTGTGGACCTGTAAATGTTTTGTGCAAGTTTAAGTGAACACAGTCAAAGCCCATGTCGCCAGGACGTGCTTTACTCATTACAGCGTTTAGGTTCGCGCCGTCATAGTAAACCTTACCGCCGACACCGTGCACGATTTCAGCCATTTCTAAAATGTTTTCTTCGAATAAGCCTAACGTGTTCGGGTTTGTCAGCATAAGCGCTGCTGTATCAGGACCGACAACACGGCGTAAATCTTCAAGATCAACTAAGCCATCTTCACCTGATTTGATTGTAATTGTTTCAAATCCTGCAACTGTAGCAGAAGCCGGGTTTGTACCGTGAGCCGAGTCCGGTACGATTACTTTGTTACGGTGACCTTCACCATTTGCCTCATGGAATGCACGGATCATCATTAATGCTGTCCATTCGCCATGTGCGCCTGCTGCCGGCTGTAATGTCACTTCATCCATACCAGTAATTTCCTGAAGTGATGTCTGCAGATCATATAATAATTCCATTGCACCTTGTACTGTCGACTCATCCTGTAATGGGTGAACATTGGCAAAACCAGCGTAGCGTGCAACTGTTTCATTGACTTTCGGATTGTACTTCATCGTACATGAACCAAGTGGGTAGAACCCTGAATCCACACCGTGGTTACGGCGTGAGAGTGCTGTATAGTGACGCATAATATCTAATTCTGCAACTTCAGGCAGTTCAGCCGCTTCCTGACGTACTAACTCTTTTGGCAGCAGTTCTTCCAGGTCAAAATCAGGAACATCCAATGGCTCTAAATTGTAGCCGACACGACCTGGTTTTGTAATTTCGAAAATGAGTGATTGGTTTTCGTTATGCATTGTAAGCCCCCATTTCTGCAACTAATTGCTCGATCTCTTCTTTTGTACGGATTTCCGTAACAGCAATGAGTGCATGATTTTCTAATTCCGGATAGACACGACCTAAGTCAAAGCCGCCGATAATGCCTTTTTCGATTAATGCTTTGTTTATTTCTGTTACATTATGCTTTGTATTGACTACGATTTCGTTGAAGTGTGCGCCTTGATAAATAACTTCAAATCCAGCTGCTTCAAAGGCATTTTTAGCAAAGCGTGTCTTCACGATATTTTGTTTCGCCATTTCCTGCATACCTTGTTTTCCAAGGGCTGTCATTGCTACTGAAGAAGCAAGTGCCAGTAATGCCTGGTTTGAACAAATATTTGATGTCGCTTTGTCACGACGGATGTGCTGCTCACGAGCCTGTAATGTTAATACATAACCACGACGTCCATCTTGGTCTACTGTTTCCCCAACAAGACGGCCAGGTACTTTACGCATTAACTTATTTGTTACCGCGAAATAACCACAGTGTGGACCACCGAATGCTTCTGCAATTCCGAATACCTGTGCATCCCCAACTGTAATATCTGCGCCTAATTTTCCTGGTGGTGTTAAAATGCCAAGAGCTAACGGGTTTGCGGATACGATAAATAATCCTTTTGCATCATGTGTAATATCAGCTAGCGGCTGTAGGTTTTCAACTTGACCAAAGAAGTTCGGATATTGAACGATAACGCCGGCTGTTTGATCGTCGATTAAGCCTTTTAGTGCTTCGATGTCTGTCACACCGTCTTTTGTAGGAATTGTAACGACTTCAATTGATTGTCCTGTCGCATACATTTTCACAACATCTTGATATTCCGGATGTACAGCTCCTGAAACGAGTAATTTACCACGACGTGTATGACCTGCAGCAAGCATACCTGCTTCTGCCAAAGCCGTACCACCATCGTACATAGAAGAGTTAGCAATATCCATGCCTGTCAGTTCCGCAATCATCGTTTGGAATTCAAAAATCGCTTGAAGTTCACCTTGAGAAATTTCCGGCTGGTATGGTGTGTACGCAGTATAGAACTCTGAACGTGAAATAACATGATCGACAATAACCGGTTTATAGTGATTGTATACACCTGCACCTAAAAATGAAATATTGCTTGCTGTATCTTTATTTTTTGCAGCAAGTTGTGCCAGCTCTTTCATTAAAGCAGCTTCAGACTTTGCAGGTTTAATATTGTAGCTCCCTTGGAAGCGGACTTTTTCAGGAATATCCTCGAAAAGTTCATCAATTGTCGCAACTCCGATACGGTCTAACATTTCTTGTTTATCTTGTTCCGTCATTGGTAAATAACGATGTTTCATTGTTAACCCTCTTTTCAAAAGTTTATTTTGCACGCTTATAAAATGGTGTTTCTACCACAACTGCTTTAGCTCTATTTTTTCGAACTTCAATTTCTAACTCAGTTCCGATTTCAGTGAATTTTGCGTCAATTAAAGCTAGGCCGATATTGCGCTTTGTCATTGGTGACTGTGTTCCTGTTGTTACAAAGCCAATTTCTTCGCCATCTTTAAATACTTTATAGCCGTGACGAGGAATACCTTTATCAATCATTTCGATGCCTACTGATTTACGAGTCAGGCCATTTTCTTTTTGGTCGATTAGTGCTTGCTGCCCGATAAACTGCGGCTCTTTCGCCAATTTCACTGCAAAACCAATCCCAGCTTCCAGTGGTGAAATTTCTTTTGAAATCTCCTGACCATATAAGGGTAAGCAAGCTTCAAAGCGAAGTGTATCACGTGCTCCTAAACCGGCAGCTACTACACCTTTGTCTTTTCCTGCTTCCAGAATTCTGTTCCAAAGTTCGACAATCGCTGCTGGTGCACCGTAAATTTCAAATCCGTCTTCTCCTGTATAGCCTGAGCGGGAAACAAGAACCGAATGACCGCCTACATCCACATTGTCCTGGAATTTAAAGTATTTAATTGCCGTTAAGTCTGTTGCTGTTAATGTTTGCAGAACTTCCTGAGATAAAGGACCTTGTAAGGCGATTTGGGCATAGTCATCTGACACATTCGTCACTTTGACATCCCCTTCGACATGCTGCTGCAACCATTCAAAATCCTTTTCAATGTTCGCTGCATTAACACAAAGTAAATAGCGGTTATCTTCCAAACGGTATGTCAGTAAATCGTCAACAACACCGCCGTCTTCATAGCAAAGTGCACTATATTGTGCGCCGCCAACTGCAATTTTCGAAATATCATTGGAAAGCATCTTTTGTAAATATACAAGCGCATCCGGACCTTCTACGATAATTTCCCCCATATGGGATACATCAAAAAGTCCTGCGCGATTACGTACCGCATCATGTTCATCTTTGATCGAAGAAAATTGTACAGGCAACTCCCAGCCGCCAAAATCAACTGTTTTCCCACCATACTTTGCATATTCGTCAAAAAGTGGTGTGCGCTTTAGCTTTAATTCATTTGTCATGTTCATTTCCTCCTTTAATTATGTATGTTCGTATTGCCTTGCAAAGGGGGAAACAACATTACACCTAGAAAGGTATAAAATCTATCTTTTTATTAGAATCATCAGAATATTAAAAGCCGATTTCTCCACAAAAAAAAGACAGACGAATCCCCTTTACCGAGATTCTCTGTCCTTGCACCTGAAAGTTACACCTAAATTTGATCCACTATCACAATTTAGGCTTTCCCCGTTGGTGGCTGTTCGCAACATTTGCTATTACAGCACTCTCCAGAGTTGCGTCCGATACGAGTCTTTTTGCCTGAGAGATTCATAGCGTGGCTATTTGCTCCTTCGGCGACGTGACATCACGTTCTCTCCCCGTACCATCATCCGCGTTAGCTTATTTACTTCATGTTATTGCTCTTCTTAGCAATATCCTAACATTGAATGTAATGCAAACGCAATCTTTTTTTAATTTTATTCAAAATACGAACATTAAACACAATTATATAGCAATTATTCGCCTTTAAGACGTTTTACTTGAAAGCCGATGTACTCAACAATTTGTCTTAATGTTCTCCCGGCTGTCAGTACTTGTATATGGCCAGCTAGTCGATAATTCTTTCTGCGTTGGTGATACAGGTTTTCCAATTCTTGCTCCGTTGATGATTGAACAATGGGACGGTTTTTGTCATTCCGAATCCGCATATAAATATCTTCAAATTTTGCATCCAGAAAAAATACAAGCCCTGTCCGGCGCATAATTTTCCGGTTTTCTTCATTCACGGCAACCCCACCGCCTGTTGCGATAATGCATGCTTCATCACGAAAATTCTTTAAAAATTCCGTCTCGATTTTTCGGAAGTGTGCTTCACCGTATTTCTCGAAAATTTCAGGAATTGTCATACCCTGCTGTCGAACAATTTCGTGATCCATATCGTAATACGGCATTTTCAAGAAAAAACTTAAACGTCTTCCAATCGCACTTTTTCCGCACCCCATAAATCCTACTAAATAAATTTTACGCATGCTGTTCACCTTCTTCTATTACGGACTACTTAATCAATTACGCCTCTACCTGTTCTTTCGTTTCTATTTTGCGATTTGATCAAAAATATTTTTAGGTCAAACAAAATCGCATAATGCGACATTTTTTCGACTTTGCAAAAAGAAGTCGAACTTTAAGGTAAATTTAGTATATTTATCGTAGCACGAACGTAAATAGATTCCAATGAATTATATACTTTTATTTGCGCAAAATATGCATTTGTATAGAAAACAGCAGCTCCGGAAACTATGAACAATAAAAATACAGCAAGCAAAAATAATGCACCTTTCTCATTTTGGAGACAATGGTAATACGAGGTCTCTTTCGCGCCTTGTTCCATTTTTCATCACTACCCTCATCTTCAATTCATTTTCATCAACCGCCAGCTCCCATTCCTCAACAAAAGGAAGCATGATCTCATTCCCCCCTTTATTCGATCTTTTACGCAAATGCTCTTCCGATTTATCAAAGACAAACAACCTCTCCTCGGGGTCATTTAAGATTTCCAGTTGCAGTGTATTGGAATTGAGGACCTTCCCAGATGCAGAGTTCATATTGTATTGATGAAGATCATATACGAACAATTCCCAGTTCACTTCATCTTTCATCAATTCAAGTTGATGAAGATCCCGAATCCATAAAAGAATAAGCAGGCTAATTGCAGAAAAAAGTATAAATACAGTTAATTGAAATAAACTTTCAAGTAATGTAAACCCCCGCTCATTAAATATTTGTCTAAAATTCATACGCAAAGTTCCTCTTCATTTTCATTGTTGTCATAATGGACACACACTTGGCTGCCATCATAAATCCATTGAAACAAGACCCCATCAATCTGCTGAATTCCAGCTGCTTGTCCATACCTTTTATATTTCATCGCCCCTATATAAGCCACTTCCGCCGCATGTGCCTGAACTTTTTTAATGGCAATTTGCTGTTTCATATTAAATGTGAGCGGAATGATAGTCGACGAAAGAAAAAATAAAATGACGACTGCTAACAATGTTTCTACAAGAGTTAGCCCTTTTTGACTCATGGAAAACCTCCTTTTCCAAAATTCTGGCCTTCCCGATATTAATGGAGTATTGATGACTTATATTCTCAAAATGGTAAGTCAGTCTTCCAAATGCCTGGACATTCCCTTTTGCATTAAAAATCAGCCGACTATTTGGAGTGGATAAAAACATGTGAATCGGCCGCGCTATCCGCTGATCGTAGACAATATTAAAGGTATTGCGCTCCCTTATTCGAATCCGGTGACAGTTAATAATTTCGAAGCTATGGGAGGTTCCGGTCTCTATGGATAATAATTGTGCCATGCGTATAAACATCTCATTCTGGTTTATCACCTGTTTTTCTGTATAATCCATTAAAGGCTTCTGTGAAAAATAAAGAATCGCTGAATTGATGATTAAAAAAATAAAGAGGACGATGAGCATCTCCAATAATGTAAAACCTCTTTCATCTGTTAACAGTAACTTAACTTTTCGTCTCATTATTACGTTTCGCTGTTCCCCGGTCCAATAACTTTACCGTCTACGATTTCAATTTCCGTATTATCAGGACATCTCAAATCCTCTTCGACAATATAATCCTCTTTAATTAAATCCGAGACCGAAGACGGATACTCATTATGGTTTAATTTGTATGCCTCGACTTGTCCTTGAAGCATCATAATATAAGCATCACAGCCTTTTTCATCGATTGTTGCGAAATGTTTCGAAACATTGGGAATTGTAATCAATATCAAAATGGAAATAATTAATAAAACGACAAGCATTTCTACCAATGTAAATCCTTTTTCATTTTTCATCAGCTCCACCTCTTCTTATATAAAATCAATGACATCATACATCGGAATTAAAATACTCAAATAAGCAGCAATGACACAAACGGCAATGACAACAAAAAGCAACGGCTGAATAACCGCCAGTATTCGTTCAATTATTTTCTGAAGCTTTTCATCCAAAAGCTCACAATATAAAATAAGTTCCCGTCCCAATAAACCGCTCGCCTCCCCATGTGCAATAAAATGCTCAAACTTCGGATAGAAAAAGCCGACGATTTCCACCGCCCGCTCCAATGAATCGCCAATAAGAATGCGTTCTTGAAGTATACCGGCAATATAGGCAATCTGCTTTTGGTGCTGTTGGAACTTTAAATGATCGAATGCTTTTTGGAGAGAGAACCCAGCTAATAATAAATTACCTAAATGACGGGCAAACTGTCTCGTAAGGAAAAGCCGCCAAAAAAGGCCGATTAACGGAAGTTTAAACAGTAGATGAAGCTGCATTTCTATTCGTTTCTTACGAAGATAGTAAATAAAAACGGAAAGAGCTATTCCGAGACTCGCTGCAACTGCAACGATATAGTCCGGCATATGGAGGAAAAACTTCGACCACTGAATACTTGCGGACGATTCACTATGGACACGGGATGTGATAACAGAGGACATATTCGGCAAAAAGTAGGTTCGAAAGGCTAAAAACAGTAAAATTAAAAATGTAAATAAAATGAGCGGATACGACATCACTTTTATGAGTTTTGTTTTCGCCTGCTGTTGAAAGACGAGCTGCTTTGCCACAAGACCGATCGCTTCGCTCAGCTTGCCAGTCACTTCCGCTAACTCAATTGATACTAAATATTGTTTATCAAGGCAAAGCAGTTGGAAAACTTGTGTCGCACTACCGCCCCCGCGTAAAATACCCGAAATTTCTTGTTGGACCGGCTCATATTTTTTAACATGATAGGGCAACAGCATTTCGATACTATGGGTAAATGTATAGCCTTCATTTAACAGTGTGGAAATTCGTTTAAGTAATGTAGGAAGTTCCGAGGGCTTAATGACCGGTTTTTTAAACAGGACAGCAGGTGAGATGTTTTTAAGGAGCTGTATACTCATAGGAATCTCCTAGAAGTTTTGTCATTTGACCTGCCAATGTCTGCTCAAACGGCAGTGTAAAAGATCTTTCATGGATGATTGTTTCAATGGCAAGCTGTAATTGATTATCTGTTAAAAATTCAAAAATCGCTTTATAGTCGTTAGACTTTGATTTGAATAGACGCTGAGAAACAACAGCTCTAAGCATCTGCCGCATTTCCTCGAATGAAACCGATAAATCATGAAGCCGGTAAATACAGTTAACCGTATCTTTTGCATGGATCGTCGAAATAACAAGATGTCCAGAAAACGCCGCTTCTATAGCAACCTTTGCAGTTTCCCTATCCCGAATCTCTCCCAGCATGATCACTTCCGGAGAATGTCTTAATATTGCTTTTAAACCCGCTGAATATGTCATTCCGGCTCGTTCATTTACTTGGATTTGCAATAGCTGCTCTTGTCTGCTTTCCACTGGATCCTCTAATGAAATGACATGACGGGACAATTGCTGTGAACAATATTGGAGCAATGAATATAGCGTTGTCGTTTTGCCTGTTCCTGTCGCACCGCTAATTAAAATTAACCCGCTTTCCAGTCTGGCCAATCTATATAACTGTTCAACACTTTCCTGAAAATGACATAAAGTCTGTATGGGGACGGTATAATTTTGCCGTAATATACGAACAGCTAAACTTTCCCTGAAGAAACTGGAAGGTAACGTAGAAATCCGGAAGGCATACATGGACTGGTCAATAAATTTTTGGAAGGAACCACTTTGAGGCTTTCTCTTTTCACTGATATCAAGTGAAGAAAGAAATTTGAAATAGGAAATCATACGGATCGCGAGCTCTGTAGGAAGTTCTTCCTCCTTTTCAAAACGGCCGTATTTTCTCATTAATAAGTCATAACACCCTTCCCTAGGAAGAAAATGAACATCGGTCACGTTAAGCTGTGCTGCCTTGGATAAAAGCTCCAAACATTTTTGTTCAATGATTGATAACTGTTTTATGAAAATCACCCCTTCACAAATATTACTGTGACTCCATTATAAATGGCCTGTCCAGGAATTTGAATGAAAACAGATAAAATTTCTTTTTAATAGGAATTTTCTTTCAATATCAACAAATTCACGAATAATTCATGTAGAATAATAGTAAAGTTAGTATTTTATAATTTTTATCGTATTGGGGGTTTGCATATGATACATCCTATTAAAATTTCTAGTACTTTTGCCGACGAAACCCGGTTTTCTATTTATGAATTTATGTTGCAGCAAAAGCAATTTTTATCTGTTCAGGAAATCGCGGAACAATTTAAAATCCATTCGAATGTAGCACGTCTGCATTTAACCAAACTTGCAGAAATCGGTGCCATTTCTTCTGAACATTTAAAGACCGGAAAAGGCGGAAGACCTGGGAGAGTATATAAAGCAAAACAAGAAGGTATCAATTTAAGTATTCCTAGACGAGACCAATCTTCATTAATTAAATGGTCGCTCGAACTTATTCATGAGCTTGGTGAAGCAGCAATAAGTAAAGCGCAGGAAATCAGTTACCGTGACGGGAAACAATCGATGCTTGAACAAATGAACTCTCTTAAAAGAAAATCTCCACTTACTTTTGATGAGAAATTAGCCATGCTAACTAAAAGTGCAACATTAATAGGTTATATTCCGGAAGTAGTTGAACATCAACAATCCAAAACAATCATATTCTCACTTTTCAACTGCCCCTTCCAAGAACAAGTAACAAACTACGGAGAAATTGTATGTCAGCTCCATGAATCATATTTGTATGGACAAGTTGATACATTGTTTAATCAAAATGAAATTACGAAAATGGAAAGCATGGTAAGCGACTGTGACTATTGTAAATACAAAATTTCCGTAAACAATTAATGGAAAAAATATGCGTTTGTCACAACTCTTCCATATCTCCCAGTTTACATTATCCAGAAACTTGATTTATAATGAATGGGAGACTATTCTATTTTTTTAGAAAAGGAGGGATATTTGATGAGCAATATGTATAAAGTTATGGCATTCTGGACTGCTATTTTCGCCGTGATGTTCTACCTTGGTGGTATGAACGAGGTTTCGCTATTATTCGTAGGTAATACAGGTTTATTTTTATTATTAGGCTTCTTAAATCTTTCAGAACGCATGTACATGTACATTTTTGGCGCATACTTGACTGTTTTCTTCGCCGGTTTCACCTATTACACAACATTCATACACACTCCAGGTGGCGGACATTAAAAAACGACACGCTCTTCAATAGAGCGGTCGTTTTTTCATTTATACATGATTTAAAAACCATTTAAAAACGGATTGGAGTCCATTTCTGCCTCCGGTGTCGTATAGTCACCATGCCCAGGATAAATAATTGTATCTTCCGGTAATGATAAAAGCTTATCGTGAATCGACTTCAGCAGGACATTCATCGAACCTCCGATTAAATCAGTCCGACCAATGCTTTGTTCGAATAACGTATCGCCCACTATTGCAAACGCATCGTCTTTAAAAATAAAGGATACGCTACCCGGGGAATGTCCTGGCGTATGGGCTACCGTAAAGGTAAACGTACCGATTGTCATCTCCCCTTCTTTTCGGATAATATGTTCTTCCTCAGGTTTTTTGACAATATAATTTGGCAATTCCGCGTATTTGCCGGATCCATTTTTCATCGGATCCGCAAGCCAGTCCACTTCTTTTTCATGGACATACAGCGGGATTTTGTATATTTCCCGTATCGCATCCACCCCACCAATATGATCAAAATGTGTATGGGTTAATAAAATAGCTAATGGATTTAAGCCATTTTTACGTAATTCATTTACAATTCGTGCCCCTTCTTCACCTGGATCAAAAATTAAGCAGTCTTTTTCTTTATTGCTCACAATGTAGCAATTCGTTTGAATCGGTCCAAGACTATATTTTCTAACATTTAACATAGATCATCACCTCAGTTTCCATTATACATTTTTTCTAACGATCTCATAGTGAAAGTTATCGTTCAAACAAACGCCATTTTTAGTTCTCGACAAACGATTTGGAAACCTTTACAATAAAAGAGGAATATTGTTGAGACATTTTTTGGAATGTCGAAAGGAGTGTCAATTTTTTATGAACTTATTAATGGTTATTTTCGGTTTAGTTGCAATTTTTGGCGTAATTGGCATATTCCAATCAATCAAAGAGAAAAACCTTTTAGCTGCTGCCTTCAACGCTTTAGCTGCAGGTGTTTTCGGTTGGTTCGTCATTATGACGGTATTAAATCAAGGCTATCCACCAACTCACTAATTGCAACCAAAAAACGTATTGCCGTTGAAGCAATACGTTTTTTTATATGAGAAAAAAGCTGCTCCCGGATTTCTCCGGTGCAGCTTTAATTATTTATAATTCGTATCAATCAGCAGGTTCCCTGTTTCTGTATCATAGAAACGCAACAGGTCACCATTAATGATCTGATCCGAGTATTCCAGCTCTTGTGTAGCACGGTCAATAAACGGCTGACAAGCTTTCGTATCAATTGCATCTCCCGTTTCACGGTCGTAGCATACTTCACCTGCATACACATATTGATCTGTTACAAAACGACCATCACGGAAAATAACGAAATCCTCATGTTCTTCCGAGAACAGGTCAGCACCTAATTGCATATCTTTTGAAGTTTCAATACCTAACAGATGCAGTAATGTCGGACGAATATCCAACTGACCGGCTACATTATCCATCACTTGTCCATCATTTGAACCAGGAATGTGGATATATAATGGGACTGCCTGTAAAAGCGCACTGTCATACGGTGTGATTTCTTCTTTATTTAAATATTTTGCCATTGCTTTATTATGATTTTCGGAAATTCCGTAGTGGTCCCCGTACATCACAATAATTGAATTTTCATACAAACCCTGTTCTTTTAAATCATCGAAGAATTCCTTCACCGATTCATCCAAATAGCGCACTGTTTGGAAATAACGGTTTAACGTGCCTGAATTCGAATCATATTCAGGAATCATCATATCTTCCGGATCCAAATAGAAAGGATAGTGATTTGTTAAAGTAATCAAACGGCTATAAAACGGCTGTGGCATTTCTTTCATCAATGCTGCTGATTGCTCAAAGAATGGGATATCCTTTAATCCCCAGTTTACAGATGTTTCTTCCGTTACTTCGTACGATTCAATATCATAAAACTGGTCTAATTTGAATGACTTGTAAATCATGTCGCGGTTCCAGAATGATTTGTTGTTTGCATGCATAACATTCGTGAAATATCCATTTTCCCCTAAGCGCTCTGCAAAGGAATTATACGTATTTTCACCATGAGTAAAGAATACTGCCCCCCGACCTAAGCCATATAACGAGTTTTCGAAAATAAATTCGGAATCCGATGTTTTCCCTAATCCCGTCTGGTGGTAAAAGTCACTGAAATAATACGTATCTTTATCATTTGTTAATGAATTCAGGAACGGTGTCACGACTTCCCCATTCATTTCTTCGTTAATAACAAAAGACTGCAATGATTCCAACGATACTGCTATTACATTTCGGCCTTCATATTTGCCGAACATTTCAATATTAGGTTCCGCCTGGTTTGCACGAACGTAGTTGCTCACTTCAACAAGCTCACTGCCGTCTGCCAACGCACGCTGAGCTGATGATTTCGACTGAACATAAACATCGTATAGGTGGTAGTTATAAGTTCCGATGTTTTTTACTAACAGTTCCCGGTCAAAAGCACGTGTCAATAATTGCGGACGCTCTGTTTCTGCTAAACCTAAGTTTAAAAACAAAATAGCGGCCGTCATGACAAAGTACGCTTTACGCGCATCTTTACGGATAGGCAGTAGCTGCTCTTCCGCTTTCGGTAAAAGCTTCACGGCAATAATAATCAGTAAAACATCCACAAAGTAGAATACGTCCATCCAACTGATTATTGCTGCTGCCGATGTTCCCAACTCTCCAAAATTGCTCGTTTGGAATAAAACAGGCAAGGTTACAAAGTCATTGTAGAAACGGTAAAAGGCAACATTTCCGTATAATACGAAGGCAAGTAAAATACTACTGCCGATAACATAGCGGTTTCGCGCTTTTTGTGATTTCAAGAACAACGACAATCCATAGAAGAACAATAAAAAGCTTAATGGATTGATAATCAAAATTAACAATTGCATTGCATTTTCTATCTTCATATCAAAGCTAGTTTCATAAACAATTACAGTTTTAATCCAGGTTGCTATTACGGCAATCGCTAATATCGAATGTTTAGGCCATTTAAAATCTTTCATATCCTATACATCCTCTCTTTACATATTCGACTTTTTTTAATACATTGTTTTATTTGTGTAAAATCTTCATTCAAACAAAATCTATGTTAAAGCTTTTCAAACAAATCCGCAACAGAATTTCGTTTAAACAGTTTACATTCATAAAATCGCACTATTATTTAGTACGTATTAAACTTGAAAAGGTTTCGTGAAATATGAAAACAGCGGTTTGTTCCCGCTGTTTCACTCAGGAGATGTTCGTCAAATAGTTTAAAAACCTAAGTAAACAAGCATTCCTCTATATAATTCTTTCTATTATACGCTAAATTCCAGTTATTTTCCCGCTTTAAGCCTTTGCTCTTCCTGACGCAGAATCAGCAAGGCCATCTGAAAATCTTTCGTTTCAATAAATTTTGATTTATATAATTCCTTTATTTCGTCTTCCATTAAGTATAAATCTCCAATACGGTCCTTTGTGTAAATGTAAATGCCGTATTGTTTTAAAATGTCAAGCACATCCAACATTGACTTCATTGTCGTTCCTCCACCAATTATTCGCAGTTTATGCGATTTTTGTCTGTAAGTAGTATATGTACCGGAAGATCATGTGATTCTCTCGGTACTTCCTTCAACAGCTGTTCCTCAAATGCCAGGGATAACCGTATTCCTTTAAATCCAACTAGATAGCGGTCATAGTATCCTCCGCCGAATCCGATTCGGTATCCGTGATAATCAAAGACAACACCCGGCACGATCATCACATCAATTTGTTCTTTTTCAATCCGTTCCGTTCTTTCCGGTATCGGTTCTAATATATTTTGATATGCTCGTTCGGTTTCATCAAAACTGTTAATTTTGTAAAACTGCATCGAGCGGTCTTTCGGATTACATTTCGGAACTGCAACATATTTATTTAATTTCCATAATTCTTCAATAATAAACGTTGTATCCACTTCCGGCTGATTTGATAAAGTAATTGCGATAATATTTGCTTTTTGAATAGATGGTTCCTGTAATAATTGCCGAGCGATTTCCAATGAACGTTTGCTATATTCCTGATCGCTCATATTGGACAGCTTTTCCTGCACTTTTATACGATAATCCCTTTTCTCCAAACAAATCCCCACTTTCAACCAAGCTTTTTATATTAAACATTCCTATCATGAATCAATTTCATTGAATCATCATAGGAAAATTCAAAAGGATAGCAAGTAAAAAGCCAAAACCAACGAGTGGTTTTGGCTAAATGAGCGATTATTACTTTGTTTCACGGTGAAGAGTGTACTTCTTCTCGCGAGAGCAATATTTTTTAAGTTCAAGACGCTCTGGATTGTTACGCTTGTTCTTTTTTGAAATGTAGTTACGTTCGCCGCAGTCTGTGCAAGCTAAAGTAATGTTTACGCGCATCATTAACCCTCCCACTCTAAATTAAGAATAAATTTATTTGAGCATGATTTATACGACTTACCTATTATAACACACTGTTTTAAAAAATCTAGTATGATTTCTTAATAAGTTTTACTATGTTAAAATAAAGGGAATCTGCAGTAAAAATACGATTACCCAATTCAATTGCACATTTACTGTCTAAACTGATATAGATAAAAAGAAATGGAGGAATTCATATGGGACTTTCTTCAATATTAATGATTGCTGGAATTGCTGTCATTATTATATCCCTATTATTTAAAGATAAATCTGCAAAAGTTGAAAGAGATGTCGAAGATTTATCAATCAATATTTATCAGGAAACAAATTCTTTGAAAAGACGCGTAAAAGCATTGGAAGAGGAACTGCTTGTAGAACCAAATTTTCAAGTACGGAAACCTTCTTCTGTCCAACAACAAAGTCCAGAACAGCAAGCTGCTTTTTCATCTTTTCAGCAAGCGGCAGCACAAGTAAAAGCGGCTCAAAGTTACGGAGCGGCTTCTAAGGTAACCCCGCAAAAAAACGCGAAACCGATTAACGGCATTTTAGTTAGCCAGGTGCTTGCGCTCAATAGTCAAGGCCTATCGATTGAAGAAATCAGTAAGCGTTCGACATTATCACATGCTCAAATCGAATCGATTTTAGCAAATGGAGGTCAACAATGAAATCATCGCTGCGAGCATTTGGAATCGGGCTTTTTGTGGCAGGTGCGAGCATGGCATTGTTCGACAGGCTACCTTCTGAGTCCAGTGAGAAAGATAACGACGCTTACGAAAAGCAATTAGACGATTATGAAAAACAGATTGCTGAATTGACAAAACAGTTAAACGGGCAAAACCCTGATTCCGCGAATTCTAAAAAAGCGGACGAGCAAACAACTAGTACAACCGAAAAGAAAACTGCCGCTACAAAAGAAGAAGACAAATCAGACGTAGTGGAAGCGACCATTTATATTTATGAAAATGTTTCTATTTATACAATTGGACAGCAGGCGGAAGACCTGGGTATTGTCACAAATGGCCGGGAGCTTGAACTTTATTTGTCAAAACCGGAATTTGCGCGTTCTATTCAAAAAGGAGCATTTGATCTCCGCTCCGATATGACAATCGAAGAAATCGCCCAAGTGCTGACAGGTCAACCAACCGAATAACTGCAATTTTAAATTATAGAGAGTAAGCAAGCTTTCTTCCAAACTATCGTTTATTCAAAAGTTTTTATGATTGAAGGGATTATATGGACTATATAAAAAGAGGAACAAAAGCTTTTACAATGACGAATATCGCGTTATTTGCTGCAGGTTTTATTACCTTTGCCAACCTTTATATTACGCAGCCGTTAATGCCGCAGTTTTCCTATGATTACAACGTCTCCCCTGCGGTAGCCAGTCTATCGTTGTCTGTTGCCACATCCGTTTTAGCAATTAGTCTGTTGCTGTTCGGTTCATTGTCGGAAGCTTGGGGGCGAAAGAAATTAATGACTGCTTCGATTTTTGCTGCCTCTTTTTTAACACTCGCACTAGCATTTGCTCCTAATTTTGAGACGATTCTCGCATTGCGGATTATTCAAGGTTTTGTATTTGCCGGGGTTCCTGCCATTGCAATGGCTTATTTAGGAGAAGAAATGGAACCGTCAAGCCTAGGTGTTGCAATGGGTCTTTACATAAGCGGTAATGCGATTGGAGGGTTATCGGGACGTATCATTATCGGGACGATGAGTGATTTGTACAACTGGCAAACCGGAATGATTGTGCTTGGGGCTTTGAGCATTCTCATCAGTTGCTACTTCGTATGGGCACTACCCGAATCCAAACATTTCACACCACGCCCATTGCAATTCAGGCTGCTGACTAAAACACTGTTCCAGCATATAAAAGACAGAAGGCTCATCTTATTGTTTGGAATTGGTTTTACTTTAATGAGCAGCTTTGTGACAATGTATAATTATATTGGCTTCAAGCTGGTCGAATCACCCTATAGTTTAAGCATGACATTTGTGAGTTGGCTATTTGTTGTATATTTAGTAGGGACGTGGAGCTCAACATGGTTCGGAAGCTTATCTGATCAATTCGGACGGCAAAATGTTCTATACAGCGGGATAATCATTATGATCATCGGTGCAGTTCTTACCTTCCCTGTAAGTTTACCTTTAAAAATAAGCGGGCTCGTTATATTTACTTTTGGGTTTTTCGGCACCCACTCCATTGCAAGCGGCTGGGTCAGTCATTTAGCCAAAGTCGATAAAGCCCAGGCCTCCTCTTTGTATTTGTTCGCCTATTATATGGGGTCAAGTATCGGAGGAACGCTTGGCGGTATCTTTTGGATGCACTACGGCTGGACGGGGGTTGTGCTTTTCATCGGTTCAGCACTCGTAGTTACATTTGCTTTTGCTGGATTTATTCAATACTTTCAATCTAAATACGAAAAAATGCAGAGCACCTAGAAAGGGCCCTGCATTTTTTTAATCACGCACCCATGTCAATCCTAAAGTTCCTTCTCCTGCATGGACGCCTACACATGCAGAAAGTGGTGTCGGTGTAAATTGAATCGACGGATAGTCCTTCAATAATTGTTTTTTCCACTCGATAGCCCCTGCTTCATTATTACAGTGAATAATCGCGACTTCTTTGACAGGTGACTTTGACATCGCACGCTCCAGTTTTTCAATGACGGCTTTTTTGGCACGGTTATCGGCACGTACTTTTTTCGCCACCTCAACCCCGCCTTCTTTATTGTATTCAATCACTAGTTTGATATTAAGCAAGTTGCTGAGAAACATCGCCATTCCAGAAACACGTCCGCTTTTATGCAATTGCTCTAAGCTTGCAGGAATAAAAGCAAGTTCCGACTTGCCGCGCATTGCTTCTATTTTCTCGACAATTGCTTCCGGGGCATGTCCTTGTTTTTCAAGCTCAATTCCAAGAGCCAGCATGACTTGCATTGGATATGAACCTATTTTCGCATCTATCACATAACTTTTGAATCCTGCCTGTTCTGCGGCCATTGGAGCACTAAGTACAGTACCTGATAATTGCTCCGAAGTATGAATTGCAATCGCACAGTCATAGCCCTCGTCTTTCAATTTTTCATAAAGCGCCACATGCTCGCCGAAAGCAGGCTGAGATGTTTTCGGATGCTTTGTTGAATTTCTTAATTTATCGTAAAACTCATCGTGCGTCATGTCCACTGTTTCGCGAAGTGCGCCCTCTTCGAAAACGATGTTCAATGCAAGCACATGAATTGAATGTTCTTTAATAAAACTTTCCGGTAATAGTGCAGCCGTATCTGTAATCCAAGCAATCTTTTTATTCATTAGAAAACTCCTTGATGTTAAAATTTTATGTCTTCCCAAAATGTAAGCGCAAACATAGGAATGGCACAGTGACACCTGTCATATTTGAATGGATAAGTTTTAGAGCCGACATTATTTCGACAAGATTCGTGTTTTATTTTGATTTTTCATTGATACTGATTATTTTACATAAAGCCTTTTTTTCCGTACGATAAAAATACAAAAAGATTATATTAATAGTTTCGAGGAGGAACGGGGCATGAATATTTATGATATTCCTGTTAAAACAGAAAAAGGCGAGCAATATGAATTAGACCGTTATAAAGGTCAGGTAATGATGATTGTCAATACAGCAAGCAAGTGCGGATTTACCAATCAGTTTACAGAGCTTGAAGAATTATATGATAAGTATAAAGAGGAAGGTTTTGTCGTCCTCGGCTTCCCTTCTGACCAATTCAAACAGGAGTTGTCTTCGAGTGAGGAAGCTGCCGAGTTCTGTCGTTTAGATTATGGTGTTACATTCCCGATGCACGAAATGGTGAAAGTAAACGGTTCTGAAGCCCATCCTTTATTCAAACACTTATCTTCTGAAGCTAAAGGTCTTCTAGGCCAATCAGTTAAGTGGAATTTCACGAAGTTTTTAGTCGATCGTGATGGCAATGTCATTAAACGTTATGCCCCAAAGGATTCACCGACAAAAGCAGAAAATGATATTGCAAAATTACTGTAGAGTATACTTTATAATAGAAAAGAGCAGCCAAAGATGAATTCGGCTGCTCTTTTTAATATAAAAATACTTCTTCATCTGTTAGTTCCAGATATAATGGCATCACTACTAAAAATATTGCCAGTACATAAAATAACAGACACAAAATGGTCAAAGATACTGGTAAATCAAAATATGAAGAGAAAATAATTGTTGGTGATGTAAGCATCGTTAGTACACCGATGATTTGACGGTACTTTTTAGTATAAAATATTTTTTCATTGCACTTTATACATCTCAATTCCATCTTTAATTTACAAACTATCTTTATTTGTTCTTTATGTGAATACGAATAGTGGCAATGCGGACAGCATACCTCTCCTGTTGTATTACGGGCAAAATAAAATAAAATTACGACTTGCAAAAGAAGGACAAGCACGAAAATACTAAGTTTCAGCCACTGAATGTCCACTTCGAACATTTGGATTGCGCTCCCGATTGCATAGACGACAAATGGGGAGAGTGTGATGAGCAAATAACGTAACTTATAAACTGTTTTACGAAGTTTACGTATTTTCGGTTTTTGCCATCTTTTCATCTTAAAGAATACGATTGTGGCGAAAATTCCATTCACAATCAGCAATAAACTGATGATGGCCACATACTTCCCTCTTCTCACAACTTCTGCTAATTGCTCTTGTTCATAGTTTTCCACTAACGGATTCGATGCCTGATTAGGAGACGATACGATCCCATCATTAGCGAACAAGTAGAGGAAAAATACGGCTGTAAAAACAAATATCGGGGCAATTACAATGGTCCAGTTCGTTTGTCGTTTCGGACGTTTGGACTGGTCGATTGCTTGCTGTAACTTTGACTTCTGTTGCTCCGTTAACTCCAGTTTGCTTAACTCTTGCTGCCACTTTTCCTTAATCATCCTCCATCACCTCCATGCTTAATTTCGGCTTTAGTTTCGCTCGAGCTCGCTGTAAACGAGATTTAACAGTCGATACCGCCAATTCCAACAACTCGGCGATTTCAAAAACGGTCATTTCCTCATAATAGTAGAGTAATAACACTTCACGATCTTTTACCGGTAGTGCAAGAACAGCGGCGGTTACTTCCCCCTGTAATTCCTTCTCGACATAAATCTGTTCGGCACCTTTTGCATGTTGCTGAAAAAACTGAGTAAATACGAATTTCCTGTTTTTCCAGCTACGCAAATAATCATAGCTGCGATTAATCGTCATCTTCACTAAATAAGTTTTAATCGAGGCTTTCTGTTCAAACTGGTCTGATTTATGATAGTAGTTTATAAATACGTCTTGGACAACTTCTTCTGCTGTTAAACGATCCTTCGTATATATAAAAGCAATGCGGTACAAATAATCACTGTATGTATCAATTAATTTCTCAATATCCACTGGCCGCCCTCCTTTCACCCTTATAGACGGAAACAAATTCAATTTGGACGCAAATTTTTAAATATTATTAAAAAATCGCCTAACCGCTATACGATTAGGCGACTCTATTATGGCTGAAAACTTAGTAACGTTTCTTGAGCAGCTTCTACATTATCTTCATTGACTGGTGTTTTCTCCATTGCGGCAATTTGTTCTACCGCATCTGCCAATACGAGCTTCGAATAAAACGGCAGCTTCGGTACGATCGCAACGAGACACCAGTAAATCCACATATCATCGTCACCGCGCAGCACAGTGTCAACAAGTGGTGTCAGTTCATTCGGATATTGTAATAGCAGCTCAACCATTGGCTCCGCAACAGGCCAGTTCATATCCTGCACCCATTCAAGCAGTTTCGGCAGTAATGGAATAACCGCTTCCGCTTCCGCAGCATTCAGTGTTTCCACTGCTGCAATGTCATGTTTATCTTTCGGAATCATACCAATACCTCCACCTTCTTTAAAAACCCGCTGATCATGGCTGTACCGAGTTCTGTTCCAATGGACTCAGGATGGAACTGCAGTCCATAAACCGGATAGTTTACATGTTGAATCGCCATTATTTCTCCATCATCTGAACTTGTAGCAATAATTCGGAAATCTTCATGCAATGTGTGCTTTTCAATAATAAGTGAATGATAGCGCATCACTTCTACTTCCCCTTCGAACTGTGCAAACAAACCTGTTTTTTCATATTGAAGCATGCTCGTTTTCCCATGCATAATATTTCGGGCACGGCTCACCGTTGCACCGAACGCTTCACCAATCGACTGGTGGCCGAGGCATATTCCCAATATCGGAATCTCTTGATAAAGCTGGCGGATCATATCAATAACAATTCCTGCGTCTTTCGGTTCCCCGGGACCTGGAGAAATAACAATCGCTTTCGGCTGCAATGTACGGATTTCCTCAACCGTCATTGCATCATTTCGGACAATTTTTACGTCTTCCCCAAACTGGGCGATTTGGTGATACAGATTATACGTAAATGAATCATAATTATCGATAAGTAAAATCATTTGCGCACCTCCAGCAATGCTTTTGCTTTATTTAATGTTTCTTCATATTCCATTTCAGGGACTGAATCATAAACAATCCCTGCACCTGCCTGAACATACGCTTTTTCATCTTTAATGACCATTGTACGGATTGCAAGAGCTAAATCCATATCCCCTGATGCCGACAAATAACCGATGGCACCTGCATATATGCCACGTTTTCTCTGTTCCAGCTCATTTATGATCTGCATCGCCCGAATTTTCGGTGCACCCGATACTGTACCGGCGGGCAGGCTTGATGCAATTACATCGACTAAGTGGGCACCGTCCCGTAATTTCCCTGTCACTTCTGAAACGATATGCATGACATATTTATATTTTTCGATTTCCATATATTTTGTAACAGCTACTGTTCCGATCTGGGCAACACGTCCAACATCATTACGCCCTAAATCAACAAGCATTTTATGTTCGGCAATTTCCTTCTCATCTTGCAGCAATGCATTTGCAATTGCTTCATCCTCCTGTACATTCTGTCCACGCGGTTTTGTTCCGGCAATCGGATTTGTCGTTACAAGCCCCTTTTGAACTTTCACAAGACTTTCCGGAGATGTGCCAAGAACCATATAGTCCCCGAATTCCATAAAGAACATATACGGAGAGGCATTTGACGTCCGTAGTTTGCGGTATAGTGTCAATGGATTTTCACGGAATTCAGCTTCAAAGGTTTGCGACAAAACGACTTGGAAGATGTCTCCATTACGTATATGCTGCTTTGCCGTTTCAACCATTCCAATAAAGCGTTCTTTTTTAATCGTGGGAGCAAACTGTACCTCTATTTCTGCTGTGTGCTTATATGATACTGATGACATCATCATTTGTTCGATATCATCCACTTTTTGCTGCATGAATTCAATCGTATGGCCCGCCTGAAACAGATCCATTGCCACGATGGATACTTGCTGTAACAGATGATCGATGACGATAAACGTTTCGTAAAAATAAACATGAACATCCGGCATATTGTATACATCGCCTACAATTTCCCCGATCTGTTCAAAATGATAGGCTGTTTCATAACCAAAATAACCGATTGCCCCGCCAAAAAAGGCAAACGGAGCGTCTTCCTTCTGAATGGGCAGTAGCTCTTTTAATAAAGTTAATACCGGTTTCTGTTCTGTCGTCAGCTCCTGATTATGGATAGAGTAAGAACCGGATTCCGCATTTCCTTTCAGTTCACCGACCGGATTAAAGGCGATGAAGGAATAGCGCCCGTTTTGCTTAAATTTTGCATTGGATTCAAATAATACTTTTTTCGTTCCAACGATAGATTCAAAAATCGAAATTGGCGTATAGATATCACCATTTACCTGTTTCATTACATATTTGCATGTCTTTACTGCCATACTCATCTCTCCTCAGCTTTTCTTTTCGTGAACACAAAAAGGCCCTTCCGCTTTTAAAGGACGAAAGAGCCGTGGTGCCACCTTTATTGACTAAATTAATTTTATTTAGTCCACTCAATACTCGTAACGTGAGCGCTACGGCACAGCATTTCCTCTGTGCAGCTAGAAAGTCCATTCATAAAGTACGCTTACTGACTTCCACCAACCGTCAGCTCTCTAAAAAACGCCGCTTTACTACTCTTTTTTCATCTTAGCTTTTACTATACTTGCTATTGTATCGTTTTAGTCTATATTTTACAAACAATTTTAAATTAACTGTAAATATAAAGTTGACCTTGTGATTTTGCATAATATAGACTCGCATCGGCAAAGGCGGCTAATTGTTCATATGATACTTCTTCTTTTTTCAATTGGTCTGAATGGATAAATCCAAAATGAATCGGGATTTCCACAACTCCTGATGTCGAATGAACTGCAGTAGTTCGAAGTTTATCCTCCAGCTTCATTAACAACTTGAAAAAGTCGGTTTCAGAAATATTTTTTATAAATGCTTCTCCAGCGTTTTTCGATAGTACGTTAACCTTTGCCTCATACTCGAAAATATTCGAATAAATCGATTCAAATAATGTAAATAATAACTGCTCAGTAAATAATGTGCCGAATAGTTCTTCAATTTTATCCGTAATAAAGCACCAGTGAATACAGTAAATTGCCTCCTTGTTTGTAAGCGCATGTTTCACAAACTCGATGGTACTCTCTTTCGAAACAACATGCGGAAATTTAACTGCAAGCGCAGTCGTTTCCTCTTCGAAAAAAAAATCGGCATGTATGTTACGTATTTTGCGTACACTGATAGGTTCACTTTTATACATATTAATCAGCTGCTGCAGTTCCCTTTCATAACGAAACTGACCAAGTAGTCCAAAACGTTGAAGGTATCTTTCAACTACGGACAATAAAACATAATTCTGTTGTTTCTCCAATTGAAAAAAAGCCTGCTCAAACATTTCCAAGCTTTCATTCCCAAAGCCGGCCCTATAGTTTAAAATCGCTTCCGCAAATAGAATATTCCCCGCATAGTAAGGGTATTTGCCTTCCAGATGATGCAAAATGTCATGCTTTATCTGATTAAACATCATGTCATTACTCGTTGAAGCATAATAATAGAGCGCTCCTAAATAACCTCTAACAATTGTTGCGTTGACAGCAGGTATCTTATGTTTGTAATACTCCGCCAACTTAATAGAGATATGTGCATTTTCCGGTTCATTTTTATAACGGTACTGTGCTGCCAGATTGCAATAATTAATGATAATAAGCTCATCGTTTTGCAAATGATGCGCATATTTAAGGGATTTTTTTGCTGCTTCTATCGATTCATCATGATGTTTCGTAAAGATATGTTCAAGACTGTACAAATAATAATAAACCATCTTATTTTCATCTTTTCCATATGTTAAACAAAGCTTTTCATAATCATCCATGACTGCATGAAAGTTTTGATAGCAGCCTATTTCAAAATATGCTGAGGCCAAATATTCATAGGAAAGTAGTGCTTCTGTATATCTTTTTTCTTCAAGCGCGATCGGTAATGTAATTGTGCCGAATTGGATCACTTCCATATATCGCAACTCATTGAAGAGATTCCGCAAATGTTCAATCTGGTTTGAAATTTTCATGTCACTCGTCCACCCCAGTCATTGATTAATCCAAATACCGCTTCGTAAATCTCACTTGCCTCGGTAATCGCTTGTTCATAAAGGTTAAAAAGAGTCGGTTCGAATTCTATTACAAGTACCTGCAATTCTTTTAATATAGTGCTTTGCAATAAAGCGAGCTGTTGCGGGTAATTTTCAACTTCACTATATTTTGAATCATAAATAGGTCTTAGACTTTTACTGCTGAAGCCTTTCAAAGCCTGGAAACTTGCGGCCAATTCCTCGTTATCCGCTAATTTTTGCCCGAGAAACTGCTCCTGCTTTAAATAAATATAAATTGCA
Organism: Solibacillus sp. FSL W7-1464; assembly: GCF_038004425.1. Classification (NCBI taxonomy): domain Bacteria; kingdom Bacillati; phylum Bacillota; class Bacilli; order Caryophanales; family Caryophanaceae; genus Solibacillus; species Solibacillus sp. FSL W7-1464. The sequence continues at coordinate 2,428,638 of NZ_JBBORC010000001.1, forward strand.
CAAATGAACGCCAGCTTTTCATTTTCATATAAAGCAAGCTGAATATAGCGTTTTATTTGAAAGGTTTTAATTTTATCCAATAAAAATTTACGGATTGGATAAATCATTGTATTTTCCGGATTGGAAATACGATTGATTTCTTCAGTAGATAATAAATACCAAATATCAAAAATGATGACTGAACGTTGGTAAGACCCTTCACTGAGTGGAAGTATTAAGGTGAATAAATTAAGTTCATCGATCAACTGCTGAAATCGGTACATTGTCTCATCAGAAATTAAAAACATACAATCTGCTTTATCTATTTTAGCGTGCATGCTACATACCTCACCTCAAATAATTGTCAGTTTCATCCATCATATCATAAACTTACTGTTTTCAGTATTTCATTTTATTATCATTTTTATATAAAAAAAGTGATGGTTGAAAATTCTCTTTTCAACACACCACCTTATATTTTATTCAATTTAAATTAATTCGAACGTTGACAAATCATATCATATAAATACTTCGCTTGATCAAACTCAGGCTGCAGTGTATAAGCCTGTTTCAAATGATATTTTGCTTTATCGGTATCTGACGTGGATACTGCATATAGTACACCTAAATTATAATGTGCATCCGCATTATTCCAGTCTTCTTCAATAACATACTCCAGCTCGGGCTTCGCAAAATCGAACATTTCCAAAGAGCAAAGTAATATGCCGTATGCTAAACGAATTTGCAGGTCTTTTGGCGCAATTTCTGCTGCACGCTGCATAAATGGCAGGGCCAACTTGAATTGCTGTTCGCGTTCAAATGATTTTGCCAGCATGTAATAGGCATCTGCCCCTTCGATTCCGTAGTCGATCGATTTTTGATATAGTTTTGCGGCTTCTGTATAGCGTTCAGCTTCATAATATAAATTCGCTAATCCGTAATACGCTGTCGCAGCTTTTTCATCTACTGTGATTGCTTTCTGGAAAAAGCGTTCTGCACGTTCGATATCCCCCATTGCAGCAAGCAATGTACCGAAGTTTACATAGCCGATTGCATCGTTCGGCTGTGATTCAATTGCCTGTGTGAAAGCTTGTGCAGCTTCTTCATAACGCTTTTCCTGAAATGCTTTAATTCCGATTTCATTATAGTTTGTATCCATTATTTCACCTCTATAAATATGTATAGACGCTCATTTGAAATGAACGTCTATCGTCTATTACCCTACATATGTTAACTGTTCGCTGTTTTTAAACACGCCATCGATCGTACCGCCGCCCAGGCACTCTTCACCATCATACAGAACAACCGCCTGTCCAGGTGTGATTGCCCGAACCGGCTCTGCAAATTCGATAAATGCTGTACCGTCTTCACGCATTGTCACTGTTACCGGCGAGTCTTCCTGACGATAGCGGAATTTTGCCGTGCAGTTAAATGTGCCCGTTTTTGCTTCCCCTGTAAAGCTCATTTTTACAGCAGTCAATGCATCCGAATACAGTGCATCGTGATGGAAGCCTTGTCCAACATATAAAACATTGCGTTTTAGATCTTTCCCGACAACAAACCAAGGTTCACCGTCTCCGCCTATCCCTAAACCGTGACGCTGCCCTAATGTATAGTACATCAACCCGTCATGTGTGCCCTTTACTTCACCATCGAATGTTTCCATATTGCCCGGCTGCGCAGGAAGGTACTGGCTTAAAAATTCTTTGAAATTACGTTCACCGATGAAGCAGATACCTGTTGAATCTTTCTTCTTCGCTGTAGCCAAACCTGCTTCTTCCGCAATTTTACGAACTTCAGGCTTCGGTAAATGTCCGATTGGGAACATGACCTTTTCCAGCTGTTCTGAAGTTAACTGATTCAGGAAATATGTTTGGTCTTTATTGTTATCAATGCCTCGAAGCATTTTCACACCGTTTTCGTCATGCGCTACACGTGCATAGTGGCCTGTCGCTAAATAATCCGCGCCAAGTGCCAGTGCATGCTCCAGGAAGGCTTTAAATTTAATTTCTTTATTGCACATAACATCAGGATTCGGTGTACGGCCTGCTTTATATTCTTCCAGGAAGTACGTAAATACTTTGTCCCAATATTGTTTTTCAAAGTTGACTGCATAATACGGTATCCCGATTTGGTTACATACTGCGATTACATCATCATAATCTTCTGTCGCTGTACATACACCAAATTCATCCGTATCATCCCAGTTTTTCATGAAAATACCGATTACATCATAACCTTGCTGTTTCAATAAATATGCGGCTACCGATGAATCTACGCCTCCACTCATTCCAATAACTACTCGAATTTGAGATGGATCTCTTGTTTCTACCATTTACTATTCACCTTTTCTTAGACAAATCGCGTAAAAGGCGCGAAGTCTTTCTTATAAATTTACGAAGTTAGTCGTTTCACAATTTCAGCAGTTCGCTTCCCTGCTTCCCGCACTAACTCATCTGTTAATCCTAACCCAAAACTGAAACGAATGGAACTACGAAGCTCAGGCGCGTTCTGTCCATACATCGCAACAAGTACATGGGACGGGTCGATCGAACCTGCCGTGCAAGCAGAACCGCTTGATACGAGTACGCCTGCCATATCCAAATTGATTAAAAATGATTCAACATCCGTTCCGGGGAAAGTGACATTCAAAATATGCGGTAAAACACTTGTTTGATGACCATTCAGATGAAAATCAGTATCCGCCTGCTGGAACTGTTCAATTAAAATATTTTTAAAACCGTTGTACTGCCCGATACGCTGTTGTGCAGATTGTCCTGCTAACTCGGCAGCTTTTGCAAACGCAATAATCGCTGGGACATTTTCCGTTCCTGCACGGCGTTTTTTCTCCTGGGAGCCGCCAAATAGAATATTTGTTAATTTTACTCCTGTTTTTGCATATAAAAAACCAATTCCTTTAGGACCGTTAATTTTATGGGCAGTAACGCTCAACAAATCAACATGGAGTGCTTCTACATCCATTTTTTCCAGTCCGAATGCCTGAACAGCATCTGTATGGAATGTAGCTGTATGTTCTTTTAAGATCGCTCCAATTTCTGCGATAGGCTGGATAGTGCCGACTTCATTGTTTCCATACATAATCGTAACTAAAATCGTATCATCACGTAAAGCCTCTTTCACCTGTTCTGCGCTAATACGCCCCGTTTGGTCAACGGGTAAATACGTCACCGTGAAACCTTCTTTTTCAAGCTTTTCACACGCATGTAAAACGGCATGGTGTTCAATTGCTGTTGTAATAATATGCTTTCCTTCTTTTTGGCGCGCATACGCTGTACCAAAAATGGCCATATTATCGGCTTCTGTTCCACCGCTTGTAAAAATAATTTCAGAGGGTTTCGCATTTACTTTTGCTGCCAAACTCGCCCGAGAATCATCCAGTGCTTTACGTGCACTGCGTCCAACTGTATGAATACTCGATGCATTACCGCTTTCCTCGGTCATAGCACGTGCCATTACATCAATCACTTCCGGTGCAATGGGTGATGTTGCGGCATGATCAAGATAAATTGTATTTTTCAAAACAAACTAACTCCTTTTAATAACACTAAATGTAAAACATATAGCCGTCGGATACTTCATTATTTGTATACTTTGCCAAATCGTCAATCGTTGTTGTATCCAACACATTTTTTACTGCATCGCGAATACGCATCCATAATTCACGCTGTGGCGCCTCTTCATTTTCTATTCCTTCAACTGGCTGAATCGGCCCTTCCAATACACGGATGACATCAGCTGCAGAAATTTCATTTGGCTTATGTGCCAACATATAGCCGCCATATGCGCCACGGACACTTTTCACAAGACCTGCATTGCGCAATGGTGACACCAACTGTTCTAAATACGCTTCAGATAAGTCTTTATCCGCAGCAATTTGTCGCAGCGGAATCGGTCCTTCACCATAATGCTTTGCCAATTCAATCATAATCGTTAAACCGTAACGTCCTTTAGTCGATATTTTCATCGTTACACCTCTTATTCTCTAGTCCTTTAATATTATTCATTATAACACAACTCCTTTTAAACCACTCGGAAATACTTTATGATAATTAACAATAGCCATTTTATTCAACTGAAAAAAGGAGCGAAAAAATTATGCAAAATGAACCGCTCGCCTATAAAATGAGACCTCGTACAATTCGCGAAGTAGTTGGTCAGCAGCAAATTATTGGACCGGCAACACCATTGTTTAAAATGATTGAAAAAGGACATGTACCTTCGATGTTGTTATACGGGCCACCCGGGGTAGGAAAAACCTCGATTGCAAATGCAATTGCCGGCAGTTCAAAAATTCCTTTCTTTGCACTGAATGCAACACATGCCGGGAAAAAAGATATTGAGCAAATCGTGATGGATGCGCGAATGAGCGGTAAAGTCCTCTTGTTTTTAGATGAAATCCACCGATTCAACAAACTCCAGCAAGATACATTGCTGCCGCATGTTGAAAACGGTTCAATCGTCTTAATCGGGGCAACTACGGAAAATCCATTCCATGACGTAAACCCTGCCATCCGTTCACGCTGCGGGGAAATATTACAGCTAGAACGCTTAACAGGTGCTGATATCATCCAATTGCTCAATCAGGCATTGGCAGATAACGAACGCGGACTTGGCCATTTAGAAATCGATATTACCGAACAGCAAATCGAAAAAATTGCCAATGCTTCAAATGGCGATGCACGTAAAGCATTGACCTTGCTAGAATCGGTCTATTATGCTTCTGATGAAAAAGACGGGGTAACTATTATCAATGATAATGCAATCGATGCATTAGCAAGACGGATCGGGGTTTTCGGGGATAAAGGCGGCTCCCATTTCTATAACTTATTGTCAGCTCTTCAAAAGTCGGTACGGGGCAGTGATCCTAATGCTGCGCTCTATTATTTGGCTCATTTGCTCGAAAATGGGGACTTGGTTGCGGTATGTCGAAGACTGCTCGTCATGGCATATGAAGATATCGGACTTGCAAACCCTGGTGTTGGGGCACATGTGCAGGCAGCAACAGAAGCAGCCGTGAAGCTCGGGTTGCCGGAAGCGCGAATCCCTCTCGCAACCGCTGTCGTTGAAATGTGTTTATCGGACAAATCGAATTCAGCCTACCAAGCTTTGGATGCGGCGATTGCAGCAATCCATGAAGGAAAAACCGGCGATATCCCGAACCATCTGAAGGATGCCCATTATGCTGGTGCTGCAGCACTCGGTCATGTCGGATATAAATATCCGCACGACTCCCCTATCGGAACATTCGGGGGCTGGGTACAACAGCAATATTTACCCGATGAACTTGCAGAAACCGAATTTTACAAGCCCGTCATTGCAGGTGAAGAAAAAAGAATGGCCGCCATATACGAAAAGCTGAAATCCTTTAAGAAATAAGCGGCATTTATAAAGTACAAAAAAAGAGTCATTTTCAACTCAATGAAAATGACTCTTTTATATTACTTTTCGTATGACTCAGCAAATTGCTTGAATGCTTTTATACATTGTTCCACATTATCGGCAACAGTCAACTTTACTTCTTCGCCACTTAAGTGGTGAATACTGTTTTGAATTTCCGAAAGCAATTCCTCATTACTTTCAGTTTGCGCGTTTGGAATACAGCTTGCACTTAATTCATATAGCTTGATTACATGTGCACGTGCATCTGCATCATCGTCTGCTATTAAATTAGCATGCGCTAAACCTGTAAAGTATAAAAGTTTTGATGTAATATCCATATAAAGGATCCAATAAGTGTTGCTTGATGGCAGTTCCCCGTTATTTTTCGCGATGTAATCATTAAAATTATTCGCTACTTTATGCAATAATTCATCAAGCTGCTCAAAAGCTTTTGACCAATTTGGTTTCGTATCGATATTTTCAAAAACGATTCTATCCATTTTCAACTGTAGACTCGGCAAATTCAATAAATCATTTTTCATTTCAATTGTCATTCTATCGTCCTCCTTGCATCCCCATGCATATTATCAATACACTTTTAACTATAGCAAAAAAAAGGAATTTTTCTGCAAAAACGAAAAAATCATTAAAATCCCGCCATATTTTTGCCATAATTAATCTCTTAATAGAATATTATGTCATTTGCTATTCAAAAATTCATCTGTCAAACGTGAAAAGTATTTTTCATATAATAACTTCTCGTTATCAATATAACCGATTTTATAAACAACCATTACACCTTGTTCATAAATTTTTATTGACTGACCTGAACTGTAAAAGACCCATTTAAATGATTCAATCCATCTATCTAATCTTTTTTCATCATTGCTTAAGAATAATTGCTTTTCATTTATGATACTGGCCATTTTCCAAAAACCTTCACTTAGCTTGAAGTTTTTCGTTAAAAAATCATATTCCGGTTCAACAATATGATCCGTATCATATATATGGATCGTATTTAAATCGGCATCAATCGCAATTTCCACCGACCCGATCACATCATGTAAATTCAAGCCCCGGTATTCCATTTGTTGAATAACCATTTTTTAGTTCCCTTCCTTATATATTTTTATTATTTTACCACGATAATAACAACCTATAATAAAAAATGAGTAATCATTCATATTCTTATAGTTTATAGGAAATTTTTGTATAACTAAATATATTATGTAATTTATTGCGCAATATAGTAACTGTAACGGATGGAAAGATTAATTAGTTGTTTGTTCATTTCCACAATAAAATTATATATGAAAAAATCAGCTGAAATTATTCTTTATCATATAGCAAATATCCAATAAAAAAGGTGTGTAAAAGGGTCCGAAAACCCCTTTACACATCCTTATATTTAAAGTATTCCTCGCTTACCCTTGAACGCGTTTAATTTGGACATCTTTTAAAATCGTATTAATTACCCAGCTTGCCGCAATTAAGCCAGCAACAGATGGTACGAATGCATTCGATGATGGCGGTAATTGTGCTTTGCGGATTTCAGCTTCAGGCTTCCCGACATATTGTGCAACATCAGGACGTACGACAATCGGGGATTCATCTGAAAATACAACAGTTACACCTTTTTTAATGCCTTCTTTACGAAGTTTTGTACGAATTACCTTTGCCAGTGGATCTGTATGCGTTTTTGAAATATCGGCAATTTGGAATCGTGTCGGATCCATTTTATTGGCAGCACCCATGCTTGAAATAATTGGAATATTGCGTTTTAAACACTCTTTCATAATATGGATTTTGTATATTACCGTATCGGATGCATCAATGACATAATCGATTCCTTGCGCGAAAAATTGTTCATATGTTTCTTCTGTATAAAACATATGCATATCAATTACTTCACACTCCGGGTTGATATCGGCAATCCGTTCCTTCATAACAGCTGATTTCGATTTTCCGACTGTTGATAAATAAGCAACCAGTTGACGATTCACATTCGTAATATCCACATTATCTTTATCTACTAAAATGATACGGCCAATCCCGCTGCGTGCACATGCTTCTGCCGCGAACGAGCCTACACCGCCTACACCTAAAATTGCGACTGTCGTTTCTTTTAGTTTTTCTAATCCTTCTGTTCCAATAGCTAACTCGTTTCGTGAAAATTGATGTAACATCTAATTTTACCCCTCAATCTTTATCATTCTACTAGGCATTATAACGACATCAATTACGAGATGCAAGCAACAATATAATGACAGAAAATAGTATTTACATTAATTTCAGTTTATGAAAAAATAAAAATACTCTTCTACATGAAAGTAGAAGAGTAAAATTAGAAATTGACGAATCCCAAATATGCCGTCTTGCTACAACATCGTTTTGATCCCGCGTCTATAGCAAGGGGGTGCACTAATCGCAGCGTTAAACTTCCCGCTCCAGATGGGGCATGTTTGCTTCTACGGTAATAGTAGCTCCCAACGATTTATTGTTCGGTCAAAAGTGTTTAGTAACAAATATAGCGACGAACACTTCAGGATTCGTATTAATGTTATATTAACACCAATATTCTGATTATTCAATCGAAAACATCTTATTCTTATAAATTATTAATATTGTACTAACTTTTTAGAAAAATATGGTACAATTTTACTTTTTAAAAAAGGTACTTCTTCCCGAGAGAAGAAATACCTTAACTTGTTATTTTTTTGCTGTCGTTGCGATACGTAAGCTTAACTCTTCAAGCTGTGCATCGGAAACTGGTGATGGTGCATCTGTTAATAAGCAGCTTGCAGTTGCTGTTTTCGGGAATGCAATTGTATCACGTAAGTTTGTACGGCCGGCAAGTAGCATTACTAATCGGTCAAGACCCATTGCTAAACCGCCATGTGGAGGTACGCCGTATTCAAATGCTTCAAGTAAGAAACCGAATTGTGCACGCGCTTCTTCTTCACTGAATCCTAGCAGTTCAAACATTTTCGCTTGTAAATCCGGCTCATAAATACGAAGTGAGCCACCGCCAAGCTCATAACCGTTTAATACGATATCATAGGCTTGAGCACGAACTTCTTTAGGGTTAGTATTCATTAACTCTAAATCTTCATCGAATGGACGAGTGAATGGATGGTGAGCGGCATAATAACGACCTTCCGCCTCATCGTATTCGAATAACGGCCAATCAACAATCCATAAGAATTCGAATTTCGACTCATCGATTAAGCCTAATTCTTTTCCTAATTTTAAACGTAATGCGCCTAGTGCGTCTGCGACTACAGAAGTTTTGTCTGCAACGAATAATAATAAGTCACCAGCTTTTGCTTCTGTTGCTTGGATAATTCCGTCCGCTGCTTCTCCTTCAAAGAATTTTGCGATTGGACCATTCAAGCCTTCTTCCGTCACTTTTAACCAGGCTAAACCTTTTGCTCCGTAACGGCCGGCAAATCCACCCAATGCATCAATATCTTTACGAGAGTAGTTTGCTGCCGCGCCTTTCACATTGATTGCCTTTACTTCGCCGCCATTTGCTACTGCGTTTGCAAATACACCGAAAGCAGATTCTTTCACGATATCTGAAAGCTGTTTTAATTCCAACCCGAAACGTACATCCGGTTTATCCGAACCGAAACGATCCATCGCTTCTTTATAGCTCATGCGCGGGAATGGTGTAACGACATCGATACCTTTTACATCTTTCATAACTTGAGTAAGAAGACGCTCATTCATTTCGATAATTTCATCCATTGATAAAAATGAAGTTTCAATGTCGACTTGTGTAAATTCCGGTTGACGGTCCGCACGTAAATCTTCATCACGGAAGCATCGAGCGATCTGGAAGTACTTTTCAAAGCCACCTACCATTAAAAGCTGTTTAAACAGCTGTGGTGATTGAGGCAATGCATAAAATTCGCCGTCATGTACACGTGATGGCACCAAATAATCACGCGCTCCTTCTGGTGTTGATTTCGTTAAAATTGGTGTTTCAACCTCTAAGAAGCCTTCAGTTTGCAGGAAGTTACGGATCGTACGTGTTACATCTGAACGCATTTTGAATGTGTCATACATAACCGGACGACGTAAATCTAAATAACGGTATTTCAAACGTAATTCTTCCGAAACTTCCGCGTTATTATCAATTGCGAATGGCGGGTTTTTAGCTTCATTAATAATCGTCAGTTCAGAAGCTGCCACTTCAATTTCGCCTGTTTTCATATTTTTATTTATTTGGGCAGCATCACGTAAAACAACTTTACCCTTTACTTCAATGACAAATTCATTACGAATTTTATTGGCAAGTTCCAATGCATCTTTCGCCTGATCACCGAAAACCACTTGTACGATACCTTCACGGTCACGCATATCCACGAAAATTAATCCGCCTAAGTCACGACGTTTTTGTACCCAACCTTTTAATACAACTTCCTGTCCTGCTTCTGCAGCTGTTACTAAACCGCATGCATGTGTTCTTTGCGCCATTGTTATTCCTCCAACTATTTGTTTTCTAAAACGTATTGAACAAGCTGACCGAATTCCACTTTTGTCTGATCGCCTGTTTCCATTGTTTTGACGTTTACTGCTTGCTCTTCTAATTCTGACTCACCTAATACAATGACAAATTTTGCATTTGCACGGTCGGCAGCTTTCATTTGCGCCTTCATTTTTCGATCCGAATAATCCATATCTGCTGAAATACCTTTAGCACGGAATGAACTTACAAGCTCCACTGCTTTTAGTTTTGCCTCTTCACCCATTGCCACAACATACATTTCCAGATTATTACCCGTTGCAATCTCGATATTTTTTGCTTCCAGTGCCAATAATAATCGTTCAATTGACAGGGCAAATCCGATACCTGGTGATTCCGGCCCGCCAATATCTTCAACTAAACCGTTATAGCGTCCGCCACCACAAAGTGTTGTAATTGAACCGAATCCTTCACCAGTAATCATAATTTCAAATGCTGTGTGGTTGTAATAATCAAGGCCACGTACTAAGTTAGGATCAACCTCGTATGAAATGCCCAGTACATCCAAATATTGTTTTACTTTCGTGAAATACTCTGCCGAAGCGTCCGTCAAATAATTTGTTAAGGCCGGTGCAGTTGCCATTGCCGGATGTTTCGCATCTACTTTACAGTCTAGAATACGTAAAGGATTTTTCTCAAGACGGCTTTGACAATCACTGCAAAGCTCTCCGGCAACCGGTGTGAAGTGCTCGATTAGTGCACTGCGGTGTGCATCACGTGTCTCTTTGTCACCTAATGAATTAATGACTAATTTTAAATCAGTCAATCCAAGTGTTGTATACACATCCATTGCAAGTGCCATTACTTCCGCATCAATCGCAGGGTCAGCTGAGCCGATTGCTTCAACGCCAAACTGTACGAATTGTCGATAGCGTCCTGCCTGCTGACGTTCATAACGGAACATAGGACCTGTATAATAAAGTTTGACAGGCTGATCTGCCTGACCGAACATTTTATGTTCCACATATGCACGTACCGCGGAAGCTGTTCCTTCCGGACGTAGTGTCAGCGATCGATTTCCCTTATCGGTAAATGTGTACATTTCTTTTTGTACAATATCCGTTGTATCGCCTACACCGCGTTGAAATAGTTCTGTTGATTCAAACATGGGTGTGCGGATTTCGTTATAGCGGTATTTGTCACATAAATCACGAATGACACGTTCTACATACTGCCACTTTTCGGATTGACCCGGTAAAATATCCTGTGTTCCTTTAGGTACTTTAAAATTCATTAAAAGCACTCCTCTCTTAGTTGACCAAACCAATTGCGAGCTGAAGAAAGAAGAAAATAAAAAAAGCTCCCGCCCCTTGCAAAAACTGCAAGGGACGAAAGCTTGTAAATTCTTCCGCGGTTCCACCCTAATTGATGTATGACTACATCCTCTCGAATTCGGATAACGGCCGATTCCGTCTTCCCCTACTAGAAATAATTTTTTCGAGGAAACGCCTCTCAACTGTTGTTCACATGTTACATACTGCAGGAAAGATTACAGCCTATGTCTTTCCCTCTCTTTTCAGCATTGGCAACCGCTACTTGTTTGGTCATTGGCAATGTTACTTTTGTTAAATTAACACTAATCTTAATGATGTCATGACAAGTTGTCAACCATTTTCAAAAAAACGCTATATTTTTTGTCATAAATACTTTTATAATATAAGGGTATATAGTGAAAGGGTCATTTAAATAAAATAATCTTAAAAGGAGGAAACTATGAAAAGAAATAAACTGATAATAGGGTTATCATTTTTATTATTATTCACGGCGATTGTTCCGTACAGTTTTACCGCTCGCCCTGCTCTTGCCAGCGGGGAACCGTTGTATGTAAACGCGGAAATTTTATATTTACGTGAAGGGCCCGGTCTTTCTTATCCGATACTTGATACGTTGAAAGAAGGAACTGAAATCATTTCAATTGAAAAACAAGGCGACTGGCATCACGTCCAAGTTGGACAACAAGAAGGTTGGGTTGCGGCATGGCTTGTGAAAACAGCAAAAGTACAAAAAGACTCGTCAACCGAAAAAACGGTTATTTCACAAGTAAACGCTCTTAATGTTCGTGTAGCGCCATCATTATCTGCTTCAGTGCTGACGAAAATCTCTTCCGGTACGGAAAGTAAATTTTTACGACAGGAAAAGGACTGGATTCAAATTCAGTTCGGGGAGATGACAGGTTGGGTATTTGCCGAATATGTCACAGTAAAAGAAGCAAAGTCGGAAACGCCGAAAACGCCGGAAACTCCAACTGATAATGGGCAACCGGAACAATCGAACGAACCACTGCAGCAAATTGATCCAAATACATTTACCGTCAACGTAAGCGCAGTGAATATCCGTAAAAAACCTGATTTAACAGCCAAAAAATTAGGGCTTGCTACTGAAGGCCAACAATTTAAAGTGCTGAGCCGGGATCATAATTGGGTTGAAATTGAATATGAAAAAGGGAAAAAAGGTTGGGTATACAGTTTTTACGGAACTTTTACAAAACAATTGAAACAAAATCCTTCATCTGAAAAGGAAGAAGCGAAAAATTTTGTCACGATTATTTATAATGGGACAAATTTAAGGGAATCCCCTTCCACTTCTTCAAATGTTGTTGTCATTGCAGATGCTGGTCATACATATCCGATAGTGGAAAGCGAAGGCGACTGGTTTAAAATCGCGGTAAATAATCGTCAGACAGCGTATGTCGCAAACTGGGTTGTTAGTGAAAACAATTCACAAGGAACCCTATCTCAAAACAATACAAACAAGGCAGCTGAACGTAAAGAAGGTACATTAAAAGGCGTAACAATTGTACTGGATGCTGGCCACGGAGGTAATGACCGCGGTACTACCGGCGTTCGTGGAACCGATGAAAAAGATATTAATATTATTACAGCTGAATTGCTCCGTTCCAAATTACAGTCAGCAGGTGCCAATGTTGTCATGACCCGTGAATCCGATATATTTGTCGATTTGCGGAAACGTGTTGCAGTGTCTCATCAGGCCGGTGCCGATGCGTTTATCAGTATTCACTATGATGCAAATGAAGACAGTTCGGTGAGTGGATTTACGACCTATTACACGAATGGTTATCAGAAAAAGCTTGCCGAATATGTACATGAAGGCCTGGCATCAAAAGTTAACTTGAAGGACCGAGGACCACGCTTCGGTAATTATTTAGTGCTGCGTGAAAACCGTCAAAATGCTATATTACTTGAACTCGGCTATTTAAGTAATCCTTCTGAAGAACGGGCCATTACTACAGACTATTACCGGGAACAAGCAACACTCGGCATTTATCAAGGGTTATTAAACTACTTCGACGACCAGCTTGAACAATAAATTATTACCATTTTTAAATGCGTTGGACCATAAACCCAAAAAAGCTATTTTTCTCTCAGAGAAAAGTAGCTTTTTTGCTGAGCATTAAAAATTAATTTCCATTCCGGGTCGGACGCTTTCCGCGGGCGTGGCGTGAGGCCAACACCATGTTGGTCACAAAAGCGTTGCCACAGGACGTGGTGCTCTTAGCTTTTGTTCTTAAGTCTCAAGCTTCACGCTATTCCCGCTGGAGTCGCCTCCCCCTCCATTCCCATCAATTTTTATAAAATATCCGTTACATAATAAAAATTTCTTCTTAACCAACGGTACTTCTATTTATAATCCATCCTTTTTATACTACAGTTTTCCTTATCCATTATTCTTGAATAATTTGATATAAATAAAACATTTCATCTTTATTCACGATCCTCGGTACCGGGTATAGCGGGTTCGCTTCTTGTAATGCGCGCTCTACCATTAATGGCACATCACGGTTGATAATACCGGGTATTTTACGAGGAATTCCCATCTTTTTATTCATCTCTTCAATTGCTTCGATAAATAGCTCTGCCTTTTTTTCATCGTTATCGGTTATTTTCCCGATCCCTACAATTGTCGCCAGTTCTGCTAATGGCTTAGCAGCACTTTCCCCGTAAAATCGCAGAACATGAGGCAGAATAACCGCATTGGCAAAACCATGCGGAATTTGATAAAAACCGCCGAGTGTATGAGCAATGGCATGAACATATCCTACATATGCCCGGGTAAATGCAAGCCCTGCCAAATATGAAGCACGTTGCATTTCGCTTCTTGCTTTCATATCTGTCCCATCATCATAGGCACGCACCAAATACTTAAAAATAATAATAACGGCCTCTCGGGCATATTTTCTCGTTTCCTCGGTATTGCTTTTACCGATATAGGCTTCCACGGCATGTGTCAATGCATCCATTCCCGTTGTAGATGTAATGTGCGGCGGCAAATTAACCGTTAATACCGGGTCCAGTACAGCATAGTGCGGTACAAGCACCGGATCCATAATGGCGAATTTCTCATGTGTGTCACTATTTGAGACGACTGCGGCAATCGTCCCTTCACTTCCCGTTCCGGCTGTTGTCGGAATTGCAAAAAATGGCGGCATTTCTTTTCTCACTTTAAATAGCCCCTTTAAATCAGCCAGTGACTTTTCAGGGCGTGCGATCCTTGCTGCTACCGCCTTAGCACAATCCATCGGTGATCCGCCGCCAAATGCTATAATGCCATCACAATTATGCGCATTATACAATTCCAGCGCTTCTTCAATATTTGTGATAGTCGGATTTGGAACCGTTTTATTATAGACAGTAAATGCAATATTTTGCTCCTGTAAGCCTTCTAATAATGTATCCATAAGCCCCAGCTTGTGAATCCCCTCGTCGGTAATCACTAAAAGCATATTTAATTCCAAACTTTTCACTAGCTCCGGCAATCTTTCGAGGCTATTTTCCCCTTGGAGTAATTCCGGCTTTCTCCAGTTCATGAGCTTCATACCGACACGCATTGAACTTTGGACGGTTCTGCAATAGGCTGTATACATTGAACGAAACACTCCATTTCTCTCGATTTATGTATCCTTTCTTTAACTATTCCGCATCTACTTTTAAAATTCCTTGTTTACCACAAAATCCGACCAACAAAAAAACGAACCCGTAACGGATTCGTTCATAAAACTTTATTAATCGTTTGCAAAAAATACTTTGTCAGCAAATGAAATCGGCTGTTTTTCAAAATCCTTCTCGCTCATTGCGATAACAGCCAGGTCGATATCAAGCTCCTGCATTTTCCCTGCCATCACTTGCGGATTCAATTTATGGAAATCGGTAAATTGATTGTCCGTAATAATCATGAGATCACGCTGATTATCGATGTAGTCCTGAGTAAAGTATTCAATCGCCTTTTCTATAGCCGGCATAATTTGGGCTTCCCCGGTTAGATAATGCTGCAAAAATTGATCGAACAATTCAATATCAAGTATTCCATTTTTAAAAAGAAGGGGTTGAGCCGGTATATTGCTAAACGGAAGTATGATTAAATCCCTCTTCTGGACAGCACATAAATTAAATAGCGGTAATATCGTCCCTTTTGTAAAAGTTTCAAACTTATTCATGGCGTCAGACTGCTGAACGATGACAATCATCGGCGAATAAGTATTTTTTATCTCTTCAAACGGTACGTACAATACATTTCCATCAATGACCGTCCGATCTTTCATCAATTGCTTTTGTTGGTCCATCGGGAATAAATAATCTTTATCCTGTATTTTCGGCATCGTTGCTTCCACTTCTGCAATCATTTCTTCAAGTGCAATTGCTATTTCTGAGACCTCTATGAATAGTGGTTGTCGTCCAAATTTCTCCAGAAACTGTTGCTGCTGATTTTCTTCCAAAGCTTGAAAAGATGCATTACGGTATAAAAAATGAAGAATTTCATCGGTTAAAACAGTCTTAGAATCATTTGTCATCTGAAACCCCTCCATTAGTTTTCAAATTAATACCGATAGTATAGCGAAAAATAAAATTAAAAAGTAGTAATTTAAACTGTAAAAGAATAACTAACTTTATATTTGTGTTTAATTTGTGTTTTTCTCCATAAAAAAAGCGGTATCTCTATCACTAGGATACCGCTCCACACATAAATGTATGTAATTATAATTTTTGAGTTAAAGCGTGTAAAGTATCTTTCAAATCACGATCGCTGTCAG
Source organism: Solibacillus sp. FSL W7-1464 (assembly GCF_038004425.1). Classification (NCBI taxonomy): domain Bacteria; kingdom Bacillati; phylum Bacillota; class Bacilli; order Caryophanales; family Caryophanaceae; genus Solibacillus; species Solibacillus sp. FSL W7-1464. The sequence continues at coordinate 2,444,594 of NZ_JBBORC010000001.1, forward strand.
AAAGCTCAATTAAGTTTTCTAAACGTTCGTGTAAGACAGGACGTTCGATTACTAATTGCTCATGTAAAACTTGAACGAATAATTCAATAAGCATACGATTTTGAATTAATAATGCTTCTTCCACTCGGTCTGGGTTAATTTTATATTCTTTTACTTTTTTCGCCATTTGAAAATAGCCTCCCTTTTGTTTATACATCGTTATTTTAGCACACGGCTGTTTAATTTTGTGAAATTATTTCATTTTCAGCAATCGTTTGTGTTTTTCCGTACATCAGCCAGTTGTACCCAGAAAATCTTCGTAAGAAAAAACTTCATCCCAAGGCATGAAGTTTTTGAAAAGCTCCATTGTAAAATAACATTTCCAACAGCCGGCCTTTCCGATTTAACAGCCGATTTTTTTTACCTTTTCAATAATTTTCTCATAGATCGGGATCATATGCGCTTCCGTACATTTTTCGGCAACTTCGTCCATTTCGATCCAGCCGACTTCACTGTTTTCATCGAGTTTCGCCTGAAACGTTGCCTCATCACCGACCTCAAATATATAAGTCACATTGAAATGTAAATGTGCCGCAACATATTTTCCGTTCTTCATATGACCGATTACCGGCAGAATATCAAGCGAAATAATATCTTCCTGAATCGCTTTCACTTCTGCAAGTCCCGCTTCTTCCAAAAGCTCTTTTTTTGCCACATTAAATAATTCCGGATCACCATCTGCATGACCGCCCATCCAGCCCCATGAATTATAAATATTATGATGGGCCATTAATACGCGGGTGCGGTCCGGGTTGAATACAAAAGCAGAAGCTGTAAAGTGCAGAACTTCATTGTTTCGTGTCAGGACATCTGATAAAGTAACCATTGCACGTAAAATGATGTCCCGATCCTTTTCTTCCTGTTCATTGTAAGGTACATATTGTTTAATCTGTTCATGTAAGGTCATTTTAATCCTCCCTATTCCTATATAGTTTTAGAAAGATAGTGAAAAGGACGTGTCCGCCAAACGCATGCGGCACACCTCCTTTTCATAGATTTTTAATTTAGGAAATAAGCGTTTTGACAACTTTTGAAATAGTCGCTCCATCTGCTTTACCATCGAGTAATGGCTTTGCAATTTTCATTGCATCTCCCATATTCATGCCTGACGTAATACCTGCTGCCTGAAGCTCAGCTGAAATCTCTTCCTCTGTTAACTGCTTTGGTAAAAAGCTTTTTAAAATAACTAATTTTGCTTCTTCTTTTTCAATTAAGTCTGAACGTTCCGCTTGCTTTGCACCTTCCAGTGACTGGTTTGTCTGCTTAATTTCACGATTAATGACAGCTGTTTCTTCCTGTGGCGTCAATTCAGCGCCCTTTTCCTTTTCTGCGGCATCCAATGCGGATTTCACTAAAGTCAGTACTCCTTTAGCTAACACATCTTTGTTTTTCATCGCTTGCTTTAATTGGTCAAATACAATTGTTTTTAACATGCTGTCTACCCCTTTACATTTAAATAAGTATGTAACTTATTTGAATTATCTTTATTGTACCATGTACCCTTTCATTTCATATATTATTCATAAACAAATTGTTGAAATAAAGATAACATTTTTTTTGAAGTAGATTCCGTAAATGTTGCCAATTCTCTCTTACCAAACGGAAGAATATAAAGAAGACCTTTTTCGTTCTGCCAAACCGTATAGGATTCCCCTTCATTACGAATCACGTACAGCGGCGGCTCCGTTATTTCGATCGCCTCTTCATTTATAAGTACTGCTTTCCCGTATATCTCGTTGAATTCTTCAAGAACTTGGTCGGTTAATTCTATTTCTTTTATTCCATCGGCACGTTCTTTAGGCAAAAGAATTTCCAGACCATAATGAAGGCCTACACCTGCAAATTCAGTGCCTATCCGGTCTTCTGAAATTACCGTTTCTTTTAAATTGACATAATCGCCTACTTGAACCGGGTTCTTCGGATCATTTATAAACCATGCAGCAAATTTATCTACAAAAATACGAGGTGAAATCTGATTATATTCGTTAGTCGTCATATTCTTAACAAATAAAAACATATTATCCTCTACCGCTACTACCGCCCCGGAATTACTTAAACTTTTATTCGATGAAAATATAATATTATGTTGCTCTTTAAACTGATCTAATTGTGACTTATAATGTGTTTCCATATAGGACATTCCCATGAAATTTCCATAGGAATTAGCAATTCCCGGTAGCATTTTCGAATAATCCCGAAACATCTTTTCTTCCAACTTTTTGTTATAGGCTACCGTTTCTATTAATAGCGGGACAATATTTTCATCAAATTTTTCTTTTGGAATATGATTAGATACGGAAGCTGATGCTAACACACCTGTAAGGTCGCTTTCATTCCATTTTTGTTCAAGGAAATTTTTCGCCTGCTGACGATCCTCATCTGTAATTGTAATTCCGATACTCTTTGCATATTTCGGTATACCTATAATCTCCACCATTTGTAAGTAAGCATTAGCACGACTTGTCTCTGTACCGCCTTTATATTCCATTTCTTCAAGTACAGTGATAAATTCAAATAAATCTTCATTCGTAGGTTGGTCAGCCTGGCTAAGATCCATCATTTCCGGAATAAATATCTGCCAGGTAAAAAGGAACAGAGTCACAATAACTGCAGGCACTAAATAATAGCCCATCTTCTCCTTTTTGTTGCGAGGCTTTTTAAGTAATAGAGCATTTTTTACAGCAGTTTCACTTTCCGATAGATCCCCTGCAACATCGATTAATGCTTTTTTGAACTCATTCATGACGAAGCACCTCCCATTCTCCTTCCAGTACTGGCCTTAATTGTTCGCGACCCCGCCTTAACCGGGTCTTTACGGTATTTTCGTTAATCTGCAATATGGCCGCCACTTGCAGGACACTCATTTCTTCGTAGTAATACAATATTATTGGTTCCCGGTATTTCAATGGCAGCTTTAAAATAGCTGCCCCGATACTGGATCGTTCTTCTTGCTGGATGACATGATCATGGTCCGTCGCTTTCATCCACCATTTCGTTTCAAATTGTATTTTTTTATACGCCCAGCTCTTTAAGTAATCTTTACTTTTATTAACCGTCATTTTTGTTAAATATGCTCTTAATTGACCGCTTTCCGAGTAGTCGGTCTGCATAAACTTTATGTAAACATCTTGTACAATGTCTTCGGCAGCATGCCGATTTTTGGTGTAAAAGTATGCGATGCGCAACAAATGCTTACTGTATTCATCAATAATCTGCCCGATATCCTCATTCATATTACGCCGCCCTCCTTTCTACATTGTAAACGATTGCCAATGGGCTCACGTTTCAAAAAAACAAAAAAGTATAAGAAGTTTCCTCCCTATACTTTGGACATTTAATTATTCAGTTCATAATGCTTTCCTTTTACAAGATAGAATAAATGCTCTGCAATGTTTGTTGCGTGGTCTGCCGCGCGTTCGATACAGCGGCAGACGTAGGATAAACTCGTCACTTGTGCCACATGCTCGTTGGAAACAGAGAGCTTCATCAAGTTACTGAGCGTATTGCCTGTTAATTCGTCGACTTCATCATCAAGATTTGCAATTTCTTTTGCCTTTATAGTATTTTCCTCAATAAAAGCATCCACAATTTGGCGCAGCATTAAGGTCGTTTTATGAAACATTTCCTCAATCGGTTCCACGCTCGTAACAAATGGCTCTTTTCCGATACGAATCGATTCTTTTGCAATATTGACCGCATGATCCCCGATTCTCTCCATATCCGATGCCGCTTTAATGACAACGATCAACCGACGCAAATCAGTCGCAACAGGCTGCTGTTTTGCAATCAGTAAAATTACGCGGTCATTTATGATTTCTTCCAACCGGTTTATCTTTGGATCGGTATCAATTACCTGTAATGCTATATCTATATCCTTTTTCAAAAAGGCTTTAAAAGCCTCCTGTAATGAATGAATGCTTAAATCACAAAGTTCCATTAAATCTTGTTGAACTGCTATTAGATCATGTTCGAAACGTTCACGAATCATCGTTATCATTCTCCTTTTCTAATTATCCAAATCGACCTGAAATATAGTCTTCGGTGCGCTGATCTGACGGTGTCGAGAAAATGATATCTGTATTATCGAACTCCACGACTTCACCGTTCAGGAAGAAGGCCGTTTTGTCGGATATACGTGCTGCCTGCTGCATATTATGTGTCACGATGACGATCGAATATTGTTCTTTCATCTGCTGTACAAGCTCTTCTACTTTTAATGTCGAAATTGGGTCAAGCGCTGATGTCGGTTCATCCATTAAAATGACATCCGGTTCGATTGCCAGGCAGCGTGCGATACAAATACGCTGCTGCTGACCACCTGATAATCCATAGGCATTCTGGTTTAAGCGATCTTTTACTTCATCCCAAATGGCTGCACCGCGCAGTGACTTTTCTACAATTTCGTCCAGTATTTTCTTATTTTTTATCCCGTGAATGCGTGGCCCGTATGCGATATTATCATAAATCGACTTCGGAAAAGGGTTCGGTTTTTGGAACACCATTCCGACTTTCGTGCGAAGTTCTTCCACTTCATAGCCGTTCGAAAAAATATTGCGGCCGCGGTAATTGATCTCCCCCGATGTACGTACGATCGGCACAAGTTCAACCATCCGATTCAATGCCTTTATATAGGTCGATTTCCCGCAGCCGGAAGGTCCGATAATCGCCGTCACTTCATTTTCTTTCATTTCCAGGTTGATATCTTTTAAAGCATGATGGTCCCCATACCATAAATTAAAGTTACTGGAATGCATGACATTCGCTTGATTCGTTTCGATGCCTATTGCAGGTTGACGCACATCATGTTTCGTTAATAGTTGAACCATTCTATTTCACTCCTAATATCGTTTTTGGAATTTATTTCGGATAATGATTGCAATGGAATTCATCGTTAATAGGAAAATCATTAATACGATGATTCCGGCAGATGCCACATACTGGAATGCTTCTTGCGGACGTTTTGCCCAGTCGAATATTTGCATCGGCAATGCGGTAAATGTATCCAGATAACCGGTTGGTAAAAATTGTAATATTACAGGGATTCCGATCACGACCAATGGTGCTGTTTCTCCAATTGCGCGGGATAAAGCTAAAATACTACCTGTTAAAATACCCGGAATAGCCGCCGGCAGAACAACCCGGACGATCGTTTGCCATTTTGTCGCACCCATTCCGTATGAAGCTTCCCGCTGTTCATTTGGCACCGCGCGGATCGCTTCTTGAGCAGCAACAATAATAACCGGTAATATTAGTAAACTCATCGTCAAACCGGCCGCCAAAATACTCTTTTCAAAGCCGAACAGCCGAACGAAAATTGTTAATCCCAGCAAACCGAAAACAATTGAAGGAACCCCTGCCAAGTTAGAAATATTCATGCGGATAAAATCATTCAATTTATTTTGCTTTGCGTATTCTTCCAAATAGAGCGCTGTACTCACACCTAAAATTATTGATACAGGAGCAACTACGCTCATCAGCCATAATGATCCGACCAATGCTGCTTTAATCCCTGCATTTTCAGGGATACGTGACGCGAAGTTTGTAATGAAATTTATATCTAAAAAACCAAGTCCTTGCGCCAAAATTCGGTAAAGCAGCATACCTAGTGATACTAGGGCAAAACTTGTGGCAATAATGAAAATTATTTTCCACATTTTATTTGAAATGAGGCGTTTATTCATACGCTTCATTACTAACTCTTCTTGCATATAGCGCATATTAATACTCCTCTCGGAAGCGTTTTGAAATATAGGTTGCGAGCAAGTTCATCGCTAACGTGAAAATAAACAACGTGAATCCTACAGCGTAAATCGAGTAGTAAATTGTTGTACCGTAACCGGCATCACCTGTCGTCACTTGAACGATATAGGCTGTCATCGTTTGAATCGAATCAGTAAAGCCAAAGTCGAATTTTGGTGTAGATCCTCCTGCCAAAGAAACAATCATCGTCTCACCTATTGCCCGGGAAATACCTAATACGACAGAAGCGACAATTCCTGATAAAGCGGCAGGCAGAACAACTTTAACGGCCACTTCGAATTTTGTTGCACCTAACCCGAGCGCCCCTTCACGAATCGACCTTGGAACAGAGCTCATCGCATCTTCGGACATGGAGGTAATCATTGGAAGAATCATAATTCCAACAACGATTCCCGGGCTGATTGCATTGAAAATTTTCAAATTGGGAATAACCGTCTGTAATATCGGTGTAATGAATGTTAAGGCAAAAAACCCGTAAACAATCGTCGGTACACCTGCAAGTACTTCTAAAATCGGTTTAATGATTTTTCGTACACGTTCTGATGCATATTCACTTAAATAGATGGCAGCGCCTAAACCAAATGGTACTGCTACAATAATAGCAATCAGTGTTATTTTAAATGTCCCGAATATTAATGGTAATATTCCGTACAACGGCTCTTTACCTGAAAATGGAAGCCATTCTGTACCAAATAAATAATCTGTAATCGACACTCGCGTAAAGAATTCAAATGTCTCGAATATTAGTGTAAATACAATCCCAAACGTCGTAAGAACCGAAATCGTCGCTGCTAGAAATAACCCGAACGGTACTAACTTTTCGATTACTTTCTTTCCTTTGCGATTGCGCGAACGCTCGATTAATTGTTGGACACTTACTTGCTCCTGTTGTTTAAGAGCCATGTGCGAAAACTCCTTCCAGTCATCTATATAAAATAAAACGATCAATTATTTCTACATTAAAAAATGTGTGGGGGCATGAGAGCCACCCCACACTATTAAACATCGAAATTATTTTAGTGCTTCCAACTCTTTTAACGCTTCTTCATACTTTTCATCCGGCAGGCTCACATACCCTACTACTTCTGCCATTTCACCAGCATTTTCAAGTGAGAATTTCATGAAGTCATATGTAGCTTCATTATCTTTAACTGCACTGTTTTTCACATAAACAAATAGTGGACGTGATAATGGAGAATATTCACCTGATTCGATTGTTTCGTTTGTCGGTTCCACCCCGTCAACCGTTACAACTTGAAGTTTGTCTTTATTTTCCAGGTAGTACGCGTAACCGAAATAGCCGATTGCATTTTTATCAGCTGTTACCCCTTGTACTAACACGTTGTCGTCTTCAGATAATGTTGCTGCTTTAACAATGTCTTCACCATCTAAGATAATTTCATCGAAGTAATCATACGTACCTGAGTCAGAACCCGGTGAATAGAATACGATTTCTTCTTCCGGCCATGATGGATCGATATCAGACCATTTTTTAGTAGTACCGTCTTCAATCCAAATCTGTTTTAATTGATCAACTGTCAGATCTTTTGCCCAAGTATTCTCAGGGTGCACTACTACCGATAAACCATCGTAAGCAAGTTCAAATTCTGTATATTCTACACCTGCGTTTTTCAGCTCTTCCACTTCAGTATCTTTGATTGGACGAGAAGCGTTTGAGAAATCCGTTTCACCATTGATGAATTTTTCGAATCCGCCGCCTGTACCAGATACACCAACTGCTACGCGAACATCTTTTTGTACCGCCGCGTATTCTTCAACTAATGCTTCTGTAATTGGAGCAACTGTTGACGAACCATCGCCTACTACATTACCTGTTAATTGTGCGCTGCCAGTTTCAGCTTGTTCTGTGTTTGTTTGTGCAGATGTTGATGTTTCATCATTATCTTCTCCACCACACGCTCCTAAAAGAATTGCTGAACCTAGTAAAGCTGTTGATGTTAAGTACTGCCACTTTTTCATTTGTAATTCCTCCGCTTGTTTAATGAATGTTTTTTCTTACAATTCCAACTATAATGACAATTTGTTAAGCTTATATAATTTCACCGTTAATTGAATGTAAAGCTTTGTAAATAAAAAAGACAATTTACAGGAGGTCCCCGCAAATTGTCTCATTTTCTTTTTATTGAATCTTTTTTACGCTTTTTATGTTAATAAGTTTAATAGGATGTTCTATAAATGCAGGTTTTTCCTTTTTCGTCTTTACTTTATGTACATATAGTAAAATCGTTTTCGCATCTTTTGGATGGGCATAGCCTTCGAACGTTGCATTATATAACACCGTACCATCCCGCAAAGTAACCGTCGCCTTTTTAGCATCGACCAGTTCGCGTAAAAAAGGAAAGGCTTTAACATTCCGTTCACGTTCAGCACGGACTAAGCGTGGTTCCAGTACAAGCAGGAGCCCTTCAAAGATAACGATATATATAACCGACATTAAGATAATGAGCCACGCCGGCATGTCCATGAATGCTAAAATCGCTGCATTACTTAAGGCACCGACGATAACGACAATATGTATGATTTTCTTTCTCATTGAATCTTCCCCTTAAAAAAATCCCGTAGCGAGAAACTACGGGATCATTATTTTATTCATTTACTGTTTCAACTTCTTCGTCCTCATCCAGCTTTTCATCGGAATGCTTGATAATCGGTTTTTCTACTTTACTTGTAGATAAGCCTTCTTCCGCGTATTTATTTTTCAACTCAAAATATGAATCTACTAGTTCACGGGCCGTCAAATTCGCCTGTGGTAAATAGTTATTTGTAAAGTTCGTTGTAGCCCATGGAAAAATAACTGCGTAGGCAATTTCAGGATCATCAAATGGTGCATAGCCCACATGGACAATATTGATCGTGTTCGTTTTCCATTTATCACGCTGCGGTCCATAGTAAACTACCTCGGCTGTACCAGTTTTACCAGCAGCAGTATAATCTGCTGTTTCAAACTGACGACGGGCAGAACCATTCGCCCCGAAGTAAACTCGGCGCAGACCTTCTTGTACTTGCTCAATTTCCCGTTCGCTGTTTTCGATTTTGTTTAAAATCTTAGGCGTTACTTCTTCCACAACCTGCCCTAAATATTCCCCATCTTTGGAAGGATTGCGAATTTCTTTTAACATCCTAGGTTGGATGCGGTAACCGCCGTTTGCAATAGTTGATATATATTGCGCCAATTGCATTGTTGTATACGTATCAAACTGGCCGATCGCCAAGTTTAGTAATTTTACATCCGTATCCGGGTCAGCCTGATACCCGATTGATTCACCCGGAAGGTCAATCCCGGTAGGTACACCCAGTCCAAACTGTGCGTATTCATTTCGCATTGTCTGCAGTGTACCTGAAGCTAAACTAAAGCGCATACCAGGTGAATACGTACGGCCGCCAACACCCATCGCGATTTTGAACATATAGACGTTTGATGAACGCTCCAATGCCGTTAAATCACTAACCATGACACTACCATTCTTGTTGAATAGTGTATTTAAGGTAATATTCCCGATTCGCATTGGTGAATCGAGCAACACTGTTCCCGGCTTTATTATTCCTTCATTGTAACCCATTAAAACGGTTGCTGCTTTTACAGTTGAACCTGCTTCATATGCAGACGTAAATGTACCGTAAGAATAGTCGACAATATAAGGTTTGCCGGTATCTTTATCTTTTTCTATTTTCTTGCCGACTACCGATAAAAGTTCTCCGGTTTTTGGATCCATTGCTACTAAAAAGCCACGATCCAGTAACTGTGAACCACCCTTAGCTTTCAGCTCCAATAAATACTTTTCCAAAATTTCATCGGCTTTTTGCTGGAGTTCCACATCGATTGTTGTCACTAAATCTTTACCTGGCTCCCCTGCAAAAGTTGTCATCGTTTCAACTACTTGGCCTTTTTTATTCGTGATGTTTTTAACGACCGATTTTTCACCTTGCAGAATTTCCTCATACTGTGCTTCAAAATAACTTTCCCCAACACGGTCGTTTCGAGAATAATCCCGAGCTAAATAATGGTTCAGTTTTGATTTCGGCACACCTTTACTCGGTACTGTTGTACGACCCAAAATCGCCAATGGGGATAATCGTACGCGTTTCCAATCGGTTGTCGTATTCACACCAGGAAGATCCGCCAATTGTTCTGAAACTCTAGCAAACTCTTCCGGTGTAACATTCTCGCCTTTAATAATTTGGGGCGATAAACTATAGCCTGTCATCATTTCGCGGTAAATTGCCAGAACTTCCAGATCAAAATCGGAAAGCTGTTCCAGTTCTTCATCTGTAATACGATCACGGATTCGTCGATCATACTCTTTATTGATTTCTTTCGTTTCCAAATCTTCGTTTTCCAGTTGGAATTTCGTCATTTCCTTTTGTGTAACTTTTTCTTTTGCTTTTTCCGGATTCCGTAAAATCCAGAAATCCAGTTTATCCCGCTGTGTTACTTTTTCTGTCGGCTGCTCAATAAGATGTGCTAGTTTTTCTGCAATTTCAAGCATTTCAGCGGATTTTGTCGTTTGCATTTTAGTATAAGTAATCGCATTTTCCGGCTGATTATCCACTAAAATACGACCATAGCGGTCAAAAATACGGCCACGGGGTACACTGGTATTTACCCGTACTTCTTCTGTACGCTCCAATTCGCGCACATAATCTTCGCCTTTTACAATTTGTATATATCCTAGACGGAAAATTAGTAATGAGAACAAAACAAATATTGAAAAGAAAAGGACATTCATCCGAAAAGTTAAACTTGCCCGTTGCTTTGCCTTCGGATTTTGCTGACGATTTTGCGTAATTTTGCGCAAAGAACACTTCCCCTTTCTTACTTTATGTAGCGTGTACATGAATGTATAGTCATAGCTTTTAGTATAACACTGAAAACTCCATGAAAAAAGAGTTCAGATTTTAATTATTCATCTTTTAGACGGCTGTACTTTTATAAAGTTTCACAAAAAAAGAAGCTTCACGAAAATTAACGTGGAGCTTCGCCATCTATTTAAGAATTTCTTACAACAAGAACATCGCAGCGGGCATTTCTTATTATCCCTTCTGATACAGATCCGAGGAAAAAACGGGCTATTTCCCCTTTCCCTGTAACACCGCAAATAATCAGATCAATTTTTTCCTGTTGGGGAATATCGCGTGCGATAACGTGCTTGGGTGTCCCGTATTCAATAATCTTTTTAATATTTGTAAACCCTGACTGCTGTGCTTTTTTCTCAAATGAATCTAAAAGGTCCTTCTTATTATTCGTAAATTTTTCCGCCATATCAAAGTTATAGCCTTCTGAAAATGCAAAGGAACGAGTATCAATTACATGAACAATATACAGCTTACTTCCGACATTATTTAGTGCAACTTGCACAGCTCTCCTAAAGGCAATCAGCGACTCCTTTGATTCATCCACGGCAACCAGTATATTTTTGTACGTCATGCTCATCTATCCCTCACCTCTTTACAGTTTATTCATCTTAAGTTTGGTTTAGGTGTACTTACGACTAGAAGAGGCGGAATAAACAAGAAAAAAGCTTTGCAACCGAAGTTGCAAAGCGCGTCAGAAAATTAGGACAATATTGAAATATAACTTATCTTTATTTATCCTTGTATAATTCATTTATACAATGCATTTTCATAGGTAGTAATCCACTGCTCTACGGTAATCTTTTTGCTTAGTTCCCCGATCAATCCATACGGTATATGTTTTGTTGAAGTAAAGCGAATACAGCTTTTCCCCATGTTCAGCTTTGTAGGAACCGCATCTGCATAGGATTCCTGAAACCATGTGAGAAGTTCGGGATCACTGTAGACACCCATATGATAAAGCCCAATATGGCGCTTTTGTGGAGCGAGCGCCAGAAATGGTAACGGTGTACCCGGTGTTACATGATACCCTTTTGGATAGGTTGTTAATGGTACATTATATACGATCATATTCCGGTCTATTGACTTTTCAAACCCTGGCGGCAAGTTTTCATCTATTGTTTCCATTAGTTTTATATAAGCCTCATGCCACTTCTCATCAATTTGTGCTACAAATTCATCAAACATCTACTGCACCCCGATTCTGTTTATTGTTTTGAGCGTAGCAGAAAAATGGAAAAAAATACATAAAAACGCATGGAAGTAGTGAAACTTCTCATGCGTTTTATGATTAAAATATTTTGTACCTGCCGCTTTGCTTTCGGTACAGAATTAGCTTTAATTATTTAGCAGCTTGAAACTTAGATTCTACTACGTCCCAGTTCACTACGTTCCAGAATGCACCGATGTAGTCCGGACGACGGTTTTGGTAGTTTAAGTAGTATGCGTGCTCCCAAACGTCTAAGCCTAGGATTGGTGTTTTGCCTTCCATTACTGGAGAGTCTTGGTTTGGAGTTGAAGTAACAGCTACACCGTCACCATCAACGATTAACCATGCCCAACCTGAACCGAAACGAGTTGTTGCAGCTTTTGCGAATTCTTCTTTGAAAGCGTCGAATGAACCGAATTTCGCATCGATTGCAGCAGCTACTTCACCTACTGGAGTGTTAGAACCGCCTGGAGCGATTAATTCCCAGAATAATGTGTGGTTAGCATGTCCGCCACCGTTGTTGCGTACAGCAGTTTGTTTGTCAGCTGGTAAAGCATCGATGTTAGAGATTAACTCGTTGATGTCTTTGTCAGCGTATTCAGTACCTTCTACTGCTGCGTTTAAGTTTGTTACGTAAGTATTGTGGTGTTTAGAGTGGTGAATTTCCATTGTTTTTGCATCGATATGTGGTTCCAATGCGTCGTAAGCGTAAGTTAATTCTGGTAATTTGAATGCCATGATAATATTCCTCCCTGGAACAAGTAATTAATGTTGATTACAATACTAGGTTATCAAAAAATGATTGCTCATTCAATGAAAAAAACAGTAATATTTGCATTTCAGTCTTTTGACGGAAAGGCTGCGGATTACTTGTCTTACCTGTTGTTTGTAATCTTTCCATTACTAGTGTAAGCGATATCTATTTGATTTTACAAATATTTGCTCCTTAACAATTTCTTCAGATTTAATTTGTAACTAGATGGCAATAAAAAATAGGACAATCATAACTGCTTGAATAATCCCTTTTGTTACGACGGATGTTAAAAATCCTACCACTGAACCGACACCCACTTTAATCGCCTGCTGTAAATTGCTTCGTGTCACAATTAATTCGCCAATAATCGCCCCGATAAACGGCCCTGCGATAATACCCGCAAAAGGAATAACAAATGGACCGATCAATAAACCAATCGTGCTTCCCCACATCCCTGCTTTTGTTCCGCCGAATTTTTTTACTCCGATCAGATTCGAGATCGTATCTGCCGCAAATAACAGCGCAACAAATAGTAGCTCGATTACCCAGAACCACCACGGCAATTCGGTAAAACTATAAAACAGCCCATAAACGATAAACCCGCCAAGTAAAAATAAGACGGATGGGATAATCGGATATACTAAACCGATAAACGCGATTATAAACAGCGCAATAATAAGTGTCCATGCAATAATATCCACCCATTTCACATCCTTTCAAATATTCTTCCCACTATGTTTTCAAAAATTATACGTAATGTACGAAGAAAAGATTCAATTTAATTTTCCGAGTTCAAATCATATTTTTTTCATGTTACACTACTTTTATAAAGGAGCATTCAATCATTATGAAAATTTCACATATGCAGTTATTTATACATAGTTTAACGAGTCCTAAAAAATTGGGCGCCTATCGAATTCTATCAATCGGTAAAGTGATGCAGTATGCCTTTTTAATGATTACCCTCATTACCGCTTTTTCATTCGGGCAATTTATCAATACCGGGACAGCCGAGATTTTCGGTTATTCGGAAATTGAACAGTATGCCGAGAATATACAGTGGATTGTTTATCCGATTGCCATTGTATTTTTATTCGTACTCAATACGTCGATCTATTTTATTAAAGTAAGTTTATATGCGCTTGCAGGTCTGTTTTTCGTTAAGCCGATGAGACGCCGCGGTGAATATCGGCAAGTATGGCGGACAGCTGTTTTTGCCAGTACATGGGGAACATTTTTAACGATGTTCGGAAATCTTTTTATAATCTCACAAACAGTTATCACAATTAGCGGTATTTTTATCACAATGCTCTTTATAATCGTTGCATTAACAAAATATCCTGTACAAAAATAATAAATTCTCCTTATGAATCATATAGTTTAACAATCTATTAACGAGTTGAACTGAAGAGATAAGGAGGATTTTTTTTGCGCTTTTTAATAGCTTCCATTGTGCTATTGCTGTTTGCGTTTGTCATTAAAGTAGATTTACAGGAAGGTACGCTCCCATTAGCCTCCTTTTATGCTGCTCCACAATCATGCGAGGAAGCCGAAAAAGAAAGCTATGTAGTCGTGAAAATCCAGCAGGACGATACCATTTACAGCCTGTTTTCAGCAACACCATCACCTATTAAAACCACTTTCCCTGAAAGACTAGCCCAATTTTATCAACTTAACCCGCATTTAAATTTACAGCCACTTGTACCAGGAGATACTGTCCTAATCCCAATCATCTCGAACGTGAAGGAAAATTGTCTAAATTGACTTCATAATGTTTCTTCCTTGTTCTTCTTTTCATACACTGATAAAATAAGGAACAGTGACGGCTTACATATCGTTATATCTATTGGAGATGTAACACATTAAAAGCCTGAAAAGGAGAGAATTTTTCATGAGTGAAATCGTTCACCGTACGAAAACACGTCCTGTGCGTGTCGGTAACTTAACAATTGGTGGTAATAACGAAGTCGTAATTCAAAGTATGTGTACGACGAAAACACATGATGTAGAAGCAACTGTTGCCGAAATTAAACGTTTGGAAGAGGCAGGTTGTCAGATCGTACGTATTGCAGTACCAGATGAGCGTGCTGCAAATGCAATACCTGAAATAAAAAAACAAATTAATATCCCATTAGTAGCGGATATTCACTTTGATTACAAATTAGCATTAAAAGCCATTGAAGGTGGCATTGATAAAGTACGTATCAATCCGGGCAACATCGGGCGCCGTGAAAAAGTGGAGGCAGTTGTAAATGCGGCAAAAGCAAAAGGTATACCAATCCGAATCGGTGTTAACGCCGGATCTTTAGAGCATCATATCCTGGAAAAATACGGTTACCCAACTGCTGATGGAATGGTAGAATCTGCATTGCACCACATTAAAATTTTAGAAGACTTGGATTTCCATGACATTATCGTTTCGATGAAAGCATCTGACGTAAACTTGGCAATTGAAGCCTATGAAAAAGCATCAAAAGCTTTCAACTATCCGTTGCACTTAGGAATTACAGAATCAGGTACACTATTTGCCGGTACTGTTAAATCAGCTGCCGGTTTAGGTGCGATTTTATCTAAAGGGATCGGAAATACATTGCGTATTTCTTTATCTGCAGATCCGGTGGAAGAAATAAAAGTAGCTCGTGAATTATTAAAATCATTCGGCTTGGCATCAAATATGGCCACATTAATTTCTTGTCCGACTTGCGGCCGTATCGAAATTGATTTAATTTCAATTGCCAACGAAGTAGAAGAATATATTTCTAAACTGAATGTTCCGTTAAAAGTAGCAGTTTTAGGCTGTGCGGTTAACGGTCCTGGTGAAGCACGTGAAGCAGATATCGGCATCGCCGGTGCTCGTGGCGAAGGCCTTTTATTCATGAAAGGTAAAACAGTTCGTAAAGTTCCGGAAGAAACAATGGTGGAAGAACTGAAGAAAGAAATCGATAAATTGGCTGCTGAAATGGTGGCACAGCGTGAAGCAGAAGCTAATGCAACTGTGTAAAGAAATGAGGTAATGGAAATGACAAACTTAAAACATCGGTTCGGCATTGATATTGACGGGACTGTTACATGTCCTGCCACATTGATTCCCCATATTAATAAACAGTACAATATTAATATGACGCTACAAGATGTAACGGAATATGATTTTTTAAGTGGCTTTCCCCACCCTGTAGACCGCGCACAGTTTCAGGCCTGGTTTAAAGAAAACGAGCCACGAATGTATGAAGCGAGTGAGCTTGCTGCAGATGCACACCGCATTTTAACAGCCTGGCAGAACCAGTATGAGCTTTATTATATTTCTGCCCGTGGAGAAAATGTTTTCGACATTACGAAAAACTGGTTTGAACATTTTAAAGTACCATACGACCATATCGAATGTATCGGCAGTCATAACAAAATTGCCATCGCAAAAAAGCATGCAGTAGAAGCATTTTTCGAAGACAAACATGATAATGCAGTCGAAATTGCCGAGGAGCTAAAAATCCCTGTCATTTTGTTTGATACCCCATACAATCAGATACCTGTACCGAATAACGTCGTTCGCGTTAATAATTGGGTAGAAGCAAACGATTGGATCCTTAAAAACTTTTAATTGAACAAAACCAATTTACATGTAATTAAAAGGTCAACTCAGACTATTCTTTCTGAGTTGACCTTTTTTGTGGTTGGATTAAAAAATACTGCCGTACTCCGTGATTGTTGTCGCCAAGTCTTCACGGTAATTTTCATGCTGCAAGTTCAGGCTATTCACATTGACCTCGTTTCCGCCCAGCGAGGAATGGATATACTCATCATTACCAATATACATCGCTACATGACCAGGGAAGAAAATCAGATCTCCCGGCTTTAAGTTTTCAGCTTCTATTTTCCTTAACGGGAAACCTTCCTCTATTTTCGCATCACGGTAAATAAAAGCACCGTTCAGCATATACGCCATTGATACAAGACCTGAACAGTCAATACCTAAAGGCGTTTTTCCGCCCCATCGGTATGGTGTTCCCATATAGCGAAAAGCTGTTTCCACAACTTGCTTGCGGAATATCTCTTCATTTGTCGTATACACTTTAACTCGATCCTGAATCCAGGCTGACCGTACATACCCTTCTTCGCCTGTAACAAGCTTCACTTTTGCCCAAGCCGGATCAAGTCCTGCTTCCAGTACAACTTTAATAAAGGCACCTCGTGTCAGTGTAATGATGTTTTCACTTTGTATTTTAGGAGCTTTAAGGACATCGGCAAAGCTCTGTATAACGACATCATTTGCTTCATATACCCAGTTCACAGTCGGTTCACTTCCAACATGCAAGTCGGATTTTAGTGTATAGCCTTCGTACCGGTAAAATGTTCGTACTTTGACCCAATTTTCATCAATTTCTTCCTGCACTTCGACCGACATCCCGTATAACGCCTCGTCGATTAACTCGGAATGTCGGTCCGGTGCTGCATATAAATTCGCAATTTTTGTTTTTACAACGGCATTCAATCGATTCCCTCCTCCTGTTTTATAAAATGATCATAGACGATTTTAGAAATCGTACCAATCGTTTGTCTCGCTTTGTCATTGTCGGTCACTTCTGTAATGAAAACCCCGATAAAATAATCTCGTTCTTTAGCAAAAATAATTCCAGTATCATGGTCTACCGTATCCAGTCCACCTGTTTTGTGCGCTATTTTTACATCATCTACGATATAACGTTTGAGCGACTCATGACTGCGCTGCCTGCTTAAAATATCGAGTGCCACCGCATTCCACTCTTTTGTAAGCAGTGTCCCTCTATATATTTGCCGGAAAAGTTGCTGCATATCCTGCGCTGTCGTTTCATTATCAAAGCCAAGCTTTTGACGTTCAAAATCCATCATTTTTCGCTGGACTCGAGTATTATGTAAGCCGATTTCTTTAAAATAGTTATTGAATGCTTCCATGCCTAATAAATCAATACATACATTTGTTGCTGTATTGTCGCTCGTAATCGTCATCCAAAGCAACAGTTCGTGCAGTGTGGCACGGGTTTGCCTCTGTTCAGTTATAACACTGAACTCAACCATGTTTTCAGGAGTAATTTCGATTACCTGATTCAAATTGCCGTTCATTTTTTGCAGGTGAGCCAAAATGGCAATGAGTATCGGCACTTTGATAATACTTGCACTGCTGAAAATTTCCTTGTCCCGATTTTCCCATACAATCTCATTAGTATTATAATCTTCTACAATGACATGCACTTTATATGGACACTGAGCAATAATACGATTAAGTTGTTTATGCATCAGACTAACCTACAACCCGAATAGTATGATTCGTCGCATCGATAGTTACGGTTTTACCAAGCGGCAATGACATCGTCGGCAGTACATGACCACATGTTACATCTTTTATTATTGGAATATTCAATGGCACTAAAATTTCTTCAAATACCGTATCCAAACTCAAATTATTTTCTGCGTTATTTACATCCATTGGCCCACAATCCGTCCAAGCACCCAGCAAAATACCCGACAGTTGCTGAAGTTTACCTGATAGTGAAAGCTGTGTCAGCATCCGGTCGATCCGTTGCACATTTTCATCGATGTCTTCCAAAAATAGAATTTTGCCGTTCAGATCAATCTCGTACGGTGTCCCTAAAGATGCTGCAACCAGTGTTAAGTTACCTCCAGCTAATTCCCCTGTTGCATTACCGGGAACAACCGTGTTCATATTCTGGTCTTTTGCATTTTCCAGGAAATAATCATTCCATCCTGTATTCGTCACACTGTTGAGGAAGTACTCCCATGTATAGTCATCCATTTCAGGTCGGATAAATTCTGTTGAAGGCATCGGTGTATGGTATGTTATAAAGCCGCATTGCTGGTTGAATACAATATGCAGTGCTGTAACATCACTATAGCCGGCAAATACTTTCGGGTTTTCTTTAATCATCTCCAAATCAAGCATCGGTAAAATCCGTGTCGCGCCATAACCTCCGCGAATACAAAAAATACCGTCTATTTCAGGATTCCGGAACATGTCATTCAATTCTTTGGCGCGCAGCTCATCACTGCCTCCAAAATAACCGTGACGCGCTTTGCACGTTTCCCCTACAACTACATGGAAACCCAGTTTCTCCACTGCCTGGATTGCCCGATCGATACGATGTTCAGGTGTTGCTCCAGATGCGCTGATTAATGCTACAGTATCGCCTTTTTTCAGTGACTTCGGAATTATCATTGCCATATTCTACACTCCACTTCCGGCAAGCACTGCCCGATACTGTGCCTGCTCCTCTTGATTGGCCAATACGAAATGTCCTTCTTCAATTTCAACAAACTCAGGTGGATCCATTTCATACTGATGGACAGTCGGATCATACACTTGCAGCTTTTTTCTGCGCTCTTTTAACGGATTCGGTTCTGGAACAGCTGCCAGTAATGCTTTCGTGTAAGGATGCAGCGGATTGTTGAACAGCTTTTCCGTTTCACCCAGTTCAACGATTTTCCCCTTATAAATGACCGCCGTCCGATCTGTAATAAAGCGGACAATCGATAAATCATGTGCGATAAATAAATACGTCAAATCACGATGCTCCTGTAAGCTGGACAATAAGTTCAATACTTGGGCACGAATCGAAACGTCCAGTGCAGATATCGGTTCATCCGCTACGATAAATTCCGGTTCCATAACAAGAGCTCTGGCAATGCCGATCCGTTGACGCTGCCCGCCGGAAAACTCATGCGGGAAACGAGAAGCAAATTCCGGCAGCAGTCCGACTTCCAGTAATGCTTTTTTTACTTTATCGATCCGTTCCTGTTCATTGCTGTATCTTTTATTATTGATCAGACCTTCAGATACTATATAGTCAACCTTTGCCCGCTCATTTAATGATGCGCCGGGGTCCTGGAAAATCATTTGGATTTTTTGTGTAATTTCACGGTCCCATGCACTGGAAATACGGCCATTAATCGGGGTTCCATGGAATAGAATTTCTCCGTTTGTTATCGGGTTGATGCGCATAATCGCACGGCCGATTGTCGTTTTTCCCGAACCGGATTCCCCTACAAGCCCGAATGTTTCACCTTTATATATATCGAAGCTCACATTATCTACCGCTTTGAACTGCTTTTTCCCTTGTCCAAAAACGATATCGATATTTTTCACTTCAATCAGTTTTTCTTTTTTATTTTTAGTCATTTGCATATTGTCTCCCTTCTGCGAAAAAGGCTTGCAACACTTCTGGGGGCTCTACTTTCGGTGCCTTTGGATCAAGCAGCCATGTGCGTGCATAATGGGTATCGGTCACTTTGAAAAAAGGCGGACGTTCAACAAAGTCGATTTTGAGTGCATACTGATTCCTCGGAGCAAACGCATCCCCTTTAATTTCTTTAAATAAGTTCGGTGGTGTTCCTTTGATCGAATACAACTCTTCGCCTTTATTTCCTAATTGGGGAAGTGACGAAATCAATGCCCAAGTATACGGATGTTTCGCGTCAAAAAATACTTCCTCCGTTTGTCCAACTTCAATAATATCCCCTGCATACATTACTGCAATCCGATCCGCGACTTTTGCAACGACTCCTAAATCATGCGTAATATAAATTGTCGACAGCAAATACTTCTCCTGCAAATTTGTTAATAATTGCAGGATCTGTGCCTGTATCGTAACATCAAGTGCCGTTGTCGGCTCATCGCATATTAGGATTTGCGGGTTGCAGGCAACAGCAATCGCGATCACGATCCGCTGACGCATCCCGCCGGAAAATTCATGCGGGTATTGCTTATAGCGGCGCGCAACATCATGTATCCCTACATCCCGGAGCAGCTGCAATGTTTTTTCATACGCATCATTTCCTTTTAACCCTTGATGCAGCACGACACTTTCTTCGATTTGTTTTCCGATTGTTTTCAGCGGATTAAGCGATGTCATCGGGTCCTGTGTAACCATGGCGATTTTTTTGCCGCGAACTTTCAGCCAGTCCGCCTCTGTTTTAAATTTTGATAAATCATGACCGTCAAAGTGGATTTGTCCATCCGCAATATAGCCGTTTTTATCAAGCAGACCCATGATCGACTTTACTAACACTGATTTCCCCGAACCTGATTCGCCTACGATTGCTAGACTTTCCCCTTTATATAAATCGAGCGAAATATCACGGATAGCCGTCAATGTTTGTCCACGCAGTTTAAATTTTATAACTAGATTTTCGATGGATAATATTTTTTCCTGTTCCATATAACGCCCTCCTCTTTAAACGTGATTTTTCGGATCTGCCGCATCTGCAAATGCATTCCCGATAATATAAAAGGCAATCGTAATGACACTCAGCACGATACTTGGGAAAATAAGCTGATAACGTAAATCCGGTGACATCATCAGTACCCGTCCTTCATTGATCAAGTTTCCTAATGATGGTTCACTAACCGGCAATCCAAGGCCGATATATGTTAAAAATACTTCCGCACCAATTGCAGCAGGTACTGCTAAACTCATTCGCAGCATAATAACCGAAATCAGATATGGGAGCAGGTTTTTCAAGATGATTTTATAGCCTGGTGTTCCTAAAGTTTTAGATGCCAGATTGTACTCACGGTCACGCAATATGACAATCTGATTTCGCAGGAAACGCGCCATTTCAACCCAGCCTGTTATACACATGGCGATAATAATCGTCGATACGCCAGGTCGTAAAATATACGCCATTAAAATCAGCACGATCGTTGTCGGAATATTATCCACGATATTGTATAGCTGGGTAATCGGTGTCTCGAGTTTCCGCGAATAGCCCCATAAAGCCCCAACTGTAAAACCGATCAGAACTTCGATAATCGCTACAGCAAATCCGATAAATAAGGATGTTCTTGTCCCTTCCCAAATTCGGGACCATAAATCCTGACCGATGGAGTTTGTCCCAAAAATGTATTCATCATTCGGAGCGACATTCCGGTCCTGCATTCCTGTGTCCGGATTTAAATAAATTTGAGTCGGCGATTTCTGATCTGGCAAATAAGGTTGGACAAATGTAAATGCAATCAAGACGATGACAAAGACGAGCAAAAATACAGCAATTTTATTTTTCCTAAAGGAGCGGAAGGTCGAACGCCAATAAGAGTAATTGGAATAAGCTGTTTCTTCCGCTTTTGCATCATCGACAGCGGCAAAGTCAAACATGTGATCATGCAGCTGTTCTGTCGATTTTTCTGAAATATTCTGAATTTCTTTCGTGAAAATTCCCATTAGCGTACACTGTCCCCTTTCCCTAGTTTAATTCGAGGGTCAACAATTGCCATCAGTAAATCCCCTAAAATTAATCCAATAATCCCGAGTGCAGAAAATACAAGCACCAATCCTTGTACGACATTGTTATCCTGGCGCTGAATCGCATCTACGAGCAATCCACCCATACCTGGAATCGAAAATAATGATTCAATATAAATCGAACCGGTGATCGTAAATAAAATCGTTGCCGGTAAATATTGCGCCATCGGTATGAAGGCATTTCTCATCACATGGCGGAACATAATCGTACGCTCTGTCACACCTTTTGCCCGTGCGAGCTTAATATAATCCTTGTTCAGCTCATCCACCATATAGCGTCGCATCCACATTGCATATGAAGCAATCGGACCAAGGGCCAAACAGATTAACGGTAAAATAAAACTCCGTGGATTGTATTCATCAAACAGCATCGGCAAATTGAACCATTCCGAAATATACATTTGAATCATGAGGAAATAAACCATCGCCGGTACCGCCACAACAATAACGATATAGCCTGTGCCGAGCCTGTCGAGCCAGCGCCCTTTAAACTGGGCCATCAAAATGCCCAGCGGTACACCAACTAGTAATGAGAGCGCTACAGCTCCTAATCCGAATATTATGGAATACATCATTTTATCTTGAATAATGTCAAGTACTGGTACGTCTGTACGGTATGTAATCGATTTCCCTAAGTCGCCTTGAACAAGGTCGACGTAGAAATTTTTTAGTTGGACTAACAACGGATCCCGTAAGCCAAGATTTGTTAAATAGATTTCCTGTTGCTCAGGCGACATTTTTTCTGCTGCTGCACCTAAATAGCCTTCATCAGGCATTAATCGTAACAGGGAGAAAACTATTGTCACGATGATAAATAACGTCAATATGGATTGCGCGAATCGTTTCGCAATATACTTTAACAAACACGTTCCCTCCTCAGTAATTCCTCGGCGTAATGACGTCCGGATCGGTTTGTCGCTAGCGCCAAATACTTTTTATTGAATCCGTGATATCCGCAATAATGAAATATAAAAGCAGAAAGGAGATGCAGAAACATCCTGTCATCTCCTAATCTACCTCCATTTAAAATGCCTTCGTATTAATTAGAAGTGTTTGCTAAAGCTTCCGCACGCTCTTTTTCCCATGCTTCTTTAGCAGACTTGAATTCTTCATTACTCATTGGCTTTTCTAGGATAGACTGACCTTTAAACTTCTCGGATGTAACACCAAATGGCGAATATTGTGATTCAAATGGATTTAATTTTGAAGCAGTATAACCACCGCCGCCAACAGCGTACGGAATAACAAATGCTTCCTCAATTAAAAATGCCTCTGCTTTCGCAAATAACTCATAACGTACCGCCGGATCTACTTCTGCTTTTGCAGCTTCGACTAGCTTGTTGTATTCACTGTTATAACCTTCTGCCATTTCCGGCTTGTTATATGTTCCGCCTTCTGTAAATGGATCTGTATACGTTGACGGGTCAGCAAAGTCCGGACCCCAATTTGCTTCAATTATTGAGAACTTACCAGGGCGACGTACTTCACCAAGGAACCCTGTTGCAGGACCTGCATATAGCTCCACATCGATGTAATCAGCACCTAAAAGGTTTTCAAGCTGCTGTTCCACTACTTGTGAACGGTTTGCCCATTCCGGTGAACCAGAGTTGTAAGGTAACAATACCTTTACCGGGAATGTTGCTTTACCAGCTAATGCAGCCAATGCCGCCTCTTTATGTTCAAGCGCTAAATCTTTGTTAAATGAATCTGTTTCGGTAATTGCTTTTAATGGATCAAGCATTGTGTAATCTACACCTTCAACATCCACGAAGTTCTTTGGTGTAATTGTATTAGACAATAGATCTTGTGGATTGTAAGGCTCGATTGTTAACATCGCCGATACACGATCAAGCGCGTGATAAAGCGATTTACGGAAATCTTTATTGTTAACGGCCACTTTCCAGTTTTCAGGTTCATACTCTGCATCATATTGCGGATCAAAGTTTAATGCATAGAAGTATGAGTAGAAGTTATTTGTGTTTTGGCGTACTAAATCTTTTTTGTCATCACTGTTTAACCATTCATCCAAAATTGATGTCGGAATTAATGCCCCATCAATCTCATCACGCAAGAATAGTTCTGGTGCAACTGTTGCTGCTTCTTTATTGTACTTATAGCGGATACGATCGATTTTCACTGTTTCTTTATCCCAGTAGGCGTCGTTTTTCACAAGTACACGCTCATTCTGAGGTTCGAATTTATCTAAAATATATGCGCCATTATATAAAATATTCTCGCGAGTCGTTCCGAACGCATCACCTTTTTCAGCTAGGAACTCCCCGTTTACCGGGAAGAAACATACATAGTTCAGCATCGATAAAAAGTACGGTGTCGGTGCTTCCAATGTATATTCAAGCGTTGTTTCATCAATCGCTTTAATACCTACTTGCGAGAAATCCGTCAATTCGCCATTGTAGAAAGCATCACCGTTTTTCACGACTGTTGCAATCCACGCTGTCGAAGATTCGTTTTTCGCATCAAGCACATAATTTAAACCATCTACAAAGTCCTGTGCTACAACATTTACTACATCTTTACCTTCATGGTCCACCCACTTCACATCATCACGAAGTTTGAATGTCCATACAGTCGCGTCTTCATTGGATTCCCAGCTTTCTGCTAATCCTGGCTTAACGACGCCGTATTGGTCATATTCAATTAATCCTTCTACTAAATTCGCTGATAATGCAAATTCATTTGTTTCTGCTGTTTTTAAATAGTTCAGCGTTTTAATTTCGCCGGAATACACTGTTCGATATTCCGATGTTTCACCAGATTCCGATGAATCACCACATGCTGCCAGTACGAGTACAAACATACAAAGTAACGCTAACAAAGATTTTTTCAAAGTTATTTCCCCCATTTCTCTTTCCTATCTAGCTAAATAAGCTTCTATTAATAACCCGATACCGGGAGCATCGGCCATCTGAATATTTTCCCCTTTGAAAATCGGCCCCCCTTCAATTGGATCTTCACTGCACAAACTTGGTCCATCCAGATCGACCATTGTGACATTTTTGCTCGCTGCTGCAAAATGCGCAGCTGCACTGACACTAATTTTTGTTTCAAGCATACAGCCAATCATACAAGCGACACCATTTGCCTCTGCAATATGGTTGATTTGCTGTGCTTTTGAAATGCCCCCTGTTTTCATCAGCTTTATATTTATTAAATCCGCGGCCCGCTTTTCAATGACCTCGATCGCTTGCTTTGGAGAAAATACACTTTCGTCCGCCAAAATATTTGTATACGTATTGCTGGTCACATATTGCATGCCTTTAATATCACTGTAGTGTACAGGCTGTTCAACGAGCTCGATATCCGCGCCTTTGTCTTCAAGCTGTCCAATAATTTTTACAGCTTCTTTTGCTGTCCATCCTTGGTTGGCATCAACTCTTAACGTAACATCTGGACCTACTGCCTTTCGAATAGCTATAACACGTTCCACATCTTCAACCGGATTTTTCCCGACTTTCACTTTTAAAATAGAAAAGCCCCGTTTTACAGCTGCTAAACTGTCTTTCACCATTTCATCCATTCCATTCACACTAATCGTAATGTCCGTTGTAATGTTCTTTCGGTAACCCCCCAGCAATTTATAAAGGGGAGCATTGTATTGTTTCGCCCATAAATCATAAAGCGCGATTTCGACCGCCGCTTTAGCACTCGTATTTTGGTAGAGACAAGAATCGACCCGTTGACAAAGCAGCGCAATTTCATCAATTTCAATTCCAATAATCGATGGTGCTATCACTTCTTCAATTGCATAGCGGATCGATGAAAGAGTCTCGCCTGTAATGACATGGGTCGGCGCAGCTTCCCCGATGCCGATTAGTCCATTATCCGTATAAATAAAGACGGCGATATTTCGTATACTATGTACTGTGCGCAGTGCTGTTTTAAACGGAGTAATAAGAGGAGCCTCGACAAGCCCTACCTCAACTTTTGATATTTTCATAAATTCACCTGCTTTATGTTAAAAATTGTAACAGTCTCAACACTTCAAAATAATCGTTTGTTTCGAACCGGACTGTATTGTGCGGTTTAAATGTTGCACCTGGATAAAATGAATTCCGGTATGCCTTAATATGATCCTTATAAATAATTTCTACTGTGAAATGCTTCGGCAATTCTATTTGAAGCTTTGTTCGCTCAATTTTCATTGCCTGTTCTACAAGTAGTTTCGTCTTTTTCAATGTCGTTTGCGGACTTACATTAATTGTTGCATGGCCGACTCCCTCTTTTGTCGCGAATGTGACAATTTGATCATTGTAACCGGCGATATGCTCCGTTAATGCCTGATCTCCGCTGACAAAAGCAACCGGCACATCGTGGAGGGCTGCTGCATATGTATTTATTAAAAATTCACTTGCATATTCCCCGTTTATTTTGACATCTGCCAACAAGCTAAGTGTATGGGCAAGGGGGTTTTTCTCACTGCCGCCTTCACTGTGATAGCCAATAAAAATCGCCCTATCGAAACTGCTGTCCAAACCCGCAACCATGCACATTGGTTCTTGTGTCCAGCCTCGAATGATTTTTACGTTTTCAGGTAAGTTTTCAATAAGGATATTTCGTCCGGAATCATGTGCATCTTTCAGTAAAATCTCGGTAGCACCGCCTGCAAATGCACCTTCAATTGCCGCAAGCACTTCTTTTGTCATCTGTTTTTGAAACTGCGCATAATCCGGAGCGTTCAGTTCAGTTTCACTCCAAACCGTTGTGCCCGTAATCCCTTCGATATCGGCACTTATGTAAACTCTCATTTTTTCGATACTCCTTTCAACTTCCACGACATTCATCAGTGTAGAATAATATTTTTAAAGATTTAGATTTTTCAGTCTTCTGTTTATTATTAATAAAATACCATACTTATTTCGATTGTGGAAGTTTTTTCTAATAGTTTTTAAAATAATATAATTGAAGTATAAATCTCCAAAACCTTTGATATACAGCGATATTTAAAACATATCATTCCAATAGATATTATATTTTCATAAGAAAACAGCCTTCTACATAGGAGCTATGTAAAAGGCTGAATGAAGGTATTTAATTTAGCAAACTAAAAAATACATTATTCGACAAAATTATAACTTTGGACGGTATTGTTATTTCTTCCAGTTGTAGTTGTAGCTTGCGACAAAGAATTCAGAATCGCTTCTTCTGTCGCTTCGGCTGCTGCCATAAATAATGTGTTCATGACGTCATGATCTTCTCTTATCTGTCGGCGACTTTCCAGTTCTTCATCGCAGTGATGCTGTATTTTTCGAGCTGTTGTAAATCCAATGACAATATCCCCGCTTCCATGGGAAAAGTGACTGCCTGTTCTTCCTAACCCTATCCCGCAACGTTTTATAACTCGTTTCAGCTGGCGGCTGCTTAATGGGGCATCTGTCGCTATTACGATAATAATAGAGCCATCTGTAGGGCTAATTGTCGACTTCTCGTTGTCAGCGGTAACCGTATATCTTTCTTTTAAAAATTCGCTCGCCTTTCCAAAATTACTCAATACGAGACATCCAACCATATATTTTTGGCCAGCCTTATCTTCGACAATGCGTGACGAGCTGCCAATTCCTCCCTTATAGCCGAAGCAAACCATCCCTTTTCCTGCTCCAACAGCGCCCTCTTCAACGTTGTTTGTTTTAGCTTGCTGGATTGCTTCAATAGCATGCTCAGGTTTAACTGGAAAATGGCGGATGGAGTTTAAATGACTATCATTACATTCACCGACAACGATATTGACTGTCCCGGTAGAAATTCCAATCTCTTCGTTTTGTTCAAGTAAATATTGAAGTGTCCCCTGTGATACATTCGGCACAGCGAATGTATTGGTGAGCATAATCGGTGACTCGATTACGCCGAGTTCATCTACTTGAACAAGCCCGGTTGTTTTCCCGAAGCCGTTTAATATATAACTGGCTGCTGTCACCTTTTCCCGAAATAGATTGCCGCGATGCGGTAAAATAGCTGTTACGCCGGTACAGGCAGCATCACCTGAATCATTTAGTGCATAATCCAATGTTACATGTCCGACACTTACACCATCTATATCGGTGATGCAGTTTTTATCCCCTGGAGGCAATTGTCCAATCGTAATACCCATTTCCCGTACTTTCATTGTCTGTTCTCCTTTGAAATTTATGTAGATGGTTTCATCGTATACAACTTTCCCCAAAATGAAAATAGAAAAAAGATGCATCCTTAATTAGGTCGCATCCTTTTTCATCATGTAAAATGAATTTATTTTCTATTAATACTTCTGAATCCTGCATGATTCTGCAAAATCAAATTTCCAAAATCCCTCTTGTCCAACGATCCACAAAGCTTTCAAAAGTAATGCCATATTTGTTATACACTTCATGATAAACAAAGTAAATTCCAAGTTTGTCTAGCAACTCATCACTAATCCGCATTTAAATCACTCACTTTCAATTATTAGATGATGGACTATTCAGCGCCATGCAATCGATTCATATCTATTTCTAATCATACCCAGAGTTGCGAACGTTATTCAGAAACAGACAATGCAAATATTTTGAAAGAGGACTCCTTTAGTTCACTAATTAACAAACTGTTACAATTTTTTCACAATCTTTTTGAAAATTGATGCGAATCCTTCCAGTCAATTTAGTAAGATGGATGGAATGACAGCATTGGAGGGACTCTAATGAGGAAATATAGTTTATTATTATCTATTTCAATTTTATTGGCTGGATGTGGAGATACGGTAGCAGACTTAAAAAAGGCGGCATCAGGTATTAGTTCAAAGGCAGATGAAGCAGCTTCAGCAATTTCAATCGATGTCCATTCTATTCGAGCTACTGAAATTGAATTCAACAATCATTCTTTTACTATTAACGATTTATTTAAGACTATATTACGCGATGTCCAATGGGAATATGACGATAGCGGTGAAACACAGCAGTTGAAAATTACAGGCACTTGGCAAAATAACGGCCTATTTACACAACATTCATTTTCTGCGAGCCAAAAAGAGCGCTTACAAGAAAACGGCCAAGTAGAAGTCATTCTTTTATTTATCAGTGACACAATCGATGAAACCAAAACAAAAGTAACCATGCAATTGGATGGGCAGACACTTGTAGAAGAAGATGGGCAGGACACCCTTCATCACTTTTATAAAATTTATACACAATAAACCCTTTGTTTAGTATTAATGTATGAGGGAATATAAATACCATCTAAACTTTTAGGAGGTCATATTATGTCAAATGGATTTACAGATAAACTAAAAGGCGCAGCCAATAAAATTAAAGGCGAAGTTAAGGAAGAAATCGGTAAAAATACAAATGATCCCTCACTACAAGTGGATGGCCAGCGAGATCAGCTTAAAGGCGAGGCACAGGAAAGAGCTGCTGAAGTTAAAGATAAAATCACTTCAAAAATCGATGAGTACCGAAAATAATGTTTACCGAAACTAGTAAATTCGTATTTACTAGTTTCTTTTTTTTGCGTTAAAATAGTTAATAAAATCTATTATTCATTATGTACTTTAGACTCAAATAAAAGGGAAATATTTATATTAATATAATCTCACTTTAAATTCATAGGAATTTTGTTATACTTTAGTTAACACAATACTTTTTTAAAGGGGAAGTTAGAATGACCATTGATCAATTTATACCCCTATCAAAAGACCGCTTATTTAATTGGCTAAAAACCTTAAGTAACCAGCTTTCGAAAGGATCGCTCATCATTGATATAAATGATGAAAACTTATCTATTTTACATGCTAATCCACATTTTTTGAAATTTACATCTTTTGAAATGCATGAATTGCTCCATCAAAATATCAACATATTGAATGGTCACAGAACAAACCAAACTTCAATTGAAGAATTAAATTTACATTTAAAATCAGGTGTAGCAAAAAAGTTTACGATTTTGCACTATATGAAAGAAGGATCCGCTTTTTGGAACTCGATTACACTGCATCCGATTCGGAATGATGATAATGTCATTCAATATATTTTATTAACTTGCGAAGATACAACAGAAGCAGAGTTAAATAAAATGGTTTATAAATTGGAGCATGAAGTGTATGAAGCAATCGATCATGAAGACAATCTGCAATCGATTTTAAATTTAATTACTGAGAAAATTGAACTATTCTATATTCGCGATGTTTATTGTGCCATACATATTTTCGGTGAAAATTGTGAAATTAAATCGTTAGGCACACATTCATTGCCATTACAGATTATTAATGTACTTGATATATTGGAAATTTCGCCTAATACCGGTCTGAATTCGAACGCAGTTTATTTAAAGGACTTTACAGACAAAGTACAGCACAGAGAACTTTTCAACTGTTGGAATCTTAATTATGTTCAAGGCTCATGGACAAAGCCCATATTAACTCCGCAAAATGAAGTTAGTGGCATTTTGACCCTGTTCAATCAGGATGCAACAGAGTTAAAGCAAATCGATATCAATTATTTAAACCGTTTGGCTCTGCTGATTCAATTAGCCATTAAATATGCCGAACAAAAAATTGAGCTTAGCAGACTTGCCTTTTTTGATGTTGAAACAAATTTACCAAACCTTCATTATTTTAAATCTGAATTATCAGAATGGATAAATGCCGGCGAATCAGGAGTTGTCGCCATCCTTCACCCTACTGAGTTTAATAAGGTTGTCGATTTATACGGAAGAAATGCAGGTGCCGATATACTGCGACAAGTGGCAGATCGTATGGAAATTGATTTCGCACATGGTGATACACTAATTTCTCGTTTTTCAAATTCGCTCATTTTAGGAAAAGTAAGCGATAATGGGTGTTTCCTTGACTGTAATCAGCATCTTGAATCTTTGACACAAATGCCTTATAAAGTCGACGGGAACGAAATCTACATTACATTAAAAATCGGCTATACAAACTTTAATCAATCAGTGACGGTCGAGCAGAGCATCCATCAGGCGGATATCGCCTTATCCAATGCACAGAAACGAACTGGGACTAGCTATTCTATTTACGAAGATAATAGTACGAAACAATTGACTGAGGAAATGGATATTCTCAATCAATTGGCCTATGGGCTGCAACATGAGGAGTTCGAAGTCTATTTGCAGCCTAAAATTAACTTCCAAACGATTGAAGTGGAGGGTTTTGAAGCACTATCTCGATGGAACTCAAGCAAACTTGGTTTTATTTCACCGGTAAAATATATCCCGATCGCAGAACAAACCGGGAAGATTAAAGCGATTGATTTACTGAATTTCAAGCAGATCCTTGTCTGGCTTCAAAATCGTATAAATGAAAACAAAAAGATTTTACCGATTGCACTCAATATATCGCCGGACCATTTTTACGATCCGGATTTTCTGCAAAATATAAGGGATATATTTTATCAATATAATGTCCCGCCGCATTATATAAAGTTGGAAGTAACGGAAAGCATTGAATTGGTGGACTTTAAAAATGCAAAAGAGATTTTAAATCAACTAAGGCTTATGGGTATTGAGTGTTCAATCGACGATTTTGGAATCGGTTTTTCTTCATTAAGTTATTTGCCGCAGTTGCCTTTTTCTGAAATCAAAATTGACCGCAGTTTTGTTAGTGCAATGAATGAACCCGGGATGTATGCCATCGTACAAACGATCATTCAATTGGCGAAAAATATTCAAATGCGCCCTATTGCCGAAGGAATTGAAACCGAAGAACAATTGGCGATGCTTCAACAACTTGGCTGTCCTGCTGGTCAAGGCTATTACTTCTATAAACCGATGTCTATTACCGAAGCAGAACAATTGCTGGACACTAAAAAAACAGCTGACGGGAATTAATTACCTTCCCTCAGCTGTTTTCTTAGTTTATAGTGTTCGGTAAATCTTTTGATAAGAATGCGATTAAATCATGTAGATTTTGCTCGCTCACTCCATGACCTACCGGATATGTTCTGAATGTAACATCCGTGTCATAGTCATTGAAAAAACGGACGGCATGCTCTGCCCATTCAATCGGAAAATCATAATCATATTCACCGTGAGAAATAAAGATTTTAGATTCGTCCATTGTTTTTTTACTGTATTCAAGCGCAGCGAATTCCGGTAAATAACCGCTTAATGCTGCTGTTCCACGAATCGCATTGCCCATCACCATCGCAAGAGACTGTGCCATCGCTGCCCCCTGGTTGAAGCCGACAACATAAATTTGCTGTTCATCCAAATTGAATTCCCAAATAGCTTCTTTAATAAATAATTCAATACCTTTCAGCACTTTATCAAAGATTGCACGATTCGGTTTACCCTCTTCTTCAAATGTATAAAAAGCATAGCCGGGACGATGTTTAATCGGTCCTTGCAAACTAAAAATATGGCAATTTGTTGAAAATGAATCAACAAGTTGCACTAAATCGTTTTCATCGCTCCCTAACCCATGCAGCAAGAAAATCGCAGGTTGCTTATCCGCATCTGCTTTAGGTGCTTTGTGTAAATAATTAAATGGTGTGTTCATTTTATATCTCCTTTTAAGAAAGCGTCATTTTATTGACAAGCTGATCCGTGTAATAAGCCATATAGCCATCCAGCATTTTGATTGTTTCCTCAATATCGCCTTCTGTTAAAATATGTGCATTTTTAGCACAGGCAACTGTTAAAAAATCAATACGGTATGCATGCTCCACGGATGCATAGGCATAATCGTATATCACATCTCCATCTTCTACTTTTAATGCTTCATATTGCTGATGGAATGCTTTCTTGTAATCGTCCATTTTTTCTCCGACACTGTTGCGGATTTGCATTTGCTGTGCCAGCAGTTCATTTTCGATATAAGAAACGGGTGGCACTTTTCCTGAATTGAATGTTTCCCGAACAAGATCTGTCCATGCCATTTTATTTTCCACGTAATACGCAATATTTAACATTAATCGATCATAAAAATCAGTCGTTGACGTGGAGGAAGCTCTTTTTTCATCAATATTTTTTTGAAGCATTGTTTGGAATTTTTCAAGGTCCGCTTTATTCGATAGGAAAAAAAGTGTCTGTTCGATATATGTAGTAATTTCTTTTTGCTTATTTTCTGCTGTCATTATTCATCCACATCCTTCATCTGATAATTCCATATTTCTTTATCATCGTACCATTCCTTAAGTAAAATCGCACGTTATCCAATTATTTCTACGGCATATTGTATCTGAAATTATCCCTTTTGCCAAAGCTTTTTTCTTCTCACTCTCAACATTTTACCGCGGTTCCGACTGATATAGAAATAAAAAAAGCCACTTGCCATAGTAGACAAGTGACATTTTGAACTTCGAATTAAAGTGCTTTTACTTTCGCAACTACATTTTCTACTGTGAAGCCGTATTCTTTTAACACAATTTTCTCCGGAGCCGATGCACCAAATTTATCGATTGCCAATACATCTCCTTCAAAGCCAACATATTTATGCCAGCCAAGTGATGCACCCATTTCAATTGCTAAACGTTTTGTCACAGCTTTTGGTAATACAGATTCTTTATATTCCTTCGACTGTTTTTCAAAACGGTCCATTGATGGCATCGATATAACAGATGCGTCAATTCCTTCTTTAAGCAATGCTTTTTTCGCTTCTACTGCCAAGCCAACTTCAGAACCTGTTGCAATTAACAGGGCATCCGGAGTTTCCTTAGATGAAGGTGAAACAATATAAGCGCCTTTTTCAACACCTTCGTATACTGTTTCTGTTGCAACATCCAATACCGGCAAGTTTTGACGCGACAACACTAAAATAGTTGGCGTTGATTTGCTCTCTACAGCTAATTTCCATGCTGCTACAGATTCATTTGCATCTGCAGGACGGATTACTGAAAGATTCGGCATTGCACGTAATGATGCTAAATGCTCGACTGGCTCATGTGTAGGACCATCTTCACCTACAGCAATTGAGTCATGTGTAAATACATATGTTACAGGCAATCCCATTAGTGCAGATAAACGAATTGCTGGACGTACATAGTCAGAGAATACAAAGAAAGTACCGCCAAATACGTTTAAACCGCCATGTAACGCCATACCGTTCAGCGCAGCACCCATTGCAAATTCACGAACACCAAACCAAATGTTACGGCCTTCCGGTGTTTCAGCAAAGAAATCGCCAGCGCCCTTAATTGTAGTTTTATTTGAGCCTGCCAAGTCCGCGGAACCACCGAAGAATGATGGTGTTGTTTTTGCAATTGCATTGATTGCATCACCAGAAGATGAACGGGTAGCTACTGCTGTACCTGCTTCATATACAGGTAATTCAGAAGCAAAGTTCTCCGGTAATTTATTTTCCATTGCGTTGACAAATTGTGCTGCCAGCTCCGGATATTCGTTTTTGTAGCTTTCGAATAATTCATTCCATGCTGCTTCTGCTTGTACACCTTGTACTTCGCTTGCCGCTTTGAATGTATCATATACTTCAGTTGGGACGAAGAATGGCTCGTGCTCCCAAGCATATGCAGCTTTTGTTAAAGTAACTTCATCAATACCTAGTGGCGCACCATGTGAATCTGCTTTGCCTGATTTGTTAGGAGAACCAAAACCGATAACAGTTTTCACTTCAATTACAGTTGGACCGCCAGTATTTTGTTTCGCTTTTTCAATTGCTGAATTAATTTCCGCAATATCTGTACCGTCTGTAACTTTTAAATAGTTCCAGCCGTATGATTCGAAACGTTTTTGGATGTTTTCCGAAAATGACTTTTCTAAATCACCATCAAGTGAAATGTCATTTGAATCATATAGTACAATTAATTTATCCAATTTCAAGTGGCCTGCAAGAGAAATTGCTTCTGCAGCGACACCTTCCATTAAATCTCCATCACCGCATAGTGCAAATGTGTAGTGGTCTACAATGTCTTTACCTGGCTTGTTGTATGTTGCTGCCAAGTGGCGTTCAGCCATAGCCATACCTACTGACATTGCAATACCTTGTCCTAATGGACCAGTTGTCGCTTCCACACCAACTGTATGACCATATTCAGGATGTCCCGGTGTTTTTGAATTCCATTGACGGAAGTTTTTGATCTCTTCCATCTCTAATCCGTAGCCACCTAGATGCAATAAACTATATAAAAGCATGGAACCATGTCCAGCTGATAATACAAAACGGTCGCGATTAAACCAATTAGGGTTTTGCGGGTTATGGCGTAAATGTTTCGTCCATAAAGTATAGGCCATAGGTGCAGCACCCATTGGTAAACCAGGGTGACCTGAATTTGCTTTTTCTACTGCGTCGATTGATAGTGTACGGATTGCGTTAATTGCTAACTGATCCAACTGTTGTGTCATTATGTGACATCCTTTCCTCGTACGATATTTATACCTTTTATAGTGTAGACAAATTTCCACAAGAAAACAATAATTTCTAAAAACGTCCCGTAAAATATGTCATACTTTATATTAAATGTGACATATTAATGAAAAGTTATTAGTTTAAGAATTTCTTCTGTGATTTAATCTGTTTTAATTTTTCAGGTGTCACATCATTGCCTTCTTCATCGATTACTTTCACATGTTCGATTGTATCGCGCATTGTTGTACGGAAAGTATCTAAATATTCTTTTCGCAGCGCTGTACGTTCCTTAGCCTGCTCTTCCGTCAATTTACCTTCTCTCGCTAATTTAGAAAGCTCATTAATACGAGCTAATTTTTCTTTTGATAACATTTGAATCTCACCTTTCTTCCTACCTATTACAAAGGTATAAAAAAAACGACTTGAAAACAAGTGTTTACTCTTCAAGTCGCTCCATATATTCAATATATCTTCTATGTACGGTCGCTTTACTGATAGAAATGCCCAAGCCCGACAAAGTCGTAGCTATTTCCGCAAAGGTTAAGCCTTTCTGGCGCAGCTGAACAATTTCTTCGACAGGGACTTCTTTTCGTTCACGCCCTTCAATATTGCCGCGATTTTTTAAATTATTTTGCGGCTGGTAGCCATTCTCGACAGCGCGGCGCATTCCCCGGCGAATTTTCGCATTATGCATACGACGCTGATACTCTTCGACAATCGCTAAAATTTCGAGCAGCATTGTATCCATTTCGTTTAATACGACAGGACCTGCATCATTTAATGTATAGACCGTCGCTTCATATTTTTGCAGCAGGTGAAGCACTGCCATCCGGGCATTCCCTCGCCCTAAACGAGTCTCATCCTGTACAAATAGTGCTTTAATCCCGTACTCTTTCATATAGTCAAGCATGTCGAGCAATCCGTCCCGATCAACATCATATCCGCTATGCTGATCCTTGAAAATCTCCACATCTTTATAGCCGAATGATTTTGCATATTTTGTCAGCTCCTCCTGCTGACGCACCAGTGATGTTTCTTGTGTATTTTTATCCGTACTGACACGGCAATAAATAACTGCTTTAGTTTTTATCATTGTTCCCTCTCGCTACTTTAATCGATTGCATATCGGAGGATTCATTCAGCTGAGCAATGTATTGTGAATCTTTTTCTACAGGTACTACCAATACTTGTCCTAATACAACTTTTTCATCCAGCATTCCGTTTTCTTTTTTTACTTCATTAATCCAATCATGCTTAGCCATTTTACCACGATATTGTTCTGCCAACGACCATAAAGTATCGCCATGCTCTATGCTTACGTGTTCGTATAATTCAATATTATCGTCCTGCATCATGAATAAAGCCATCATAAATACAGAGAATAGCAGAAACATTGATGTGAAGCCGTTTAATTTAACTTTTTTCATTGGAAAAACCCTCTTTCGAATGTATGTTCGGAATGTTTGTTCTCATAATAATACGAACATATGTTTTTGTCAACCGTTTTTTCGAACTTATGTTTGCATTCGTGTTCGCATACTGCTATACTTACCTTAAGAAAAATAGCATGATAAAGAGGTGAGTTAGTTGACACAAAAAATTTCAAAACGGCAGCAAGCTATTCTAACTTTTATAAAAGAGGAAGTTCGTTCTAAAGGCTATCCGCCATCGGTTCGCGAAATTGGAGAAGCAGTAGGTTTAGCTTCCAGTTCAACTGTCCACGGGCATTTAGCTCGTTTAGAAAGTAAAGGGCTTATCCGCCGTGATCCTACAAAGCCGCGTGCCATTGAAATATTGGATCAAGAAGAGATTAACATCGCGAAACAAGGTGTCATTCATGTTCCGTTGATCGGTAAAGTTACTGCCGGTCTGCCTATTTCCGCAATTGAGGATATTCAGGAATATTTCCCGTTGCCGGATACATACGGCTCACCGGAAGAGGAATTATTTATGCTTGAAATTATGGGTGAATCCATGATTGAAGCCGGGATTTTAAATGGGGATTATGTGATTGTCAAAAAGACGTCTACTGCGAACAATGGAGAGATTGTGGTAGCCATGACGGAAGATGATGAAGCGACTGTCAAGCGCTTTTACAAAGAAAAAACTCATTTCCGCCTACAGCCTGAAAACAGTTCGATGGAGCCGATCATTGTCAACCAGGTTTCTATTTTAGGTAAAGTAGTCGGCCTCTACCGAAATATCCATTAACCACTAACTTGCCATTCTAATAGAATCGGCAAGTTTTTCATTTAAATAAAAAAACTCAGCCGTATAAGACTGAGCCTTTTGTTACTTATTGCATGCTTCTACAAAACTTTTGAATAAGCGCTGTGCATAAACATCTCCGTTCGGCGACAATTCTTCCGGATGCCATTGTACCGCTACACAATATGGATGTGATTCGTGTTCAATCCCTTCAATGATGCCGTCCTTTGCAACTGCCGAAACGACGAGCCCTTCCCCGAGCTTTCCGACCGATTGATGGTGAAATGTATTGACACGGAATGAGTCCTCTTTAAAAATTTCTTTAAACTTTGTTGTCTTTACTTCGACTGTATGTGCCAATTCCCCGCGCTTTGAAGGTTGTTTATGTAAAATTGTATTCTCGACCTGTGATGGTATATCCTGAATTATCGTCCCTCCAAATGCAACATTCATTATCTGTTGTCCGCGGCAAATACCGAGAACAGGCATTTGTCTTTTATAAGCTTCATTCATTAATAAAAGATCGCTGTCATCACGTTTTCTTACAACACTTCCAATATGCCGGTGCGGTTCTTCACCAAACAGCAATGGATCTATATCGGCCCCCCCTATTAATACGAGACCATCAATTAGATTTAATAACGCATCTATGTTTTCTTCTGTAGCATTCGGTATACAAATTGGAATACCTCCCGCTTGTTCAATTGAAGTTAAATATCCGTTGTTAATATCCAATTTTTTATCAAAATCATACATTGTTAATCCAATAATCGGTTTCATTCTTTTTATCCCCTTATAATTTATAGATAATTCCAATAATTTAAATTATACTATTTCGTTATACTAATTGACTACAAAAATAAAGAAGGATTGCACAATCGCAACCCTTTATTTCTCAAACAATTTCCATTTGTTTTATAAAATACTGTTTTATCTCTTTCCAGTTATGAACACGCATGAAACCATCTTCTGATCGGTTGTACGGCATCGAATATAATATGCCTGTACCTTTGAATGCTGCAAGTTGACGCGGGCTGTCATCAATTAAATAATCGGTATGTATAACCGCTTTATTTCCGCAAAATACAATGTTCTGAGTTTCAATAAATGGTAAATGCTCCATTAGCCAATCGTATTTCGCTGTAAATGAACCCGGTACATCCATAGCAGCTGTCGCAATAAAAATTTCATAATGCTCCTGCAGATCTTGAATAACTTCAATTGCATCGTTATCCAGTACTTTTAAATCTCTGAAATAATCAGGCTCATTTAATAATGCAAATAATTTTTTTGCATCTTCTCGAGGCAAATCACGCTGTGTCGTCAGAAGAAACTCTTCATCTGTAAAACTTGTACCGAAATTTTCGTTATATGTAACACGTAATTTCGAATAAAAGTCAGCTAGCACCTGGTCCATATCGATAGCAATACTTTTCTTCATGTAATAAGCCTCCTTGAAATTTCCTAATTTTAGTTTATACAATTTTATTATGAAAAAACAAGGTATAACTCTTTACAATTAACAACGTACATATTTACGTTTAAAACCGATTCGCCCTTTTTCCACCTGTTTTTCAATTTCCGCATATGCATGAAGCTCACCCGGTTTTTTCCCTTCACGTTTCGTTTTAATTGGTCCGATTTCATTTGCAATCTGCATGGCCTTCTCATGTAAAGGTTTAAATGAAACACCAACTGTCATGACAAAATTGTTCATCGCCACCTGA
This sequence comes from Solibacillus sp. FSL W7-1464, assembly GCF_038004425.1. Classification (NCBI taxonomy): domain Bacteria; kingdom Bacillati; phylum Bacillota; class Bacilli; order Caryophanales; family Caryophanaceae; genus Solibacillus; species Solibacillus sp. FSL W7-1464. The sequence goes on from NZ_JBBORC010000001.1 coordinate 2,483,736, forward strand.
GTACGCTGCGGTGCTTGGTGAATATTTTGTTTTACATATTCAAGCATATACAATAACTTTTCCTTTGAGAATTCCTCGTCTTTACGATTTCCGAGCAGCCAGCAGTAACAATGCCATCCTGCCGACATTTTCAGATCCTCACTACTGGCGATCCATTTATCGCTCACTTCTTGCGCAATATCTGATTCGGCCAATGTTACGGCTACAACATAATCGGAAATCATATAGAAATAGGCCTGTTCCATCCAGCGGTCATAATCTTCCTCAGTCATAGCTTTCGGATCGGCAATAATTCCTGCAAAATACATGGCATCATAGTTACCTGTAGCATAGAGCTGTTCAGCCAGTTCCTGATCAATTTTTATTTGTTTTACATACGGTTTCATCGAACCAATCGTTACACCGAACACCGGCTCTTTTGCCCCATTGGACATATAAATCTTTTTTGTACGCTCTTTCCCAAGTGCTTCTAACTCTTGCATCATTGTATCGAGTTTCATAATTTCCTCCTTTTATATTAATAATATTATTATTTGTCTCTTACTATTATATGATTTAATCATCCAACTCATCTAGAGTTCTTCTTAAATTAGCTTGCTAGGTATATATTTCCATTTTATACATTATTTACGGCATATATACTAACACTAAAGCTTTAGTATCTTTTTATTGTAGCCCCAAACTTTTAAATTAAAAAAATTGGCAAATTATTTAGCCGAATAATAAAACAACCTCTGAACAGAATAATCTCAGGAGGTGATATTGATGTCAAAAAATAAAAACAACATCAATAATAATAAAAACGTCGAATTCGGAATGGAAACGGACGTTAATCAAGTAAAGCGTCAAAACCAGCAAGCTGAAGCTAAAAAGCAACAGTCTTCCGGTGCGTTTGCAAACAGCGGTCTACAGAAGCAATCAAGTTCATTGAATGCTGAATTTGGTATGGAAACGAACGTAAACCAAGTGAAGCGACAAAACCAGCAAGCTGAAGCTAAAAAGCAACAGTCTTCCGGTGCGTTTGCAAACAGCGGTCTACAGAAGCAATCAAGTTCCCTGAATGCTGAATTCGGGATGGAAACGAACGTTAACCATGTGAAGCAGCAAAACCAACAGGCTGAAGCTAAAAAGCAACAGTCTTCCGGCTTGTTCGCAAACAGCGGTTTACAGAAGAAGCTTTCTTCAATGAGCGCTGAGTTTGGCATGGAAACAGATGTTAACCAAGTGAAACAACAAAACCAGCAAGCCGAAGCAAAAAAACAACAAGCATCAGGTCAATTTAGTAAGAACAAATTCCAAAACGGCAATAAATAAAAATATTGTACCGGCAATTTTTATTGCCGGTTTTTTGTTATTAATTATGTTGGTTATAATTTTTAATAATATGTATACATATACAAAAAGCGCCGGAGTTTTAGCTCCAGCGCTCTCTCTTAATACATTTTCATATATTGATCGCGTTCCCACTGGTGGACAGTTGAACGGTACATGTCAAACTCGATTTCTTTTGCTTCTTTAAAGTTAGCATAAATGTGGTTGCCCAATGCTCGTTGAACAACTTCATCTTTTGCTAGCAAGTTTAACGCGTCGTCTAAAGCTGGTGGCAAGTTATCGATGCCGTTCGCTTTACGCTCTTCTTCGCTCATTACATAAATGTTGCGGTTAATTGCTGGTGGTGGTGTTGATTTTTTGCGAATCCCTTCCAGACCAGCCTCTAAGATTACCGCCATCGCCAAATATGGATTTGCAGATGGATCGACCGAACGGACTTCTACACGTGTCGAAACTCCGCGAGAAGAAGGAATACGAATTAATGGTGAACGGTTTTGTGCAGACCAAGCTACGTAACATGGTGCTTCATAACCTGGTACTAAACGTTTATAAGAGTTTACTGTCGGATTTGTAATTGCTGTAAAGCCTTGAACATGGTCAAGTACACCTGCCATGAATTGCATCGCTGTTTCAGAAAGACCCAATTCAGTAGATTCATCATAAAAGGCATTTTCTTTTCCTTTAAATAATGAAACGTTGAAGTGCATTCCCGAACCGGCTTCACCGAATAAAGGTTTTGGCATGAATGTTGCGTGTAAACCGTGTTTACGTGCAATTGTTTTAACAACTAATTTAAATGTTTGGATATTGTCGCATGCTGTAATGGCATCCGCATATTTAAAGTCAATTTCATGTTGTCCCGGTGCAACCTCATGGTGAGATGCTTCAATTTCAAAGCCCATTTCTTCCAGTTCCAATACGATATCGCGACGGCAGTTTTCACCTAAATCCGTCGGTGCCAAGTCAAAATAGCCGCCGTGGTCATTTACTTCCAAGCTTGGCTCGCCTTTTGCATCCAGTTTAAATAGGAAAAACTCCGGTTCTGGCCCTAAGTTGAAGTCTGTGAATCCTAGCTCTTCCATTTCCTTTAATACACGTTTCAGATTGTTACGTGGATCTCCTGCAAATGGCGTACCGTTCGGATTGTAAATATCACAGATGAAACGTGCAACTTTTCCTTTTTCAGCTGTCCATGGGAAAATCATGAATGAATCATAATCCGGATATAAGTACATATCTGATTCTTCAATTCGCACAAAACCTTCGATTGACGAACCATCAAACATCATTTTATTGTCCAATGCTTTATCTAGTTGGCTTACAGGAATTTCTACGTTTTTAATTGTTCCTAAAATATCTGTAAACTGTAAACGGATGAATTTTACTTGTTGTTCTTCTACTAGACGTTTGATATCGTCTTTTGTATATTTGCCCACTAAATTCCACACTCCTAAATTTGTTCAGTACCGATTTTACTCGATCTTTTATAATTTACGCGCTATTGATAAAAACGCGATAAATCCCCTTGGCGTAACGATGTTTTTTGCATGCGTTGTGCTTGACGCATTTCTTCACGTAAAATTTTGCGTAAATCCGAATCTGAAATATCTTTGCTTGCCTGCTGGGCTGCCGGATCATTTTTCAAAGCAAACACTTTTTTGATCCCTGCCATATTAATGCCCTGTTCAAGCATATCTTTGATTTCCAATAAAGTATCGACATCATTTAAAGAAAACATGCGTCGATTTCCTTCTGTCCGGTGTGGCTGAATTAAATCATGCTCTTCATAATAACGGATTTGTCTTGCTGTCAGATCCGTTAATTGCATGACGATACTTATCGATAATAGTGGCATTGAACGTCGAATTTCACTACTCAATTTAATTCACCTCCCTTATCGCTATATTACGACTTGTTATTAACAATGTCAAATGTATGTCAGAAAAACTCACATTACTTATGTAAATGAGCAAATAGTTGACAGAATAAAGCGAAAATTTATGTGCAATAAAAATCGTCCAATGAATGGACGATTGCTAAATATTATTTTAATTTTTGGACAGCAGAACAAATGGCATATTTTACATGTTCATATGTTAAGCCGCCTTGGATAAATGCGGTAAAAGGAGGACGAATCGGGCCGTCTGCTGTTAATTCAATACTTGATCCTTGGACAAACGTACCTGCCGCCATAATGACATCATCCTCATAGCCAGGCATATAGGCAGGCTCCGGCGCAAAATGGGCATTAATAGGGGAAGCAGCCTGAATTTCGCGACAGAAAGCTACCATTTGTTCAGCTGTTTGGAATGAAACTGACTGAATGAGATCTGTGCGGACATCCGCGTAATGCGGCGATGTCGTCATACCGATTTCTTCCAGTATTGCCGATGTAAAAATTGCCCCTTTTAAACTTTGTGCAACGATATGTGGTGCCATGAAGAAGCCCTGGTAAAAATCGGCTAACGTATTTAACGAAGCCCCTGCTTCTGCACCAATTCCCGGTGACGTCATACGATATGCACATTTTTCCACTAAATCGGCGCGACCTGCAATATATCCGCCAATTTTCGCCAATCCCCCACCCGGATTTTTTATTAATGAACCTGCCATTAAGTCTACACCAACTTCTGTTGGCTCAAGCAACTCAACAAATTCACCGTAGCAGTTATCGACAAAAATAACGGCGTCCGGTGCGATTCCACGTATTTTTTCAACCATTTCAGCTATTTGTTCAACAGTAAATGATGGGCGTGTAGCATAGCCTTTTGACCGCTGAATCGCAATCATTTTTGTATTTTCGTTTACTGCTTTTTTCACACCTTCCCAATCGATTTCCTTGTTATCGATTAAATCTACATGGGAATAGCCGATTTTATAGTCTTTCAAAGAACCCGTATCCTTTTCTCCCCCGTCAACAATCGATTGAAGTGTGTCATACGGCTTACCTGTAATATAGACCAGTTCATCACCGGGACGTAATACACCGAATAAACTTAATGTAATTGCATGTGTACCTGAAATGATTTGCGGACGTACGATAGCTGCTTCTGCTCCGAAAGTTTGCGCATACACACGCTCTAAATTATCACGACCTTCATCATCATAGCCATACCCGGTTGAAGGATGCAGATGAAAGTCACTTACTTGATTTTCACGAAAAGCTGCCAGCACCTTTTGCTGATTATAAAAAGCACGTTCATCCACTTCCTGATGATAAGTGCGGACTTTTTCTTCCACTTTTGCTGCAAGCGTTAATGTTTCAGCTGTTAATATTGATTGAAATGCCATTTTTACTACTCCATTCTGTTCAAACTGTATCCATTATACATGAAAAAAAATAGTTTTGACGAATGTTTAAAAAACTGCTATCGTCATGGTCGAAAGGACATTAAGGGAGAGATGTTTATGGCTTGGGAAGTATTTAGTTTGATCGGAACGATTGCCTTTGCCGTTTCCGGGGCCATTGTGGCAATGGAAGAAGAGTATGATTTATTTGGGGTGTACATATTAGGGATAGTCACAGCTTTTGGTGGTGGTGCCATTCGGAATATTTTGATTGGCCTACCTGTCTCGACATTATGGAATCAGGAGTTTTTGTTTCAAATTGCTCTTTTGGCGATTACTATTTTCTTTTTAATTCCGCATCATTTGATTAAACACTGGAATCGCTGGGGAAATGTGACAGATGCAATCGGCTTATCCGCCTTTGCCATTCAGGGGGCAATGCATGCGGTCCATCAGGATTTACCGATTGTAGCTGTAGTTGTAGCGGCTGTATTGACAGGTGCCGGAGGAGGGGTTGTTCGCGACCTGCTTGCCGGTAGAAGACCTATTATATTACGGCATGAAATTTATGGGGTTTGGGCAGCCAGTGCAGGATTTTTAATCGGTCTTGAAATTTTTAAGGGCGATCTGTTTTTATATTTATTATTTGTTATCATTACCTTCCTGCGCATATGTTCCTACACAAAAGGCTGGAGCCTCCCATCGAAACAAATTCATTATCCAAAGTAGCATAAATTTAGGGAGTGTCGAAATTATCGACACTCCCTTTCTTTTGAAAATTATTTAAATTCCAATTCTCCATCATAGGCCATCATTCCGCCATCTAAATTCGTTACATCAAAACCTTGCTCTGCCAGATATTCGCATGCATTTGCACTGCGTACGCCGCCTTTACATACGACAATATAGGATTTTGAATTGTCCAGTTCATTAGTACGTTCAGGGATTGAGCCAAGTGGAATATGTACAGCACCTGGAATCATTCCGTGTTCCACTTCAAAATCTTCACGAACATCGATTACATTTAAATCTTCATTTGCATCGAGTAGGTTGATCAGTTCATCTGTTGTCATCGTTTTCATCAAAAATCCTCCAATACTTATAGCATCTTAGTCATTATAATCAATCAGACCAGAATTCGCTACAAGTTTGGCTGTGTTATTACTCTTCTTCCGATAACGCTACATTTTTGGACGGTACAAAAGTAGAAATTGCATGCTTGTAGATAAGCTGCTGTTTACCTTCAGACTCCAATAGTACGGTAAAATTATCATATGATTTTATAAGTCCTTTTAATTGGAAGCCATTTAACAAAAATACCGTTACAAAAACATTATTTTTACGTAAATTGTTTAAAAAAGTATCTTGCAAATTTATCGATTTCATCGTCGTTCAATCTCCCTTACCATAAAATACATGCAATAGTTACCTATTCGTTATGCGGACAAAATTTCCCTTTAATTTTAATGATTTTCAAATAAACTTTTTATTTTACTCCAATCATTTCCGATCCACGCAATATCCATTTTGTTTCGGAAATAGGTAAGCTGGCGTTTTGCATAGCGTCTGGAATTCTGTTTAATCTGTTCCACTGCTTCATCAAGTGAAACAAGTCCATCGAAATGTGCATACAATTCTTTGTAGCCAATTGCTTTAATTGCCTGAACATCACGGATACCTGCATCATATAGCGCCCGAACTTCTTCAACAAGACCTGCTACCATCATCAAATCAACACGTAAGTTAATTCTTTCATATAACTTTTCACGGTCCATATCCAAGCCGATGATTAAATGGTTATATAACGGGATATCCCCCCTGTTGAATTGCTCTTCTGCTCGAGAAACCCCTGCAAGTTCCGCCATTTCCAGTGCCCGAATAACACGTCTTGTATTATTCGGATGGATGGACGCTGCAGCTTCCGGGTCCATTTGTACAAGTTTTGCATGCATCGCTTCAGGGCCCAATGCTTCAAGTTCTTTATAATAGTTTTCACGTGCTGCTTCATCAACTTCCTGTTTGGCAAACTGGAAATCATAGAGGACAGATTGAACATATAGCCCCGTTCCACCTACAATAATCGGCATTTTACCTCGTGCCTGGATTTCTTCAATTTTTCCGCGAACAAGCTGCTGATATTCTGCAACCGAAAATCCTTCCGTCGGTTCTTTAATATCGAGCAAGTGATGCGGAACACCTTCCATTTCGGCTTCGGTAATTTTGGCCGTTCCGATATCCATATGACGATAGATCTGCATGGAATCTCCGTTTATTATTTCGCCGTCAATCTCTTTTGCCAAGCGGATGCTTAGCGCTGTTTTTCCGGATGCAGTAGGACCGATAATGGCCACGACATCGATTTTTTTATTCATCTTTTAACCACCGTACAATTATTTCTCTCACTTGTTCTTTCTTTTTTTCATTTAGAATTTCATGGCGCATCCCTTCAAATATATGCACCTTCACATGTTCTACACCGGCACGTGCAAGCAGTTTCCCCACTCGAAACGCACCTTCTGCTTCAGGTCCGGCAATCGGATCATAGGTCCCGTTTACAACAAGTATTTTTAAATCAGAGCGGATGCGGGCATTTGCCCGTTCATCTTCCATCTTCAGCATACCTCCCGTTAGATCTACGAAAAATTGATTTGTCGGGATCACACCGCAAAATGGATCATTAATGTATTTTTGTACTTCTTCTTCATCGGTAGTAAGCCAGTCAAAATTTGTTTTTGCATCCTTAATTTTTCGATTAAAACTGCTAAAACTAAGATCATTCATCACATCGCTTTGAATTTTTGCCCCCTGCAGGTTTACCAGCTGCTTCGCGATAATATGCCCCGCCTTATGAAGCAATGTCGGTGAGCCCGTTCCAGATAAAATCAGTCGTTCTATTTTATCGCTATGCTCTTGAATAAAGCGGCGTGCTATGAACGAGCCCATACTGTGACCGAATAAAATAGGCCGTTCTGTTGTTTCTTTCTTTAAATAGGAGAGCACTTCCACCACATCATCTACAACAAGTTCAAATCCCTTTTCAGGTCCAAAATAACCAAACAGGCCGTTTTTCTGTGCTGTAAAGCCATGACCGCAATGATCATGTGCTGTTACAAAATATCCTTCATCACATAGCTTTTCTGCGAAATTTTCATAACGCCCGCTATGTTCCGACATCCCGTGCAAAATATGGATATGTCCAATACGCTTTTTACTCGGTGCATAAGTACGGACGAAAATTTCATGCCCGTCCGACATTGTGACGAAAAATGACCGTTGCTCCATAAAACCATCCCCTTGTTTATCCCGCATTAACGGGTAGTAATTTATCTGTCTCGAAAACGTAGCGGCAGATGCAAAACTACCCGTAAAAGCCCGATTGGTTTAACTAACAATCAGTGGGAGTGAAGAGATCTCCCACTGATTGAAGTTTCACTGTATGATTTACATTACGCGTTTAAACATTTTTTCCACTTCATATGACGTAAAATGAATTAATACAGGTCTTCCGTGCGGACATGTAAACGGATTGTCGGCATTTCGTAAATCATCGATCAGTCTTTCCATCTGTTCTTTATTTAAATAGTGGTTCGCTTTAATCGACTTTTTGCAGCTCATCATAATCGCCGCATCTTCACGTAGTTTCTTTATATCCGTTTTCCGCGCACTTAATACTTGCTCGATCAGTTCCTCGATCAGTTCCTGTTCCTCGCCTTTCGGAAACCAAGTCGGGTATTCCCGTACAACAAATGAAGAGAGGCCGAATTCTTCCAGAAAAACACCTACTTCTTCTAGTGCCTCCTTCGATTCCTTCAGACGCAATGCCTCATCTGCCGCATAGTGGAATGTCAATGGCATGAGGAGTGTCTGACGTTCGTTTGCATTCACTTCTCCAACTTTATCACGGAAATATTCATACTTGATCCGCTCTTGTGCTGCATGCTGGTCAATCAAATAAAAACCGTCTTCCATTTGGGCTACAATGTACGTTCCGTGAATCTGACCGACAATTTCAACTTGCGGGAAATGCCGTTTTGATTCGCCTTCCTCCATCTGCGTCTCTACAGGATAGGTTTCCTCTTCAACAGTTGGAAGTTCATCGAAATCAGAAAGTTTATGCTGGTCACCGCTTTCCAGCATTGGTGAAGGTATATCCACGACCGGTTGTTGTTTAGTCGGAACCGGTGCGTACGGCTCTTTAACAACAGAAGCTTCACTTGATAATCGCTCAACGATAGTCGATAACTTATCTTCATTGAATGTCGGCTGCGGTGAGGATGCCGGTGCAGGATTCCAAATATTCATCTGCTCCGTCGGTGTGCGAACCGGTTTCTCCTTTTTTTCTGCGAGTGGAATGCGGATAACATCACGGATCGCAGTACGGATCGTATCTTCAATAAGCTTCAGCAGTTCCGGTTCTTTACTTAAGCGTACCTGGTGTTTCGCCGGATGGACATTGACATCGGTTAATTGCGGATCTCCCTCCACATACAAAAGCACAATGGGATATCGCTCAATCGGTAAATACGTATGGTAGGCATCAGTAATCGCTTTTTGGATCACGAAATGTTTGACCCAGCGTCCATTAACGAAAAGCGACATATAATTTTTCGAAGCACGCGTCACCTCAGGCAAACTTGCAAAACCATGAATTTTATAATCTTGATTTTGCCCTTCAAACGGCAGCATTTTCTTCGCATTATGCGCACCGTAAATGGCTGCCAACACTTGCTGTACTTGACCGCGTCCGTTCGTTTGCAATAATGTTTGCCCATTATGCACAAGTTTAACCGCAATCGTTGGATAGCCAAGTGCAATCCGGTTCACAAAATCGATTGTATGCCCCAGCTCGGTCTGAATTGTTTTTAAATATTTTAGCCGTGCGGGTGTATTGAAGAACAGTTGAGCAACAGTGATATCTGTCCCCCTACGCAGCGCGGTCGGCTGATGTTCCTTCAAATGACCGCCCTCCATATACAAATGCACACCTCCATTCCCATCCGACGTACGTAATGTTAACTTGGAAACCGAAGCAATCGATGCCAATGCTTCACCACGGAAACCGAGTGTCCGAATACGGAACAGATCCTGTTCTTTTTCTATTTTTGATGTGGCATGGCGCGAAAAAGATTTAAGCGCATCTTCTTCGTCCATACCACTTCCATTATCAATGACTTGTATCGAATGAAGGCCAGCTTCTTCCAGGAAAATTTCGATTGACGTACCGCCCGCATCGATTGCATTTTCTACTAGTTCTTTTACAACAGATGAAGGGCGTTCGACTACTTCACCGGCTGCAATTTTATTCGAAAGCCACTCATCCATTATTTGAATTTTTCCCAAAGCCGTTTCCTCCTTTATTGATTGCCCAGTAATTTTTGCTGCAGTTCATGCAATAATGTCATCGCCTGCATCGGTGTTGTACCCATCACATTCAGTTTTTTCAATGCATCGAGTACTTCTTGTTGTTCCGGTGCGATTGATGCTTCTTCCTCCATTGCAAACAAGGAAAGCTGCAAATCGTTTTCCGTCACCTGTTCGGCTAACGGCGGACTTTGTGGTGGTTCTTGTTCATAATTGAGAGCTTGCGGCTTTTCAGCATTCGTAGCTTCAAACTGCTCCAGCAATATACGGGCACGCTGTAAAATCGTTTCCGGCATTTCCGCAAGCTCCGCCACATGGACACCATAGCTTTTATCTGCGGCACCCTTTTTCACTTTATGCAAAAATACAACTCGGCCGTCCTGCTCGGTTGCACTCACATGAACATTTTGCAGTCGTGCCAGCTCGTTTTCCAAATCCGTCAGTTCATGATAGTGGGTTGAAAATAATGTGTTTGCTCCGATTTCATCATGAATGTATTCCATCATGGCCTGTGCCAGACTCATCCCGTCATAAGTTGAAGTACCTCGTCCGATTTCATCAAATAACAGCAGACTGTTTTCTGTTGCATGTGTAATGGCATGCTGTGATTCAAGCATTTCCACCATAAATGTCGATTGACCTGCCGCTAAGTCATCGGCTGCACCGATTCGCGTGAAAATCTGGTCGGTAATCGGCAGGAACGCTTCATCAGCAGGAACATAGCATCCCATTTGCGCCAACACGACGATGAGTGCAACTTGGCGCATATACGTACTTTTACCCGACATGTTAGGTCCGGTAATCAGCATCATATTTTTATCATCTGTCAGCACACAATCATTCGGTACATAACTTTGTTTATTGAGCATTTTTTCAACGACCGGGTGTCTTCCTTCAATAATTTTCAAAGCACGTCCTTCATGAAATTCCGGCTTTGTAAAACGGTATTTATCCGTTACCGTCGCAAAGCTCATCAGTACGTCAAGCTCACTGATTTGGGCAGCCAATGCCTGAACTCGAGGTATATAGCCCTTTAACTGTTCACGCAATGTTACAAATAAATCATATTCCAATGCAAGGCTCTGCTCTTCAGCATTCAAAATCAGTGCTTCTTTTTCTTTTAATTCTTCTGTAATAAAACGCTCGGCATTCGCCAAAGTTTGTTTTCGTTCGAAACGTGCCAGGTCCGTATTATTCAAATGCGATTTTGTAATTTCGATATAGTAGCCAAACACACGATTATAGCCGATTTTTAAATTTTTAATCCCTGTCAGTTCACGCTCTTTCTGCTCAAGCTGGGCAATCCAGTCTTTCCCGTTGCGGGATGCATCCCGATATTCATCCAGCTGGGCATTGTAGCCGTCGCGAATGACATCGCCTTCTTTGATCGAAATTGGCGGATGATCGGTAATCGCCTCTGCCAGCAGTTGTTCTATGTCGGCACATACGTCCAGCTTTTGACCAAGCACCATACATTTTTCCAACCCGCTGTTTACAAGCTTTTGCTGAATCTCGGGCACTTGTCGCAATGATTCGCGCAGCTGTGCCAAATCGCGTCCCCCAACAGAACCAAATGCTACACGTCCTGCCAGACGCTCTAGATCATACACATTTTTCAGCAATGTCGTTAGTTCGTCGCGCAAGAAGAAATCTTCCAGTAATTCCGTAACAATTGCCTGTCGTGCTTCAATTGCATTTTTCTTCGCGAGCGGCTGGTGCATCCACTGTTTCAGTTTTCGGCCTCCCATCGCCGTTACCGTTTCATCCAAAAGCCAAAGCAATGTACCTTTCGAATCCCCGCCGCGTATCGATTGGATCAACTCCAGATTGCGTTTTGAATTCGTATCGATGCGAAGGAAATTATCCGCTTCAGTATAGGCAAACGGCTGAATATGCGATAAAGACCGCATTTGTGTACGTTCCACATATTGTAATAGTCGCTTTGCCACGCCTTGCAGCTGTACCGGCAAATGTGCAACATACTGGCCTGCCTTCACCGGATCCATTTCTTCCGTTTCAAGTGACAGGACGATACCTCCCGCTTCCGCATAATCCGCAAGCAGCAACTGCAGCTGCTCCGTTACAATAAGTTCTTTTATTGCATATGCTTGTACTTGCTGAATTAATTGTTTTGCATTTCCTTCAATAACCGAACAGTTTGCTTCACCCGTTGAAACATCCAAATAGGCAAATACGATTTCATCATCTTCGTTACTTTCAGCCGCTGCAATAAAATGATTCGATTTCCCGTCAAGCGCTTTCCCTTCTGTAATCGTGCCCGGTGTAATTACTTGTACGACTTCACGTTTCACAACACCTTTTGCATGCTTTGGATCTTCCGTCTGTTCACATACTGCCACTTTAAAACCTTTCGCTACAAGTGTTTCGATATAGCCTTGTGCTGAGTGATGCGGTACCCCACACATCGGGATCGGATTATCGGTATTTCCTGCGCGAGCTGTTAATGTAATTTCCAGCAGCTGTGACGCTTTAATCGCATCATCAAAAAACAGTTCATAAAAATCTCCTAAACGGTAAAATAAAAAGGCATCTTTGTAATCTTGTTTTACGAGCAAATATTGTTGCATCATCGGTGTATATGTAGTCATGTTTATTTCCCTCACTTGCTAAAACTTGTACAAGTATTATACCATTTGACTCGCAATTTGCCTTGCAATCGCAAAGAAAGGGAATTATCTGAAAGTAATCTTCAGACAATTCCCCTCTGTTTACGATAGAGTTATGCAATTTTTACGGCATTAAATTTGCTGTTAAAAAATAGACGCTTTTACGAAAATGATGAGGAATCATAATCTTTGCCAAAATCTTTGCCCCCGGAGTCGGACGATGAAGATGACGATGATGAAGAACTGCTGGATGGCTGCTGTGAACTTTCTTCAAATGACCATTCATCTTCAAAATCCAGCGGGTGTACATTAATGACAATTGTCGTTTCCCCAATGATCTCCACTAAAAACTCACGCTCGACCGTTACCTGAATTTTGTCGCCTTGCTTTGTAATCACTGCCTCAATACAATTCGGCGCTTGTAAAACACGGACTTTTACGTCGTTTGAATCAACTTCTTCTCCATCGCGGAATGACAGTTTGACACGATCCTTATAGGAAATTGTCTCTGTATGCACTGCCGTTTTTGAATGATTGTTATATGCGTACCAAACGTTCACATCGAACTTCCCTGTCACCTCAACAAATTTACCATTACGCTTCGCCTGGTATTGATGATTAATTACCCAACAACCTAATATGCTCGTTGGCGCATTCGGTGGACAGAGCGTTTCTACACATTCGGTACGCTTCTTCCCTTTCGCAATAACTGCTTTCGTCACAATTTGACGTAAACGCTTCACCGAACATCTCTCCTTTCTTCAACTGCTCGACTTATTGTATGCGGCAGGTGCCTAAAGGGTGAAATGAGTTTTTAGAAAAGAAAAAACTACTACAAACCTTTAGTGTAGTAGCGCTTTTACTATTGCCTTGCTCAAAAGTATCACAATGCCGGTGAATCAGGAAGCGGGATATGGCCTACACAGTGCTTTGTTGTTTAGCCCATGTTTTTATTTCACTTAGAGTTTCACTTACTGAAAGAAATTTTCAACTGGCTATTCAGCAGTTCATTGATTTTTTCAATTGGCATCGGTTTATAAAAATAATACCCTTGCCCTATCTGACAGCCTAATCGCTTCAGCTCAAGATGTTGTTCTTCCGTTTCAATGCCTTCTGCTACCGATACCATATTCAAGTTATCCGAAAGCTGAATAATGGTTTTAATGACTGCATTCATTCGGGGATTCGCTAAATTATCGACAAAACTTTTATCGATTTTAATTTCTTTAAACGGCAGTTCCTGCAAATAACTGAGCGATGAATAACCAACACCAAAATCATCAATCGATGTTTCAATACCAAACTGGTGCAATTCATCGATTATTTTTTTAGCCCTTAAGATATCTTCAAGTTCGACACTTTCTGTTATTTCAAATTTTATAAATTTAGGATCTATTTCATAGTTTTTTATATGAGCAATGGAACTTTCCACAAATGCCGGATTATAAAAATGGCTCGGTGAAATATTAATTGATACTTGATACAATTTCAATCCGGCATCAGAACGTTGTTTTTGCCAATGCAGCACCTTTTTGAAAATTTCGAGATCAACTTTATCAATATTTCCGGTATTTTCTGCAACCGGAATAAATAGTGCCGGCGAGACAACACCTAAATCCGCCGAATTCCAGCGTGCCAGTGCTTCAAAACTTTCGATCTCTCCTGTCACCAAGTTCACTTTCGGCTGGAGTACCGGGAAAAACTCGCTATTTTTTAGACCGCGCGCAAATTGGGCCAGTACATTCATTTCTTGTTCGACCGACTCGACTAAACTCATTTTGAAGTTTTTAATAACAGTGCCAGTTACTTTAAGGGCGCTTGATAACGCATTATCCGCCTGGCGGATTGCTTCTATGTAGTGAATATGGGGACTAAAAGACGATGTTCCTATTTTTAATGTCAGGTAAACTTCTTTTCCATCTATATAATACGGCTCTGATAAAACCTTGTCTGCTTCAACAGGCGGAATATTCATTTTCCGTAAAGACAAACGTGTCGCCACAATAATCGCCGAATGTGTGTACCTCGCAATGATCGAGTCCTTGAATGTCGAGATATTCTGAATTCGGTCCGCAAGCTGACGCAGTAATTCATCCCCGCCCTGGCGGCCATATAAGTCAATTATATTTTGATATTCTCCCGGTTCAATAATATATAAATGTCCTCTCGCATGTTCTGAGGCAAAATCCTTTAAAATAATCTTGAAGCGCTCATAGTTATTTAATCCGGAAGCCACATCCTGAAAAGCAAGACGGCGAATTGCACATTTCTGATCAAAATATTTTAGTGCAAGTGTAACAATCGGTGCGATCCGGTTCATAAATTTTATTTCAATCGTTTTTGGTTCTGCCCGTTGCTCAAAGTACATTGTAAATAATCCGATCTTTTTTCCTTCCGGGTTTAAAATTGGCTGACTCCACATCGAAACTAAACGGTATTTTTCAATTATTGGCCGAAATGCATCATAATAGATCGATTCCCCTAAATCTTTTATGATGAGCGGTTTATTTACTTTTCTTTTGTCTTCCATATCCATTAATAAAACTTTTTCTTCGAGCTTCTTCAAATCTTTCCACATTTCACCGTAAATATTGATCATCCGGTCATTCTCATCAACAAGGACGATGGAGCAATGGCATTTCTTTCCGAAAGTTACTTCAACCGACCTGCAAATATTACGTAATACATTTTCAATCGGGTGTCCTGTTTCCAGACTAAAGTAGACTTCACGTTCCAGCTCAATCAACGATTCAATATTCATGGTGTCTGTGACATCCTTCATTATGATGACACAATATTGGAGTACCCCCTGCTGGTTGAACATTGGTAAATGCCGGACTTCGTTCCAAAATGCATACCCATCTTTTCTGTAATGAAAGGAGGATGTTTTAACAGTAAGTCCGTTTTCAATACTTTCCTGAATCGAATTCTCATTTAACATGTCAGTAAGAGGTCCCTGTAGTAATGAAAGTGTTGCCCCGATTACATCATCTTCCTTATATCCTGTTGTTTGTATAAAGTTCTGGTTTACAAAGTCAATTGTATAATTTTTAAGCGGGTTAATAATTGCTACTGCCGCATCAATCTGCCGGGCCATCTGACATAACCAACTATACATTCCTTCGTCACTTACACTTATATTGTCAAATTCGTTCATAGGTAAAGTCCTTCCTGCATAGTTCTATCTAACTTAAATTATAACAAAACATAGTAGGGATATCGACATTATCATTGGCACTTATTGTTAAAATTTTAGAATATTGAATCTATAAAAAAAGATATCCACGAGGGATATCTTTTAAAATTATGTTAAGAACATGAGCCAGGTGTACTATTACGCACTTTTGAACCGGTTTCGCCTTTTAGTACATCGCCGCCTGTAGAAGCAATGACTTCATCTGTGACATTATTCGCAATGGCATTTGATACTAATTGTAACAGTTCATTTACTTCAGTCTGTGATTGTTTAAACTGTTGTACGACTGGTAATTCGTCGATTTCTGTTTCAATTCCCGTAATTTTGCCTTCAATCATTTTAAGCGCTTTTTCTTTTCCTAAGTGCTGGAAGTTAACTGCCTGCTTTTGCAACGCTTTTAATGAGGCGATCTTTTCGCGGACAAATTGATTTTCATTAATTTGTTCTTCCGCTTTTTTGAAAAATTCCACTTCTTCGGTATTCGCAATCATATGGGCAATTTCTTTTGCTTTTTCTACAATCTCATCTTTTGTATACAATTTTGTTGTCATCTTACGAACTCCCCCTCTTTTGTCACTTCTTCTACAAACTCACCCATTAATGAGTAAGATTTTGCTTCTAAAATTTTTACATTTACAAGCTTTCCAATATATTTTGGATCTGCCTTAAAGTTAACAAGACGGTTTTTGCGCGTATAGCCAGCTAACACATCATCGCGTCTTTTACTGCTGCCTTCAACTAAAACTTCTACTGTTTGACCTTCCAGATCTTTGAGCGCTTTTGCAGAATACTCTCCGACAACCGCATTTAAACGGTGCAGACGGTCTTTCTTTTCTTCCTCTGTTACATTATCGACCATTTTAGCAGCCGGTGTCCCTTCACGAGGCGAATAAATATACGTGAACGCCATATCAAAACCGACGTTACGATACAAATCAAGCGTTTCCTGAAATTGCTCTTCTGTTTCATTCGGATAGCCTACAATGATATCTGTCGTCAATGTTACACCCGGGATGGCCGCTTTAATCTTATCGACTAATTGCAGGAAGTGCTCACGTGTATATTTACGTGCCATAATTTTTAAAATTTCATTTGAACCTGACTGTACCGGTAAATGGATATGATCGACGAGATTACCGCCTTTTGCCAATACTTCGATTAAATGATCATCAAAGTCGCGCGGATGACTTGTCGTAAACCGTATACGCGGAATATCGATTTTACGGAGTTCATCCATTAAATCGCCAAGTCGGTATTCGATATCATCAAAGTCCTTACCATATGCATTGACATTTTGGCCTAAAAGCATAATTTCTTTATAGCCTTGTGCAGCCAATTCACGCACTTCCTGAATGATCTCTTCCGGACGGCGTGAACGTTCCTTGCCTCGTGTGTAAGGTACAATGCAGTATGTACAGAATTTGTCGCAGCCGTACATGATATTCACCCATGCTTTAATCGAGCCAATCCGTTTTTTCGGAAGGTTTTCGATGACATCGCCTTCTTTTGACCAAACTTCGACAACCATTTCCTTCGACATATATGCATCGTGTAAAATATTCGGTAATCGGTGAATATTATGTGTCCCAAACACCATATCAACATGCTGATACTGTTTTAATATTTTGTTCACGACAGATTCTTCTTGCGACATACATCCGCAAACACCGATCAGCATTTCCGGATTTTTACGTTTATATTTTAACAGGAAGCCCAGCTCACCGAATACTTTATTTTCCGCATTTTCACGGATTGCGCATGTGTTTAGTAAAACGACATCCGCTTCTTCGATCATTTCAGTCGGTGTATAGCCAAGCTGCATGAAAATACCAGCCATTACTTCAGTATCGTGCTCATTCATTTGACAGCCGTATGTTCGAATATAAAACTTACGATCTTGTCCCATTCCTAAATACTTTTCTTCGATATCAAAATCTTTGTGATATTTCACTTCTTCTTTACCGCGTTTTTTCGCGTCTTTTAGTGAAGGAGCCGTAAATACTTTCTCGAAATATTTACTATAGTCTTTTTCTTCCTTAGGTTGTTTAATCTGCTGACTAGCTAGTCGTTGTTCTTCATTCATCGACTACTTGCCCCCCTATCATTTATTCCCTTAACTCATTTCATCATTATAGCGAACTGTTGCCGGTTGTTACAAGCTAGTCGATAAATTGTTTGTAACTATTCAGGTCATTATCGCGCAAAATTGTAAAAAATGTGACACTCAATTTGATTACCTGTGCCCAGTTCATCTTATATTTCAATTCAAATTGATGCTTCGGCAGGCGCAGAACGTCTTGAAACAATCCTCTCGCTTCAATATTTTGCTGCGCTAAATAAGCTAAAAACGCCAAAAACAGCTTGTGGTCCTCCAGTTGCACAGCTTTGTTTTCCAGCAGTGCATCTACCCGGCTTCCCGGAGAGTTGGCACGTTCAAATAATTTCTTCAATTCACTTTCCAGTTTTTCATTTTTATAATGCAAAAAATTTAAAATATCGGTCATATTTTCTACCTCATTTTTAAAAACATTTCAGTAAACTAACGTCTAAAAATAAAAGGCAGAAAGATTGCTCTATCTGCCTTTTACAAATACTATTTACTATCATCCATTTTCAGTACGGCCATGAATGCTTCTTGTGGAACCTCTACCGAACCTACTTGTTTCATTCGTTTTTTACCGGCTTTTTGCTTTTCAAGTAATTTACGTTTACGTGAAATGTCACCACCGTAACATTTTGCAAGTACGTTTTTACCCATTGATTTAATAGTCGAGCGGGCAATGATTTTTTGACCGATCGCTGCCTGCACCGGTACTTCGAATTGTTGACGTGGAATCAGCTCTTTTAGTTTTTCTACAATAACTTTTCCGCGTTCATATGCAAAGTCTTTGTGTACGATGAAGCTTAACGCATCGACTTGTTCACCGTTCAATAAAATATCCATCTTGCTTAACTTAGAAGGCTGGTATCCGATTAATTCATAATCGAATGACGCATAGCCTTTTGTGTTTGATTTCAGGAAATCAAAGAAGTCATATACAATTTCTGCTAAAGGCATCTCATAAACGATTTTCACACGTGTGTCATCGATGTAATCCATCCCTGAGAAGTTGCCGCGTTTTTTCTGGCAAAGCTCCATGACAGCACCTACATAATCGTTCGGTACCATTATTGTCGCTTTTACGTACGGTTCTTCAATACGGTCGATTTTTTGCGGATCCGGCATCATTGATGGGTTATCAACTTTTAATACAGAGCCATCTGTTTTTGTCACCTCATAAATTACAGAAGGGGCAGTCGTGATTAGATCAATGTTAAACTCGCGCTCAATACGTTCCTGAATAATCTCCATATGCAATAGCCCTAAGAATCCGCATCGGAAACCGAAGCCTAATGCCTGTGAAGTTTCGGCCTCATATTGTAATGCAGAGTCGTTTAATTCCAGTTTTTCGAGTGCTTCACGTAAATCGTTGTATTTGGCTGTGTCAATTGGATAGAGACCGCAATATACCATAGGGTTTAATTTACGGTAACCTGGAAGCGGTTCTGTTGCAGCACGGGTACCTGCGTAAGTTACTGTATCACCTACACGTGTGTCCTGAACATTTTTGATTGATGCTGTTAAATAACCAACATCACCTACTGTCAATTCAGCTTGTGGTATCGATTTCGGTGTATGAACCCCTACTTCGATTACTTCAAATTCTGCACCTGTTGCCATCATTTTAATTTTATCTCCGGCTTTAACAGTACCATTTACGATACGAATTGAGATGATGACACCTTTATATGCATCATAAACAGAGTCGAAAATTAATGCTTGTAATGGGGCATCGGGATCACCTTGTGGGGCAGGTACTTTTTCAACGATCTGTTCCAAAATATCCTCTATCCCAATCCCTGCTTTTGCAGATGCAAGTACTGCTTCTGAAGCATCCAATCCAATTACGTCTTCCACTTCTCCGCGGACACGTTCCGGGTCTGCTGCAGGCAAGTCGATTTTGTTGATAACCGGTAAAATTTCAAGGTCATTGTCCAGTGCCAAATATACGTTAGCCAGCGTTTGCGCTTCAATTCCCTGTGCAGCATCGACTACTAAAATGGCACCTTCACATGCTGCTAATGAACGTGATACTTCATATGTGAAATCGACGTGACCCGGTGTGTCGATCAGATGGAAAGTATAGATCTCGCCATTTTTAGCATTATATTTCAATTGTACGGCATTTAATTTAATTGTAATTCCGCGCTCACGCTCCAGATCCATCGAATCCAGCAGCTGTGACTTCATTTCTCGTTGTGTAACAGTTTGCGTCTTTTCCAATAAACGGTCAGCAAGTGTTGATTTCCCGTGGTCGATATGTGCAATAATCGAGAAATTTCGGATATTTTCTTGTCGTTTTAAACGTTGTTCTCGGTTCATGTATAATTCCTCTCCTAATTAGAAAAAACACCTGAGCCCCTTTAGGGTTTGGTGTCACTACATATGTAGGTTATTCATCCATTTACTTTTCTACTAAAATACAGCCTCTATTCTCCATAATTTGAAGTAATGGAACAATAGAGGCATAACGTATTTTAAATTATACTATGAATTGTAGTGAAACGACAACAGCGAACCTTCACCTGCAATAGGAAAACCGCATTTCGCATCAAACTTTTGCGAAATGCGGTTTTACATATTCGAGCGGGTATCGTAGCTTAACATCTCTTACACTCCCCGCCTGCTATTAGTAAATCAAATAATACTTAAGCTGCCGATTCAACAAAAGCAACCCGAATCGCCTGAGCTAAAATCGCCATTGTTCGCTGAAGCTCTTCTTCCGTGTTGTCAATACCGCCAAATTCAATCAGCAATACATTTGTTGCAAGATCCTGATTATAGACACCGTCAACACCAGTACCGGACTTTTTAATAATTCCTCTTGAAACTCCAGGTAAAATACGATTCACTTGCTCACTTAGCATTGTTGCATAAGCTAGATTCGCTTCATATGCCGGATGTTCCGCGCCGACTACGAAAGCAATTTTTGCATATTGCTCATTATTTGCCGTAAGTGTCGTTACTTTTTTAGGGGCTGAATCCCGATGGAAATCGATTACAAGATCATATTCGCTTCCTTCCAAATACTCGGCCAATACAGGTCGTGCCACTTTGTACGCTTGGTGAAATGTTGCATCAACCTGTTTCATTTCGGTCATAACATCAAAGTCTACAATATGCGGTGTTAAATCGTTTAATTCAAGATAATGCTGCATCATTTCCTGTAGTGAAAAGATATTCATTTCTTCATCATAAACTGCCTGCATCCCTTTTGTCTTTTTGACGATCGGCTTATAGGACTCGTGTGAATGTGTGAACATCAACAGTACATCGAATGGATCAACTGCCGGTTTCTCTTCTTCAGGTACCGTGACAATTGGTTCTGTCGCCGCATAAACAACGTGGGGACGTTCACTTTTACTTTTTTGTGTAGTCATTTCATTATTTGGAAAAGGGAATTGCCCAATAATGATAGGCAGTGAAAATAAAAATAAGAACAATAATGAGAAGCGTTTTAGTTTCCGCAAACACATCACCCTTTCTCCAATACAATATGGAAAAAGAGTAAAACTTAGAACGTATAACTAGTTTTTATTGTTCAGAAAATAAAAAACCGGTCAATTACCGGCTTTTTGTTTTTCTTCAAGCCATGTAAACAAGCTTTCGCCTAGTAAAAATGCATATTGACTAAGCCAAAAGTCGACTTCTTTCGGTGTAACCATTAACCGCTCAGGATGGGTACTGAATACTTCTTCAAATAATTGTCTGCGGTCTTCAGTCGGCCATGTTGCCCACTGACCGAAAATCGGCTCAACTGTCGTTAAATCAACTTCCTCGTTAACAGGTGTCCAGCTTGTTACAGAAAGCTTGCCGGACGGTTTACCTCTTTCCTGTATTTTAGCCGCAATGGATCTGAATGCTACATCGATTGCATCAGCGATTAAAATCGGTGCTTCCACAACTGTCGGAACTCCGATCGCTGTTACAGGGACGCCGAGCACTTCCTTGGAAACTTCTTTGCGATGGTTGCCGACACCTCCACCTGGATGAATTCCTGTATCTGTAAGCTGGATTGTCCGGCATAAACGTGCACTTCCGCTTGTTGCAAGCGCATCGACGATAATTACGAGTGCAGGTTTGATCTTTTCTGCCAATGCATGGATATAATCACTTGTTTCAAATCCTGTTTGCCCTGTAACACCAGGTGCATACAAAATGAACTTCGGTGAATCGAGTTCCGATTGTTTTTTATGCATCGCATCAATTGTATAAGGACCAATTGCATCAGGGGTAATCGTCTTGTTCCCTAAACCTATCACTAAAATTTTTGAATCCGCCGTAATCTTGATGTCTTTGTGCAAATCATGCAGGTAGTGGATCAAAGATTCCTGCATTTGCTCAAAGCCATGGCGGTCTTCCGAGGTTAGTGTAGGGATCGACAACGTTATATATGTCCCCTGCTTTTTACTTATTCTTTCTTCCCCAGTAGCATTCACTTCAACTTTTGTGATTTTGACACGATTTTGTTGGGATTCTTCCATGTGAATACCGCGTTCATGTTCCAATGTTTCCTTTTGCTGTTTTGTCTGATGTTGGACGACTTCTGCTGTTTCATCAATTAAATCTGTTCGATTCCAATCAATTTTTTTCATAATGCACCTCCACAATTCAGTTTGTTCAAACTGTCAAGTAAATATTCTTTGCATTTATGTATTGCAATTCCTTCAATCCTTTGGTAGAATGATTTTTGTTGTATTGACACATGAAATAAGTGAGAAAATACTCATCTCGTACCTAAATCTAGGAGGTGAAAGAAATGCCAAACATTAAATCTGCTATCAAACGTGTAAAAGTTAACGAAAAAGCTAACGCTGCTAACGTACAAGCAAAATCTGCTATGCGTACTACAGTTAAAAAAGCTGAGCAAGCGATCGCAACAGGTGCTGAAAACGCACAAGAACTAGTAGTTGCTGCTTCTAAAGCATTAGATAAAGCTGCTTCTAAAGGTCTTATTCACAAAAACGCGGCTTCTCGTAAAAAGTCTCGTTTAGCGAAAAAAGCTTAATTGTAAACTTATAAAGCCAACTGTGCATCTGCACAGTTGGCTTTTTTCATTGTTTCCCGAAATATTATAGTTTCTTCATTAAAAACAGCTCTAAATGGCGCTCACGGTTTCCACCTGTTGTCTTTAGCTGCAGGTCTACTTCTGCCAGACTATAGAGCGCTTGAAGTAAACGCTGGTCGGACGGGCGGTTTCTTTGACCTGAAATAACCTGCACCCTGTATGGATGTATTTTAAGCTGCTTTGCAATCTGTTGCTGATGATACCCTTTCTTTTGCAAATAGAAAATATTGGTCATCGTCCGAATATTATTTGCCAAAAGACCAACCAGTTTAATCGGTTCTTCCTTTTGACGTAAAAGATCATGATAGATTTTAAGAGCCTCTTGCTGATTGTGGTCCAAATAGGCATTCAGCATTTTAAAAGCATCATGCTCAAGTGTTTTCGCCACTAGATCCTCCACAAGTTCTCTTGTAATTTCATGGTCTTCACCTAAATACAAGGCCATCTTTTCCATTTCCATCTGAAGCTGGAGCATATTCGGACCGACCATTTCAATCAGTTTGCCGACAGCTTCATCGGTGATCGCTTTTCCGTGCTGCCCTGCTTCGTTTTTTATCCATACATTCAAATCATTGTTTTGTGGTGTTTCCGCTGCGATTACTGTACATTTTTCTTTCATGAGCTTCGTTACTTTTTTGCGCTCATCCAGCTTTTCGTAGGGTGCGATAAATATGGTAATGGCTGTATCTGTAGGATGCTGCAGCCAGCTTTCAAGGCGCATCAAATTATGATCAATCTTTTCTTTGCCTTTTTCAGTCGCTTTTAAAAATGATGCATTTTTGGCTATTATTAATTTACGTTCAGAGAAAAACGGAATCGTATCCGCTTCATCGATAACATAATCAATCGGCTGTTCATTTAAGTCAAAGATCATGACTTCCGCTTCTTCATTTTTTTGAAGAGCCGCCTTCAACTGCTTAATTGTTTCATCTACAAAATAGGATTCTTCTCCTACAAGCAAGTAAACCGGTGCGAAATTCCCCTTTTTAAAATCTTGCCATACTTTTGTTATCATGTTGGGAACCTCCTTTACTTTCATAGTTCTAAGTATATCATTTTTTACGTTATTGAGGGATTCAGTTTCGCATCCCCATAAGCAAAGAAGAAGAATCATCCTGCCACTCTGCATTAAAATAATAAATGGAAGTTTATTGAACTTCACAAGGATACAATAAACCAATAAAAGGAATAATTAGCATTTCATATAGCATTTTCAGTTAGAATATTCTATAATTATTGAAGATTAGGAGGGATACTTATGGCAGGACATCAAGATCCAAACTATGTAGCTGAAAACCCGTTTGAAGGCCGCGGCCGCGCGATGAAAAGCAATGACTTTCCTGATGCCGGTTACGGTTTCGCCATCGGTGGCGGATTCTTCATCGTATTGTTTATTATTGCAACGATCGTAGAAGCAGCTACACGTCTGTAATTCCTTAGCAGTGGAATGATTCCTTACTTCAATGAGAAATCATTCCATTTTTCATTTCGCGAAAAGAGCATTCGATTTTTCAATGTACATTTGATTTTCTGAGATGGTTATTTCTATCGTGCCTTCTAATCCGGTTATTGCGTATGGGATATTTTTTTCCTCAAAGCGGTTGACGACATCAATATGCGGATGATTGTATCGGTTATGTTCCCCTGCCATAAACACGGCAAATTTAGAGTTTGTTACTGTTAGGAATTCCTCGATGCTCGATGTTTTACTGCCATGATGCCCCGCCTTCAACAGATCGATATTACGTAATTTCCCGTTATAAAGCCGAATCAGCTCGCGCTCACCTTCCTGCTCCAAATCCCCTGTAAACAATGCCCGTAATGCCTGATGCTTTACGAATAGAACGAGCGAATCGTTATTACCTTCATATTCGGTTTCCAACGGCCATAAATATTCAAAAGTTGTTTCTCCTATTTTCCATTTGTGACCAGCCATTTTCTCCACTAGTTTTGTCCTTGTTTTCTCCAGCTCATGCAAAAAATCGTTCATAACCGGCTTGTTTAGCGATCCCGGTGTCACATGCACCTCTATTACAAGCACTTCCCGCAACACCTCTTCCGCCCCCTCTACATGATCGGCATCCGCATGTGAAAGCACAAATGTGTCAATCGTCTGAATACCTCGTCCTTTCAAATAGGGAACGACGACTTGACGACCTACTTCAAAAGGGCTTTTGCGCTCTTTCCATTTTTCCTGTTCAAATCTTAATAAGCCTCCTGCATCGATGACAATGACCGATTTCCTTCGGGGCAATTCAATGACAATGCAGTCCCCTTGGCCGACATTGACAAAAGCAATTTTCAGATCACTCTGCAAAAATGGCTGTATATGAAATATAAAGGCAGGCAGTACTAAAGCAAAAATGATTTTCTTTACCGGAGCTTGCCGGTCAAGCAAATAAAAAGTGAAAAAAACCGAACTATATAAAAAGAGAAGCCACATTATTGAAGGTTTACCGGGATTCCACATTTGGACAATCGGCTGCTGAATGAAGAGAATGAAATTTGTGAGCGCTGTACGCAGCGGCTCGTAAATAAAAAAGAGAATGGAATCAAACGGGAATGGCAAAAATGTCAGCATAAGGGCGAATAGGTTGATCGGTAAAATGAGAAATGAGAAAAGAGGGACGAAGAAAATATTGGCGATAAAAGAAGAGAGGCTGATTTCGTAAAAGTGGAACAGTAATAAAGGATAAACGAGGATTTGGCAAACGAACGTGATGTAAAAGGATTGTAACCAAAAATTGGAGTGGCGGGATAAAATACGGCGGGAGTAAACTAAGCTGTATGTGGCCAAATAGGATAGCTGAAAGCCAACTTGAAAAACTGCTCCAGGCTCTACTAATACAAAAACGACAAAGCTGAGGGACAGGGCATCGTCCATCGGTATTTTCCAGCGAAAATACTGTGCTAGCATGATTAATTCCACGACACTTACTGCGCGCCAAATAGAAGGCGCCCCTCCTGCTAAAACTGCATATAAAGGCAATAAAATAAGCAAAAATACTGTAGCGACTTCTCTACGTATTCCCAAGCGAAGCATTAACTGAAAAAACAGGAGCGAGACAAGTGCGACATGCAAACCCGAAATTGCGAATAAATGAGTAATCCCAAGCTTTTGATAAGCGCGATTTAATTGTTCATCGACATTTTCCTGGAAACCGATTAAAAGAGCTTGAGCCTCTGCTGCAAGTGATGGGGGGAAAGTTTCTTCAATATGCCTTTTTAACCGAAAGCGCTGTTCATAGATCGGCTGCATGAAGTTTTTATTTTGCCGAAAAAATTGAAGCTGTTGAATTTCGATGATTCCTCTTGCATTTTCACTTTGCAAATAGCGGGCCATAGAAAAGCCGTAGCGGTGTGCGGGGAATGCTGGGGATACTTGCTCCCCGGTTACAATAAAACTTGTACCAGCAAGCTGCTGTGCCTCGAAGCGTTGTTTCTCCTTTTCGGTTTTCAATTCATAGGTGACATATACTTTATCGCCGGATTCATCGACCATGAACCCTCTTAGCATGACCCCATCTATATTGTACTCGTCGGTCCATGTCAACAATGCTGGCAGTTCAACCGGTAGTGAAAGCTTATTGACCTCATAGGAAAAATAGCTGTAACTTCCAATGCCAACTATAAAAATAACCAACAGATGAATGTTTGCCAGCCGCTTATAAAGACTAAATACCAACAATAACCCAAGCAGGAAAAGTAGCCTTCCCGATTCAAATGCAGCAAGTGCACTGATACAAACCGAGAAGGCGTAAAATATCCAGTTATGCTTGAACAAGTTTACCAAATAAAGCATGCATCTTCTCCTCTAATGGGAGCAACTGATCACGGCTTGCACCTAACTCACGTAGCTTTTCAAGCATTTCAGCGGTTAATGCGAACTTCTCATCTTGCAGAAAGTCGATTTTCGCTTCATCAAATGGAATATGGGCCACATGGACATCCGCTTTTTTGAACAGTTCCATTGCGTACATATTATTTTTATAATCTTTTGCATAGTATACATTTTTGATGCCTGCCTGAATGATTGTCTTCGTGCATGGCAGGCACGGGAAATGTGTGACATACAAATCCGCCCCATTTGATGGCGTACCATATTTTGCACATTGCAGTAAGGCATTCGTTTCGGCGTGCACTGTACGGACACAATGGTTGTCCACAACGTAGCACCCTTCTTCGATACAGTGTTCGTCACCTGAAATCGACCCATTATATCCGCCGGCAATAATGCGCTTTTCCCGTACAATTGTCGCTCCTACCGCAAGACGGCTGCACGTGCTTCTTAATGCGAGTAAATGACTTTGCGCCATAAAAAATTGATCCCAAGTAATTCGCTCCATATGATAACCCCCAAATGTTTTGTCACCTATCAGTTTATACGTAGTTCCTGACATTCGCAATGTAAGTTCGTTCAGAAATTTCAGCTTATTTTACCTCGATTAAGTCCTTCAACTGCTCAAATGTTTTATCCCCGATTCCCGTTACTTTTTTTAAATCATCAATGACTTGAAAATCCCCATGCTCGGACCGATGCTGAATAATTGCACCCGCTTTGGATGGACCAATTCCCGGTAGCTGGGTCAATTCCGCTTCCATCGCATTATTTATATTAATCTTCCCGGACGCACTTCCACTGCCTGAGCCGGTTGACGGGGATGCCTGTAACACCTGTTCCATTACTTCTGCTGGCTCTTCACCCGTTTTAGGTATATAGATGACCATTTCATCTTGAAGCCTTTGGGCATGGTTAATGAGCACCGGATTGGCATCATCTGAGTATCCTCCTGCAGCTTCAACGGCATCGATAACCCGTTGTTCTTCGGATAATGTATACACACCCG
Source organism: Solibacillus sp. FSL W7-1464 (assembly GCF_038004425.1). Taxonomy (NCBI): domain Bacteria; kingdom Bacillati; phylum Bacillota; class Bacilli; order Caryophanales; family Caryophanaceae; genus Solibacillus; species Solibacillus sp. FSL W7-1464. Next base: position 2,511,556 of record NZ_JBBORC010000001.1, read on the forward strand.
GATATTTTACCGCTCCTTTTACATCAACCATTAATGGCCTATATTCACTTTCGATTTCCGGTTCAGGATTTGTGGTGGGTTCTTCAATAGCAGGAATTGTCATTTGATCAATTGTTTCAATCGCAGCACTGTGCCGGGAATCATCGAGGAATAACAAGTAGATTAATACTGCAGCAACGACTCCGCCCAGAATGGCGAGTTGCTTTTTATACTTCTCCAGAAATGGCTGCAAATAAAAAACACCCTTTCATAAAGAAGGTTTTATATATGGAGCTTACATCCACTATACAAATTCCGCTTCTTTATGAAAAGGTATTTCCATCAAAACTGCCGAAACTTACTTTTTCGGCTATTTTATTTTACCGCCCGAATAAAAATTCGTTCACTTTCATCATTCGGTTGTGTTTTCGTCCAGTCTGCCGTCACTTCAACATGGGAAAAACCGATTTCTTCCAGCCATTTCACATATTGCTCATACGCAAATGTACGCTGATAATGTTCTTCATCAAAACGTTCAAAAAGACCGCTTTCTGTTAGAACAAAAAACGTCATTTGATGGTATACAGAATGGGGTTCTGCACCGGGCTCTGTATGCCAAACATATGAAATTTCGCCGTCGTCATATGTAAATGGACCATCCAGAAAAATATCGTCCATTTTAAATAACGAGTGTACATCAAAAAATAGCTGTCCGCCTTCACGAAGACTGTCAAATATCCGTTTCAATGTTTCCACGACATTGTGCAGCTCTTTTACATAGTTGATCGAGTCAATTGGAATGATGGCAACATCCAAGTCGCTGAAGCCTTCCAGCTCGTCCATTGACATTGCATATAGAGGCATTGAAAACTTCTCGGCTTCCATACGCGCACTTGCAATGGCAAGCATGTCTTCCGATAAGTCGATACCTGAAACAGTGTAACCCGATTTATGCAGCATTAGTGCAAGCGTTCCTGTACCACAGCCAATATCGAGCAGAGTTTTATAGTTCTGTGCAGGTGCATATGTCTGAATCCATTCCACATATTCCGCGTACGGGATATCTGTCATCAGTTCATCATAAACTTCCGCAAAACGCTCATAACTATTCATTGTCCATTTGTGGCGCGTCTAATTGTGGTGCATCTCCCCATAAACGCTCTAGGTTGTAATAGGCACGCTCATCTTTATGGAAAATATGTGCAACAACATCACCCATATCGACTAAAATCCAGCGTGCAGTATCAAAGCCTTCAAGCTTACGTACTGTGTAGCCTGCTTCTTCTGCTTTTTCTTTAATTTCACGTGCAATTGCCTGTACTTGGCGCTCTGAGCTACCTTCTGCAATGATGAAATAATCAGCTAAAAGTGAAATTCCCTGCATATTTAATGCAACGATATCCTCTCCTCGCTTGTCATCGATTGCTTTGTACGTAATATTTAATAACGTTTCATTCATGTATGTTATTCCTCTCTTAATAAGCTGTTGTAGCATTCAATTGAAACAGGGTAAATTGCCTGCTGTGACGAAACTAAAAAACTGAGCGTATGTGTCACACATGCCCGGAATGCATCCTCTAAACTGCGTTCTGCCAATGTTCTTAGTTCCTCAACACCCTGAAACTTACGATTTGGTTCAATCATATCTGCCACATAAATAATTTTCTCAAAAGTTGTCATATTCGCACGTCCGGTAGTATGGTAACGAATTGCATTTAAAATGGCTTCATCATGGATTTGGAACTCCGTCTCGACAATCCAGGCACCAACCGGACCATGCAATATTTCTGCATTCCAGTCAAGCAGACGCGTATCCAACTGCTGTTCGATCACGACTTGCTTCATCCAGTCCACATCCGCATATTTTGCGATATCATGAAAAATAGCCGCGATTTCTGCTTTTTGTGGATTTTCACCGTATTGATGAGCTAAACGGATTGCTGTTTCCATTACACCAACCGTATGAATATACCGTTTTTCAGGCATTCGATCTTTAATCGCTGCCAGCATCGTTTGACGTTCCATACAAACCTTCCTTTCGAATATACTGTTCAACTGCAGCAGGCAGTAAAAACTGTAAAGGTGCCTCTGTTTGCTGTAGTCGGTTTCGAATATATGTTGAAGAAAGGTCAATTTGCGGAGCTTCCACCATACACACGTCGTAGGAAGATTTTGCTTCACTGCCCGGGCGCTTCACTCCTACAAATGTGACAAGTTCCATTAACTCATCGATACGGTGCCACGTATGCAAGGAATCGATCATGTCCCCGCCAATAATAAAATAAAACTGTGTTTGCGGTTCACTTTCACACAATGCTTTCATTGTATCGAATGTATAGGATACCCCTCCGCGCTCAAGTTCATATGTTTCCACATGAAAATATGGAATGTCCTCGATCGCCAGCTCAACCATCCGCAGACGCTGCGCATTTGTTGCCGAGCGGGCCAAATCCTTATGCGGGGGTTTTGCGTTCGGCATAAAGCGGACTTCCGTCAAACCAAGCGCTGCATACACTTCATTGGCCATCATTAAATGTCCGATATGCGGTGGATTAAAAGTTCCGCCAAAAAGACCAACTTTCTTCATTACACTTCACCTTATTTCGTAGCTACTTTTGGTAATACGATTTTTTTGTTGTTGCGTGATTCTTTATATAAAACAACTGTCAATCCGATCAGTTGAACAAGCTCGGCACGTGTACCGGCAGCCAGTTCTTCCGCCACGACATTTTTGTCTTCTTCACAGTTGTCTAAAATGCGTATTTTAATAAGTTCGCGTGCTTCCAATACATCGCGTAATTGAGCGATCATTGCATCATTTACGCCACCTTTCCCAACTTGGAAAATTGGATCTAAGTGATGTGCCTCAGCACGTAAAAAACGTTTTTGTTTACCTGTTAACATAATTTCCTCCTAATTGCTCCGTTAAACGGGCAATCATTGCATTTGTATTTGGATAATGACCTAGCCAGTGTTCGTAGGCAATCGCACCCTGATGCACGAACATGCCTAACCCATTGACAATTGTCGCCCCTTTTTGCTCAGCCGCTTGCAAAAATGGCGTCATTAATGGATTATACACAATATCGGCAGCAATTGCGCCTGCCGGGAACTTTTCAAGCGAAAATGGTAATGCAAAGTCGCCCGTAGTCATTCCGGCTGGTGTTGTTTGAATAAAAATTTCATAATTCGCCAGGCTTTGTTCTGCTTCTTGCATTGAAACAGCTTGGCCGGCATTTAACTCCTCAATAATCTGCTGTGCTTTTTCAACTGTACGATTGGCAATTGTTATATTCGTATAACCTGCCATTTGAAGGGCAAATGCAATTCCGCGAGCTGCGCCACCTGCTCCGATCAGCAATACCGGTGCCTCACGTTTCGTTGTACCGATTACATGCTCAAGTGATTTCACAAAACCGGGACCGTCCGTATTATAGCCCTTTAATTTACCTTCTGCAGTGCACACGACCGTATTGACCGCTCCCATTTTTTCGGCAAGCTCGTCAAGCTCATCCAGGAGCGGAATGATCGCTTGCTTATGGGGAATCGTTACATTCCAGCCGCTTGTCCCTAACAGTTTAAATGATGCAACAGCTTGTTGTAGATGTTCGGGTTTCACGTGGATCGGGATATACGTTGCATCTACATTCGCTTCTTCAAACCATGCATTATGCATTTCCGGAGATTTTGACTGTGCAATCGGATCCCCAATAACTACAAACCACTTTTTCATCAACATTTCCCTCTTTCCTACTGCCATTCATTCACTGCGAAATAATGGAATTTTATATAAAGAAGACGAATTTTCCCGCCTCCCCTACATTTCATTCAACTAACTTAAATCAATAAAAATTTCATCTAACATCAGGTGAATAGACCGTTCTATTAAATCAGTGATGGACGAATGAATACTTCTACACCTTTTGGTGCGTAAGCTGCTACGACAACATTGGCATGCTGTACTGTAATCCAGCCTAATCCTGAAATAACTACATCCGTTTTCGGTTCTTTGATCGAAAACTCGTGACGCCCTAAAGGCGGTAATTGATCAATATGCTTAGACGTTGGTGGTGCCAGTAACTCACCTTTATGTTCTTCATATAACTGATCTGCACGTTCCAGCTTCGTACGGTGGATCGGTAAATCATTTGCAACATGTACAGTAAATGCCGAACGCTCACCTTGAATAAAATCAAAACGGGCAAGAGCACCGATAAATAATGTTTGTCCAGGGTTTTGCTGATACACTTTTGGTTTAATTTCTTTTTTCGGCATAATATATTTTAATTCACTCGAATCAATATGGTGTGCCATTTGGTGATGATTGATTATGCCGGGTGTATCATATAAAGATGATCCGTCATCAAGCGGAATGCCAATCATATCAAGTGTAGTTCCCGGGAAATGAGAAGTTGTAATAATTTCTCCTTCACCTGTAGCTTGCTTAATAATACGGTTAATAAACGTCGATTTACCGACATTTGTACAACCTACAACATATACATCTTTGCCATTACGGTATTCTTCAATTGCTTCAACGACTTCCTGCATGCCCATTCCTTTATGTGCCGAAACAAGCTTCACATCAACCGGCTTTAATCCAAGTGCTTTTGCTTCACGCTTTAACCAGTTGATCACTTTCTTTTCTTTTACCGATTTTGGTAAAAGGTCTGCTTTATTTGCTACTAAAAGAACAGGATTATTTCCAACGAATCGGTGTAAACCTGGTAACCAGCTGCCGTTGAAATCGAAAATATCCACGATTTTCACGATTAGACCTTGCTGTTGTCCAAGACCGTTTAAAATACGTAAAAAATCATCATCCGTTAAGCTAACAGGTTGGATTTCATTATAGTTTTTCAAACGGAAACAACGTTGACAAATAATCATTTCCTTTTCAAGCGAGGATGCAGGTGCATACCCTAATCCATTTTTATCTTCAGTTTGAATCACTGTTCCACAGCCAATACATTGTGGCATTTCATTCATTCACTATTTCCTCCTAACTACTATTGCACATTCATGCAAAAAACTCGGGTCGCTTTTTAGTCTTCCCAAGGATACTTTCCTTTCCGCTTTAAATCGTTGTATACACGACGTTCGACGAAACGGTTAAATTTTGTAACGAGTCCATCAGAGTCAGCAACAGGACGAACTAAAAACGTATAAAGTTTTTGACGTTTTGCACCCATCACATCCGTTAAAAGCTGATCTCCCAGCATCGCAACTTCATGGCGACGTAGACGCAGCTGAACAAGGGCCGCATAATATGCCGCACCTAATGGTTTTTTGGCACGGAAAATAAACGGTATGCCATGCGGTTCTGCAAACTGGCGCACCCGTGCTTCATGATTGTTTGAGGCAATGATAATTTTTATGCCTGCTTCACGCATCATTTCAAACCATTGTACAAGCTCTTCCGTTGCATCAGCACGGTCCCATTCAACAAGCGTATTATCTAAATCTGTTATGATCCCTTTAATGCCTAAATCCTTTAATTTTTCCGGTGTGATTTCATACACACTGCGAATAAATTCATCTGGTAATAAAAAGTTGTACAAAGCCGTAACCCCTAACTCAAAATTTATTTATTCATTATACCATAGTAGCAAAGGCTTCTCCCATTTTTATCTTCGCTCCATTTGTTACATTCTCGGTAAATTCAATGGTATTTTGTTCAAATAACATCACAACGGTTGAGCCGAACGCAAAATAGCCGACTTCTTCCCCTTTTTTCCACTCTGTAGACGTGTTTGTAAGTTCAATGGAATTCACAAATGTCGCTCCTACTTTAATGAATGCTGTATAATGCTCTTTTTCATAGTTAATTTCGCTAATCATACGATAATTATGACTGATCGGTTTTTTTCCATATTGTAAGCCCATCTGGTTAACTGGATAAGACTTTTGCCCAAGTATATATTGTCGCTTAACAACACCATCAATCGGACTATGGATACGGTGATAATCTGCAGGACTCAAGTAAAAAACAATATACTTGCCATTATTATACCTCTTTGCCTGTGTTTCATTTCCCATTAAATCAATTAAAGAATACGGTTTATTTTTCACAGTAAACATTTCCTGCTCTTCAATATTGCCGAATGCTTCTATTTTTGCATCAACAGGGCTTGCAAAAATATTTGTGCGAATATCTACCGGCCGTACTTCTTCTTTCAACTGGCGAACAAAAAAATCATGCAGGCTAGTAAATTCTTTTGGAGATTTTGAAACTTCTTGTATGTTAATTCCGTATATTTGACTATAGCTGCGAATAAAATTTTTACTTAAACGGGATTGTGCAATCTGTTGTAAAATTTTCGAAGAGATCTTACCATTTGATAGTTCTATCATATTCCGGTATAATTTTTCCTTCATTCTAGGTCCTCCGGTTTTGATTAAGTATTGAAGCTCTGCCGCTAAGCTTTTGAAGCAGATTAATTACTATCCGTAAATGCGGGATAAAAGTAAATTATATAATGACTGACCTTACAAAGATAGGTCTTAATATGAATTAACTATTACCTTTTTTTAATAGAACAAGTATAATAGAATATAGCCGATGTGCAAGGGAGTGTTTTCCAATGTTTCTACTTCAAAAAGTTGATTCAACGTTTAAAAAGATAAAAGCAAATGCTGCAAATATAATTACAATTACTAATATGTCATTTGGTGGGGCTGCAATTATGGCAACATTAAATGAGTATCATAGCTACAGTGTATTATTAATTTTTATCGCTGCTTTTTTAGATCGGTATGATGGTAAAGTTGCCCGTAGATTTAATCAGGAGTCCGAATTAGGAAAACAGCTTGATTCCATGGCGGATATTATTTCTTTCGGTGTAGCACCTGCCCTGTTAATGTATGAAATGGCATTAATGAATGCAGGATTTACAGGTATGATGATGCCCGTATTATTCATTGCTGCCGGTGCGTTACGTTTAGCTCGGTTCAATGTAATGGATTCAACAGGATATTTCGTAGGACTGCCAATTACAGCAGCGGGTACGTTACTGACTTTTTCTTATTTCTTTACAAATATGTTATCTGAAACGTTTTACTTAATTCTTTTCCCGGTACTGGCACTAATGATGGTAAGTACCTTTACATTAAAAAAAGTGTAAGAGCAGAAATATCGCTCTTACACTTTTTTTCATTTCTGTGCAAAATTCATCATATACTGTCGAAAAGATGAAAGGATGTTAATTGCTTGAGCGGTTTTGTGACAGCATTGGTTCAACTTTGGCTTGAGCTTCCCGCATTATTAGGCTATTTAAAAGGGCAGACGTTTTATAAACCGTTATCACGCGAGGAAGAAGAAGAAGTCATCAATCGTTTTATAAAAGGGGATGAAAGCGCTCGTGTTGAATTAATCGAGCGAAATATGCGGCTCGTTGCGCACGTCGTAAAAAAATTTCATCCTTCACACGATTTACTTGATGACTATATTTCCATTGGCACGATTGGTCTTATGAAAGCCGTAAGCAGTTTTACACCAGAAAAAAAGACCCGTCTCGCCACATATGCCGCCCGATGTATCGAAAATGAAATTCTGATGCATCTTCGCGCACAAAAAAAAGTGCAAAAAGATGTCTCGTTATTTGAGCCGATTGGTGTCGATAAAGATGGGCAGTCTCTTCAAATCCGTGATTTACTGCAGCTTGACGAACCTTCAACAATCGAAAAAATTGAACGGCAGGAGGATTTTGCCCAGCTGTATCGCTATTTGGATACATTAGATCCACGTGAGCTCGAAATCATTTCCTACCGCTATGGACTTCAAAATTTCGACCCGCATACCCAAAAAGAAATTGCCAAAAGGCTCAATATTTCACGCAGCTATGTTTCACGCATCGAAAAACGGGCCCTTATTAAGCTTTACCAGCAGTTTAAGCATGGCGAGAAAGAATAATCCATTTGAAAGGCATATATTTCTGACATACAACAAAGAAAATGCCCAATCCTTTAATGTGATTGGGCATTTCTACGCTGATTCGAATTATAGTTTCGTAATGGCATTTAATACGATTTCTGTTGAGTGTTTTGCTGCAACAGGTAAAAACTCATCGAATGACATGCTTGATTCTTGTCCAGCAATATCTGATAATGCACGAATGACAACAAACGGTGTATTGAATTGGTGGCATACTTGCGCTACAGCCGCTGCTTCCATTTCCACAGCCTTCATTGTAGGGAAATCTTTTCGCACTGCCTCGACACGCTCAGGGTTGCTCATAAAGACATCACCTGAACAAATGAGACCTACACTGTAATTATGCTCTCCCACTTCTTTTACTGCCTGTTTCGCAACTTCCATTAATTGTTCGTCCGATTTATAAGCTGCCGGCATCCCAGCCATTTGACCGATTTCATAGCCAAAAGCAGTAACATCCACATCGTGATGACGTACTTCATCCGAAATGACGATATCCCCAACTTTTAATGCTGCATCAAAACCGCCTGCAGATCCTGTATTGATGACTACTTTCGGATTAAACTTTTCCAATAAGATCGTCGTAGACATTGCCGCATTCACTTTTCCGATACCGCTTTTTAACAGGACGACTTCTTTGCCTTCATATGTACCTGTTGTGTATTCACTGTTTGCTATTGTTTCTGTTTGTGTATTTTTTAGAGCACCGCGTAATAATTCAACTTCCTGCTCCATTGCACCGATTACTGCTATTGTCATTTATTCATTCCTCCATTTAAACTTGCTAATTATACTTCGTTATTGTGAGCCTTCCAGTGTTGACAAAACTTCCACTTGAACCGGTTTCCAGCCTTCATTGTCAACCCATTCAATACTTACACGGTATTTTTGTTCTTTGTCCATTGATGTGACAACAGCAATTGCATTTTTCGCACTGCCATTATTATTCACACGCAGTACAATACTGTTTTCCTGCTGTAGATCGATGACACTGAAAATTGCTTTTAGTTTTTCTTCGTAATCAATATGCCCATTTTCATATGTCGACACATGTTCACCCGTTTGTGCCGTCGGATAGGCCGGCCAATTCGGATTGGTAATGACTTCTTTTACTGCCGGATCGTCGGAAGGACTTACCATTTCACCTGATTCAGATGCTGGCTGTTCGTCTTCAGATTCATCTGTAATATGTTCCTCTTCTGTTTCCTCCGGTACATTTGTTTCTGTTTCATTATCTTCCGTTTCTTGCCCAGCGTCTTCTTCAGGGGCATCTGTAGTTACTTCTGCCGCTGAATCTTGCTGTTCGGCTTCGTTTTTGGCGTCTGGTTCTTGTTTAATAATAATAATTAAAGTTGCTACTATTAATACAGCGACAATGGCAATTAAGTAATTTAATCTTTTATCCGCTTTCTGGAATTTCGTCTGTTTTGTTTTTTGTTCAGCATACTGTTGTCGTGTTTGAAATCGTCTTTTTCGTTCCATTTCAATTCCTCCTATGCATACCTATTTTAGCATTAGAACAGCGAAGGTTGCACGGAAATTATACACTGGAAACTCTTCCAGTTATCAACAAAAGAAAAGCAGCTAGCAATTTATGCTAACTGCTCCATAAGTTATTTTACTTCTAAAATAATAACTTCCATATCTCCGCCCGGTGTTGTCAGTTTTACAACATCATCAACATGCTTGCCCATTAAAGCTTTAGCAATTGGAGAGTCATTGGAAATTTTACCTTCCATCGGATCCGCTTCAGCTGACCCAACAATTGTGTAAGATTCTTCAAAGTTTGCACGTTTACCGTTAATAAGCTCATCAAATGTAACTGTTTTACCTAATGAAATTGAAGTTGATGAATCGTCTTCTGTAATAATTACAGCATTACGCAGCATTTGCTCGATCAATGAAATACGACCTTCCACAAATCCTTGCTCTTCTTTTGCTGAATCATACTCAGAGTTCTCAGAAAGGTCACCGAAGCTGCGAGCTACTTTGATACGCTCTACTACTTCAGGACGCTTTACAGTTTTTAATGTGTTTAATTCATCTTCTAATTTTTGTTTTCCATCAAGTGTCATTGGATATTGTTTTTCGTTTGACATTATTCCCACTCCTTAGTATTAACTTGAAAACGTTTACTTTTGGCGTTTTCTATTTCTATTTCTAAAAAATACGTATTAATTTAAAAGTTATTCTCACGTATTTTGTTCATAAATAACAGAAAACCCGACTACTAGTTTACGGTATGTGTAAATCCCTTCTTTTAGAAGAAGTTTACACCGTAATACGGGCAGCCGAATTTTATGATTGATTATTTATGTTGTTCTATCATTTTAAAATGCAATTACTGTAAATACTACATCATCATATTACAAGTTTGATTCAGTTTCAAGAATTGTTTTTATTTTCGTTACCATTAAGTCAATTGCAACGTTATTTTCCCCGCCTTCAGGGATGATTACATCTGCATATCGCTTAGTCGGTTCGATAAACATATTGTGCATTGGACGCACCGCTGTTAAATACTGATCGATTACCGAATCAGCTGTACGGCCGCGCTCTTTAATATCACGTTGAATACGTCGGATAATACGTAAGTCAGAGTCTGTATCCACAAATAATTTAATATCCATTAAATCACGCAGGCGCTCGTCCTCCAGCACTAAAATTCCTTCAACGATGATTACATCTTTAGGTTCTACATGAATGACTTCATCTGAACGTGTATGCTGCACATAATCATAGACCGGTTTTTCCACTGATTCATACGCAAGTAAACGATGAATATGATCGATCAGCAAATCATTGTCAAATGCTAGCGGATGATCATAGTTTGTTTCCAGACGCTGTTCAAACGTCATATGGCTTTGGTCTTTATAATAATAATCCTGTTCGATTACAACTACTGAATGTTCACGGAAAACATCGTAAATAGAACGTGTCACGCTTGTTTTACCTGAGCATGAACCACCGGCAATTCCGATTACAACTGGACGGTTTGACATTTAATTATTCTCCTTTCGCATCATATCAAAATGTGATAATGAGCGATCAACTTTAAATTTAACGATTTGTAGTGGGTGGCGGGCAACATCTAGTTCATTGCCTTTTTCATCCCAAAGCTGGCCAACCGTCATTTTGAATGTATCCATATTAGGGCCGAAAAATTCAACCGTATCGCCTGTCTTGAAATAGTTGCGTTGTTCCAATGTAACCATTTGTGTTTCGGCGTCATAATCCATGACAAACCCTGCAAAATCCCACTTCATTTTATGTGAATGGAAACCGAACATTTGCTGTTTATAACTTGGCTCACCTTCAAAGAATGACGAAGCAGTTGCACGGTTTGCACAGCGCGCCAATTCTTCCAGCCATTCTTTTTCGAATGTAAAGTTTTCCGGGTCTGCACAGTAAGCATCAATTACTTTGCGATAAACGGAAATAACCGTTGCGATATAGTGAATCGACTTCATACGGCCTTCCACTTTTAATGAATCAATCCCTAACTCAATCATGTGAGGAATGGATTCGATCAATTTCAGATCTTTCGGGCTCATTGCAAACGGCGCTTCACCTTCGTTAAACAATGCTGTTTCTTCACCGTCGTTATTTTCATATAAATCATAATCCCAACGGCAAGACTGACAGCAGCCGCCACGGTTTGAGTCACGGGCCGTCATATGATTTGAAAGTGTACAGCGTCCGGAATAAGCGATACACATTGCACCGTGCACGAAGGCTTCGATTTCAATGTCTACCTCTTCTTTCATTTTACGCATTTCTTCCCCGCCTACTTCACGCGCCAAAACAACACGTTCCAATCCTTCTTCCTTCCAGTACTTTACCGCTTTCCAGTTGGATAAAGACTGTTGTGTAGAAAGGTGGATTTCCAGAGAAGGGGCGCTCTTTTTACACGTTTCAATAATTAACGGGTCTGCAACGATAATCCCTTTTACGCCTGCTCCTTCGATTGCCTGCAGGTATTCTTCCAAACCAGCCATATTTTCGTTATGCGCGAAGATATTTGTTGTTACATATACAACAGCTCCATATTTATTCGCAAATTCAACGCCTTCCTTCATTTCTTCAATTGTGAAGTTTCCAGCGTTTGAACGTAAACCAAACTCCTGACCACCGATAAATACAGCATCAGCACCGTAGTGGACGGCTACTTTTAATTTCTCCAAGCTTCCTGCCGGTGCTAAAAGCTCTGGTTTTTTCGTAATTACTGTTTTTCCGTTAATAGTTTCACGGATCTTTTCATTTTGAATTAATTGTAGCATACTGCGCTCGTTCTCCTTCCTAGTAGACTGTTTCCTTGTAGATGAAGCCAGTATCCAGTGGACGTAACGCTGGCTGAATTGCTTCGATTTGCTCAAATAGCCCGGATTTAATATCATCGTACGCATCTTCGCCTTGATCAAAATACGTATCAATCGCTTGACGGTAGAGTTTTGTAACCGTTACCGTATAGTCAAACGTTTGAAGGACACCATCAATTTTAAGTGAATCGATACCTGCCTCAAACAATTCATTTAACTCTTCGATAATGCACATATCATTCGGTGAGAAAATGTGCGTCCCATTCATATCCTCATAGATCGGATATTTATTTTTACGCTCTTTATCGTGAAGGAACATGTTTTTGTTTTCTTTGCGATTTTCGATTTCCATCGCTTCGTCACGGTACAGGAAGTAGTTTCCTAAAAGTGAGCGTTTAGATTGGAACATACAAGTCATTCCATGTACTTGCACTTCGATTTCATGCTTTGTATTTTCTTTGATTTCAATCACTTCATCGACTGAAAGTTCACGTGCCAGTACAGCACGCTTGCTTCCACGCTCACCCCAATAGTTCACTTGGAAGAAGTTCGTTGCTGTCGTTTCCGGATTCCAATGCAACGGTATCGTTACGTTGTTTTCACGCACTGCAATAATTACAGCCGGGTCACCGAATAATAATGCATCTACGCCAATACGCTGCATCTGTACTAAATATTCATCCAATGCATCTAAACGATCATTGTGGAATAATGCATTGACCGCTACATATACCTTTTTACCTGCAGCATGAATCAGCTTTGTTGCTTCTTCCACCTGTGCTACTGTAAAGTCTCCAGCTAAGCGCAAGCCAAATTTCTGTTCACCGATCACAAAAGCATCTGCACCTGCCTGAAGTAGTGCTGTAATATGCTCAATGGATTGTGGTGTTACTGATAATTCTGGTTTTTTCACACTAATCACCTCTTCAAACAAATTAACAAACCATCACCGACAGGGAAAAAGGCACTTGAATAATCCGGATGTGCCATGATCCAGTCCGAAAATGTTTTTAAGTTGCGGATCATCGTTCTTTTTCTTCTAGGTACTTCTTTTATATCTAAATCCGATAATCCGTGCATATACATATTATCGATGTATAAAACGCCTCCCGAAGGAACAAGTGATGCGTATTTTTCGAAAAACTTCATGTATTGCCCTTTTGCCGCATCAATAAAAACAGCATCAAAAGTAGCAGGAAGTGAATCCATGTCTACCTCTAACGCATCACCCTCAATTACTTGTATGCGGTTTGCCACCTCTGACCTTGCAATGAATTCCTTGGCATACTGAACTCGCGACACATCGCGTTCTATCGTCACAATATGACTTTGTGGCAGTGCTTGAGCCATCCGTATAGCAGAATAACCAATTGCCGTTCCAATTTCTAAAATCGATTTTGGATTTTGAATTCGCAAAATCTGATTCAGTGACTCAATCCCGGCAAGCTGCATGATCGGGACATGATTCTGTTCTGCGAAGCGTTCCATTTCCATTAATAATTCATCACGTTCAGGAATGAAGGAAGCAATATAAGCGTCTGATAATTCCATTTGTCATTCTCCCTTTACCTGGTTGTTTGCGCACATCTTTCTTTCACAAGAAAAAAGACGAAACGAAGTTGTTTGCGCCTACAAAATTGTTATATAAGGACAAAAAATCACAATTTATAATAGCATGAAAAGAAAAGGAATGCGAACAATTTACTGAATTCCATCGTAAAACGGAAATTTCAAGCCATTCGATTCCTTTTCTACAACTTATCTTTCTTAACGTAAATATTTTTCGATGTTCGCTAAGTGCTCATCATACGTTTTAGCAAAATGATTGACGCCTTCTTTATCTGCCAGGAAGTATAAATAATCAGTTTGTGAAGGGTTCAGTGCCGCTTCGATTGATGTTTTACCGGCTCCTGCGATTGGTCCAGGCGGCAATCCGGTATTTTGATACGTATTATACGGATTTTCCACTTCCAGGTCGCTATACAGTACGCGTTCTTTATGCGATCCTAATGCATACAGTACAGTTGGGTCTGTCTGTAAAGGCATATCAATTTTAATACGATTATAGAAAACACTCGCAATTGTTTCACGATCCGTCTGCGCAGTTGCCTCTTCTTCAAGCAATGATGCAAATGTCAGCAATTCATGGACCGATGTTTCGCGTTCTTCCAATATCGGAGTGTATTCGGAAACAATCGTATTCATCGCAGAAAGCATTGTACCGATAATTTCCTCTATTGTTGGGTTTTCCTCAAAGAACGGATATGTTGCCGGATATAAATAGCCTTCTAGCGGGTGACGGATATTTTCCTTTAAAATAGCTTCTGACAATAAATCAGGATATTCAGTGATTAATTGCTCCACATAAGCGGCATCCGTCACTTTTTTCATAAAGTCCTCTGCTTTGTGAGAAGTGTTTTTCTGTACAACATCAGCTACTTGCTCGAGCGTCAATCCTTCCGGCACTGTCATTGTAAATACAGGCTCGCGATACACGCGCCCTGTCTTTAAGCTTTCAATAATTTCATCGAGTGTCATGGATTTCGTTAAAGAATAACTGCCGGCTTGGAATTCCGATTCATTTTTAAATTTAGTATAATATTTAAAAATCTGTGCATTCTTTACAATGCCCTTATCTTCTAAAATAGTCGATATTAATGTAATCCCTGAGCCCATTGGAATTTCGACTTCAACTTTTTCGTTCGATTCCGGGTCCGTTGGTTCCAATGCCGATGTCACATAGTTGTATCCTGTGAAACCGACAATGGCAATAATCAGAAGAGCAACAAGCGCGACAATTCCCACAATTTTACGCACCGTTTTAACTTCTCCTTTACGCTCTTTCATCTTATTTAACATTTCTTGCTTCTTATTTTCGTCTAGCACGGGAGTCCCCCCTTTTTCTCTTCCATAATGATACATAAAAATCTCTTTCGACACAATATAGAGCCACGAAAGGTATAGAAATTCTCACTATTTGCGACGTTTTATAATAAAAAATGTTCGTTTTTGTCTATTTTTGAACAATAAAAAACCTCACTGTCGTATACATCACCAGTGAGGTTCTTGAAATTAGTTTTGTGCTAATGAATTTAATGCTTGTTCTACCATTTCCCACTCTGCATCTGTTTCGATAGGGAGCAGGTCCGCTACTTCGCCATTATCGCCCGCGATATAGGCAGAAGCGTAAACTTCCTCCAATACCGGTTCGTCGTCTTCCATAATTGCATAGAATAAGTAATTTTTCCCGTTGTTTTCAAAGCGGTGCAAAATTTGGCACATAACTTCTTCATCTTCTTCATTCGTGATCGTAAAGTAATTTGTCTGATCCGCGCCGAATTCTGAAAGCACCGTATTCATAACCTCTTCAACCATTGCCCATTCTTCATCTGTTTCAACATCTGAGAAACTGCTCATTTCGCCATTCTCGTCAAGAACATAGCGAAGTGCAGAAATACCAGCTTCTTCATCCCCGATTAATGAGAATAACACATAGGAGTGCTCATCCGAATCAAATGTAAATACAACGCGGCATTGCTGCTCTCCGCCGTCTTCTTTTTGTAAAATAAAAATATTTTCTTCCATACTAATTCCTCCCATTGAATGAATAAAACAGAGCAGGCTCGTCACCCACTCTGTTTTTATCGTGTCAAATGAATTATTCTTCTTCGCCTAATTCGTCTTCGATCTGGTTTAATACTTCTTCGATTAAATCCCATTCTGCTTCTGTTTCGATCGGCGTTAATTCGCCATCTTCACCATTATCAGCAGGAACGAATGCAGAAGCAAAGATTTCAACTGCGCCATCTTCATCTTCTTCTGCACCTACTAAAGAATATAATACGTATGATTTACCGAACTCTTCTGAATCGAAAGTGTGTAAAATTTCGCAAAGTTGTTCGTTGCCGTTTTCATCGACTACTGTAATGTGATTTTGTTGTTCTGACATGATCGTCACCTCTTCATAATATTTAGGCATTGGTGCCTGTCGCTGCTCAATATATTATACATAAAGCCTTTTCGGATAAGTACAAAAAAGCCTCGTAATGAGCAACTTTAGTTTTTACTATCTAAATAACCTTGTAAAATCATGACAGCAGCCATTTTATCAATAACTTGCTTTCGTTTTTTACGGCTTACGTCTGCTTCGATCAGCATACGCTCAGCAGCCATCGTTGTCATACGCTCGTCCCAAAGCTTAACAGGAAAACCGAATGTATCTTCCAGCAGCTTCTTATAGCTTTCGGAAGCTTCCCCGCGGGGACCGATCGTATTATTCATGTTCTTCGGGTAGCCTACAACAAATTCTGTTACATTATGTTCCTTTACAAGCTCATTGATACGTTCAATACCAAATACGCCTGCCGCTTCATCGATTTTTATTGTCTCGATTCCTTGCGCTGTCCACCCTAGCGCATCACTAATTGCAACGCCGACTGTTTTCGAGCCGACGTCTAAACCCATAATTCTCATTTATCCGCCTCAGTATTCTTTCTAATATAAAATCTAACGAGTTCCTCTAAAATCTCGTCACGTTCTAGCTTGCGGATTAAATTACGTGCGTCCTGGTGGCGAGGGATGTATGCCGGATCGCCAGATAATAAATACCCTACAATTTGATTTGTTGGATTATACCCTTTTTCCTCTAAAGCCGTATACACCTTCAGCATCACTTGCTTTACTTCTTGTTCCATGGATTCTTCTGGAAAACTGAATTTCATTGTTTTATCGAAAGAACTCAAGACCAGCACCTCGCTTTCAGCAATGAGGAGATGAAGCACACTCTTCCATCTCCATTTATATCATTATAACTTATTCCTGCAAGCACTTCAAATATGCCAGTTGTAAAATTTAGATATTTAGAAAGATTTTACATGTTCGTAAACAGCATTTAACGCATCTTCCAGCTTAGCAGCATCTTTTGCACCGGCCATTGCCATATCCGGACGACCGCCGCCTTTACCGCCGCATGCTTCAGCAACTTGCTTAACAATGTTACCGGCGTGATAGTTACCACCAACGATATCTTTCGTTACACCCGCGCATAACATTACTTTCTCGCCATCAACAGCACCAAGAACAATAACAGCGGATTCCATTTTTTCTTTTAAATCATCCATCATTTGGCGTAGTTGATTATTGTCTTTTGCTTCTACACGAGTTGCAAGAACTGTCACATCACCGATTTTTTGTGCCGCATCCAATACTTCGCCAGCTTGTGCATTTGCAATTTTTTGAGACAATGAATCATTTTCGCGTTGCAGTTCTTTGTAATCTGCCTGAAGTGTTGCCACACGAGTTGCAACGTCTTTAGCATTTGATTTTAAAAGGCCTGCTGCTTCATTTAAGATCGCTTCTTCTTCTTTGATCGCTTCATATGCTGCTTTACCTGTAACAGCCTCGATACGGCGAGTCCCTGCACCGATGCCGCTTTCAGATACGATTTTGAAAATGCCGATTTCAGATGAACGGCTTACATGCAGTCCACCGCATAGTTCGATAGAGTAGTCCGAAACGGCTACAACACGTACAACATCGCCATATTTTTCACCGAACAGCGCCATTGCACCCATCGCTTTTGCAGAATCGATATCCATTTCCTGAATAATGACTTCGATATCTTCCCAAATTTTTTCGTTCACTGCACGTTCAACTTGCGCAAGCTCTTCTTTTGTTGCAGCGCCAAAGTGAGAGAAGTCAAAGCGTAAACGGTCCGGCCCTACATAAGAACCTGCTTGTGCCACATGGTCACCTAATACGTCTTTTAATGCACGGTGCATTAAATGTGTTGCAGTATGGTTTTTAAGGATTAATTTACGTTTTGCTTCATCTACTTTTGCAGTAGCCATATCGCCGACATTCATTTCACCTGATTCCACTACTACTGTGTGCAATGGCTGACCATTTGGCGCTTTTTGAACATCTTTTACGATGGCAGTGAATCCGTCTGCTTCAATGATACCTGTATCGGCAATTTGTCCACCCATTTCAGCATAGAACGGTGTTTCAGATAGAATTACCAACGCTTCTTCACCTTCAGAAGCAGTTGACGTTTCTTGACCGTTGACAACGATTGCAGCAACTTTTGCCGAAGCTTCAAATGCATCATAGATAAATGTAGATTGCTGTGTTAAGTTTGAAAGCACTTCATTTTGCACTTGCATTGAATCCACATCAGCACGTGCATTGCGTGCGCGCTCACGCTGTTGCTCCATAGAAGCTTCAAAACCTTCATGGTCAACTGTCATGCCAACTTCTTCGGCATATTCTTCCGTTAACTCAATCGGGAAACCGAATGTATCATAAAGACGGAATGCGTCAGCACCCGGAATAACCGTTTCGCCTTTTGCCTTTTGGCTTTCGGCAACTTCATTGAAAATTGCTAATCCGCCATCAAGTGTTTCGTGGAAGCGCACTTCCTCATTTTTAATAACACGTTGAATAAATGCTTCCTTTTCTTTTACTTGCGGATAGAAATCATGCATAATTTCTCCGACAGTCGGCACTAATTCAAACATAAACGGCTTTTCGATGCCGATTTTTTTCGCATATCGAACAGCACGACGTAATAGACGACGCAACACATAGCCGCGGCCTTCATTTGATGGCAATGCGCCATCCCCGATAGCAAATGCTACTGTACGGATATGGTCGGCAATTACTTTAAATGGTGTATTCACATCTTCAGTTGATCCGAAAATTTCATTTAGATCCACTTCATGCGGTCGTTTGTACGTACGGTTTGCAAACGTTTCTGTTTTTTCGATGATCGGCATGAAAAGATCTGTATCAAAGTTTGTCGGTACATTTTGTACAACAGAAACGATACGCTCAAGACCCATCCCTGTATCGATGTTTTGCTTTGGAAGCGGTGTATATGTGCCATCCGGATTGTGGTTGAATTGAGAAAATACAAGGTTCCAAATTTCAAGGTAGCGCTCGTTTTCCCCACCCGTGTACATTTCTTCCGCCGGTGCGCCAACACCGTACTCTTCACCGCGATCATAGAAGATTTCTGAGTTTGGACCAGATGGACCTTCACCGATATCCCAGAAGTTGCCTTCAAGTCGGATCAGGCGCTCTTTCGGAATCCCGATTTCATTGTGCCATACATCATAAGCTTCCTGATCTTCAGGGTGGATTGTCACTGATAACTTTTCAGGATCGAAGCCCATCCATTTTGGATCCGTCAAAAACTCCCAAGCGTAATGAATCGATTCTTTTTTAAAGTAATCTCCGATAGAGAAGTTCCCCAACATTTCAAAGAATGTATGGTGACGCGCTGTTTTACCTACGTTTTCGATGTCGTTTGTACGAATCGATTTCTGTGCGTTCGTAATACGCGGGTTATCCGGAATGATACGTCCGTCAAAATACGGTTTTAATGTCGCCACTCCTGAGTTGATCCATAAAAGTGATGGGTCATTAATTGGAACTAATGGTGCCGATGGTTCAATATGATGCCCCTTTTCTTTAAAGAAATTCAAATAAAGACGACGAATTTCAGAACCTGTCATTGTTTTTGTTGTCATGTTTTATTCCTCCTACTAATTATTGAAGTCGATGAATTTTGGTACTATTTAAATGATTCGCTTAAGAAAACAAAAAAAGCCTTCATCCCGGTAAAGGGACGAAGACTATTATCTCGTGGTACCACCCTAATTTATAATGCGCTGTGCATCATATCTCAAGTGCTTGTAACGTAAGCAGACGGCAGTGATTAGCTGCACTCTGGAGTAGCTTTCAGTATTTGTTCGGGGAGATTTTTTCAGCCGGGAAATCTCTTTCTGCTCACGAAGTCCATACGTACTTGTTCCATCATCGTTTTCATTTTATTATGCTCTTCATTATAAAAAATAGATATCGTGCTGTCAATCGGCATTCCTTAATAATTAAAACGTTTTTTCGTCAGTAAAATTAAAAGGATGGCAGGCACTGTACAAATGATCATTCCTAAGAACGCCAAACCTGGTTCGATTTCATAAAGCTTACCACCTAATAATGTAAGAATCGCTGCACTTAAACTCATGGCAAGTGCCGAATAAATCCCCTGTGCATTTGGGATCTGCTCCTGTGGTAAAGCTTTGGAAATATAGCGGATAAAGGCATAATGCGCCATTGCAAATGAAAGGGCGTGAAGTGCCTGAGATATGATAAACATCGGCATATTCGGAAATGCGTAAACTAGAATCCAACGAATGCTCGAGCCAATTGCCGCGATAAGCAATAATGAGGAAGGCTTCCATTTTGTCAAAATTGTATCGGCCTTATAAAAATAAAGAACTTCGAATACTACTGCGACATTTAAAATCATACCGATATAAAACGGATTGACATTCAGATCCTGTAAATAAATATAGCCGTAGTTATAGTATGATGCGTGTGCCCCCTGAAGCAGAATGACAACAAATAATACGATGATAAAGCTTTTCACTTCAAATAGGCCTTTCATCGAGAGCGTTTTTCGCTCCTCTTTTACAGGCGTTAAACTTAATACTTGAGGTGCAGGCATGAACTGAATGATGAGCAATGCTGCTAAACCTAAAATCATCATCCATAAAATCATATGCTCCCCGTACATCCCGCTGATCATACTGATGATCAGTACAGCGACGACAAACCCGAACGACCCTAACGAACGCGCTTTTCCATAATGTATGGATCCATGTTGCATTAATGTGGAGGCACTGCTCTCAACAGCCGGTAATAATGCCGGGTAAAAAGCACTGAACAGCAACGTCATTAAAAATAAGCCGCCGAATGAATTAATCGGTATGTATAGCAGCGTCACAATTAGTGAACTTGCTGTAAAAAAGATCAGTACATTTTTATTGCTCATCACTTTAGAAACAAACGGGAAAATAAACATCGTTGAGACCGCCCGTGCAACAAGTCCAAATCCCATTATGATACTCGCTTCTGAAACCGTAAGCCCTTTATCGTTAATAAGCCAACCTGTCCAATATGGCAGGAAAATACCCCATGTAATAAAGAACATAAAGAAGTTTTTCGCGAGCCAACGCTGATTATTCATAGTCTTCATCCTTTTTCATTTTTATTAAGTTGAATATTAACATGAGAAATACTACAATAATGTGAGAAATCTCATATTTAATTGGAAGGAGTTGCTCTATAATTTGAGAAAGTTACCAATAGATGAAAGTCTCTCATATATCGAAAAATACCCGATTTCCCAATACTTTTCATTTGATATCGTTCCATTTATCCATGTGTATGAATTCGATAAAGGCGAATTTATTTTCCATGAGCATTCCTTCCCCGACTATTTGTATTACATGGTTGAAGGAAAAGCTAAATTATATATTACCCATAAAAACGGGAAAATTTCGCTCATCGATTTTATTACAGCTCCGACATTTATGGGGGAAATGGAACTGTTAAATGCTGAACGCTATTCAAAAGGTATTCAAACTTTATCAAAGTCAGTTTGTTTTGCGATTTCGATTCAGGAAGTGAAGGAAAAATTATTGGCAGATCCTGTGTTTCTGAAAATGCTCTGTATTTTTTTAAGTCACAAAGCAACGACAGCAACAGCAAAATATACACAAAACCAGGCCTATCCGTTGGAAAACCGATTAGCCTCATTCATTCTACTATCATCAGATCAACAATTCTATAAAGAAAAACATACTGAAGTATGTGATTACTTAGGCGTATCCTATCGCCACCTGCTATTTGTCCTTGCACAATTCAGCGAAGCCGGCTATATAACGAAACAAAATCGCGGATATATTTTGACAAACCGGTCCGAACTGGAAAAACTTGCATCAGAAATTACGTATTAAAAAAAGACTGCGCTAAAATATTTTTAGCACAGTCTCTGAAATATATTAAATAAACATACCGGCAATTGCAGCTGATAATAATGATGCCAATGTTCCTGCAGCAACCGCTCTAATAGCAAGCTGTGCAATCATTGGACGTTTATCCGGTGCCATACCACCTAAACCACCGATTAAAATACCCATTGAGCTTAAGTTTGCAAAACCACACAGTGCAAACGAAATAATAATGGCTGTTTTATCAGAAAGCTCGCCGATAACTGGACCGAAGTTAGAGTAGGCAACAAATTCATTTAAAATTAATTTTTGACCGATGAATGAACCTGCACGTACTGCTTCATCCCAAGGAACACCGATTAAAAATGCCAGCGGCGCAAATACATAACCTAAAATACCTTCAAGCGTAATATTATCAAGTGCTGACCAACCCGTTAAATCACCAATCCATCCTGCAACGCCGCCTAAAAGACCGTTCAGTAAGGCAATTAATGCGATGAAACTTAATAGCATTGCCCCAACGTTTACAGCTAATTTCAACCCGTCAGATGCACCTGATGCAGCTGCATCAATAACATTCGTCGCTTCAGAGTTACGCTCTAATTTAAAGTCATCTTCATTCACTTCTTCTGTTTCAGGAATCATTAATTTCGCCATTACCAGTCCAGCTGGAGCAGCCATGAAACTCGCCGCCAGTAAGTATTCTAGTGGAACACCTAATAATGAATAGCCGATTAATACCGAACCTGAAACCGATGCAAGTCCACCTGTCATAACAGCGAACATTTGCGATTTTGTCATTTTATTTAAGAACGGACGAATTACAAGCGGCGCTTCTGTTTGTCCAACGAAAATATTGGCAGCAGCATTTACTGATTCCGCTTTTGTTGTACCTAATACTTTTGATAAGAAACCACCAATAATCTTAATGACAAATTGCATAATTCCCAAGTAGTAAAGGACAGAGATTAAAGATGAGAAGAAAATAATAATTGTTAATACGCTCATCGCAAATACAAATCCAACACTGTCAGGATTTGCTAAACCGCCGAATACGAAGTTAATCCCTTCATTCGCATAACCAATCAGCTTCTGAACACCTTCAGAAAGTTGCATAAGCTTTTCGCGGCCGTAAGACCACTTTAATACGATAAATGCAAAAATCAACTGGACAACTAATCCTGAAATAATAATTCTCCATTGAATTGCTTTACGGTTATTAGATAACCCGATGGCAATCAGTACGATTCCCACAATACCTATGATTCCCCATACGAAATCCATGTATGTGCACCTTCTTTTTTAGTTTTGAAAACCTTTTCATTTTGTAAATATTGACATCGAATTTCAGACGTCATATAAGTTTTTTTCATACTATCATATCCACACAAATAATATTAATTAATAGTTTCTTTCAAAAGTTCTGATTTTTCCGCAAAAATTTATCATTTTTTTATTATGCCCCGTTTTGTTTCAAACTTTTAATATATTTAAAACATTTTCCCTCTACCTTTGAACATAAACACATCATTTATTAAATTTGTCCAAAATAGTACATTTCCATGAGCAAAAAAACTAGCCATTCCCATTCAAACATGAACGAAAATGGCTAGTTCTATTCTTCATTGAAGTCATACGGAGAAATATTTGCCATACCAATTAATGGATGAATATATGGTGCTGTTTCTGCCGTTAAATGATTTGGCAACGATTCACCGATTTTATGTGAAGCTGAAACATTCAGGAGACCAAGCTGCTCTGTAGAAGGAATTTGCTTCACTTCCTTAACGGACGCATTTACCTCTTCTTTTTCCGGTAACTCTTCTGTCTTTTCAGCAGTGATAAATTCCGGATTTAATCGTGCCTTTAATGTTGTTAATCGAGTTAAATCATCAGTCTTCGCTAATCCATTCGCTAATACATCCGGCTCACCACATAAAATCAAAAAGTTTTTGGCACGTGTAATCCCCGTATATAGTAAGTTTCTGCGAAGCATTTTCGAGTAGCCTCTGACAATCGGCATAATGACCGTTTGAAATTCCGAGCCTTGTGATTTATGAATTGAACAGCAATAAGCCAATGTGATCTGATTTAAATCTGCACGCTGGTATGTTACTTCAATCCCATCATAGCTGACGATAAGCAAATCCTGCTTTTCCACAGTTTCCTTTGCACGTATTATGGAAATCACTTCACCCATATCCCCGTTAAATACATTATTATCCGGTTGATTCACTAGCTGCAGCACTTTATCCCCGATACGGTAAATCGTATCCCCGAAAACAAGTTCTTTTCTTGTCCCATCATTTGGATTGACAAGCTGCTGAATTTCTTTATTTAAATTATCGATGCCTGCAGGACCTTTGTACATAGGCGCCAATACTTGAATATCTCGAATTGCCTGTCCTTTTGCAAGCGCACCTTTTACAACTTGTGTGACAACGCTCGTTACTTGTCCGGCTCCTGCCTGAATAAACGAGCGGTCCGTTGTTTTTGCTGTCAATGTATCCGGGACTTTGCCTTTTTTAATTTGGTGGGCCATTTCGATAATTGTAGACCCTTCTGCCTGACGGTAAATATCCGTTAATTCAACGGTCGGAATTTGCTTTGATGCAAGCAAATCCTTTAATACTTGCCCTGGTCCAACAGGCGGTAACTGATCCTGGTCCCCTACAAAAACGACCTGAACATCTTCATGCAGTGCTTTTAAAAGCTGATGTGCCAACCACGTATCCACCATTGACATCTCATCGATGATGATGAGTCGTCCTACAACTTCACGCTCTGTTTCTTCATCCTTTTCCTGCCCATTAAATCCTAATAGACGGTGTATTGTCATTGCAGGCAATCCAGTCGATTCCGCCAGCCTTTTTGCTGCACGTCCAGTAGGCGCTGCAAGGACGATCGGAAACGGTTCCTCTTTTTCAGCATACGTTTTCGGATTTAATGATAACCCGTGAAGCTCAGCATATACTTCGACCAAACCTCGGACAACAGTCGTTTTTCCCGTCCCTGGCCCGCCTGTTAAAATCATTACAGCGGAATTGATCGCCGTTTCAATCGCCTGTGCCTGTGTTGGCGCATAGGTCACATCATACTGTTCTTCAATATCTCCAATTGCTTTTCGGATTTCATCTTTCGAGAAACTTTCGGCTATTTTGTTTTTTTCTTTCAATTCATTAATCTTACTCGCAATGCCCACTTCACTAAAATAAAGTGATGGCAAGTACATGCGTGTTTCTTCACCGGATATTTTCGATTCCTCTCGCATTTCGATAGCCGCTTTTGATATCGCTTCATATGGAATTTCAATGCGCTGACTTTGTTCAAGTATATCTTTCACTATTGGAAGCACCATTTCCGCGTCCATATAGACATGGCCTTCAGATAATGCTGCATTTGTCAGTACATGGAAAATAGCTGCTTTTATTCGATCCGGATGATTCCCTGTTATCCCCAGCTTCGCACCAAGTTCATCCGCACGTATAAATCCTACTCCTTCCACTTCTTCAATCAAACGGTAAGGGTTTTCTGTCAACAGCTGAATTGTTTCTTCACGATACGCCTGATAAATTTTCATCCCGAGCTGTGGTCCGAAGCCCCAATCGTTCAGCCGTACCATTACCCGTTCCAGTCCAAGGTTTTCCTCGATCGTTTGGCGAATATGTAATTTCTTTTCAGCAGATAAACGGGGAACAGCATCAAGTGCTGACGGATCTTCCAGTATTTTCGTGAGGGCATCCATTCCGAGCTTTTCTACGATAGTCTCTGCCGTTTTTCTGCCGACCCCTGTAAATAAGTCACTTGATAAATAATGGACGATCCCCTGCTCTGTTGTCGGCACTTCTTTTTCAAATGTGTCAATTTGAAACTGCATCCCGTATTTCGGATGACTTTTTAACTGCCCAGTAAAGCGGTATAGTTCATCATTTACCAATTGAGGAAAATAACCAACTACGATGATTTCTTTTTCGTCATACTGAATATTAGTTTCTTGAATTTTGACACGAACAATGGAGTACATATTCGTTGCATTATGAAAAATTGTTACAATTGGTCGACCTAAAATAAATAGCTTATTTACGTCAAACAAATTTAGATTTTCCGCCATTTTCATGCCACGCTTTCTAATAAATTGTAAGCCCATTTTATCATACCGATTAAAGCCTGTCTTACAATAACGCAAACAAGACATTACGTCTGATTTTTCTATTAATTTAGCTCACTAAAATGTTATGATACGTATAGAATGTAAGAGAAAGTAGTGAAGAACATGAATTTTAGACCTTGTATCGATTTACACGACGGAAAAGTGAAGCAAATTGTCGGAAGTACGCTTGGCTATGACAATAAAGAAGTGGTTGAAAATTTCACTTCTGACCAGGATGCCTCGTATTACGCTTCACTGTTTCTGCAGAACAAACTGACAGGTGGCCATGTTATTATGCTTGGACCAGGCAATGAAGAAGCGGCGATTTCTGCATTGCAGGCTTATCCGAACGGCCTTCAAATTGGCGGCGGTATTACAGCCGACAATGCACAGAAATATATCGATGCAGGTGCTTCGCATGTCATTGTGACATCATATATTTTTCATGACGGGCAGCTTGATATGGATCGCTTGCAGCAATTGGTTAAAACAATCGGCAAAGAAAAACTTGTCCTTGATCTGAGCTGTCGAAAACGTGATGGTAAATGGTATGTTGTAACAGACAAATGGACAAAATTCAGCGACTTCGAAGTAAATTCGCAGTCAATTAAGGAAATTGAAGAATTTTGTGATGAACTCCTCATTCATGCGGTGGATGTGGAAGGAAAACGAAGTGGTATGCAGGAAGATTTAGTACGTGATCTGGCGGAATGGACATCGATTCCAACAACATATGCTGGAGGCGTCCGTTCAATTGATGATTTGAAAAAGTTCGAATCGCTTTCAAATGGGAAATTGCACGTCACAATCGGTAGTGCCCTTTCCATTTTCGGCGGTGATCTGGACTTCCAAACAGTAGTGAATTACTGCGAAGGTATTACGTAGACAGCACGGATATAAAAATTTCAATAAAAACCATAAGAAACAACACTAAGATCCATTTTTCACTGAGTGAAAAATGGATCTTTTTTTAACACGCTTCTTTTTTACATATTGAACATAAGGCGTTTTGCGATCATCTGGAACTCTTCCGGACCGATTCCCGGTGCAAACTCTTCCGGCAATTCGTCCAGATCCGGCATCTTTGCACCTTTTGGCATCCCCTCTTCTACGATGAGCGGTGCATTTGTTGTCGGATGCGGTCCTTTCCAGATTTTATTTATATCCTGATAATCCCCTACGTAATTCCATGTAAATAATACATTTCCATAACCACGCTCTTCATATTTTCTCGCGTGGTCAAATACATGATTGTCGAGGCTCGGAATTGGAAGCATTCGTGTTACATCTACACCCGTCGCCATTTCCAGTGCTTTTGCGTAAGCCACAACATGTGTGCCGCCACGAACCAGTAAATAACCAATCATTTCGCGAGCTGTCGGATGATCCGTCATTTCATACACACGCATTTTATGTGTCCGCGCACCACACTCCAAGAAGAAATTATGCAGTAAATCGAGTACTAAATTCCCGCTGGAAAACACATATTCCCCGTTCCACGGTTTCCCCATCGAATCGACAGGTAAAGCTGTCTGCGCTGAAGCGATAAAACTCTGCGTATTGCGCATATTTTTGGCGTTCATCATCGGTGCCAGATTCGGGTTTCCGGAAAACGTCGTATCTTTGCCGAGTAAATTGATTGTCGTCGCCACGAGCTCCACATGTCCAAATTCTTCTGCTGTAATACTCGCAACTAAATCATAAAAAGGCTTTAATTTCTTTTTTCCCCGGAAATTAAATGATTGATACATATAGTTATTCAAAGTCGACATTTCGCCAAATTTCCCGCCTAATAATTCCTGTACCGCACTTGCAGCATTTGCGTCTCCATATTCAACCTGTGGTAAATCAATAAGTAATCGATTGACGCGTTGAAACAATATTGCACCCCCTAATTGTCATAGTAAGCTTATGACGATTAGGGGGTGCGTAGACCACATTCATTTCATTTTTTTAAAAATGGCATAATCCAAACGATTTTGTCGATACGGATATAAAATGGTGTCTGACACACATCAAGCACAATATAATCCGGACAGATTGCGGCCAATATTCCTTGCTGAACCCGATTCCCCTCTTGCTGGACAGCAACCATCTGCCCTAAATAGTTTTGGATCGCTTCAAGCCAGTACGCGTTTGGATATGTGTTCATTTGAACCAAAAAATCACTCCTTTGTATGCATACTGTACAATATGCGAAAAAGGAGTGATCCGTTCATTCATTATTTGCCTTTAGACTCAATCGTGATCGTTACAGGACCATCATTAATAAGTGCAACATCCATCATTGCACCAAAAACACCTGTTTCAACATGCAGTCCATTCGCCTTTAATTGTTCATTGAAAGCTTCCCATAAAGGTTTTGCCTGTTCGGGTCTTGCGGCTTCCACAAAACTAGGCCGCTTCCCTTTACGAGTATCCGCATAAAGTGTAAATTGTGAAATTGATAAAATATCACCGCCTGCATCTAAAATGGAACGATTCATCTTGCCGTCCTCATCTTCCCAAATGCGCAAGTCGGTAATCTTTTTCGCTACATAGTTGATATCTTCCTCTGTATCACTATGCGTAATGCCTACAAGCAGCACATAGCCTTTTTGAATGGCACCTGTTACTTGCCCATCGACTGTAACAGAAGCCTGTTTTGAACGTTGTAATATTACGCGCATCTTTTCCCCTACTATCTATTAATTAATTACACGCTGAACGGAGTAAATATCCGGTAGCTGTTTAATTTTTTCGACAACACGATGTAGCCCTGAAATATTGGTAATGGCAATCGTTAAATGAATCGTGGCAATTTTTTCACGATCCGCCCGACCTGTAACGGCCAAAATATTTGTTTTCGCCTCACTGACAGCATGCATGACATCATTTAAAATGCCTGGACGGTCATATGCCGAAATCTCTATATCCACAGGGTAGTCTTTACGAGTCTGCGTACCGTCATTTTCCCATTCCACTTCAATAAGACGCTCCAGGTTTCCGTCTTCCTGGATATTCGGACAGTCCGCACGGTGTACCGAAACACCGCGGCCTTTTGTAATAAAGCCGACAATATCATCACCCGGTACCGGTGTACAGCAACGTGATAAACGAATTAGTAAATTATCGATTCCTTTTACAATTACACCTGATTCCGTACGCTTTTTCGGTGTCGGATTGTTCATACTTTTAACGATTTTTTCGAGTGCTTCTTCCTGTTCACGCTCTTTACGCATTTTTTCGGCAAGACGATTGACGATTTGCTGAGCCGTAATTCCGCCTACGCCGACAGCCGCATATAAATCATCTTCATGGGTATAGTTGTATTTTTCAATCACACGTTTAATATTTTCCGGTGTTAAAACTTCCTTCATATCGAACTCTTGGGTCTTTATTTCTTTTTCAACGAGTTCTTTTCCTTTAACAACACTTTCTTCACGTACATGCTTTTTGAAAAATTGCTTGATTTTGTTTTTCGCCTGTGAGCTTTGTGCAATCTTGATCCAATCACGGCTCGGGCCGAATGATTGTTTCGAGGTTAATACTTCAACAATATCCCCTGTTTTCAATGGTGTATCAAGCGGTACCATTTTTCCGTTAACTTTTGCACCAATTGTTTTATTCCCGACTTCCGAGTGTACGCGGTATGCAAAGTCAATCGGCACAGAACCGGATGGAAGCTCAATAACGTCCCCTTTAGGCGAGAATACATATACCATGTCGGAGAATAGGTCGAATTTCAGTGATTCCATAAATTCAGCAGCATTCGATGATTCATTTTGGAACTCCAGAATTTCACGGAACCAAGTCAGCTTCTGGTCAATTGTTTCAGCGTTTTGCTCAACAGTTTTCCCTTCTTTATAAGCCCAGTGAGCCGCGATACCGAACTCCGCTATTTTATGCATTTCCTTTGTACGGATCTGCACCTCAAGCGGATCCCCATATGGTCCGATGACCGTTGTATGTAGGGATTGGTACAAATTTTGCTTTGGCATTGCAATATAATCTTTAAAGCGTCCGGGCATCGGTTTCCATAATGTATGGATAATCCCGATTACCGCGTAGCAATCTTTAATACTATCGACTAAAATACGTACCGCAAGTAAATCATAAATTTCATTAAATTGCTTTTTTTGAAGCACCATTTTGCGGTAAATGCTGTATAAATGTTTCGGACGACCAAAAATATCCGCTTCAATTTCCACTTCTTTCAACTGGGAATTGATTTCGTCCATTACGTTATCCAAATAAGCCTCACGTTCGTCACGCTTTTTCTTCATCAAGCTGACGATTCGGTAATACTGCTGCGGATTTAAATAACGTAATGCTGTATCCTCCAGCTCCCATTTCACTTTTGAAATTCCTAATCTGTGTGCTAACGGAGCGAAAATTTCCAGTGTTTCCTGTGAAATGCGGCGTTGTTTTTCTGCCGGCAAATGCTTTAATGTACGCATATTGTGCAAACGATCCGCCAGCTTAATTAGAATTACCCGGATATCCTGAGCCATCGCGACGAACATTTTCCGGTGGTTTTCGGCTTGCTGCTCTTCTTTTGACATATATTTAATCTTCCCAAGCTTTGTTACCCCGTCCACTAGCTTGGCCACTTCTTCACTAAATTCATTTACAAGATCTTCGCGCGTCACTTCCGTGTCTTCCACGACATCATGCAGAAATCCTGCCGCTACTGTTTCAGGATCCATCTGCAGCTCTGCCAAAATACCGGCCACTTGTACGGGGTGAATAATATATGGTTCTCCAGAGCTGCGGAACTGCTCTTTATGTGCTTCTTTCGCTACCTCATATGCTTTTACAACAAAGGTAACATGTTCTTCGTTCATATAGGATTTGACGAGCTCGAAAACATCTTCGGGCGCCAATATTTGTTCTTTCGCCATTATGAGTCCACCTGTTCTTTCTATTTTCGCTTTAAGTATAAATTCAATTGTATAAAAGATATCTACTAAATGTAAAGGCACGTGGGCATTTAGTTTTGCAGAAAGTCGAAATTTGTAGAATTATTGAACAGCTTCTAGTAGATAATTCATTGAAAAAAACTACCCCGTAAAGAATATACGGGATAGTTCAGTCGATTAATATTGAATTAAAGTTTTAATTGGAATATTGTTGATTTTGTTACGGCCATTCAATTCTGAAAGCTCGATAATGAATGCTGCACCCACTACTTCGCCACCTAATTGTTCGATTAAGCGAACAGTTGCTTCTACTGTACCGCCTGTTGCAAGCAGATCATCACAGATTAAAACTTTTTGGCCTGGTTTTACTGCATCTTTGTGCATTGTTAACGTGTCTGTACCGTATTCTAAACCATAATCTGCAGAAATCACTTCACGCGGAAGTTTTCCTGGTTTACGAACTGGTGCGAAACCGATTTCTAATGCATAGGCAACCGGACAACCAATAATAAATCCGCGTGCTTCAGGACCTACAATGATTTCAGCGCCAACTTCTTTTGCATATTTTACAATTTCATCAGTCGCATATTTATATGCCGGACCATTATCCATGATTGTTGTAATATCTTTAAAGCTGATGCCCTCTTTCGGCCAATTTTCAACTGTTGTTACGTACTGTTTTAAATCCATTCTTCCTATGTCCTCCTCAAGAACTCAATCGTTCATTAAACCATTGCTTAAGTTCACTGTATGTTGCATATAACAGCTTCTGCTCAAGTTCAATCTTTTGTGAACGCAATTTATATGACGGTGCTTCGGATAATGCTTTTTTCGGTGCATTTTCGTTTACTGTCGTCAAACCATTCTCTATTGTAACAAATCCTAGCTCAAAAAACACTTTTGTCATAAATTTAATTACTTCTATATTTAGTCCGATATGTTCGGATAATTGTCGAATATGTTGTTTCAAGTTAAAATCCGGACGTTTTTTCAGAAATCCGAAATACCATTTGAAGTGTTCCCTTGTCGGCATTCCATTAAAATATGCAGATTGATCGGTATTTAAATGAGCATAAATTCTTTCAATTTGAACATCCTGCAGTAATTTTTCCAGTGCGGAAACATTTTCCGGCAAATCGAGTAACACGATATTTTTGTGTAATTTATCAGTTTCAGCCTCTACTGTAAAATAGACAATTTCTTTGGGGATTTCCAGTTCGAAATGTTGTTTTGTCTGTTCGGAAAAAGCAATAAAATCTGTTTTTTCCACGTTAATTTTTGCAAGCCAGTTTGCTGTCTTGCTTTTCCCCCGGTAATCATATAGCTGCCATTCACTAACCCGGACATCCTGAATCATGAATTGCGGCTTTTTATTGCCCTGCCATTCATTGATTTGCAAATCCCCAACTAATGACAAAGCAACCCCATATGAAATTTCATCATGTAAGGACCCTTTATTGAACCCAATTGCATCAAGAGAATGGTATGGATCTTCCAGTTCCATCTTCAGATGATTTTCGCCTGAACCGATTTTGCGCATCGATTTTACTTTTACATCCTGAATTCCGAAAACCGGCTTCGGAAATTCTGTACCAAATGGAGCCAACTGCCGCAGTTCTTCAATCGCATCCACAGTAATTTCACTTAGCTCAATCGGCACATCAATCTGCATCTTCTGTACAAGCTGCTCTTCGGTTAAACAAAGGCGTGCCTGTTCATTTAAACGTGCACGTAATGATTCCACATGTTCTATCGGCAATGTCATCCCTGCTGCCATCGGGTGTCCACCGAAATGCGGTAATATATCACGGTTTTTCGCCAACTCATTATACAGATGAAATCCTTCAATACTTCTCGCGGAACCTTTCGCGATCGCTTTTTCATGGTTAAGTGAAAGAACGATTGTCGGACGGTAATATTTTTCGACTAATCGCGATGCAACAATCCCCACAACCCCCGGATTCCAGCCTTCCCCTGCTACAACCAGAACTAGAGAATCTTTTAGAGTAATATCACTTTCAATCATTGCCATTGCTTCATTTGTAATGTCTTCAACAATTTTTTTCCGTTCCATATTTTTATCATTCAGTTGGGTTGCCAATGCATTTGCCTGTAGCGGGTCTTCACTCATTAAAAAATGCACACCCGGCTCGGCACTGCCTAAACGCCCAATTGCATTAAGGCGCGGACCGAAATAAAAACCAACTGTTTCTTCATTAATCTCTCTCTGTTTTGATCCCGAAGCATCACAGATAGCTTTAACCCAAGGATTCGGCGACTGTTTTAATGCCTGCAAACCGCGCTGAACTAAATAGCGGTTTTCGCCAACGAGCGGTACTAAATCAGCAATTGTTCCGACCGCCACATATTCAAATAAATGGTCCGGCAACTCGCCATATAATGCATGCGCCAACTTGAAAGCAACACCTACTCCCGCAAGCTCACCAAACGGGTAATGACCCTCTGGGACACGTGGATGGATGATAACAGTGGCATCCGGCAAAACTTCACCGGCTTCATGGTGATCGGTAATAATGACATCCATACCAAGCTCTCTTGCCACTTTTACTTGTTCAATTCCGCTTATTCCATTATCGACTGTAATAATCAAATTTACGCCATCTTCATAAGCTTTTTTGAAAAGTTCTTCATTTGGTCCATATCCATGAATAAACCGGTCTGGAATGACAAAGCTGACATCTGCCCCCAAATCAAGTAAAGCATTAAGCAGCACTGTTGTACTTGTAATACCATCGGCATCGTAATCGCCGTATACGAGGATTTTTTCACCGTCATCCAATGCTTGTTCAATACGCATAACCGCGTCTTCCATCCCGGCCATTAAAAACGGATCATGATATTGGGTTTCATCAATTTTCAATAATGGCTTTGCCTGTTCTATCGTTGTGCAGCCACGGGCAATTAAGATTTTTGCTGCGATCGTTGAAATATTCAGCTGTTCACTAAATTGTTTTACAAGTTGCTCATCTTGCTGTGTAATCGTCCATAATTTTTGTGACTGTATCATATATATTCACTTCCTCACGCAGTTCATTATAACGGAAATCTATTACGTTTCCCAAATTTTCTTCTGATATTAATAGAAAAATTGATATGTAATTTCAGGAAAACTGCTCGTTAAAAACATTACATTGAACTGTCTCAACGAACGATTTTTCAATTGGATTATTAATGGCCAATAAAAAAAGCTATTCGGAACGGGCTTCGCGTTTCAAATAGCTGCCATGATGGTAGATGACCCTTAAATTTTCTCTGCTGTTCCGGCATCATCATCCGGAACTTCTTCTGTCACAAATGCGGAAGCGCCCCGTTCCCGAAGCTCGTTTTTCAGTCGTACTACCTCCGCATCCTTTTCATTGATCAGTACACGGGCTGCCTCAAGTTCTTTTCGAACGGCTTTCGTTTGCCTTTTGCCTCCGTACATGCGGAATGCCGAAAAACAAAAGCTGATGATAAAACCAATTAATACCGACCCTAAAATGACTAATATCAATGGCCAGCGCGCTTCTCCAAAAACATAATTGACCTGAACACTATCCACATTTACTGTAGCAAAAACAGCAATAATAATTGCAAAAATAAGTCCAACTACTAATGTCCATTGAATTTTCATATTAGTCTCCTCTCACACTTTATTTAAAAAATTTATTCCTTTTTTTGAGAGAGGGTAAACAAAAAACCGCGTAATTTGCAGAAGTGCAATTACGCGGTTCATATTTTTATACTTGCGGCTCGTCTGAACCCCATTGTTTTTTCTCTTTTTTCACAACAGAAGTACCTTTTTTGTCCATTTCACGGCATTTCAGTGAATACCAAACTTGTGCCGCGATACAGATTGAAGAATAGATACCTGTAATTAACCCGATTAATAAAGCGATCGAGAAGTTTTGAATTGAAGGAGCACCTAAGAAAATCAGTGCAATGACTACAACAATAACCGTCAATACCGTATTAACAGAGCGCCCCATTGTTTGACGAAGAGATTTGTTGACGATCAACGCAAGCTCTTCTTTCGTCGTAATTTTTTCGTGACGGTCAATATTTTCGCGAATACGGTCAAATGTTACAATTGTATCGTTTATCGAATAACCGACAATCGTTAAGACCGCAGCGATAAACGTAATATCTACCTCTAAACGCAGCATACTGAAAACCACAATGATAAAGAATACATCATGCAATAATGAAATGATGGCACCTAGCCCCATACGCCATTCAAATCGGATCGCTACATAGATAATAATCCCGAGTGCTGCCAATGCCAATGCATAGATTGCATTTTTTGCCAGTTCTTTTCCGACTGTAGCCGAAACAGTACTTAAGCTTGGCTCATGACCGTACTTTTCGTTAACCTGCGCTGTAAAATCAAGGACTTCCTGTTGAGAGAAGTCATCTTTGTAACGCATTACCGCGATTGACTGATCATCGCCTGAAATCACGACATCCTCGTTTGCAAAGCCGATTTCATCCAGATAATCTATAACTTCTTCCTGTACCAGTGCTGTCTCGGATTTTATCTCTACACGCGTACCACTTGAGAAATCAATTCCTAAATTAAGCTTGAATACACCAAGCACAACAATACCCGCTACTAAAATAAGTGTTGATATCGCATAGAATTTTTTACGGTTTCCAACGAAGTCGAACTTATCAAATTTCGTTGTCAAGTCAAGCGAAGTGATTTCTTCATCAAGTGAATGCTGTTTCGATCTGCTAATTCCGAACCATGCCGGATTATTGAAGTAGCCGCTGTTTACAAGTAGCCCCTGCAATAAGCGAGAGCCCCATACCGCAGTTACAAATGATAGTAAAATCGAAATAATCAATGTTGTTGCGAAACCTTTAACAGAACTCGTACCGTAGTAGAATAATACAACAGCAGCAAGTAAAGTTGTCAATTGCGCATCAATGATTGCCGATAGTGATTGTTTTGAACCTAATTTAAATGCGTCTTTCACAGTATGGCCAACACGCAGTTCTTCACGAATACGCTCAGCTGTTAAGATGTTCGCATCAACGGCCATCCCGATCCCTAATACAATCGCTGCAATCCCCGGTAATGTTAAGACAGCATTAATACCATTAAAGACGATTAATACTAAATATGTGAATACCGATAATGTAATAATTGAGATAAAGCCCGGTAAACGGTAGTAGATCAGCATGAACAGGAAGATTAACAGGACACCGACAACCCCTGCGAATACTGTATCATTTAAAGCATCTTCACCGAACTGTGCACCAACAGATGTTGAATAAATTTCCGTTAACTTAACAGGTAAAGAACCTGCATTTAATACAGATGCAAAGTTTTTCGTTTCTTCTACTGTGAAGTTACCCGAAATCATAACATCCGTTGTATTTAAAACTTGTGTTACAGAAGCAGCTGACTGGAATTTCTGCTCGCCTGGTGGCTTTTTGCTTTCTGCAGCATAGGAATCTACACCCTCTTCAAAATCCAACCAAACTACCAATAAGTTATTCGGTGCGCCCATGCTCATGACTTTTTGCGTCACTTCTGCAAATTTTGCCGCGTCTTTCAATGTTAAAGTTACAATTGGCTGGTTTTGCTGGTCAAATGACGCTGCTGCGCCACCTTCCTTTAAATCTGTGCCATCCAATAAAATATTATCATTTACATCACGGAATGTTAAATTCGCTGTACTTGATAATAGCTCACGAGCAGATTCCTGATCTGCCAATCCTGCAAGCTGTACACGAATCCGGTCTTCCCCTTCAATTTGAATGCTTGGCTCACTAACCCCAAATGCATTAATACGATTGTTCAATGCCGTTGTTGTATCCGCCAATACATCTTGGGTAACCGCCTGTCCATCAACCAGTGATTCCACTTCATAAAGCACTTCAAATCCACCCTGAAGGTCCAATCCAAGTTTTACATCGTTTAAAACCTTCTCTACCGTTGTGCCCATTCCTGTAAAAAGCAGTGCTACGACAAGAACGAACGTAATGATACGGTTTGCTAATTTCATTAAAAAATCCTCCTCAATATCACACTAAACGCGGTGTGATGTAAAACGTAAAAAAAAATTACCTTCCATAAATTATGTATTTATTACAATAATTTTCTGAATCACTTTTCAAAAATAACAATCCGATAGTTTGAAAAGCACAACACTCTCATTATGAAACAGCTAATGGAAACTGTCAAATTATTACTAGATAATTTATTATATAATTCTTATTTTCCCCTACTCTTTTAGCGGATGGAATAAAGTTTGCAGCTCTTCATTGGAAAGCCTTAAATTCATTTCATTGCGCTTAAAATCCTTAATTTGCATATAGCTTAACACTTCCGAAGCAGTTGCACCGAAAATACCGGCCGTCAGCTCATGCAATCGCATATTTTGCACATCTCTTTTGCGCCACACCTTATCGATGCAATATTTCCATAAATCCTGTTCTGTTATCGAATCATATCCATAGTAATGAAATTCCTCGATTTTGTTCGTCAATATAAGCTGTACGTTTTCGTAAAGACTGAAAAATGGAATTTGCATGTCGATCACTCCTGAACTTAGGTTTTAACTGCGATTACTATTGCATACTTTATTGTATATGAATGAAATTAAATTGAGAAGGGAGAAAGCAGAAGTTATTTGGGCTCATTTCTAAAAGGAACATTATTTTTAATGTTTGTCATATTTATTTCAAAATGTCTCGGGTTTATGTACAGAATGCAGTTTATGCGTATTGCCGGGGAGGAAGCGGTCGGGCTCTATATGACGGCTTATCCGACATTTATATTTTTCATTTCGCTTATCCAATTAGGTATTCCGATTGCCATCTCCAAACTGATCGCCGAATACACTGCGAAACGGAAAACGGAACATGTCACATCGGTCATGAAAACAGCAATCAAAATTTCCGCCATTTCGATTATTTTATTCAGCCCATTCATTTATTTTGCTATTCCGTATATCGCAAAAGTGCTTTTACATAATGAGAATCTTATTTTCACACTTTATATTAGCCTTTTCACAATTCCGATCGTTATCTTTTCAAGCTTGATAAAAGCATATTTACAAGGTTTAGCGAAAATAGCACCAACTGCATGGGCACAACTTCTTGAACAGCTAGTACGGATCGGTCTCATCGTCGCATTGCTGCCGTACTTTATTTCAGAGTCACCAGCATTGACAGCAGCTGCCGCGATGGGCATCACAGCAATTGGTGAGATTTTTTCATTACTGTTTTTAGCAATTTTTTATAAACGCTCAAGTAAAATGTTCAAAAAGGGGTCAACAGACACTTCCTTTACAAAACCGATTTTTAATATTGCACTTCCTTCAGCGGGCAGTAAATTGTTTGGTACATTCACATGGTTTTTGGAACCCATCATTTTCTTAAAAGCACTGACGGTTTCAGGATTGGCTGCAGGCGCTGCCACTACATTGTATGGAATCATCTCAGGTGTGCATATACCATTACTGCTGTTCCCTGCTTTCATACCTGCCGCATTGGCTATTGTACTTATTCCTGCAGTAAGCAGCGCACTGGCAAGCAGTAATTACCCGTTGCTGAATAAACGCATTACACATTCATTACGACTCTCTTCATTAATTGGCTGTATGGCCGCTACCGTATTTTTCATACACGGCGATGAGTTGACAATGGTGCTGTTTCATCTTGAAGAAAATCGTGGCTATATGAAGATATTGGCACCTATTTTTTATTTTTATTATATTCAGAGCCCGCTCCACTCCATTCTACAGGCACTCGATGAAGCACAGGCTGCCATGATGAATTCCATCTATGGAGGAATCGGAAAACTGTTTTTGCTTTTTTTCCTTGCCTCACAACCTGCCATTCAGGAAAAAGGCGCGATTATCGCTATAGGCTTTGGGGTATTAATTACATCCTTCTTACACATCGCTTCCATCAGGCAGCAGAAAAAGATTAATGTCGGTTTCCGTTTTTTCGTTCTGCCGTATGGTATTTTCATCCTTACTTGTTTTGTGCAGCCAATCATTGCCGCCGGAATGCCGCTTATCGTAAGTGTTGCCATTACAATTGGGCTTGTCTTGCTGTTACTTTTCATTACAAAGCAAATCCGTTTCAATGATTTCCATTACCTTCGTTCAATTTTTTCGCGCTCGTAATTGGACAAACCACTTTCCGTCTTCATAACTGCAGTAGAAGATATCGCGTATATTGGGATACCCGTTTATCAATAATTCATGAACGAGCCATTTTTCATCTTTACCAATAATTTTTAAATGTCTTTTATCAACATAGCCGTCCAAAATGAGAGGTAAAATAAATCCGCCTTGATCTTTTTGGTAGATCGACAGCTTTCCGGACTGTTCCAGAAAGGCGTAGGCAACATCCTGGACAGAGCAGACTCCCTGTTCGCGTAACTGCTGGAGCAAGTCATCGAGATTATAGCGCTGCTTTTTCATCTCCATTTCACAGATAAAACCATCACGAATAACAAGAGAGGGATCACCTTCAATAAAGTCACGCAGTTTTTTATTTTTTAATATGAGCCAGGAGTTTAAATATTGAATCAAAAACAATAAAATAATAGGCAAAACAGCTTTGAAGAATTGCCGATCATAATCGTCCAGTGCAATTGCAGCAATTTCGCCCATTAATACAAATATTGCCAGGTCCACTATACTGAGTTCACCAACTTCACGTTTACCCATAAGACGGAAAACAATCAGTAAAATAATATACAAAACAATTGTTCGGAATATAATTAATGTATAATCTTCCAATTGATTCACCTCTCATACAATAGCTTGTTCTAAATTGCATGAAAGATACAAAAAAGCTTGCGGAAAATTAATTTCCGCAAGCTTTTTTAGAACGTTTAAACCGTTTCAACACGACCAATTGCTTGGCGTTCGAATTTTAAACGTGTATTTCCGTCAACGATTAAATAGACTGTCGTATCTTCAATTGCATCAACTTCTCCGTGTAAGCCACCTACAGTAACTACTTTGTCACCACGTTTTAAGCTGTTTTGCATTGTAGCAGTTGCTTTTTGACGTTTTTGTGCCGGACGAATTAAAATGAACCACATCGCAACGAACATTACGATAATCGGTAAAAATTGTACTAAACCATCCATTTTCAAATTGCCCCCTTCCTCTATCTCTTTCTCACTTACCTAGTATAGTATAGAATTGCACGTTATTGCGCAAAAAACTCTTTTTTTTCTCAAAAAATTATATAGAATTTCGGTTTTCGAACATATTTTTAGAAGTTTTTAGCATTTGGCTTATTGTAACCGTATTTTTCAAAGAACTCTTCTTTGAAATCACCCAGACGGTCTTCGCGGATAGCCTGACGTACATCTTCCATCAATTTAATAAGGAAGCGCAGGTTATGATATGACGTTAAACGTAAACCGAATGTTTCTTCTGTACGCAATAAATGGCGCACATATGCACGCGTATAATTTTTACATGTGTAGCAGTCGCAATTTTCATCGATCGGCGTAAAGTCTTTTGCATATTTTGCATTTTTGATCACCATACGTCCTTCAGATGTCATTAATGTACCGTTACGCGCAATACGTGTTGGTAGTACACAGTCAAACATATCGATGCCGCGGATTGATCCGTCGATTAAAGAGTCCGGTGAACCTACACCCATTAAATAGCGCGGTTTGTCTGCCGGCATCATTGGAGCAGTAAAGTCCAATACTTTATTCATAATATCCTTTGGCTCACCAACTGATAAACCGCCGATTGCATAACCCGGGAAATCCAGCTCTACTAAAGCTTCAGCCGATTTACGGCGCAGCTCTTCATATTCTCCGCCTTGAATAATACCGAACAGTCCTTGCTCGTCAGGACGTTGGTGTGCTTCTTTACAGCGTTTTGCCCAACGTGTTGTACGGTCAACAGATGCTTCCATATATTCATATGTGGCCGGGAATGGCGGACATTCATCAAATGCCATCATAATATCAGAACCTAAGTCGTTTTGGATTTCCATTGCCTTTTCCGGTGATAAAAACAGCTTATCTCCATTTAAATGGTTACGGAAATAAACGCCTTCTTCTTCAATTTTACGGAATTTTGATAATGAAAATACTTGGAAACCGCCTGAATCCGTTAAAATCGGACGATCCCAGTTCATGAATTTATGCAGGCCTCCTGCTTCTTTTACGATATCATTGCCTGGACGCAACCATAAGTGATATGTGTTTGACAAGATAATTCCTGCATTCATTTCTTTTAATTCTTCAGGGCTCATTGCTTTTACTGTCGCTTGTGTACCGACCGGCATAAATGTTGGTGTTTCAAATGAACCGTGTGGTGTATGGACAATACCTAGTCGCGCACCCGTCTGTGCACATGTTTTAATCAATTCATAACGAATTGGTGATTGTTTTGTTGTTTCAGTCATAATAAAAAAATCCTCTCGTTTCTAAAGTAAACACAGTACTTCGAATGAAAACACCTACTAAGTTTAGTAGGTGTTGCACAAATCATTATTGTATATAGGTTTTTGTTTAATTGCAAATTACTTAGCCGGTCGGATAAACATGGCATCGCCAAAGCTGAAGAAACGGTATTTTTCCTTAACCGCTTGTTCATAGGCGTTCATAATTGTTTCCTTCGAGGCAAGTGCGCTGACAAGCATTACTAATGTCGACTTCGGTAAATGGAAGTTTGTAATCAGTCCGTCGATTGCTTTATATTCATATCCCGGATAAATGAAAATATTTGTCCATCCCTGTGAAGCAACAATTTTACCGTCATTTTTCGATGCAACTGTTTCAAGTGTACGGGTCGAAGTTGTCCCTACTGAGATAATCTTGCCACCTGCTTGTTTAACACGTTCGATTACAGTCGCTGCCTCTTCAGTAACACTGTAAAATTCAGAGTGCATATCATGATCCTCAATCGAATCCACACTTACAGGACGGAATGTACCAAGTCCTACGTGCAGTGTAATAAATACGACTTCCACACCTTTTGCTTTAATCGCTTCTAGTAAAGGCTGTGTAAAATGCAGACCTGCTGTTGGTGCAGCTGCAGAACCGCGCTCTTTCGCAAACACCGTTTGATAGCGATCTTGGTCATCCAACTTTTCACGAATATAGGGCGGTAATGGCATTTCACCAAGCTGATCTAAAATTTCATAAAAAATCCCGTCATATGTGAACTTGAATGTACGGCCGCCGTGCTCAAGCTCACCCGTACAAGTCGCCGTCAATAGTCCATCGCCAAATGTAACGACAGTGCCGATTTTAACACGCTTCGCTGGCTTCACTAATGTTTCCCACTCATCATCATTTGTCTGTTTCAACAGCAATAATTCAATGTTCGCACCCGTATCAGCTTTGACACCCATTAAGCGTGCCGGCAAAACGCGTGTATCATTCAACACTAAACAATCTCCTGCATTTAGCTCATCCAAAATATAACCGAATGTATGATGCTCCACTTCCAGTGAGTTCGGATTTACTACCATTAGACGACTCGCTGTACGGTCCAATAATGGTGTTTGGGCAATTAATTCCTCTGGCAAATAAAAATCAAAATCTTCTGCTTTCACGTTCAAAACTTCCTTCTATTCATTTTGTGTCGGCGGATAACCGAAATGGTCGTAACATAGATTTGTCGCAATTCGGCCCCGTGGTGTTCTTTGGATAAATCCGATTTGCAGTAAATATGGTTCATATACATCTTCAATCGTAATGCGCTCTTCACCGATCGATGCCGCTAATGCATCCAATCCGACAGGACCTCCGCCGAATCGTTCAATCATTGACTGCATCAATTTATGATCGATATGATCCAGTCCGCGAGGGTCGACTTGCAATAGTTCAAGTGCCTGTTCCGCCAGACTTGTGGAAACAATGCCATCTGCCAGTACTTGTGCATAGTCACGCACACGCTTTAACAATCGATTTGCAATACGCGGAGTCCCACGGGATCTACGGGCAATTTCAAATGCCGCATGCTTATCGAGCGATACACCGAACAATTCGCCTGATCGGATAACAATTTCTGCAAGTGACTGTTCATCATAATATTCCAAGCGCGATAATACACCAAAACGGTCACGAAGCGGGGCAGATAAAGCACCTGCTCTCGTTGTTGCACCAACAAGTGTAAATGGGGGCAATTCCAATCGAATCGAACGGGCTTCAGGTCCTTTTCCGACTACGATATCCAGACAGAAATCTTCCATTGCCGAATATAGCACCTCTTCAATCGCTCTAGGCAGGCGATGAATTTCATCGATAAAAAGTACATCTCCTGCTTCAAGAGAGCTCAAAATCGCTGCCAGATCGCCAGGCCGTTCAATCGCAGGACCGCTCGTCATCTTTACATTTACATCCATCTCGTTGGCTATGACGATTGCTAACGTCGTCTTCCCTAAACCTGGTGGTCCATAAAGGAGAACATGGTCAAGACTTTCCTGACGTAGCTTAGCTGCTTTGATAAAGATTTCCAGGTTTTCTTTCACTTTATCCTGGCCTATGTATTGCACTAGTCGTTGCGGCCTTAAAGATAGCTCGAACTGCTGCTCGGCATCTGTTGCTTCACCAGAAAGTACACGGTCTGACATGATTCTCACTCCTTTTTATTTCAATTTCAACAACAGTTTTAACGCCTGCTTAATATAGGCGTCTGTCGTAGATAATTTTTCGTCTTCACTTAATTGCGGTCTGATTTTATCGAGTTCTTTTTCTGAATAGCCTAATGCGACAAGTGCCAGCATCGCTTCCTGCAACTCATGCTCATTCGGATTCACTCCAAATAATGGCAGTTCGTTTTCCGCGCTCGGTAGCTCGACTTGGTCAAGCAGCATGTCCAGCTTCCCTTTTAAATCGAGAATCATCTGACGCGCTGTCTTCTTCCCGACGCCCGGGAAACGGATTAAAAATGCTTCATCTTCCATTTCAATTGCCTGGATGACAGACGTTGGATTTCCGCTCG
Source organism: Solibacillus sp. FSL W7-1464 (assembly GCF_038004425.1). Classification (NCBI taxonomy): domain Bacteria; kingdom Bacillati; phylum Bacillota; class Bacilli; order Caryophanales; family Caryophanaceae; genus Solibacillus; species Solibacillus sp. FSL W7-1464. The sequence goes on from NZ_JBBORC010000001.1 coordinate 2,555,591, forward strand.
CTAAAATAGCAAGTGCACCTTTTGGGCCGATGCCTGATACCTGAATCAGTTTTTTAAATAATTCACGTTGCTCCAAACTATTGAACCCATATAAATTTTGGGCATCTTCACGTACTTGCAGTGACACATAGATTTGTTGTTCACTTGCAGATGCACGGAATGCAAATGGATTTGGTGTATAAAGCATCCAGCCAATCCCTTGTTGCTCTAATACAATATATTCTGGGGTAACCCTAGTAACCTGTCCTTTTAAATAATCATACATCGTTTTATCCCTCACATTTCTTGCTCTATTATAGCATAAGAACTGTGAATTACCGAACGTATGTTGCTTCAAAAAGAAAAGACCGTCCTTAAAGACAGCCTTTAATAGTTTATCATATTCTTTTCCATCTATCATCGATAATAAACTGCGAATTAATTTTGCAATGTATCAATTTGCCTTGCAAAAGAATCATAATTTTTCATCCAGTCATGTACAATCGATTGAATAAATGGGTAGCAGGAAAGCTTTTGCCGGTCGCTGAGTTTCAAATAGAATAGACATTCCCTTAATATTTCATTCGGGAAAAACAGATAATGAAGCTTTTCCTGCGCTTTATGCAAATAATGATGGTCATTAACAAGTGGCTGAATTTCATACTGAACATGCGGCAATACACGATGAATCCATAAAATAATTTCATCTGATGCCTCTCCTAAAGAGGCTAAATCAAAATCGATAAGTTTTACGTCTTCACCACGTAGCATCACATTATGATGAACAACATCCCCATGTAAAATCGTTTGCTTTTCACTTGGAACTGTAATTTGGGCCATTAAACCTAAGGCATAGGAAGCATGATTGACTAAAATATCGTAATTGCTTTTTAATAAACGTCTCAGTTCTCTTTCATGGTTGATAAAACGCTCGAATCTCCTCGTCCACTTCTCCTGTAATCGATACGCGGACAAGATACCCAATTCCGCCCAAGGAATGACTTCATTTGTTTCATGCAGTTTTTCGATTGCATGCAGGGAAAGCTGCTGATGTTCAAAACGTTTATACTCCGCACTTTTCCCTTCAAACCAAAACTGCTTTAATATATGCGGCTCTTCATTTTCAACAAGTGGAATATGATATGGAAATTGTATATTTTCAAGCTCTCGATGAATCGCTTTAACTTTCTGTGCAACAAAACCATTTTCATAGTACTTCATAAAAAAGGACCCTTTATGTGTATCCCACTTCCAGCAATTTTCTTTAATTACTATTGACATGATTTCGGCGGATGTGGCATTTGTTGCATCTGAGGCATCGTATTTGCTGGATATGGCATCATTTGCGGCATTGTATTTTCTTGATACGGCATCATATGTGGCATTGTATTTTCTGGATACGGCATCATATGTGGCATTGTATTTTCTTGATATGGCATCATATGTGGGTGACAAGGGTTTGGTTGACGCATCATATGGTCAATTTCTTCATAATACTGGTGAACTAGGTGGTCCTTATCCTGGCAATGGTCTCTCTTCAATGAGGACTCTTCATGGAAAATCGGCTGCATCTGCATTTGCATCGGTACCGACATCGGCATTGGCTCCATATACATATTCGGTTGCATATGCATTGGGGATTCCATTGCCATTTGGTTACATTTCGAACATACTGGCATTTGTGGCATTGGCATTGGTTGCATCTGCATTGGAGATTCCATTGCCATTTGATGACATTTTGAACATACAGGCATTTGCGGCATTGGCATCGGCATCGGCATCGGCATCGGCATATGGTGACACGTTGGACACACAGGCATTTGCGGCATCGGCATTGGCATTGGCTGAATATATTGCGGCTGTTCGATAAAGATCGGTTGCGGTTGCGGCTGCGGCTGTTGAACAACCGGTTGCGGCGGCATTGGTGCTTGTTGCGGCGGCTGTACCGTCACCGTATTTTCAAATGTCGGCTGGACATGTACATTTGTTTGCCAGTTTGGCATTGGCATCGGCTGAGGTTGCTGGAAATAAATAATATCCCCTTGCCATATCGGTTTTTGCGGTTGTGGCATCGGCATCGGAGCCGGTACTGGAGCTGGGGCCGGGGCCGGCTTAACGATCTGCTCTTTTTTAGGCGCTGGAGCCGGGGCTGGTTTTGGCGCTGGAGCGGGTGTTGGTACCGGCTGCTCTTTAACAGACTTAGGCTGTTCCTTCACAGGTTGCTGCACTTCTTTTTTCGTAGTCGTGTCCGGTAAATAGATTTCCATTCCCGGAACAATATAGTCAGGGTTTGCTAAATGGGCGTTTAATCGCTTTAACTCATCAAAGCCAACCGCGTATTGCTTCGCGATTTTCCACAAAGTGTCTCCCTTTTGAACAATATGAACGCGCACTTCTTTCCTCCTTTTCTCGTAATAGCATATGCACAAATTGTGCTATTGCCACAATGTTCACGCTAAGCAAACGGTAAATATGATAAGATAAAAAGGAACTCGTATGCTAATTGAGGTGGATATATTGAAAAAATTATTAGGTGAAGAACGGCGTCTGGAACTGCTTGCATTGTTAAAAACTGCTGAACAGCCGATGACAGGTACGGATTTGGCGAAGCGTACAAATGTTTCAAGACAAGTCATCGTCAATGATATGAATTTATTGAAAGCACGAAATGAACCGATTGTAGCAACAAGCCAAGGGTATATTTATATGCATAACGTCCAGCAAAAACGCCTTCAGCGAAAAATTGTGTGTATGCACAATCCAAACGAAGCAAAAGAAGAACTTTTCATATTGGTCGATTGTGGGGTTACCGTCGAAAGCGTTATTGTCGAACATCCTGTATATGGAGAAATTACCGCTTCGATTATGGTATCTAACCGCTTGGAAGTTGAGCATTTTGTGAATCGCGTCCAGGAAACGAATGCTCTGTATCTTTCTGCATTAACGGATGGTACACACTTACATGTCATTAGCTCGACTTCTGAAGAGAGCCTGAATCTGGCCGAAGAGAAATTACGCCAGCGCGGGTTTTTGATTGAAAACTAATTTAAAACAGCTTATTCAAAAGACACTTGTCCGATGAATAAGCTGTTTTTTTTATGAATAATTCCGTTTTACTCCATACCTCGTGAATGTTTTCCTGCGATATACACTTAGTGCAATCCCGATGACAAATGAGTTTAATAGGAGAGATGTAAAACCATAACTTATAAAAGGAAGCGATAATCCGATAATCGGCAACCAGCCAAGGATCATCGCAATAGAATATCCAAACTGCATGCAATAAAAAGATACTGCTCCAATTACAAGCATTTTGCCATAGGAACGGGCTAATTGTTTTGCTTTCCAAAGTATACGAACTGCGATGGCGAATAAAACCGTTACAATAATAATCCCTGAGATATGACCAAATTTCTGAATTAGCAGTACTAAAGCAAAATCTGTATGGCCTTCCGGAATATAGCGAATCGTCTCAGCCCCAAACCATCCTGCTTCATTTAATGCATTTTTAACTGCCAAATAAACATAACCTTCCGTTGTCGCATAGCTGGCAGGATCCAAAAATGCGTATAACCGTACAAGCTGATATTCGTGCAGCCGGGGAATTATCAAGAACATACTGCCAGCTACAAACCCGCTCACAGCTAAACTTGTCACAATTTTTGTCTTGGCGGAATAACTGCTGACAAAAAACAATACCGTCACTACCCCTGCATAAATGAGGGCTACTATCAGGCTTGGTGCACGTAATATAAGCCACAACGGCAAAACAAATAAGACGCTTAGCTGCCAGATTTTAAGTTTTCTCTGCGTTAAAAAGCCTGCCCAAGCAATGATCAGCAATGGTAAAACGGTCCAGGCCTGAATTTGTAACGGTCCTACCATTAAATAGCTTTGCCCGTGCACCATAGCTGCAGGAAAATAATTTAACATCATTAACAAAATAAGTGCACCAAAATATATAGCCATGCTGAATCGTTCCAGCTTCCGATAATCGATGTACATCAGTGCTGCAATCAATATCACGGCACATACAAAGTGCAGCCATTTATTACGAATAAAATAATCGGTCATATCCGTTCCAAAAATGATGGTACTGTCAAATGTTACTATCGGGATAAAACTTGCACCTAACAGAATGGCAACTAAACCTATCAGCAGCCAGTCCACTTTCGGCCGATGAATTTTGTCCATCGATTTCCCGATTTCGGAAGGCGAACCCATTTCTTTAATTGCTTTTCGCTCCGCTTCCTCAGGTGTATACCCTTTTTTCATCCATGCATTTTTTGAATGTTCAATATGATGCTTTAATTCGTCATATACATGAACCTGAGCTTCCTTCGAACGAATAAATGCAGTTACTTTTCTTAAGAAGCTTTCAATCTGCATGCATACGAACCCCCATTAGACGTTCCTTCAATGTCAGTTTCACATGCCCGTCTTGCTGTAATTGTTTTTTACCGGTTTTCGTTAACTCGTACCGCTTAACGCCTTCCGTCCAATTGGCAAACACAAATCCATCGCTTTCCTGTTCATGAAGTATTGAATAAATCATCCCCTCATTGTTGACAACATCCTGTATTCCCCTTACATGGAGTAATTGCATAATTTCAATACCGGACCTTGCTTCGAAAAGAAGTGATAAAACAACTTTTTTCAACTCATCGACGCTTAACTGGCGCTGAATATTTTCTTTATGCTGCTCTGTAAATTTCGTGCTGGAAAAGGCAGTGCGATCCATCGCTTTTTTCAAGTTTTTTAAACGATCATCCATTTTCTTCACGCTCCAGATGTTTTTTTAATAGCTGCTTCCCTTTTCGAAGTCTTGTTTTTACTGTGTTCTCATTGATTTGCAGTACATCGGCCATTTCCCGCATCGTCTGATCTTCGTAATAACATAAATAAATCACTTCACGGTATTTGATCGGTAGCGCCATGACTGCCTTTACTAGGTTATCATCTTCCTGTTGCTGGATAACTTCCTGTTCAACGGAAATGCTGCTTTCCACTTGCATAAAAACTTCAGCATCTTTTGCTTCGACATTTTTGGCATACCAGCTTTTCAAATAATCTTTTGAATGGTTGATTGCAATGCGCCAAAGCCAAGTTTTTAACGACGAACCGTATTGGAATGATGGTAGTGCTTTGTAGCATTTCACGAAAATTTCCTGTGTCAGATCCTCGGCAACCGAGTTATTATGTACATATTGCATGACAAGCTTCAATACGTCTTCTCCGTAATGTTGCATTAATTCATCTATAATCTCTTCATTTGATAAGTTAACGGTATCATTTATTAAATAACTTTCCACCGGAATACCTCCTTTCACCAATTAGACGAGCCCCGTTACAGGAAAGTTTGTTTTTTTAATGGAACTTCCAATATATTTGCAGATTTTCTAAAATAAATTTTTATGTTCTAATAAAATGGCGGTTTTCTAATATACCGGCCGGATGTTCCAATATAGGATTCTTTTTTTCTAATATCGCAGCCGAATGTGCAAATATCGGTATGATTTGTGCTAATATCCCGCAGCAAAGTTCTATTATAAATGGTAAGCCTATTGTTTCAGCCTTATATATTAAAAAGTAAGCGTGCTGCATATTTGAAATTCTTGAAAGTTCTAATACCCTCACTACTTTTTCGAATAAATGGCCCAGTTCCTCTAATAAACGGCTCCACTCTTCTATTAAAAATGCCCCCAACGCAGCCGAACAATGAAAAAGTGCACTCAGCATGAAAGCAGAGTGCACCTGTATATTTTATAAAAATCGGTTTCGCTGTTCAGGTGACGGTAACATGCATTCCTGCTTTTTCCCGAACCATTTGTAGCGGTTTTTGGCTATCCAGCGATACACAGGATCTCGAACCGGTTTTGGTACAATGATAAATACATAAAACAGCTTCCACAAACCTGATAAATTCCGAGTGATTTTAAGCGCGGCCGTCGATTCCGTAAAATGCCTTTCCTCTTCTATAAACACAATACTATCTGTAGTTTCCGGCACATCATACTTTTTTAACAGAGCCATTCCAACTTCACTTTGAAGCGAGGCAAACTGAAATAATGCTTTCGGGTCACGTTGAATAATAAACTGGACGCTTGCATCACAGAAATTGCACTCTCCATCAAATAATAAGATTCGCTTCATATTTTTCACCTCATTCCGGTGTGGCGTATGTATAGTAAGTACCGAGTGACTTCACTTTGCAGCCTAGCGCAATCAGTTCTTCCATTGCACCTTTCATCATCGGTTCCTCTTCATCTGCTAGTATATCAGTAATGAAGAAATAATTCCCGAGCCCTGTTTTAAGTGGTCGCGATTCAATCTTGCTCAAATTCAGTTTACGCCATGCAAACACCGAAAGCACTTGATGAAGTGCACCAGATACATCTGTCGGTAATGTCAGCATAAACGTTGTTTTCGGTTGCGCCTGCAACGGTACTAAACCGTGCTTTATATTTTGCTTCGATAAAACGAAGAAACGCGTATGATTAAAATGGAAATCATGGATATTATGTTCAAGGATATGTAAATTATATTTTTCGGCGGCAGAAAGGTTCGCAACAGCAGCGATATAACGGTCTTCCGTTTGGGAAACTAGCTCTGCTGCGGCAGCTGTCGAAGCATATGATGTCTGTCTTACGTCGCCATGATTATAATATAAATACTTATGGCACTGGGCCAAAGCATGCGGATGTGAATAAATTTCCTCGATTGCCCCACTATTTTCCGCGAATTTTTTATTGACTAATAAATGCTGCTGGATTTTCGACATGACTTCAGCTGTAACGAAAAGATTGGATTCATGATACAAGTAGTCAATTGTCAGCGGGACAGAACCTTCCAGCGCATTTTCCACAGGGACAACCGCCAGCTCGACTTTTCCTTCCGATACGGCTTCAATGCATTCCGGGATGGATTTGTACGGGATATGCCAATCATGCGGGAACAATCCTTTTGTCGCTAAATATGTAAATGATGCTTCCGGACCTAGGTAAGCAACTCTTTTTTCCCAATTTTTTTCTGACATTAATAAGCACCTCGATTATAAGTTCTAAATTTTCTGGAAATTAACCCTATAGAAAAGCTGTCCAATATGCCCTAAAACCTATTGGACAGCAATTTTTATTTTATTATATTCTGATGTAATCGCACGGAGACATCTCCCTTTTCTCCATTGAAAAAAGTTAAAATGCGCCTGAACTGATCACTTCGGCAGATTCGATAAATTCAAGTTGATTTAAGCTACGAATAAGTTCATCCAGCTCATAAGACATGCTCGTCACATCTAAAGAAAGCGTCACATTGGCACGTCCTTGAATAGGAATTGTCTGGTGAATCGTCAGGACATTGCAATGGGCATCAGATACAGTTTCGAGTAATTTGGCAAGTGTACCCTTTCGGTCTTGTAATTGAATGAAAACCGTTAAAATACGCTCCTGCACAATCGAATGGAAAGGAAAAACTGCATCACGATATTTATAAAATGCGCTACGAGACAAATCCACTTCCTTTACCGCATCCCAAATGGAAGAAACAGATCCTTTTTGCAATAATTGTTTTGCTTCCAATGTTTTTTGCATCGCATCTGTCAGGACATCTTCACGCACTAAATAATATCGCTGATTTGCTACGTTTTTCATCGTCATCCCCCACTTAATTAGTCGACAAAGTCAAATTCGAATTCCATTAAACGTACAGTATCGCCATTTTGGGCACCACGTTTACGTAATTCTTCATCGACACCCATCGCACGTAATTGGCGAGCAAAGCGTCGAATACCGTCTTCACGGCTGAAGTCCGTCATTTTGAACAGGCGTTCGATTGTGTATCCTGAAAGAACATATGCACCATCATCATCACGCGAAATTTCGAAGTCGCCGCCTTGGCCTTCATGCTTGTACATTACGACTGCATCCGATTCTTCTTCAAGGACATCATGTAATAAGAATTCCGGTGTTACTTCTAAAAGATCCGCAATTTCAAACAGCAATGGCTTTAATCCTTGACGTGAAACAGCTGAAACCGGGTAAACTTTTATATCTTCTCCCACTTTCTTTTTGAACTCTTCCAAGTTCTCTTCCGCATTCGGCATATCCATTTTGTTTGCTACGACAATTTGAGGACGCTCAAGTAATCGTAAGTTATATTGTTCAAGCTCGTTATTAATTGTTACATAATCGTCATAAGGTTCGCGGCCTTCCATACCGGACATATCGATTACGTGTACAATTACACGTGTACGCTCAATGTGGCGCAGGAACTGCATCCCTAATCCGACACCTTGGTGTGCACCTTCGATTAGACCAGGTAAATCGGCCATTGCGAATGAACGGCCATCATCTGTTTCCACCATGCCTAAGTTCGGTACGATTGTTGTAAAGTGATAAGCACCGATTTTAGGTTTTGCAGAAGAAACAACAGATAATAATGTTGATTTACCTACTGAAGGGAAACCGACTAATCCAACATCCGCCAATACTTTCAACTCTAAAATTACTTCAAGCTCTTGACCCGGCTCGCCTTTTTCGGCTAATTCCGGTGCAGGGTTAGAAGGTGTCGCAAAACGGCAGTTACCGCGTCCGCCCCGGCCTGCTTTAGCAATTACAGCTTGTTGGCCATGTTCAACTAAATCGGCAATGACTGTTTTTGTTTCCGCATTCATCACAACTGTTCCCGGTGGTACTTTAACGATTAAATCTTCTGCACGACGACCGTGCATCCCTTTACTCATTCCGTGCTCTCCGCGTTCAGCTTTGAAGTGACGTTTGTAACGGAAATCCATTAATGTACGTAAACCTTCTTCTACTTCAAAAACAACGTTACCGCCACGTGCTCCGTCCCCACCTGCTGGACCACCATTCGGTACATATTTTTCACGGCGGAAGGCAACCATTCCATCCCCGCCGTCTCCACCTTTAACATAAATCTTTACGTGATCGACAAACATTTCTTTCACTCCTCATATGTGAAGAACATATTTCCAACTTGTATTCGTTTGTTCATATGTTTCCACATTAAAAATATTCTGTTCTATTGAAAATGGCGACTGTTCCCATTTTCCCTTTAAATGAAACGAAATATTCCATTTATCTTCATATGTTTCGATGTTTAACAGTAATTGATGCTCTTCATATGGATCAAGCTTGTCGTAAACATGAATAATTGTGTTTTCCAAGTATTGAACAATCGCTTCATCATACTTGCTTTGTATTGGTGCATTTACATTACTCGTCATGCTTAGTTGTAAAGCCGGATAGCGCCAACATAGGGTCTGAAGCCATTCCACTGTTTCCGCTAATTGAAGTCGATTGATGTTCGAAAGCATTTTACAATGTTCAGACTGATCAAAAATTACTTTTTTTGCCTCGTCCACTCGTCCTAAATCTAAGTTCATCTGGATTAAATGAAACTGATTCAAATAGTCGTGATTTGCAAAGCGCAATGCTTCACTTACAGTTAATTTTGAAACGGTCATTTTACACACCCCGTATTACAGTATTATTAGTATAACAAGTTTTTCATCAATTTTCCTTCCATACTTCATACCCATAACATATTCAATACTTAAGAAAATTTCAATCATCCATTTATAAAGGCATCTCTGTATTTTTGTGCAAAAATTTAAAAAGGACTGCAATAAATGCAGTCCTTTCATTGCAAGAATTATGCTTCTTGAGCTGTAGGGTATACAGATACTTTTTTCTTGTCGCGACCATAGCGTTCAAATTTAACAACGCCGTCAACTTTTGCGAATAATGTATCGTCACCACCGCGGCCTACGTTTGTACCTGGGTAAATTTTTGTACCGCGTTGACGGTAAAGAATTGAACCACCAGTAACAAATTGACCATCAGCGCGTTTAGCACCAAGGCGTTTAGACTCAGAGTCACGTCCGTTTTTAGTAGAACCTACACCTTTTTTAGATGCGAAGAATTGAAGATCTAAAGTTAATAATAACATTCTGTTCCACCTCCTAGATCATTTTATATTTCAATTCGATATATTCTGAATAGCTCGCAGTCATTGTATAGAACTGTGTCACCATTGTGTTCAGAATAACTTGTAATTTAGCGTCTGTTTCATCATTCAGTTCAGCTTGTGGAACAGTTACTTTTAAGTAACCGCCTTCAGCACCTTGTTCGATTTCAGGAGTAATTCCTGTAATTTGAGGGATTGCGTTTACTGCACCAAAGGCAACAGCAGAAGCACCTGCACAAACTAAATCTCGACCATAGATATCCGATAATGCATGTCCTGAAATTTCAAATCCATACGATTTACGATTTTCGTCACTATAAATAGTTACTGTAATCATGTCCATCACCTACTTATTAAGCGTTGATTGCTTCAACTACTAATTTAGTGTATGGTTGACGGTGACCTTGCTTACGACGGTAGTTCTTTTTCGCTTTAAGTTTGAAAACAGTAATTTTCTTTTGCTTACCTTCTTTAACAACTTTCGCTGTTACAGTAGCGCCAGCAACTGTTGGAGCTCCAACTTTAACTGTTTCTCCACCTACGAATAAAACTTTGTCAAAAGTTACGATTTCGTCAGCAGCCACACCTAGTTTTTCAACATAGATTTCTTGACCTGCTTCAACTTTGATTTGTTTACCACCAGTTTCGATAATTGCGTACATTAAAATGCACCTCCTCTTAGACTCAGACTCGCCCGGAATTGCAGGTGACCTATAAAGGTACTTAAACCTGTTCAGCGCGGTTGCAGTAGCACGGGTGCTACAAACAATAACATTAAAATACTACCACATCGAAATTATCAAGTCAACCGCTTCATTACTATTTTCTCAAAAGCAGAACGGTATTTCCGATATTTCCAATCTCCAATTACTTTGCTCCATAAAAAGAGGCTAATAATTACTAAAGATAATGATTGCGGCAATAAATATAATAGTACGATAATTGTTACAGTAAGTAAATAAAAAGAAGCCGTTAAATAAAATTCGAAAATTTTAGAAAACGGCCGCCACTTCAATATACTGTAACATACTATTCTTCCACCATCGAGGGGCCAAATGGGGATAAGATTAATGGCCAGAATAAACAACTGAACTTCTATTAATTTCGCACTCAGCATTTCAGGCAGAAATAAACTGATAAAAATCCCTAGACAAGTAGCAACCGGCCCTCCAATGGCGATAATGATCAGCTGATTATAGGAGAGCTGCAGTTCATCCTTAATCGTCATCTCCCCGCCGTACGGAACGATTTTACATTGTGTTATTTTCGCTCCGACAAGTTTTGCAGCGATAAAATGACCTAATTCATGAAATAATAGCGAAACAATAATAATGCTGTATAAAGCAATATCTCCATATAAAACAATTGATAAGAGCAGTAACAAAAATAATGGATGAATCGTAACCTTCATCTAAATCGGCTGTTCCTTTAGCCAGCGAATCGTATCTTCCATATTCAACACTTGCCCGTCACGTTCGATCTGAATGTAGAGTTCCCCGCTTTTTTTTGTTGCGACAATTGCTCCTTTTGTAACTGTCGTATAGGGCAATACATAAAAGTCGTCCACAAACCCAAACGTAACCGTATCGCCTGTATCATAAACAATCGAAACTGTTTTCCCGTTATATTTTGTATGACCTGTAAACACAATCATTCCATCATACAATGCATTTAATACAAACGGTTCATCATACACGAGTAAATATCCGTCATTAAAACGATCAATCGTCTGAAACAGCTGTAATTGACTAATCGATATATCTGCACTAACAGGGAGCTGCTGGTCTTCATTAGATAACATATTTACGACCGCCTTTCGCATCATGACTAAATCATCCGAACTGTAGACAACGGAATGGATGACACGTTTTGTAGCGATATCCCCATAATAATTACAGCTATAAACAATAACAAAGACAATACTCGCGATGAGCCACTGCCATTTTTTCAAGCTCACCATCCAATCTTTTTGCACTAGTATATGTTAGGAACGACAATACAATTCAAGAAAGCATGTACATATAGGGGACCTAATGGCGCGGGGAGCTGGCGGTTTAGCCTAGACGGGAAGTAACCCTGCTTCAAAGTGATCCAAATTGCAAAAACCTTTAATTTCATTAACAGAAAAAAAGCTGTACAGAATAATAGCATCCCATACAGCTTACTTCTTATTTAAACAATGCTTTCAGTTTTGCAAAAACGCCTTTTGGCTGATCATCTTCCAAGGACATTAACGGCACAGAATCCCCTAATATACGGCGAGCGATATTACGGTATCCCAATGATGCTTTATTATTCGGATTCATGACAATCGGTTCACCTTTATTGGATGAACTGATAACATCTTCACTATCGACAATGATTCCCAATAAATCAATCGATAAATGTGTCGTTACTTCTGTAATATCCATTGCATCACCGGTGTTCATCAAGCTTTTACGGATTCGGTTAATAATAAGTTTGGGCGGTTCAATCGGCTCCTGCTCCAATAGTCCGATAATGCGATCCGCATCTCTTACTGCTGAAATTTCGGGTGTCGTTACAACAATTGCACGGTCCGCACCAGCGACTGCATTGCGGTAGCCTTGCTCAATACCAGCCGGACAATCAATTAAAATATAATCAAATTCACGCTTCAACTCATCTATTAAAACTTTCATCTGTTCCGGGTTGATGGCGTTTTTATCCGTATTTTGGGCAGCAGGCAGCAAGTATAGACGTTCATCTACACGTTTGTCCTTTACTAATGCCTGATGAATTTTGCAGCGGCCCTCAATTACGTCCACTAGATCATAAATGATCCGATTTTCCAAACCTAATATAACGTCTAAATTACGCAGTCCGATATCCGTATCGACTAGACAAACTTTCTTTCCTTGAAGAGCCAATGCAGTCCCTAGGTTTGCAGTCGTAGTAGTTTTTCCTACTCCACCTTTTCCTGAAGTTATAACGATTGCTTCTCCCACATTAGCGGCCCCTTCCTTATATAAGGTAGCTTTTTGAGCTCCAGTATCATCAGTATTCTTAGAGAATAATAATTCTTCATCACTCATTTAGCTTCCTCCTTTGAATGTTGATAAATTCGGTCGTATATTTCTTATTTCCTGGATTCTATCATATGCTATTACATTATTTTCTCCAAGATAGGCAAAAATTTGATCGGTATTTTCCAAAATATATTGCGACTCGTTCGTCATTACTTCCACATAATTCCCAATTAATATATGTGTCGGTTCAAAATGGGACGCGGATACAATTGCCTGTTCATTGCCATCCATTCCTGCATGCACAATGCCCTTTAACTTACCCGCAATATGTACATTACCCCCTGCCTCAATACGCCCGTTTGGATTGACATCACCTAACACAAGAATATCACCAGTTACCCGAATTGTTTGTCCGGAACGCACAATTCCGACATATGTTTCAGAACGGCTTGTCTCAAGCAGTTTATGACTTTCTTCCAATGTAATGACATCACTTTGAATTTTCTTTACACATAGCTTTTGCTGTTCTTCCACAATCTCAGTAAGCTGATCTTTTTGCTCCTGTGTACAGTAACGTTTCCCTAAGTGCAATTGTACATCTATTTTACCATCAAGATGGCCGTCTGTAACTTTTTTTCCAAGTTCTTCTAACAATTCTGTAAAAGAACATTGATCATCCAAACGCAATACTAACCCATCTTTTGTTCCTTTAATATGGATAAGTTGTTTTTTCATAGCTTTTTCAAGTCACCTCGCGCTACATAATAACGAAAAGAAAACAACCGGATTATTGATCCGCTTTGTTTCTTTTCGTTTTTTTAAACTGCTATTGTGCCCGTTGAAATACACGAGCGTTAAGACAATATTTAAACGCCCATGCAAGCATTATCAAAAATAATAGATTACCAATTGTTGTCGGAACTAATCGATTCACTAGGAACGGCTGAAGCCCCATCGTTGTAAATTGGAGCATATAGAAAAATTCATATACAACAAATTCGAAAACAATCATTAGCAATAATGCCAAAATCGTAGAAAATACTAAATGTGGATGAACGCGTTTTACACACCAAGCCGCAATATAACAGATAGCAGGATATAAAACCGTATAAAGACCAATAATATTAATATAAAACACATCAAAACAAAGTCCAAAAATAAGACCATAAATCATGGCTTTTTTTCGGCTGTAATAAATGGATAGAAAAATTAAGTATAAAATTAAAAAACGCGGAATCAAATAATAGATTCCTTCGCCTAACTGTAATGGGGAAAATACGGCGAACTCGGATTCAAGTAAAAATAGCAAGACAGCAACGAAGCCAATTAAAAATCGAGCGAGCATTACTCATCCCCCTCATTTTCATCGGCCGGTCCATTTACTAAATCTTCATTTGTACTGCCGCCGTCGGAACCATCTACCGAAATTGTTTTGCGCTTAGCGATAATCACATGTTCAATCATTGAAAAATCTGCTGCTGGTTTGACATAGGCCATTTTCGTTAAACCGAAATCATCCGTTGTTACTTCTGTAATCTCACCGATTAAAATACCTTTCGGGAAGATTCCACCGAGTCCGGAAGACAATACTTTCCCGCCTTCTTTAACATCCACTTTAGAATCGATCCGCTTTAATAATAATTCGTTACGCTCAACGTCATAACCTTCTACTAAACCATGAATTTCCTTATTCTCCCCATCATGTACAACCGCTGATACACGATAGTTTTCATTATTCGTATAAAGCAGCTCCACTTCGGAAGTATACGGGGTTGCGATGACAATTTTACCAACTAGCCCTCGAGAAGTCATAACAGCCATGTTTTTTTCGACACCATGTGCTGTCCCTTTATTTAAAATAATTTTTTCTTCCCACTGATCAGGGTTTCTCGCGATGACCGTCGCCTGAATCGGGTCGAAATCACGCAAACTTTCCTCGATTGATGCGAGTTCACGCAATGAAGAATTTTCGGCCTTTAAAGTACTCACTTCCGCCTTTAGTACTGCAAAGTCTTCTAGACGCATTTTTAAGCGCTGGTTCTCTTCATACGTATTTAACAGCGAATCAATATTGCTAAAAATACCTGTTATGTAATTAGCCGGCTTTGCAACAAGCGATTGTGCAAAGCCAACTGTATCTTTAATAATTTTCTCGGGTAATGTTGCGTTATGACGATCACGTAAAGAGAAACCAATCAATGCCACTAGAAAAATCACGCTTACTAATAGTACAATTAACTTTTTATTAGAAAAATGTGGCACTGCCAGTCCTCCTTACTTCAATTGTTGTGCACGAATTAAAGCGATGTTGTCTAATGCTTTACCCGTTCCGATTGCAACACAATCCAGCGGATCCTCAGCAATAAATACAGGCATTTTTGTTTCGTCACTGATCACTTTATCTAAATTACGTAATAAAGCGCCACCGCCTGTTAAAACAATGCCACGCTCCATTACGTCTGCAGATAATTCAGGTGGAGTTTGTTCCAGTGTTTTCTTAACACCATCTAAAATAACAACAATAGCTTCATGTAAAGATTTTGAAATTTCATCTGATGTGATTTCAATCGTTTTTGGTAAACCAGTTAACAGGTCGCGTCCACGAATTTCCATCGTTTCGGCAGGTCCTTCTGCACGTGCCGTACCAATTTCTACTTTGATGCTTTCCGCTGTACGCTCACCAATTGTTAAGTTATATGTTTTACGGATATAGGCAATGATAGACTGATCCATTGCATCACCGCCAACACGTACTGATTCACTAGTAACAATACCGCCAAGAGAAATAACAGCAACTTCTGTTGTACCTCCACCGATATCAACTACCATCGAACCTGTAGGCTCCCATACCGGCAAGTTAGCACCGATTGCCGCCGCAAACGGTTCTTCAATTGTAAATGCTTCTTTTGCGCCTGCCTGACGGCTTGCATCAATAACAGCACGCTGCTCAACTGAAGTAATACCATATGGTACACAAATCATGACATTCGGTTTCTTCCAGTTAGAACCCGATGCTTTCATTGCTTCTTTTAAATAATATTGAATCATTGCTGTTGTAATTTCAAAATCGGCAATAACGCCATCTTTCATCGGGCGGATAGCCACGATAGAACCCGGTGTACGACCGATCATATTTTTTGCATCGTTTCCGACTGCTACAATATCGCCAGTTTTTGTATTTTTCGCTACTACTGATGGTTCACGCAATACAATTCCTTTACCTTTTACAAATACTAATGTATTAGCTGTGCCAAGATCGATCCCGACATCTTTATTCCCTAATCCAAACAAATTAAGTACTCCCTTTCTTATTAAAACGATTTCTAATTTATGATGCTAGCAAAATCATACGCTCTATTATAACGAATTACATCAAAAAATTATAGTGTTACAAGCACCGAATCGCGACTTTTGTCGAATGTTTTTTTCTACAACACTACTTTACTATTGTATTTCTATTTCCGTTACGAAACAAATAAAATTAATATGTAAGATTTAACAAAATCGCCACATGCTTATGACGAATATAACAAATAAAAGTTGCAATTGCGAAAATTGTCGACGAATACTTAAATCCGTAATAATTGTTATCGCAATGTAATAATATTCAATCTATAAAATACATACAAATTAAAAAGACAAACGATTAAACGTTTGTCCAGTTGCCTAGGTTTCCCTAGAAATATCCCTTTTCCTTCATACTTATAAATTGATGATCACCGATGATAACGTGATCGAGCAAATCGACTCCGACTATTTTACCGGCTTCATATAGTCTTGTCGTGACATCGATATCTTCCGGACTTGGTGTCGGGATGCCGCTTGGATGGTTATGGGAACAGATTATAGAAGCAGCGGAACGTTTTACAGCTTCGCGAAAAATTTCCCGCGGGTGGACGATGCTGGCATTCAGACTACCGACAAAGATGGTTTGCTTATGAAGTACCTGATTTTTTACGTTGAGAAAGAGACAGACAAAATGTTCTTGCTGTAATGATGTCATATCCTGCATTAAAAAGGTGGCTGCATCTTCCGGCGAGCGGATTGTAAAGCGTTCTTCCAAATCTTTTGATGCAAGTCGTCTTCCAAGTTCAATTGCAGCAAGCAGCAAAACTGCTTTTGCTTCCCCGATCCCTTTAATCTCGGTCATTTCTTCAAGTGTTGCATGCTTTAGATTATGCAATTTTTCGAAGTTGATCAATACCCGATTGGCTACTGTCAATACAGATTCTCTTTTTGTTCCGGTGCCGAGTAATATCGCAATGAGCTCCTGATTCGACAAACTTCTTGCACCTTGGCGGATGAGGCGTTCACGCGGGCGGTCTGCTTCATGTACGTCATGGATTTTCATATTCATTAACGGTTGGACCGTCATTTACATCACTCCTAAAATGATAGTTTTAGTAGTTGTAATGTAAGCATTTTTTGAACTAATGTAGCAATCGGTAATCCGACGACATTATTGTAGTCTCCTTCAATACGGTCAACGAGCATGGCGCCACTCGTTTGAATCCCGTATCCGCCTGCTTTATCATAAGGATCTCCTGTCTGAATATAAGCCTTGATCATTAGCGGAGAAACATTTTTAAATATTACTGATGTCACTTCAACAAATGTATGCTCTGTTCCATCCGCCAAAATAAGAGCTACAGCTGTCATCACCTCATGTCGGTTTCCTGCAAGCTTCGTTAAATGCTCTACGGCTTCTTCCTCCGAAACAGGCTTGTGCAGTATTTGATCATTGAACACAACAATTGTATCCGCGCCGATAATACAATGCCCCGGACATTTCCCGGACACATCACGCGCTTTCAATAATGCCACTTCCGTCACATATTTACGAACAGTATCGGCTGTGACACTTGTTTCGATAACATCGCTTGTCACAATTTCAAACGGGACATTCAGCATTTGGAGCAATTCCTTCCTCCTTGGTGAAGCAGAAGCTAATATTAGTTGTTCTTTTGTAGTAAAATTCATTTCCAATCCTCCTACATACTATAGTAACTGAGAATCGGAAATTTGAACAATGGCCAACATTTCTTACAAATATGTGAAAACCACGATTTTAATATGTTTTCAACAATTAAAATGTTACTTTCAAGCAATCAAGACTTTCAAAATAATTTATAAACATATGCAGACGAACAACACTCGGATTCGTCGAAAGCTTTGAAACTTCTGTCATAACCCCTGTCCAGTCCTCAGGTATCTGTTGTTTGTCAATTGCTTCTGCTTCCTCCGTAGATAAAGCTTTCGAATCTTTCAATGTGACCGGCAGCTGCAGTTCTGCAGGATTGGGACAGCTGCTCGCAATCGTAATATTTTTATAAAATCCGGTCGGCACAATCGTTAATGCGGATTCCACTTTTTCTGTATCCAGTCGGGACCAGACAAAATACTGTTCGCCCACCTTAACAACGGCTGCCTTATTTAACGTAGGATAAGTCCCTAAAAATTGCGCTGCACTATCAAAATTTGAAAAAACACCGTGCTGCAATGCAAAATACTGTTGCTGTACTTGCTGCTCTTCGGGTGTTTGAACAGTCGGGATTGTTTCTGCAGCTTCTTCGGTTGTCGTAGGTAATTGCAGAATAAAAACAAATAGTATGACGCCAGCAAGCCCTGTAATACATCCAATGAACATTGCTTGAAAAATGGCATTATTCCTTAAAGCTTTCATCGTTGCCACAGCTCCATCTCTTTTTCATACAACAATAGCAAAAAAGACATAAGAAAAGAGGAGACTGCTGTCGCCCCCCCTAAAAAAGTTTTCGCTATTATTCTTCTTTATTTGCAGCCCGCGTTTTCTATTAAGGCGATTCATACTATTCAAATTGCCGTATACTGCAATTTGCACACTTTTAACAGGTTTTGTGTCTGGTTGGCATCAGTGCATATTTCGTCGAATTTCACTCAGTAAATAGAGTGAACCGGTAACGATCCGCACTGTTCCATCGATTACAGGGCACTGTAAAAATTCATTTACATCGTCAATTATTTGTTTTTCCTTCGCTTGACTTCGTTCATAAAGAGTCACTGCCTGCATTGCACGTTCATTATGAATATTTGCGAAATAAAAAGCGTCACCGACTTCTTCCAATAACCGCAAAATAGTTTTGACATCCTTGTCCGCCAGTAAACCGATCACAAATTCGATTCGTTTGTTCGGAAAGTGCTCTTTTACCGTATCCGCCAATGACTGAATACTGGCAGGATTATGGGCTCCGTCAAAATAAAGGTTCGGGCGGATCTGTTCGAAACGACCGGCAAGTGAAGCATTGTCTACACCCGTGCGAATTTTTTTAACATCGAGCGGCAATTCGAAATGCTTTAAAACTTCCAGAAATGCCGTAATGGCCAATGCCATATTATGCCCTTGATGTCTGCCTAGTAGCTGACGCTGCAAATCAGAAATGTTGAGTTGCAGTAATGGATACTTATACGCTTCATTTCCTTCGTTTTTTGAAACGAAGAAGTCGATACCAAACTTGAATAACGGCACATTTTTTTGCACGGCTTCCTTTTCAAAAACTTCGGCAGCCTCTTCATTCATTTCTCCAATTACCGCCGGACGATTTTTTTTCAATATGCCGGCTTTATGATACGCAATACTTGTTAATGTATTGCCTAAAAAATTTGTATGTTCCAAAGCGATACTCGGTACAACCGAAACGATCGGAGTCACTACATTTGTACTGTCCTCTCGACCGCCCATCCCTGCTTCGATTAACACTAAGTCCGGTTTTTGCTCGGCAAAGTATAAAAGCGCTACCGCCGTCAAAAGTTCAAAGTCCGTCAGTTTCCCGCTAAGTCCGGCTTTCGCCAACTGCTGAAACATCAGATCCATCTGCTCATTTGTGATTGACCGGCCATCAATCTGGATTTGATCATGAACATCAACAATACATGGTGACATGAACTTCCCGACTGTTAATCCGTATTCTCGTGCCATCCCTTCAATAAAAGCCAGTGTTGAACCTTTTCCGTTTGTTCCCGCCAAGTGAACTACATTCAGCTGTTTTTCAGGCTCTCCAAGCAGACGGAGTGCGGATTCTATTGCGTCCAAACCGGGCTTGATTGCTCGTTCACTTTTCACTTGCCAACGCTCTTTGTATACATCCAGTAACGGAATCATGAAATCCACCCTCTTTCTGCAAACAGACAGCGCACTTCGGCGATAAAATATAAAGAGCCGGTAATAACGAGCAGCTCCTCATCGGCCAAATGATTCATTTCTTTTTCAATTAGTTCCTGCCAGTTCGAATGCATAAACTTTTTAGAATGTGTGCTCTGCTCATATAGCTGATTCGCTGTCGCCGCACGCGGTAAATTAATTTGTGTGAAGTGCATTTCTGATGCCACTTCATCCATTAATTTTATACTTACACCATGGTCCTTATCCTGTAAAGCCGCATAGACAAACTTTACTTTATGCTGTGGAGCAGTTTCTTTTAATGTATTAATAAGGGCAGTTGTCCCTTCCGAATTATGGGCACCATCCAAAATAATATTGTTGCGCACTCTTTCGAAACGCCCTTCCCACTTCGCTTGCTGCAAGGCCAATTTTACTTTTTGCGCATTAAAGGACGGAAGATATAATTGTGCTGCCGTAATGGCAAGCGCGGCATTGGCCATTTGATGTTCACCTGCCATTGCAAGTTCGATTTTGTCGATCAAGCTATTCCCGCGGTAGTCAAAATACGCACCGTTTTGATTCTCCACATAAAAGTGTTCACCCAATGTAAAGATCGGAGCATGTAGCTGCGCCGCCGTTTGCTGAATTACCGCGAGCGCTTCCGCATTTTTCACTCCGACCACGACCGGCTTCCCTTGCTTAATAATACCTGCTTTTTCCGCAGCGATTTCGGCATATGTCTCACCAAGCATATCCGTATGCTCAAGCGATATTGTTGTAATGACACTTACTTCCGGCGTCACAACGTTTGTCGAGTCCAAACGCCCTCCAATACCGGTTTCAAGCAATGCGATATCCAATGACTGCTCCGAGAAGTATTTTAGGGCAAGCAATGTCATGAACTCAAAAAAGCTCGGGAATTTCCGGCCCAATTTATTTTCAATAACTCCCGCAATTTCATTTGCAATACGCAAAAAGGCCTCATCGGAAATTTGCTGTTTATTGATTGTCACCCGTTCATTGGCACGCTCAAGATGCGGAGAGATGAAGGCGCCGACCGTTAAGCCGTGCTCCATAAAAATCTCGCGTGTGGCATTCAATGTTGACCCTTTTCCATTGGAACCGGCAAAATGGATGAATTTTGTTTTTTGTTCCGGGTTGCCAAGCGCATCGAGGATGATCTTTGCTGACTGTAATGGTTCACCTTTATACTGGCTTGCTTTTAATTTAAATATAAAATCTGTGCACTCTTCCATCGTTTGAAACATTATGTTCTCTCCCTAATACGCCTAATATGTAATCTGCTTTATTATAGCTGAATTAAAAGAAAGAGGCACCGTTATACGGTACCTCTCTTTGGCATTACATGTTTTTCAGTTCTGCAATGCGTTTTTCAACTGTCGCGTATTTTGCTTCATAATCCGCAAGTTTTTCGCGCTCTGTTGCTACTAATGCTTCCGGTGCTTTAGAAACGAATCGTTCATTCGATAGCTTTCCGGAAACTAATTTTACTTCTTTCGCCCATTTGTCGAGCTCTTTTTCAAGACGTGCAATTTCTTCTTCGATATTGATTAAGCCTGCAAGTGGCATGAAGATTTCTGCACCTGAAACAACTGCTGACATCGCCTGTGCTGGTGCTTCAAGATTCGCCCCGATTGTTAAGCCATCCGGATTACAGAATTTTTCGATATAGCCTTTGTTCACTTCAAGTACTGCCGATGTTTGTTCATCTTTTGCCGAAATCGTCATCGGCACTTTTTTGCTCATTGGTGTATTCACTTCTGCACGAATATTACGTACAGAACGGATAATATCCATTAACAGCTGCATATCGCCTGCTTCTGCAGTGAAGTTGAACGCCGGATTTACAGTCGGCCATGCAGCAACTGTAATTGACTCCCCTTCATGCGGCAAGTGCTGCCAGATTTCTTCTGTTACGAAAGGCATGAATGGGTGCAGTAAGCGCATCGTGTTGTCTAAAACGTGTGCAAGTACTGAACGAGTCGTTAATTTAGCTGCTTCATCTTCACCGTATAATGGCAATTTCGCCATTTCGATATACCATGAACAGAAATCATCCCAAATGAAGTTGTAAAGTTCACGGCCTACTTCACCGAACTCGTATTTATCAGATAATGTTGTAACACGTTCAATCGTTTCATTCAAACGTGATAGTATCCATTTATCCGCTGTAGATAGGTTACCTGTTAAATCGATTTGCTCATATGTCATGCCTTCCATGTTCATCAATGCAAAACGAGAAGCATTCCAGATTTTGTTTACGAAGTTCCAAGTAGATTCTACTTTTTCTGTAGAGTAACGCAGATCCTGACCTGGAGATGAACCTGTAGCAAGGAAGTAACGCAGTGAATCCGCACCGTATTGGTCGATTACATCCATCGGGTCAACCCCGTTACCAAGTGATTTGGACATTTTGCGTCCTTCAGCATCACGAACTAAACCATGGATTAAAACGTCTTTAAATGGACGCTCGCCTGTAAATTCTTTCCCTTGGAAAATCATACGGCTTACCCAGAAGAAGATAATGTCATAGCCCGTTACTAAAGTATTTGTCGGATAGTAGCGCTTGAACATTTCAGATTCTTCATTTGGCCAATCCATTGTAGAAAACGGCCATAACGCAGATGAGAACCATGTATCAAGAACATCTTCGTCCTGTGTCCAATTCTCAGCATCTTCAGGTGCTTCTTTACCTACATAAAGCTCGCCTGTTTCTTTGTTATACCAAGCTGGAATTTGATGTCCCCACCATAATTGACGGGAAATACACCAGTCATGGATATTTTCCATCCAGCGGTTATATGTGTTTTCAAAACGATTTGGTACGAAGTTTACTTTTTCGTTTTCATCAGCCTGCATTTTTAGCGCTTCTTCAGCAAGTGGTCCCATTTTTACGAACCACTGCTTAGAAAGGTACGGTTCTACAACAGCGTTCGTACGCTCAGAGTGGCCTACTTGGTGTACATGTGGCTCAATCTCGATTAATACGCCCGCTTCCTGTAAATCTGCAACGATTTGCTTACGGCATTCGAAACGGTCCATACCAGCATATTTGCCGGCTAAGTCATTCATTGTACCATCTTCGTTCATAACTAAAATACGTTCCAGGTCATGACGGTTCCCAACTTCAAAGTCGTTCGGGTCATGTGCTGGTGTCATCTTTACAACACCTGTACCGAATTCCATATCTACGTAGTCATCTGCAACGATTGGAATTTCACGACCTACGATAGGTAAAATAACTGTTTTTCCTACTAAATGTGCATAGCGCTCGTCTTCCGGGTGTACAGCTACACCAGAGTCGCCCAGCATTGTTTCCGGACGTGTTGTTGCAACGCGTAATTTACCTGAACCATCAGCAAGCGGGTACTCCATATGGTAGAATGCGCCTTCTACTTCTTTATGGATTACTTCGATATCTGAAAGAGCTGTTTTTGCAGCCGGGTCCCAGTTAATAATTCGCTCACCACGGTAAATATAGCCTTTTTCATATAATTTAACGAATACTTCTTTTACTGCATCCGATAAACCTTCATCAAGTGTAAAACGTTCTTTAGAGTAGTCTAAGCCTAAACCTAATTTCGACCATTGTGCACGGATGTGAGAAGCATATTCTTCTTTCCATTCCCAAGTTTTTTCAAGGAACTTTTCACGGCCAAGATCATAGCGGGAAATACCTTCACCGCGCAATTTCTCTTCAACTTTCGCCTGTGTTGCAATACCTGCATGGTCCATACCTGGTAACCATAGTGCATCATATCCTTGCATGCGTTTCATACGAATTAAAATATCTTGCAATGTTGTATCCCAAGCGTGGCCAAGGTGCAGTTTACCTGTTACGTTAGGCGGTGGGATAACGATAGAATATGGTTCCTTATCGCTTGTTGGATCTGCCTCGAAAAATTTGCCTTTTAACCACCATTCATAGCGGCCGGCTTCAGTTTGCTGCGGATCGTATTTTGTTGGCATTGTAATTTCCGTCATGATGAATCTCTCCTTTGTCGCCTTATTATTGGACATAAAAAAACTCCCTTCGTCTTTAAAAAGGACGAGGGAGTTAATTCGCGGTACCACCTTTATTTCCGATCGGGTTTAGTCAAGCGCTCGCATACTTCGTCACTTGCTTCTCTCGTCCACTCGTGAACTATATGTTCAACTCGCGTCTTCGTTCAGCTGCGTTCCTTGTCTGACAAGCGCTTTCTTTAAACCCTTTGTTTTAAAAGTCAAGCGCTCGCATCAAATATACGGCATTGCAATGCCCCAATCGGCACTTCATTCGATAACGGTGTTTAACCGGAACCTAGCTACTATCAGTTCACTAAGTCAGCTCCTAGGCTACCTTCTGCATGGTTGATGGAGAAACTTTTCAGCTACCGTTTCCTCTCTTGCCATCGTTCTCATACATACTCTTCCTAATCTTCGCTTCAATTATATAGTTGCACTTTATTTTAAGCTGTTTTTAATGAAATATCAAGCACGAATGGGGAATATACTTTAACACGTTATTTGTGCTCTTCACATATACTATGCAAAAGGAGTCTGGACATTGCGAAAAAACTACAATCCTTATTTATTGCCTCCATGGCTGCGGAAATTCCGTTTCTTTATGCGCCATTGTATTTTGCCGATTACGATTTTTCAGGCGATCCGAACTGTCTTACTTCCGACAACGGGTGATATATTATTGCTTGCCATTCTAATTTTATTTACTTACTTATTGCTCACAGATTTCATTTGAAATCAAGCAAAAAAATGTTCCGTAAGGTTCAATTCTTACGGAACATTTATTTATTTTTTCAATTGGATTTGCACGCGGCTATATGCATCGGCCAGCTGTTCCAGGAAATCGAGCTCATGGGGAACGGTTTGGGCCATCTGCGTAGATTCTACTTCTTTTTCCGCTTGAAGTCGGGGTTGTACTTCATCGACAGGCTGTTCGATAACGATTGGCTGTTCCACAGCGATTTCTTTCACTGGTGCCGGTACCTCTACTTCAGCAATTGCTTGTACCTTCTTTTCCACCTCACAATGGACTGCCCAGCTACATGAGCAATAGCCATTATTCGGCTCCACTTTAATATCATTTATGCGAAGTGAAACAGCTTCAATATCATCATTCGGAAAATCTACTGAAAAAGGCAGGGCGTATTCGAAATAACCTTGATCTTTTTCAATATCCATATGCTCGATATAGATACCTTCCTCAATTTCATCCTCACGTGCTACATGATCAAATTGAATATTTCCTTTTACTACATAAATTCCTCTTACTACGACGGAATCTTCGCTAATCTCTTCATGCCATTTCGGTTCGACTACTATTTTAGAATTCTCTTGAACATTTCCTAATTGCTTTGGAAATGTAAATGTCTCTTTCATTTCCCACTGTTGCATAAAAAATCCCCTCCCTACGCTTACATTATGCATAGAAAGGGGATTTATGATTTATTTATGAGATTATCTCGCTAATTTTTCAAAGACATTATGGAATGCCTGAACTGTTTTTGCGATATGTTCTTCTGTATGAGCCGTAGAAATAAATAGTCCTTCAAATTGGGATGGCGGCAGGAAAATGCCTTCTTCGGCCATTAGCTTGAAGTATTCAGCAAATAGCTCTAAATCCGAACTTTTCGCCGAATCAAAATCGATGACATCTTCGTTCGTGAAGAAGAAACCAATCATCGATCCTGCACGATTCACTGTATGCGGAATATTGTATTTCGTCGCAGCTGCACGGAAACCTTCTTCCAACTGGTCTCCCAGTTTGCGGAAGTATTCATATGAGTCTTTGTTCAGGCGGCTTAATGTTTCATAGCCGGCTGTCATGGCAAGCGGATTACCTGATAATGTACCTGCTTGATAAATCGGACCTGCTGGAGCGATTTTCTCCATAATTTCACGTTTACCGCCGAATGCACCAACCGGTAAGCCTCCCCCGATTACTTTACCTAAACAAGTAAGGTCCGGTTTAATTCCGTAATATTCCTGGGCACAACCATAGTCTACACGGAAGCCAGTCATTACTTCATCGAAAATTAAAACCGTTCCGTATTCTTCTGTCAGTTTACGCAGCCCTTCAAGGAAACCTGGCTGTGGCGGAACAACACCCATATTTCCGGCAACCGGTTCTAAAATAACTGCCGCTAAATCAGTACCGAATTTTTCGAATACTAATTTTGCAGATTCCAGATCATTATATGCAACTGTTAAAGTATTTTTGGCAATATCAGCCGGAACACCCGGTGAGTCAGGTAAACCAAGTGTCGCTACACCTGAACCTGCTTTAATAAGCAGTGAATCCCCATGACCGTGATATGAACCTTCAAATTTTAAAATTTTATCGCGTCCTGTAAATCCGCGCGCTAAACGAAGTGCAGACATTGTTGCTTCTGTGCCTGATGATACAAAACGAATCATTTCCACTGAAGGCAAACGATCCATAACAAGCTTCGCCAATTTGTTCTCTGAAACAGTAGGGGCACCAAACGATGCGCCTTTAGCTGCCTGATCCTGAATAGCCGAAACAACTTCCGGGTGTGCATGTCCTAAAATTAAAGGACCCCATGACAGGACATAGTCAATATATTCATTGCCATCAATATCTTTGATTACTGCACCTTTGCCCGAATCCATAAAAATCGGATCCAAGTTTACTGATTTGAATGCACGTACTGGAGAGTTTACTCCGCCTGGCATTAAATCAACCGCTTCTGTAAATGCTGCTTTTGACTTTTCATAACTACGCATATTATTTTTCCTCCAACCAACGACAGACGTCTTTTGCATGATAAGTAATGATTAAATCGGAACCTGCACGCTTCATACCTAGTAATGTTTCCATTACAACCGCTTTTTCATCGATCCAGCCATTTTGTGCAGCTGCTTTGACCATTGAATATTCGCCTGATACATTATACGCTACAACAGGTAATGGGAAGCTGTTTTTTACATCACGGATAATATCCATATATGCTAATGCCGGTTTCACAATCAGGAAATCCGCACCTTCTTCAACGTCCGATGTCGCTTCGCGAATCGCTTCCATTCGATTGGATGGATCCATTTGATACGTTTTACGGTCACCGAACTGTGGTGCTCCTTCTGCAGCTTCACGGAATGGTCCGTAATAGCTTGAAGCGTATTTCACCGCATAGGACATAATCGGAATATGCTGGAAGCCTGCTGAATCCAAACCTGCACGGATCGCCGTTACAAACCCGTCCATCATGTTCGATGGTGCGATAATGTCAGCTCCGGCTTTTGCTTGAGAAATTGCCGTACGCGCCAACACATCAAGTGATGGATCGTTTAGCACTTGATCGCCTTCAATAACACCACAATGACCGTGGTCCGTAAATTCACACAAGCAAGTATCTGCTACGACTAGAAGCTCGGGATGACGCTCTTTAATTAAACGTGTCGCTTTCTGTACGATGCCGTGATCGTGGAAAGCACCAGTACCGACTGCATCCTTTTCTTCAGGAATTCCGAAAAGTAATACCGCTCGAATGCCTAAGTCTACAATTTCATCCACTTCAGCAGCCAAGTTATCTAAAGATAATTGGAACACGCCCGGCATCGAGCTTACAGGATTTTTAATATTTTCGCCTTCAATAATAAACAACGGATAAATAAGGTCTTCTTTTTGTAGGTATGTTTCTTTTACGAGTGCACGCATCGCTGCATTTTGACGTAAGCGACGGTGACGTTGGAAATATAGTTCTGTCATTTTGTCTGTTCCTCCAGGATGAGCTGTTCAATTACAGCTTGCATCGTATAGATTTTCGGTTGCACGATTGGCCGAACCCCGTATTTTTCAAGGGCTGCTGTTGTGACATGACCAATCGATGCAAATTTCACATTTTGCCAATCTACATGCGGTACAATATGCTCAGCATAAATATCTACCGCAGAAGGACTGGCAAATATTACAATCGGGTGTTTTTCTGTCAGCAGACACTGTGTTAACTGGGAAAGAAATTTTCTGCACGGACGTGTTTCATAAACGGTCCATTCATCTGCTCCGGTACCTTCATGAATCGTCTTTTTTGCCATCGATCCACGTACAAATAATGCACGTTCACCTGACTTCATTGAAAATTCCTTCACAAATACATCCGCACTGTAAACAGTTGGCATAAAATGAATTTCATAGCCATGTTCCTGTAATAAAGCAGCCGTCTTTTCACCGACAGCCGCAATTTTCATTGTTTCAGGAATCATCTGTTCATGCCGGATACATTTATCAATAAAGCTTTTCACCGCATTTTGGCTCGTAAAAATGAGCCATTGATATGCAGGTAATTCACGAAAATAGAATTCATCTTCCTTAGAAACCTTTTCTACTGTTTCGATTAATGGATAATTATAGACTTTCCCGTCGTGTTGCTCAATCAATTGCTCTACAGACCTGACAACCGCCGATCCTGTAATAATCAATGTTTTTCCTAAGAGCTCATTACTCGGCATCTAACTCAGCCTTTACTTTTTGAATTAAGTCAAAGGCACCTTGCTCAGTTAATTTTGCGGCAACTGCTTTTCCGACTGCATCCGCGTCAGTCCCTGTTAACGTTTCTTTATACGTTACAGAAGCATCCGGTGCTGCCACTAAACCCGTTAAAGTTATTGTTCCGCCATCTACAGTTGCATACCCGGCAATCGGCACTTGACAGCCACCATCCATCGCAGCTAAAAATGAGCGCTCGGCATGTGCTGTAGTCCAAGTTGTAGCATCCGTTAATTTCGCCAGTTGCTCAAGCAGCTCCGTATCATCCGCGCGGCATTCAATCCCTAACGAACCTTGTGCAACAGCCGGAAGACAAATATCTGTCTCTAAATATTCAGTTACGACATCTTCGCTCCAGCCAAGTCGTTTCAATCCTGATGCCGCTAAAATAATGGCATCGAAATCTTCTGTTTCCAGTTTTTTGAGACGTGTATCTACATTTCCGCGAATCCACTTAATTTCAAGATCGGGACGTGCTTGTAATAACTGTGCGCTACGACGTAATGAACTCGTGCCAACAATTGCACCTTTCGGCAGGTCGGCAAATTTCACATGACCATTTGAAATGAAAGCATCACGTGCATCTTCACGTGGAGGAATACAGCCAATGATTAGTCCTTCAGGCAATACAGCAGGCATATCTTTCATCGAATGCACAGCAAAGTCGATTTCTTTATCATATAGAGCTTGTTCGATTTCTTTAACGAAGAGACCTTTACCCCCAACTTTAGAGAGCTGTACATCTAAGATACGGTCGCCCTTTGTTACAATTTCCTTAATTTCAAAATCAAATGGTACGCCAGCTTCTTTCAACTCATTAATAAACCAGTTTGTTTGTGTTAATGCTAATTTACTTTTTCGAGATCCTACAATAATTTTTCTCACGTTACTCCGACCTTTCTATTCTGCTAAACCCACAGATGGAAATTTGATAATTTGCTGCCAAGGAAGAAATTAATGACTACGAGTAAAAATAAGTAAACATGTACTTTTGCATATACCATGCCAATTAATTTCCCTCTCTGATGCAGCAAGAAAATAATTAAGTAAACTATCGATACGATAAACGAACCTAAAATCTTCACATCGAAAATTGAAACATTCTCTAATGTTAAAAATGCCCATTCCAACCCTAATATTAAACTTATTAATAGCAATGGAATGCCAATAATCGTAGATAAATTTATCCACTTAACCATTTGCTGTAAACTTGGCAATCGTGACCATAAATTCGTCAGCTTTTTTTGCTTTAATATGCGATATAAAATTAAATACAGCAACGAGAAGACGAACGCAACAGAAAAAGCTGCGTAAGACACAATCGCAAAACTAATATGGATTAACAGCATTTCCGAAACTAATGAATCACCGACAATCTGATCGTTCGTTTGCGGTGCAAATAAATGAATTGTCATAAATACAAAGCTCAATACATTAATAAAAAACACCGGCAAATCAACTCGTACGATGCAATGAAGGACAATCGAAAGTGTCGTTAACAGCCATGCATAAAAGAATACCCCTTCATACAACGACAATATCGGAAATCGCTTCGTTTCAATAATAAACAGGACGATAAATAAAGTTTGCAGCACCCAGACGATTGAAACAAACCAGAAAGCTACACGTCTGATTTTTATATTTTTATAAAGGTAGTCTGTGAAATAAAGTACGATACAGAGCCCATAGAGAATGATCATGAGCTCGTATAATCTTGTCATTACCATTTCTGTCATATGCACCTTCTCCTGATGGAAACTTACTAAAAAAAGCGCTTTCGCTATCTATAATTTTACCATATAGATACGAAAACGCTTATGATTTATTTGAATAAAGTGCTTCAATAAGGCTCAATGTCTATTGGCTATTGTTCAATTAATAAGAGAAACCTGGTTTTAAGGTTACCTCTTTTGCTGTTTCACTGTTTTTTATTTCAGGGCGTAATTGCTGTACTTCTTGCTGCACTTCGTCTTCAATACCGAAAATTTGCTGGAATAATGCAAGCTGTGCTTCCGCATTTTTTTCGTTCGCAAGTTCTTTTGCTTGTAGAATCGGCGTTTTCAAGAGCTGATTAATAATCGATTTTGTATGCTTGTTTAAAATTTTGCGTTCGCGCTCCGTTAAATTCGGCATTTTGTTTTCGATACTCATCATTGTTTCTTCTTGAATAGATGCCGCTTTCTTACGCAAGGCAGAAATAACCGGCACGACACCAAGTGTATTAAACCAATCTTTAAATTGAATAATTTCCTCTTGAATCATCGCCGTGATTTCATTTGCCGCACGTTCCCGTTCAGCCAAGTTTGCTTGTACAATTCCTTGAAGGTCGTCAATATCGTACAGGAATACATTGGACACATCGCCGATACGCGGATCTAAATCACGCGGTACCGCAATATCGACCATAAATAAAGGATCGCCTTTACGGAATTTCGCTACATCTTTCATTAAATCATAATCGATAACATAATCTGTTGCCCCAGTTGAGCTGATAAGAATATCCGCTTCAAGCAATGTACATTGCAGTTCATTCATCGCTTTAGCATCTCCATCAAATTTCGATGCCAAGTTTTGGGCTTTTTCAAATGTACGGTTAATCACCGTTACTTTTCCTACGCCATTTCCGTATAGGTTTTGAATGGCAAGTTCCCCCATTTTACCGGCACCTAAAATGGCTACGTGCTTATCTTTTAATGAACCAAAGATTTTTTTTGCAAGCTCTACGGCAGCATAAGACACAGAAACGGCATTTTCCCCAATCGCTGTTTCATTATGGGCACGTTTTGCGAATGTTACGGCCTGTTTAAATAGTTGGTTATAGACTGTACCCGTTGTACCGATTTCCTGACCTTGTAAAAAACTTTTCTTTACTTGTCCCAAAATTTGCGTTTCCCCAAGCACCATGGAATCAATACCAGCCGTTACACGGAATAAATGGTTTAAAGACTCATCTTCTTCACGGATGAATAAGTGATCTTCAAACTGTTCCATCGGTATGTTAAACCAGTTCGCCAAAAATTGTTTAATATAATAGCGACCAGTGTGTAATTGATCAACGACCGCATAAATTTCTGTCCGGTTACAAGTAGAGATTATTACATTTTCCAATATGCTTTTTTGCTTTTGCAGCGCTTCCATAGCATTCGGAAGTTCCGATTCGATAAACGAGAGCTTTTCACGAATTTCTACTGGCGCTGTTTTATAATTCAGGCCTACTACTAATGTATGCATGAACCCCCACACCTCACACGTTCTAATTCATAGATTTTATTGTAACATAATGACAGCATGATTCTAGTTTAGTTTGTGAACATGCTATGAAAGTATATCCTAAACCTGCTTAACAAAATCCAAAAACAACCTTTAATTTGTCAGTGGATGTTAAAACCTTTGTATCTATACCCTAACTTCAGAAAAATACATCTTGTCCCAAAGAGTGCAAGATGAAGTATTTTCCTGAATGGAATTGAATTGTTAAATTAGAATTATTCTAATGTAAGTTTAACAAAGTTCGACACAGATTTCAATCATTCAAACTAAAAAAGAAGCCCACTTTATAAGTGAGCCTCTATTTTGTCACATATTATGGATCTTAGTCCCTATAATGTTGCCGGCTCCATCGAGTGCCTGGAATTCAACTTCTGTATATAAATCAAATTCCGGGAACTCATATAAATTCGGTCTATGCATAAAACGTGACGAACCCCGCGCCGGGAGATCGTAGCGAATATCCCCTGCCGGCGACTTGAATACCACCCTTACACCTTCGATATCGCCACAGCCTGTATTGATATCGGCAATGATGGTTACTTGCGTTTCAAAACGCACATCCGTCCGGTTAAAGATTGTATCCCCTACTAAACAGCTGCTATTCACAGCTGGTGTATTGCATAAAATCGTTGTAATAACCGCTTGTAATGCACCATGCAAATTTTCAATTTCCGAAATATTTTGATAGGTTCCCTTTGTCTGGGTAGAAATATCCTGCAATAACTTTGCATTAATATTTTTGTAGGAGCCAACAGAAACCGTATGGATAACAACACCTTTATCTTGTGCCGCCTTAATCATTTTATTCAAGTCTTTATTACTAGCTTTCCCGTCCGTCACTAAAACAATTGCTTTGCTCGTATTAAGATCATTAGAGAAACTATTTAAGGCTATATTCAATGCGGAAATGATATTTGTTCCGCCTGAACGTTTCGTAATTAATAAATTTGGCATTTGAGCAACAATATCAGCGTCATCGTTTGCCTCAAAATCCGTTTTCGTATTGAAACGGTATACATGTGTAGGATTCGCCTGTAGCTGTTTAATTGTTTGTTTTACTTTATCTTTTGTTATATTTCCGCGATCATTGGCATTCATTGATCCTGAATGATCGACTACGAATATTACTTCCGAATCAATCGCACACAGGTTATCTTCAAAGCGTTGATTCGTATAAACCGAGTCGGATGCAGTTACACCGCTTAAGCCTGATAGAACTTGTTGATAACGCGGATCCATATCTTGAATCCGCGCTTTTGCTTGCGATTTCCCATTCACAAGTTCATAGAAATAGACAACTGCCGCACCGCCTTCAAACCGTACACGCTGTGTCACACCATTAAATATGATATCCACTGTGCCATTGAAGTCTGTAATCATTCGGCCACCCGGTGCGATTACCTGAACGATTACTTTTGTAAACTCGTCCGTCCCGGGCGGATGTTGCTTCAGCTGTTGTTCTAAGTACAGCGCATCCAGCTTAGCCACTGCCGCTTCAAGTTTAGTAATCACATTCGGGTATTGATTTCTCAGACTGGCTAGATCATTTTCCCCTAAACGACCATACATCGCTTCGATCACATTTACCGACTCTTCATGTGCTAATGTAATTTGCTCTGCACTTGGTAAAATGCGATCTGTTAAATAGACGAAAGGTGCTTGTTGCATCCCCATATCTATAACTTTTTGTAAATCGTACGTAGCTCGACTTTCATTGTTTACTGTGTACATGACATTCACATTACGTTCAGCAACAATGCTCTGTAAAATTTGTTCAAATAACCATACTGAAATTGTCTGCCCTTCCAGTTTCAAATCTGCATTTCCGTATTGAATATCTTTGGAGTAGGCTGGAGCCTCCTCTTTTCCAATAACAGGGTGAGTGTAAGCTTCCCATTTGTAGCCTGACATCCTTTTAACACTCGTATTTAAATTTTGAACGGTAATTATTCCATTCGGAGTAAATGGGACATTCCTTTGGGCCAGTTCATTCATCGTCGAATCTTCGAAGATTGCTGCCCTATCCACTATTTGTGCTTCTGTTACTGCTGCAATTTCTGAAGTTTCATTATTATTATTTCCTAACTCCAGTACCCCTTCAGGCAGTGCCGGCAATGGCCTTACTACCGAAACAGCTGTGTCCCTTTTCAATTCCGGTTGGCCAGGACCAAACAGCTCGTACGAAATACGTAACTCCGGTTTTGGTACATAACGGATTGATACTTCAATCGGTTGGTTTCGGTAAGTATAGTATTTGTCAGACGGGTTAACCATTTCAAAGCGGATTGTGTCGACAACTGTATTTGTCAGGGCTGGAGCCGTTACGAATACATTCAGATCCGGTCCATCGGTAGTTACCGTATTTTCTCTGTTCCCCTCGCTGGATGTCGAAATTTTTGCGCCGGCTTGTGAAGTCACCCTGAATTGTAATGACTCATCATACGGAATTTCATTTCCGTAACTATCGCGTAATTCAATTGAAATTAACGATGAATCGACGCCATTTGCAATAAGTTCTTCATTGGCTATATCGACTCTTTTTACAGAGCCATTTGTTTCAGGACTGCTTGTTTTATCATCCGTATTCTCTCCAGGTACGGTAGGAATAATTACCGTCCCGTCATTTGGCTCGCCACCAAAATTGGCTGGCAATGTAATTTTATTATTGTCATTACCTGCCGGAGCACTCGCTAAGCCTTCAATCGCTATTTTCCCTTGCTGATTGATCCTGTACATAAATGCTGCCAATTCACCACGCGTCAAGTTACGTGACGCTTTATAGTCGGCATACGTACGCTTACCAGTTGTACCGGTCGTAAGTTCATTCATGTATAAATATTGAACCGCTTGGATTTCTGATAAATCAAGCCCGTTTACTGCTGCGTACAGTTGTGCAAATTGACCACGGGATATACTAGCATTCCTTCTTACTATGCTGTTTGCACCGAAAATCGGGAGGTTCAATTCCTTATAATAACTATAGAATATATCTCTATTTTCCGTATCTAAGTGGTAGGTCTGGTCCAGCTTCGCAAAAAACTGTACTACTTGCCATTCTTTTACGGTAGAATTCGATTGAAATTCATTTCCACCCATTAGCTGTATATAGTTATTATCAACTGTCCATTTTATAGCTTGATAATTGGTGTTTGTTTTAGGTATGTCTGAAATTTGCTTCTCAGCTGCTTGTACTTGTAACGATCCGAATGGGAACATAGCAAAAAGTACAAGTAAACAAGCAAGTAAAATCGCCGGACGTTGTTTTTGTTTCGTCATCTTTGCAACCCCTTAGTTAAAGAACAGAATATTATCTCGGTAGTTCTCTTTTAAATCTGATTCTAAGTAGCGTAAATAGCGTTCAATAATTGCTGCCGATTCCGCTCGTGTTAATGTGTTTTTTGGGTTAAAGTTTCCGTTGCTGCCTGCCATCAAACCAAGTTCTGTAACAACATAAATCGAATCACGTGCAAAATCCGAAATTCGGTGATCATCTCTATATTGTGTCTTATAACCCGGGTCTGGTGCTTTTCCTTCCAGACCAAGCGCACGTACGAGAATCGTAGCCGCTTCTTGACGAGTTAAAAATCCGTCCGGCACAAAAGTTATTGGTGTTACACCTTTAATAACGCCTTTATTTACTGCTGCCACTAAGTAGTTATAATCTTTTGCCGTACGTTTCACATCTTTAAAAATAGCCGGTTGTGTCGCTTTTTTACGCTTATTTTGATCTTCTAATACACGTAAATCAATCGCTTTACCTATTGCAATAGCAAAATCATAGCGTTGAGCTGGTGTATTTGGTGAGAAAAAGTTCGATTGATCATCAAGAATTCCCAGCGAGTATAACTTTTCAATATTTACCCGTGCCCAGTTTGTAGATAAATCGCGGAATTTCGGAATTTTCAGCATTTCGAGCTTTGGCATATATGCAATATCACTTGCTACTATTCCCCGGCTTCTTGGTAAGTTATATTCATATTCAGATAAAGAATCTGCTGAGCTAATTGTTTTGTAATTGCCGTAGAAACTAGAAAGTGACGCATCACTTTGGTTGTACTCAAGCGTACGCGATTTTGCTGTAGATACTTTGTTTCTTACTGTACCAATTGTGCCATCTTCAAATCCGATTTCAAAATCGGTAATTTGCGTTTCTGTAGCCCCCCAGAAGTTTTCATACCCTTCATTACGGCTATTAACATCTACCGTAATTATTTTTGTCACAGCATCTTTTCCGCGGCCGATTGTTTCAGTGTACGTTTTACGTGCAATCGCTTCTCCTGAATAATAATCCGACGCTGGCCGTTTATCTGTTATTGTACTTTTTGACAGCTGGTAATCTGCCAATGTAAATTCGCGCGTACCGACTGTAATTTTTTCAGTATATTTCGTTACACTACCGGTTGCCGAACTTTGACCGACTTGGTCATAATTTGTTACGTCATATGTATACGTGAAGTTACGCGTTAATTTTTCCTTATTTGGACCTGTTAACGTAAATTTATATGTCTCTGTTAACTTCCCTTTTGATTCTTTCGAAGTGACAGAAACATTTTTGCTTGTGCCCGTAAATTTAATCGGTGATCCTGTTAAAAAGAAATATTCTTCATATTCATATTCATTTTTGATTCCGCCCGTTAAATCAATCGACTGGGCCGAACTTGTTGCAGGTGAGAGAAGCAATGCCACGATTAATGCGATTGCCGCCAGATATGTTAACCTATAAGTTTTTTTCAAAAATTCGTACCTCATTTCTTTTGATTTCCAAAGTAAACTGGTATGCAGGGCAAGCTTCCCACATACCAGTTACCACTTTTATTTATTCATTGACCATTAATACATATACTTCTGATGTCGATCTCGCAATGGCCGTAACATGATCGGATTTTTTTATGTCTTCCATTTTAATTACTTCCCCATTTTTTACAATCATCGCTTTTGTCAAATCTAATGTGAGCGCACTGTAAGTGAAGTTCCAATGTCCATCTTTCCCCCATTGGCTGCTATTTTTTACAGAAAGCAGTTTCCTGTCAGAATTTACTCCATCAACTTGTCCTGTTAACGTTAAGGAAGCTCGTTTTTCATATGGTACAAAATAGATTCCTTGAATATGACCATCCTTCATATAGAAATAACTATAGTAAGGGTTTGGTGAATTTGTATAGCTATCAAACAAATCTAAATCCAGTTTTGGAATGACTTTTAACGGCCGATTTACATCCCACTCATAAGCAATTGTCGAATTACTAAAAGCGAATTGGGTCTTTTGATTATTCGTAGTCCAGAAATGATTATCAAAGCGTTCCAAATCAGATAATGTCACTTGATAGCCATCTCGATCTGCCCGATTAATTCGTCCATAATAAAGCTCATACTTTGATAGATTAGGTGCTAAGTATGCATCGTTGGAAATATTTACAATATGTGCATATTCACTCTTTGTTGCTCCATCAGTTAACACATAAGCTGTAGTAGAAATTGGCAACTGTTTTTGGTTCAATGCAATTAATCCATCCGGCTCTACTATGCGCCCATTTCGAATTAAAATGGAGCCGCTGTGATAACGTAAATTTAAAGAGTTATTCAGCTGGAATGAATTCAGTCCGATATTTACCTGCGTAATCGGCTGGTAATAAGTACGCTCATTTTTATTAAGGACGATAATCTTTTCGATTACTTCCTTGCTAAACTGTTTTTTTGTCACAAAATAGAGTTCACTATTCCGATAGTTATTAAGGTCGCTTTTCGATATTTTCTTATTTCCTACAAAAATACTCGTATTATTTGTAAAGTTAAAGGTCTTCTGTTGATCTGTATCTTTCATACCATACATCCAATTCAATAGCGGGTGTGCATTTTTAACATTCAACGTATTTTTATTTGTATTAACTGTATTCAGAGTCGCTTTATATAAATCTTCTACCATATTGGCTGTGTTCATAATGTTAATTTCCGCAATAGTCGAAGTGTTCGCCGTCGCAAACGTCAACTGAACACGATCCCCTACGTAAAGTGCAGTTAAATCTACAAATGACTTCCCTTTAAAAACAGCCGTATTATTCGTGACTGTAAAGGTTCTTGTTGAAGAACCGTCCAATTTCACTCGAATTTGTAAACCATTCGGGACAAGTTCTGTGACTACTCCGGTAAGTTGCTTACTATTTTCAATAATCGCACCGCCACCAGCATCATTCGTTGAACTGCGCATTTCCGTAATTCGCCCTAGATTTAGCTTGATTGTGACATTCATGCCGGCTTTAAATCCGTCAATTGTTGTTAACGTATTATTTATGTAATATTGTCCGGTATTCGCTAAGTTAAATGCAGCGGTTTTGCCCGCGCTATTTTTTAATGTCACACTTTTTAGCGTACGTGTAACCGCCCCGCCTTTCTCTTCTACTTCTGTATAATTTGCCTTTACAAATGTATATGTAGCAGATGCTTCAGCATGTTGGCCTATCGGGAAAATTGTTAAAGCAAAAGTAATTGCTAATAATAGCATTGACAATTTCTTCAGCAATTTTTTCGCCTCCTTTTTTATAGCGATTATGTATCACTTCTATTCGTTTCTCGTTTTATATCGTTATGATAATAGCTTTAATTGAACAAATTGATATCTCCATCTTTATATAAAGAAACATCGATTGTGTGTCCTAACCTTGAGTGTAGTGTATCGATGACTTCAAGCAATCGTTCTGCGTTATGTTCTTTAAATTCTATCGCCTGTTTGGCAACAGCTAATGAAACAATTTGCATTAGCTGTCCTTGCTTCATCGACACCGGTAAGTTGCAATTTCCAAATGTAACACCTCCTTCCATTTTTATCGGCAAATCGAACCATTTATAAAGTAATAAGTATGATTTGTCCAATAAAAAAGAACAACTCCGAAAATTATTCGAAGTTGTTCTCACCCGGCTAAAGCGTCCACTCAAAGAAGAGCGGTGTTTTAGCACTTTAGTTATTACATACGCGATTCGATTTCATCCCATGCCTGTTCCAGACCAAGACCTTTTTCAGAAGAAAAAACGATTAATGGATCCTGTTTATCCATTTGTAATGTTTCCCGAACAATCTTTTTATGCTTATCCCATTTCCCTTTTGGAATTTTATCGGCCTTTGTTGCGACAACAATTACCGGGATATTATAATGCTTTAAAAAATCATACATCATGCAGTCATCTGCCGTTGGATTGTGGCGAATATCAATAATTAATACTACTGCTCTTAATTGTTCGCGACCCATAAAGTACTGCTCGATCATTTTTCCCCATGCAGCACGTTCTGATTTTGAAACTTTTGCATAGCCGTAGCCTGGCACGTCAACATAATAGAGCTGTTCTTCGATTTTATAGAAGTTCAGCTGTTGCGTTTTACCGGGTTTTGACGAAATACGCGCCATTGCTTTACGGCCGATCATACGATTGATAAACGAAGATTTGCCGACATTTGAACGACCCGCTAAAGCGAATTCAGGTAACCCGTCTTCCGGGAACTGTTCTGGTCGGACAAAACTGCCGATCATTTCTACGTTATGGACTTTCATTACTTATTAAAACCTCCATCTAGTGCGAGCGCAAGAACTTCTTCCGCTTGTGAAACTAGTTTAAATGTGAGTTGCTCACGAATTGTTTCAGGAATATCATCAATATCACGTTCATTATCTTGCGGAATGATGATCGTCGTTAATCCCGCACGGTGGGCACTTAACGATTTCTCTTTTAAGCCGCCGATCGGCAGTACACGACCCCGTAATGTAACTTCTCCAGTCATTCCAATTTCGCGTTTGATTGCTTTTCCAGTTATTGCAGACACAATAGCAGTCGTCATCGTAATACCTGCTGATGGACCATCTTTTGGTACTGCCCCTTCCGGAACGTGGACATGAATATCGTGCTGATCGAAATAATCAGCATCCACACCTAAATCATTTGTTAAAGTGCGGACAAATGAAAGTGCGATTTGTGCGGATTCCTTCATTACATCGCCAAGCTTCCCTGTTAAAATTAATTTACCTTTACCAGGTGTTAATGAAACCTCGATCTGTAATGTATCTCCGCCGACTGTCGTATAGGCAAGCCCTGTAGCTACACCTACTTGGTTTTCCATTTCTGCCTGTCCATAGCGGAAGCGGTGTTTACCAAGCATCTCCACCAAAACTTTGGAGTTGACCGTAACTTTTTTCTTTTCACCGGATACAATTTTTTTCGCAGCTTTACGGCAAACAGTCGCAACTTGACGTTCCAATCCACGAACACCCGCTTCACGTGTATAGTAACGAATTAAATCTGTAATTGCTTCATCTTTTATTGCCATTTGCGCCTTCTTTAAACCATGTTCCTTCATCTGTTTCGGAATCAAGTGGTTCTTAGTAATTTCTACTTTTTCGAATTCTGTGTAACCTGCAATATTGATGACTTCCATACGATCCAGTAATGGTGCAGGAATCGTACTTAAATCATTTGCTGTTGCAATAAACAGTACATCCTGCAGATTGTATGGCTCTTCAATGAAGTGATCACTGAATGTATTGTTTTGTTCCGGATCCAGTACTTCAAGCATTGCAGCAGACGGATCCCCACGGAAATCATTAGACATTTTATCGATTTCATCCAGTAAAAATACAGGATTAGTCGTGCCTGCTTTTTTCATCCCTTGAATGATACGTCCAGGCATTGCGCCGACATACGTACGGCGGTGACCACGAATTTCAGACTCGTCACGTACTCCGCCAAGTGAAACACGGACAAATTTACGGTCAAGGCTTTCTGCGATAGAACGCGCTAAACTCGTTTTACCAACGCCCGGAGGTCCTGCTAAACATAAAATCGGACCGCGCAATGAATTCATTAATTGACGTACTGATAAATATTCCAAAACGCGCTCTTTGACTTTTTCCAATCCATCATGATCGCGGTTTAGAATTTCTTCAGCATAGGCAATATCAATACGGTCTTCCGTTTTTTCTGTCCAAGGGATCGATACAAGCCATTCCAAATAGTTGCGGATGACGCCACTCTCTGCACTTGCAGCAGGTAACTTTTCGTAGCGGTCCAGTTCTTTCAACGCAACTTTTTGTGTAGACTCCGGCATTCCGGCACTATCGATTTTCTTTCGAAGTTCTGCAATTTCACCCGTTTTTCCTTCGCGATCACCAAGCTCTGTTTGGATTGCTTTCATTTGCTCACGCAGATAATATTCTTTCTGCGTACGCTCCATCGCCTGCTTCACTTTTGTACTGATTTTTTTCTCAAGATTTAAAATCTCCTGCTCGTCATGCAAACGAATCATCAAGTGGTCTAAACGCTTTTTAATGTTCGTAATATCGAGCACTTCTTGCTTTTCATTAATTTTGAAAGGCAAATGAGATGCAATGACATCTGCTAATCGACCCGGTTCTTCAATATCAAGCACCGATTCGATTGTTTCCGTCGTAATTTTATTTGAAGATTTTGCGTATTTTTCGAAATACGATAACACTGTACGCATTAAAGCTTCCGTTTCTGCATCTTTGTGCAGCTCATCTTCAAATAGTTCCAGATCTGCAGTTGTAAATTTCCCGGAATCTTCATAACGAACCATTTCCGCACGGTTTAAACCTTCAACCAGAATACGTAAAGTTCCATTAGGTAGTTTTAGCATTTGTTTTACTTTCGCTAATGTTCCCATTTTATAAAGATCTGCTTTTCCCGGTGAGTCAACACGTAAATCTTTTTGAGTTACCAAAAAGATTGTGCTATCTTCAAGCATCGCATGTTCTAGTGCTGCAATAGAACGTTCTCGACCCACATCAATATGTAAAACCATCGTTGGGTATACAAGAAGTCCTCTTAACGGTAAAACTGGCATATTAGTTAATTTTTTTGTCACGCGGGTATTCACCTCCATCCAAATCTTAAAAACAACCCGCAATATAAGTATGTGTTAATTCCTTGCCAATTACGCCTAAGCATAACTGTGTCCAGATTTTTCCGAGTTCATGTGCTCCAAATGCTGGTGCAAACTTGTAAAAACATTTCAAAATCTGTGAAATCCGGCGATAATATCCGAACCTTTATGTATACACGTTTTGTAAGAAAAAGCTGACTTTGGACTTGCTTGAGAAGTCTAAGTCAGCTACATAGTTGGAATCCATTCAGCTATAAATTAAGCTGAAGTTTTTTTGTTGTCGTCTTTTTTCAATTCAGACCCATCATCTAAAATTAACTTCGGATCTGCTTTATCACGAATTGTTTCAGCTGTGATGATACATTTTTTAATATCTTCACGAGAAGGCAATTCAAACATTACATCAAGCATTGTCGCTTCGATGATTGAACGAAGTCCACGGGCACCTGTTTTGCGTTCGATTGCTAATTTAGCAATTTCAACAAGCGCTTCATCTTCAAACTCCAGTTCTACATCATCCAGCTCCAACATTTTTTGGTATTGTTTTGCTAAAGCGTTTTTAGGTTCAGTTAAAATTTGTACTAATGCATCAACATTTAACTGCTCTAAAGTAGCCAATACCGGTAAACGTCCGATAAATTCCGGAATTAAACCGAATTTCAATAAGTCTTCAGGAATTAACTGAGA
Source organism: Solibacillus sp. FSL W7-1464 (assembly GCF_038004425.1). Taxonomy (NCBI): domain Bacteria; kingdom Bacillati; phylum Bacillota; class Bacilli; order Caryophanales; family Caryophanaceae; genus Solibacillus; species Solibacillus sp. FSL W7-1464. Next base: position 2,598,049 of record NZ_JBBORC010000001.1, read on the forward strand.
CATAATTGAAGCATCTTCATCGATACCTTGGTTCTGTGTTGAAGCAAAGCCAATTACTTTTTCGCCTTGACGACGTTTAATAATTGTTTCGATTCCATCAAATGCTCCACCTACGATAAACAGAATGTTCGATGTATCGATTTGAAGGAACTCCTGATGCGGATGCTTACGTCCGCCTTGTGGAGGAACACTTGCAACTGTGCCTTCTAAAATTTTCAGTAATGCTTGTTGTACACCTTCGCCTGATACGTCACGTGTAATTGAAGGATTTTCAGATTTACGAGCAACCTTGTCAATCTCATCAATATAAATGATACCCTTTTCTGCACGTTCTATATCATAATCTGCCGCCTGGATCAGTTTTAAAAGAATATTTTCAACATCCTCACCAACATAACCTGCTTCAGTTAAGCTTGTCGCGTCAGCAATTGCGAATGGTACATTTAAAATACGCGCCAACGTTTGAGCAAGTAAAGTTTTACCGCTACCAGTTGGTCCGATTAATACGATATTCGATTTTGATAATTCAACATCATCAATTTTTGAATTCGAATTAATACGTTTATAGTGATTATATACAGCAACTGCCAATGCTTTTTTTGCACGTTCTTGTCCGATTACATATTCACCTAAAATATTTAAAATCTCTTTAGGTTTTGGAATTTCATTGAACTCGATTTCCTCTTCGATCCCTAACTCTTCCACTACGATCTCTGAGCATAGTTCGATACATTCATCACAAATATATACGCCTGGTCCTGCAACCAGTTTACGAACTTGTTCTTGTGGTTTACCACAAAAAGAGCATTTTAAATTGCCTTTTTCATCATTAAATTTAAACAATTTGGTTCACCCCTATTCAAGCAACAATCTTACAAGATTCTAGTTGTTTTATCAAATAAATTGATTGCGCGTTGTTACTAGCTTATTTTATGTCCTATTAAACTTTGCTGGCTGTTCAATAGTTAATGAAGTTATATTGTAACTTTTTATCATTAAATATTCAAATGAACCAACTATTATATGTATGTATTCAAAGGTAGAAAACAAGGCACGGGAATACCGTACCTTGTCAAAATCTCATTTTATTCAATCCGTACTAGTTTTAACTTTATGTTAGACGGTAGTCCAGGATAAAACCGGTACTTGTCGGCACTGATTCTTGCTTCACCATGGTCATGAATCAGTACAGGATCAAATTCGAATTCGATTATTCAAAACAAATAATTAGTTAGAAATTTTAGCGTTTTCAACTAGGAATTCAACTGTTTTTTGAGTGCGGATATCGTTCTCAAGAACTTGAGTTCCACCTAAAGCAGTTAAAATTTGGTCGTTTGACATACCGAATTGAGCAGCCATTTTTTCAACTTCTGTATTGATATCTTCTTCAGATACTTCAATATTTTCAGCTTGACCAATTGCTTCTAAAACTAAAGATACACGTACACGGTTTACAGCTTCTTCAGCCATTTGAGTGCGTAATGCTTCTTCATTTTGACCTGAGAATTGGTAGTAAAGATCTAAATTCATGCCTTGCATTTGTAAACGTTGACCGAATTCTTGAACCATGCGGTCAACTTCAGTGTTGATCATTCCTTGTGGAACTTCAACTTCTGCATTAGCAGCCGCTTTTTCAACTAACTCGTCGCGTAATGATGCTTCAACGTCCGCTACTTTGTTAGCTAAAGTTGTTTCTTTTAATTTAGTGCGCAATGCTTCTACAGTTTCAACTTCTGGATCGATTTCTTTAGCGAACTCATCAGTTAAGTCTGGTAATACTTTAGTTTTAACTTCTTTAACAGTCACAACGAATTTCGCTTCTTTACCAGCTAATTCAGCAGCATGGTACTCTTCTGGGAAAGTAACTACTACATCTTTCGTTTCACCAGTTTTTGCACCTACTAATTGCTCTTCGAAACCAGGAATGAATGAACCAGAACCGATTTCTAATGCGTAGTCTTCACCTTTACCGCCTTCGAATGCTTCTTCACCAACAAAACCTTCGAAATCGATTACAGCTGTATCGCCTTCAACGATTGCTTCATCTTCTTTAATTTCTAATTCAGCTTTTTTAGCTAATTGAGCGTCGATTAAAGATTGAACTTCTTCGTCTGTTACTTCAGCTGATCCTTTTGTTACTTCTAAACCTTTATATTCACCTAATTTAGGTTCTGGTTTCACAGTTACTGTTGCAGTGTATGTGAAGTCAGTACCTTTAGCGAAATTCTCAGTACCCGCGATTTCAGGGTAGTCTACTGGCTCAATACCAGCTTCGTCTAAAGCAACTGGGTATGAAGAATTGATAACGATTTCTAAAGCATCTTGGTAAAGAGCTTCTACACCGTACATTTTTTCAAATACGTTACGAGGCATTTTCCCTTTACGGAAACCTGGTACGTTAATTTGTTTTACTACTTTTTTGAAAGCTTGGTCTAAAGCTTTATCAACTTCTGCAGCTTCTACAGTAACCGTTAATAAACCTTCGTTACCTTCTTGTTTTTCCCATTTTACTGACATATATATTACCTCCAAAGTTAACATTCGTTTGAATAAACAAACTCGTCATATATATTGTTTGACAACCATTTTAGTATAACATAGATGCTCAATGTTTCAACTTTTTTCACTACTCTTGCAAATCCGACATTTTTTCTATATTTTGTAAAAAACTTACTATTTCACCATTCATTTCTCTGTCTTCTCCGAACATTGTTTTCACATAACCGATATAGCCTTCTGCAACTTCTTCAGTAGAATAACCGTCCCATCCAAACGGATAAAGGACGATTGCATGCTTGTCGATCAAGTGCAGTGCAAACTCCAATGCCGAAGGTTCCTGCGCCAATCGTTCCGCTATGGTTCCCGTAATTTCTGTATACTGATTCAGCTTCGTCGGCAATGGAAAATTCACCGGATTAAATTCTTTGGACTGAGCAAACTTCGTTACAGTAATCGTCATATCTACTTCCTGTTCAACAAGCAGGATGAGCAGTAAACTTTTTATAAACGGTTGGACTTCATCGTTTTCAATGATGGCTCTCAATTCATCTGAATAGGGACGGATATTCTTTTCCGTAAGTTCATGAATCAGCATCATTTGCCGTTGTGCGGACATCTCCAAAAACTCTGTAGCCGTAAATCCCTCAAGTTCTTCATCTTCAATAATTGGTGCTTGAAAATGGGATTCCTGGTTTTCGGCAATATGGGCGTTCAGATTTTTTAAACGTTCAAACTTTTCCACTTCATGATCAGGAATTAACTGTTCGTCAAACAATGATTCGATGATTTTCTCAACTTGTTTAAATTGGCGTAATTGCATGCAGATTGTTAAGTACAGTTCCATTACTTCAAAGTACATATTAGGACCTATCGCAAGCAATTCCTCGCATACTTGTTTCGCACGTTCGAAATTTTTTTCTTCATATAATGAGTACGCAAATATACTAAGTGACATTTCATCCCCTTCACCTAGCAACAAAGCTTGCTCAAATAACTCATTGGCTTCTTTGTATTGGTTGTTTTCTGCCAAATGTTTCGCTTCATTAAATAACCGGTCCGTCATTCCGGGGAATAAAATTACTTTTCCATGACCATTATTCTTTTTATTTTCTTTCATCTAATCACTCCATCGGCGACAAAGTAATGCTGTTGCATTCTTCGTCCATTGCATTTATTTTAACGTTGTTTATACATTCCAACAATAATTACTCAAAATTATAGTTATATACAATTTATTACTCGATTACATGTTTAATCCGATAAGCCTTTTCCCTCAATGTTCCCGTTCTTCCTTGGAAATAATCTGATTTATTGATAATAACGACAGAATAAATGTTATTTTTGTTCACGGAAAAAGTCGTTCTGGTTGCATTGACCGACCAGTGCGGTATACTAAGCGCTATGAATATTTTACGTAATAAATATAAATACCTTAATTGAAAGAAGGATATATAAAATGAAATTTGGATTTATCGGCCTTGGAAACATGGCTGGCGCGATTATTCAAGGCATGATTACAAGCGGGCAATTTAGCGCTGCCGATGTATACGGGATGAATCGAAGCCGCGAAAAAACCGATGACCTTGTACATAAATACGGTATTCATGCAACCGATTCGATTGAACAATTAATGAAACAAATCGATGTGATTGTCATCGCTGTTAAACCTCAAATGTTTGAAAATGTTTTACCTTCTATTAAACAGCATCTGACAAATAAACATATCGTCATTTCAATCGCTGCCGGGAAATCACTCGATTATTTACATGATGAACTTGGAAGCGAAACGCCTATTTTCCGCGTTATGCCGAATATCAACGCAACAATCGGCGCATCCACAAGTTGTTATTCAACACAGAAAGCAAGTGCCGATCAAAAAGCAATCGTTGAGAAACTTTTTGCTACAGTCGGAACAATTGTCGAGCTTCCTGAAAACCTGTTCTCAATCTTTACAACAATCGGTTGTGCATCTCCTGCCTTCACTTACCTTTATATCGACTCCTTGGCACGTGCGGCAGTTCGTGAAGGGATGCCAAAAGATATGGCACTTCAAATTGCGGCAAGCTCTGTATTAGGCAGTGCGCAAATGGTTTTACAGTCCGATTCTCACCCATGGGCATTAATCGATCAAGTCTGTTCACCGGGCGGAACGACAATTCAAGGTGTCACTTCCCTTCAAGTCAATCACTTTGAAAGTACCATCTATGAAGCCGTTGATGCCGTTACGAATCGTGATACATTTTTGCAAAAACAGACAGTTAAATAGAAATGCTTGCCCAGTGTATATGACTTCCACTTGGCATTTTCTTTTTATATACAAAAATGATATTAAATTAAGTTATTAATTTCTCTCAATTCCTCAAAAAAAATACGAGAACATAATTGCTAACTACCGTACTATTCTATATAATCAATCTTGTTTCAAAAATGAAACCAAAAAATTATAGATTTGGAGCGTGACAAGAAATTGGGTAAAGCATTGATTATTGGAGCTGGCGGAGTAGCTAGCGTTGTCGTACATAAATGTGTACAAAACTCAGAAGTATTCGAAGAGATTATGATCGCAAGTCGAACAAAATCAAAATGTGATGCTTTAAAAGAAAAATTAGATGGTGGAAAAACGATTATTCACACAGCACAAGTGGATGCGGACAACACCGAGGAACTAATTGACCTAATCAATGGATTTAATCCAGATGTGGTGATCAATGTAGCTTTACCATATCAAGACTTAACTATTATGGATGCATGTTTAGCTACGAAGACTCACTATGTAGATACAGCAAACTACGAGCCTTTAGATACTGCTAAATTCGAATATAAATGGCAATGGGCGTATAAAGAGCGTTTTGAAGAAGCAGGCATTACTGCGCTTCTAGGTTCAGGTTTTGACCCAGGTGTAACAGGCGTATTCACAGCGCATGCACAAAAGCATCATTTCGATGAAATTCATTACATCGATATCGTTGATGCAAATGGTGGAGACCACGGACTTCCATTCGCAACAAACTTCAATCCTGAAATCAACATTCGCGAAATCACTGCGAACGGACGTTTCTGGAAAGATGGCGAGTGGGTTGAAACGGAGCCTTTAGAATATAAAACAGTTTATAACTTACCGGAAATCGGTGAAAAAGATTGCTACCTTCTATACCATGAAGAATTGGAATCTTTAGCGAAAAACATTAAAGGTTTAAAACAAATCCGCTTCTGGATGACGTTTGGCGAAAAATACTTAACACATTTAAACGTTCTTGAAAATGTAGGTATGACTTCAATTGAGCCAATCGAATTCCAAGGACAAATGATTCAGCCAATCCAGTTTTTAAAAGCTGTTTTACCAGACCCGGCTACATTAGGTCCACTTACAAAAGGTAAAACAAACATCGGCTGTATCGTTCGCGGTATTAAAGACGGTAAAGAGAAAACTTACTATGTATACAATGTATGTGATCACCAAGAATGCTACAGAGAAGTTGGTTCACAGGCGATTTCTTACACAACTGGTGTACCGGCAATGATCGGCGCTATGCTTGTAATGAACGGCGAATGGCAAAAACCAGGTGTATGGAATGTGGAAGACTTCAATCCAGACCCATTCATGGATGCACTAAATAAATGGGGATTACCATGGCACGAAACAGAAAACCCTGAATTAATCGACTTGGAATTCACTTCTGCTGGAGAAAAAGCGTAATGGCAGATTTTAAAAATACGAAAAAACCTGTGATGGCCGCTGCTCTTGCAGCAGAAACAGGCATCGACTGGTCACAGGCACCATCTCCTGCCTTCGTAGTGGACGAGCGATTACTTGAGCGCAATTTAAAACTGTTGAAATCCGTACAAGATCGTACGAATTGCGATATTTTACTTGCACTTAAAGGCTTTTCTATGTGGTCAACATTTCCGATGGCACGCAATTATTTAGCGGGGATTACATCTTCCTCACTATTTGAAGCACGCCTTGGTTTTGAAGAATTCGGCAAGGAAGTACACGCATACGCTCCTGCTTATGCAGAGCATGAAATCGATGAGTATTTAACTTATGTCGACCATATTGTATTTAACTCATTTGATCAGTTAAATAAATACAAAGACAAAGTGTTAAATCACGAGAAAAATATTTCAATTGGTTTACGTGTAAATCCTGGTTATTCAGAAGTGGAAACACCTCTGTACGACCCTTGCTATATTAACTCGCGTTTAGGTATTCCGGTGGAGTCATTCCGTCCGGATGAACTTGACGGTGTTGAAGGCATTCACTTCCATGCAATGTGTGAGCAAGGTGCTGAAGTTCTGGAGCGTATTTTAGTACACTTTGAAGAGAAATATGGTGAATACTTGCATCAGATGAAGTGGATCAACTTCGGCGGAGGACACCATATTACAAAACCAGGTTATAATGTTGAGCTATTAGTCAGCTTAATCAACCGCATCCAAGAAACATATGGCGTAAAAGTAATTTTAGAACCAGGCGAAGCAATTGCACTGAATACAGGATATTTAGTGGCGACAGTGCTTGATATCGTGCAAAACGGTATGGAGCTTGCGATTGTCGACTCTTCTGCTACTTGCCATATGCCAGATACACTTGAAATGCCTTATCGCGCGCATATTATCGGTTCGGGGCAGCCAAACGAAAAAGCTTACACATATCGTTTAGGCGGCATGACTTGCTTAGCAGGTGACATTATCGGAGACTATTCTTTTGATGAGCCGCTTCAAGCAGGCGACAAACTTGTCTTTACGGACATGGCCCATTACACAATGGTAAAAACGCATATGTTCAATGGTGTAAATTTACCAAGTATTTGCACTTACAATGAACAAGATGGAGTAAAAGTAATTCGTACTTTCCAATACGAAGACTACCGTAACCGTCTATCTTAATTAACAATACAGGGTAACTAAAACATCCATTTTCTCCTTGAGGAAATGGATGTTTTTCTGTTTCCAAAAATTCCGAACCTGCTAGAATTGTTCCCCCATTATGATTTGTAGAAGGATGCTAATTAATATAGAAATTCAAGAGTATATGATAAGCTTACTTTTAGTAACTCACTTAAGGAGTGTCTTATAATTATGAAGAAATTTGAATTCGGCATTTATTCCCTTGCTGATATTGGCATTGATCCTTTAACAGGAAAAACCCCCTCTCCTTCACAGCGTTTAGAGGATATTTTACAGATGGCGGATTTAACGGAAAATTTAGGGCTGGATGTGTTCGGTGTCGGCGAGCATCACCGTCTTGATTATGTCGTATCTGCCCCGCCTGTTGTCTTGTCTGCAATTTCTCAGCGGACAAAACATATAAAATTGACGAGTACAACTACCGTTTTAAGTACGGTAGATCCAGTTCGGCTTTTTGAAGATTTTGCAACGCTTGATTTACTTAGCAATGGACGAGCCGAAATTTTAGCAGGTCGTGGTGCATTCATTGAATCTTTCCCGCTTTTCGGGTATTCAACAACTGACTATGATGCTTTATTTGAGGAAAATTTACTTTTGCTTCAACAATTAAATTCCCAGGAACGCGTAACATGGAGTGGTCAATTCCGCCCGGCTTTAAATAATGCGGAAATCGCTCCAAGACCCTTTAATCAGGAAATTCCTATTTGGGTTGGTGTTGGCGGTACCCCGGAAAGTGCCGTTCGAGCAGGTCGTGTCGGAGTTGGAATGGCACTGGCAATATTAGGCGGTCCCCTTGATCGGTTCCAGCCATTAGTGAACCTTTACCGAAAATCCGGACAGCATCATCCCGAAAAATTAAATGTTGGAGTTACCGGTCACCTTTTCATTGCGGAAACAACGGAACAGGCACAGGAGCAATTTTACCCTTACTATAAAAATTATTGGCAGTATGTCAATCAGCAAGGCAGTTTCACCTTCCAGTTATCTTTTGAACAATTCATCGAAATCACTGGACCGAACATGGCATTATTTGTTGGAAGTCCTGAAGATGTTGCGGAAAAAATTATTAAACAATATGAATTGTTCGGGCATAGCCGATTTTTGGCGCAGCCGGATATTGGCGGTCAACCATTCGAACTTGTAAAAAACAGTATGAACTTATTTGCCAACGAAGTCGTTCCTGTTGTCAGAAACCACATTGAAATGAACTCTCTATAGTTTCCATCGCGAATGAAAACGAGCATGGCAACAACTTTTACGTTGTACCATGCTCGTTTTTTTAAGTTCCACAATAGCTGACAAACGGTGGTTCTTCGTCTGTCGGTGGCTCTGTATATTTTTTGTACTGCTCCGTTATATTAAACGGACTTGTCAGCACTTGCAGCATCTCGGCAAACATTGACGGGTCGCCTTCTGCAAATTGTTCAATTGCCTGTTCCACAAAATGATTCCTTGGAATAACCGCAGGATTAACAGACTGCATTACTCGCATCGTTTCATCAACCGTTGTGTCCTGCTGTTCAATCCGTTCAAACCAAGTTGTTTCCCACTGCTTAAATGCGTCTGACTGGAACAAGTCATTATTCGGTCGCTTACCTTCCGACAATGCACGCAACGTATTTGTATAATCCGCTTCATGTTCTTCCATTAAATTCAGCAGATCATCAATCAGCTTTTCATCCTTTTCATCAATTGAAAGAAGACCTAATTTTTCCCGCATTTCACTATAATAATAAGCTTCATATATAGAGGGGAATTTTCCAAGAATATTTTGTGCCAGTTGAACTGCTTCCTCTTCATTTTCATGAAGGAGCGGCAGCAAACTTTCTGCAAAACGTGTTAAGTTCCATGATGCGATCGGTGGCTGATTGCGATAGGCATAGCGCCCCTGTCGATCAATCGAACTGAAGACAGTAGACACGTCATACGTATCCATAAACGCACATGGACCGTAATCGATTGTTTCACCGCTGATTGTCATATTATCGGTATTCATTACACCATGAATAAAACCGACGCTTTGCCATTTCGCTATAAGAGCCGCTTGTCTGTCAAGCACCGATTCAAGCAATGCAAGATAGCGGTTTTCTGCATGCAAAAGCTCGGGATAATGGCGCTGGATTGCATAATCAGCCAAAGCTTTTAAGTCATCCGCTTCACCAAATGCGGCCGCATACTGAAACGTTCCGACCCGCAAGTGACTTGCGGCAACACGAGTTAAAACAGCGCCTTCCAAAGCCGTTTCACGATAGATAATATCACCGGTTGCCGTAACGGCCAAGCTGCGAGTAGTTGGAATCGAAAGTGCATGCATTGCCTCACTAATGATAAACTCCCGCAACATCGGACCGAGTGCAGCACGTCCATCGCCGCCACGAGAATACGGTGTAAGACCGGATCCCTTCAACTGAAGATCAAATCGTTCCCCATTTTGCGAGAGGTGCTCTCCGATTAATAACGCTCTTCCGTCGCCTAGCATATTAAAATGTCCGAATTGATGCCCCGCATAGGCTTGTGCAATTTGCGCTGCACCATCCGGCATTTCATGTCCCGCCAAAATAGCGGCACCATGCTCTTTTAATTCCTGAGCATCTAAACCAAGCTGCTCTGCTAATGTACGGTTAAAGATGACGATTGAAGGTGATGTCACTTCATTAGCGGTTACATGGGAATAAAAAGTTTGCGGCAACTCCTTGTAACTGTTATTAAAACGAAAACCGAAATTCTGCTTTTTATCTGTCATTGTTTTCGCCTCATTTCTTTCAAAGATGCATTTATTATAAACTTTTTGTCACAAGTTAACCAAAATTACGTCCGGTTACATTTATATGTTAACTCACTAAAAATAACAGTTGACACAAAACGAAACTAATTCTATATTTATGTTAACTAAAAATATACAGAAGTTAACTTTAAGGGGAGTAATGTATGGAGACTGTTCACAAAACACAAAGCTTTAAAACAATCGATTTAATTTACAGTGCACTTTTTGCGACACTTATTATGGTTGGAGCAAATATTACATCATTCGTACCGTTTCTAACGGTCGGCGGTGTACCGATAACACTACAGGCATTTTTTGCAATATTAGCAGGTTTAGTACTTGGATCAAAAAAAGGAGCCATTGCATGTGCAGTGTATATGTTTATCGGGTTAGCAGGGGCACCGGTATTCTCTAAATTCTCGGGCGGATTTTCGGCGATTCTACTTCCGACATTCGGCTTTATCGTAACATTTATTATTAGTGCCTATATTGCCGGTAAAATTGCCGAAAAGTTTCAGACGAGACTTGCCTATATTATTGGCGCACTTGTTGCGATGGCAGTTAACTATATTATAGGAACAACCTGGATGTATTTTGCCTATACATTATGGGCGTCTGCACCTGAAGGTTTCACCTACAACATGGCATGGCTTTGGATGATTCCTCCAATGCCTAAAGATATTATACTTTCAATTTTTGCCGGATTCTTCGCTTATCGCATTCAAAAGATTCTGAAAATACTACCTACTAAATAAATATAGATTGCAATTGAATTCCTCATCTCATGTTCTCGGCGTCATCATTATACCGAGATTCATCTATTTGATATACTTTATCCAATAGATGAAGGAGGAATTTCATATGGCAAATCATTATGAAAATATAGTTGTTGCAGTAGATGGTTCAGATGTTAGCGAACTCGCTTTTCAAAAATCGATTGATATAGCAAAACGAAATATTGGCTCGACTTTACACATTATCCATGTAATCGATACGAGCTTCTCCGCATCTTTTGATATGCTTTATGATAATATGGTTGAATTGGTTCGAAAACATGGCGAAGTTTTATTGGACCGCTATGAATTGGAAGCAAAAGATGCCGGTATTCCTGCGATCAATAAAATCTTAACAAAAGGTACGCCTAAGACGATTTTAGCAAGAAGGCTTTCAGAGCATGCGCCAGCAGATATTATCATTTGTGGTGCAACCGGCTCGAATGCTGCCGAGCAGATGTTCATGGGCTCTACTACAGAAGCAATCGTTCGGCATGCTACATGCGATGTTTTGATTGTACGTACACCAGAAAAATAAAAGAGGTTATGAGGTGCATAAAAATGCCCTCATAGCCTCTTTTAGATCATTAAAATTTCCCGGATATCCTGCTCTGTTAAAGTTCCCTTCGACGATTCATCACCGTCCAATATATCGGAAATAAGCATTTTCTTCTTCTGCTGAAGCTCACTCATTTTTTCCTCAATCGTTCCGTTTGCGATCAGCTTAACAACTTGTACAACTTCCTTTTGCCCCATACGATGGGCACGGTCAGCTGCTTGTTCCTCGACTGCCGGATTCCACCATAAATCATATAAAATGACGGTATCTGCCCCTGTTAGATTCAGTCCAGTACCACCCGCTTTTAATGAAATCAAAAACAGATCCCGCTCGCCACCATTAAATGAGTTACAAAGTGCAATCCGCTCTTCCGAAGGCGTTTGTCCGTCAAGGTAAAAATATTGTTCCCCGCGCTTGAAAAGCTCTGTCGCAATCATTTTCAACATTTGCGTAAACTGTGAAAATATTAATACCCGTCGGCCGGATGCCTTCGCTTGTTCCAATAACCGGAACAGCTGCTCAAACTTTGCGGAACCACCCTTATACCCTTCGACAAACAGTGCGGGGTGACAGCAGATTTGACGCAGTCTCGTAATTCCCGCCAAAATTCGAATACGGTTTTTATGGAACGTTTCTTTGTCCAGGTGCTTCATTGTATCAACACGCAATTTCGCCAAATAGGCGGCATATAACGCTTTTTGCTCCGGTAACAGTCCGGCTTTTTCTATCATTTCCTTTTTTTGAGGTAACTCTCCTAATACCTGTTCTTTCATTCGGCGAAGGAGAAACGGACGTACTCTTCGTGCAATATCTTTTCGCTGCATATGGCGAAACTCCTCCAGCTCGCGGAACAGCTGCGGAAAAATAACACGGTAAATCGACCATAATTCCGATAATGAGTTTTCAATCGGTGTTCCTGTTAAACCAAAGCGATTTGTCGCATTGATTCTTTTCACCGTTCTTGCTGTCTGTGTTACCGGATTTTTAAATGCCTGCGCTTCATCAAAAAATACCGTATGAAAATGCTGGCGTTCATAAAATGCGCTATCTTTACGTAATAACGGATAGGTTGTAATAATGACATCATGATCTTCCATTGTACGCAGTAAATGGCGCCGCTCCGATACTTCCCCATCAATGACAATCGCTTCGACTTCCGGTGCAAACTGCATGAACTCATAAAGCCAATTGTATGAAAGCGATGATGGACAAACGATTAGAACCGGCTGTTTGTTAGCACGGATTATCGGCAATTCAGATACGATAAATGCAATACTCTGTACAGTTTTCCCAAGACCCATATCATCTGCAAGCACACCGCCGAAGCCATAATTCGAGAGCAATTTCAACCAGTTAAAACCATGTTTCTGGTAATCCCGAAGAATCGGTTCCAGGCTATCAGGAACTTCAAATGTCAATGATTCAGGATGTAATAACTGGCCTGTAAACTGTTTAAACGATTCTTCCGCTTCGAATATATCACTTTGTTCAAATTGCTCCAAAAACGGCAGACTATCCAATATCGGCATATTAAACGTTAATTCATACTCATCATCCTGAGCTGGAATTGCGCGAAGGAAGCGCTGAATTTCTTCTATTTCCCTCGTCTCCAGAGACAGCAATGCCCCATCTTGTAAACGATAATATTTTTGCTTCACTTTGATGGCCGCTAAAATTTCTTTAATTTGCTTATTCGAAACGCCATCCATTTCAAATTTAAATTCAAGCCAATTTGTCCGTTCCTTTTGGACATTCACCCGGATTTTCGGAAAGTTATTTTCTTTGGCAATCCGCAGCTTAACAGAATTTGTTGCATAGATTTTTGCGAGTTTTGTGAGCTTTGGAAGCTGGTGATATAAAAACTCATATTCAAGTTCCTCATTCTGCATATAGTAGCCGCCATCCGTTTTTGTAAAGCCGCTTTCATCCATCATCGCTAATACCGCCGCTTCCTTTTCAATATCCCTTATGATGAACACGTCATCCGAAAGCTGATCATCCAATGGTTGAATGACAAACTGCCCGTACTGAAATTCCACACCTGCAAGGAAACGGTTTTTCAGACGGTCTAAATAAATGTTTACTACTAAAGGGGTTTCCATCTGTTTTACCGAAAGCTCCCGGGCCATTTCGACAATACCTATTTTTTTCAGTTTAGGTATGACCTGTTCCCGGAAGTAATCCCAGTGTAAAGGTTCAATTGTTAAGAAAGATTTTTGCTGAAGCATTTGCTTTAATTCGAAAAGCTGCTTCATGCTGTCATCACTCATTTGTGTCAGTTCGCCTTCAAATAGCACTAACCGGTAACTCGGAAACAAGACAGCACGTTCAATTCCTTCTATATAAAGCTGATACTCTTCCCCTTTTGCTTCAATGAAAAAACGAAGTGCTGTAGGCTGTGTTCCAACCTTTGCATCGCTATAGCTTTCGTATTGATGCAATAACGAAACATTTTTCGTATTCGATATCAATGTAGCAAGCACATACCACGATGAAGGCGGAATGATCAGCAAATGCTGCTCCTGATTTTGTACAGGCATATCATTATAAAGCGCATCATCATCCACAATTTTACTCAGTAGCTGTAAGATGGCATCATGCTGCTCGTCAAAACAAAACTGTTCAAAATTGTATTGTGTATTATGAGAAATCCGGTAAGATTTTTTATTTTTTATATGCGTTAAAAACTCCCGAATAGATAAAATTTGATCTCCATTAACTTGTAGCTGCATTCCAATAACCGGGTCTTGGTCTGTAAACTGTACAGGTGTTATTAAGAACTGTACATCCATTACTTCCCGCTTTTCAAAGTGGCGCTGCTGACTTGTCGTTTGTACTGTCTGTTGCTTAAAAATAGAAAGAAAGCTGTTTTCAGAAATAAAAGTTTCATCGTACTCATCCTCTGGGAGCGATTGCGCCTTATTCTTGTTGAGATTATAAATAGCGATTAGCACCGCTGCTACATGTTGACAGCTCTTACTGAAATCCCCCAATGTCGGACAACTGCACGATGTTTTAAACTGATTTTCTCCTTCTTTTTCTATACGGACAACGAATTGTTCCGTGCTTTTTACAACCGCTTCTCCATACATATCCGTATAATGCAGGAAATTCACTTTTCCTGTTTGATAAAAAGTTTGGCCTTTTTTAAAAGAAACGGTTCCGCATAGATTTTTTATTTGTTTTTCAGATAGTTTTATATCCATGCCGATCCCCCTTTTTCTATTCAATCCATTTTCTCATGCCACTCATTGAATTACTAGTTCGAAGCAAAGATGAAAAAGCCTCTTGCTCTTTCGTAATTACGATATGAGGTGAGAAAATGAAGATAATTGAAAGCTAAAAAATATCATTTCTCTCCTCAGAGAAAAATGATATTTTCGGGTTATCCTTGCCTATTTATACTCAAGCAAAAGATGATTTGATTTTTTCCAGATGTCGGACTGTTGGCGTCAAGTTGGCAAAGAAGTAAGCTTCACGCAGTTTGCGGGATGGTACACTTCCAGCGACATAACCGGCAGCTCCATTGTGTATCATGTTCGCCTGTACAGCAGCTAATGTATCGTGTACTGCTTGCAGTCGTGTATTGACAATTTCCTTCAATGACAAATTGCTTGCCAAGTTGTTCAACTCTCCATTAATTCTTTCATATTGATCGCGCAGTTCGGCTGCCTGTACTTTCAAGTATTCATTGCAGCCATTTTGCTTCGCTTTTACTTTTTCAATACCTTCAACTGCTGCGGCGATTACACCTGCACCAAGCGGAACTTGATAATAAATAAACGTAGGGCGAATAACATCGCAAAATGCTTTCGCATCCTCGGAAATAACAAAGTCTTTCGTAATTAAGACTTGATCGAATTTGCATGAATAGGTCGCGCTGCCATTCACTCCAAGGAAACCAAGTCGTTCATTCATGTCAAGCCCTTTACTATCAGTTGGGACAAGCACCAAAATTTCATGATCATCGACTGTTGCAACGGCACCAAAGTAATGGCGATTTCCCAAGTTGGATACAGCCGGCAATGTTCCATTAATGACATAGCCTTCTTCTGTCTTTTCTGCCTTCAGGTGAAGTTTTTCCAATCCGGAATAGTACTTCATCGCATTCGATAAACCTGTTGCACCGAGTTTTACGCCGGTTTCCAGCTCGGATAGTATTGTCTGCTTTAAATATGTGTTATTACTATTACGTAAATAAGTTAATGCGGCTAAATGGCACCAAACACAAAACGCTGTTGTCATACAAACCTTTGCCGTTTCACGAACAACCGCTGCCTCATCCTGTAATAGCGTCGGTTGGTCCTTATTTGCCGATTGGAAGAAACCAGCCTCACTTAGCGCTAAAATATAATCTTCTGCATAATGTGCCTGCTCATCGACCTTCTTCACCACGGGTTTCAGTTTTTCATCGATGATTCGTTCTAACAATTCTTTGTTCAATGCCATTGTCCCCGCATCCTTTCCTTTTAGTCTGCCAATTCCGTTAAAGATGTGATCGGTGTTTGTACTGCTTCACGTGCACGTTTTACAGCTGCTTCATCCGGTGCATCATAGAAACATAAACATTTTGTCATATCTTCACATACATACGTACGAGAGAATTTTACATCTGGAACTTCTTCGTATTTTACCGAATTTTTCTTTTTACGCTCCAAATATTTTTCCATTGTGATTTCTGCAGGGATTTCCCATTCTACCAGGTAGTTTACTTGCTCGCCGCCTGCTTTGACTTCATCAAGTTCTTTCCCGATTAAACGCACTTCCTTTACTAAATCAATTGCAATACCTTGTGTTTGCAATGCTGTTTTTACTGCTTCCTCATCAGTTGCTTCAATAATGAAATAGCCACGTGAAAAATCTTTCGCCACTTGAACTTCGATTACCCCAACGCCTTCTGTAGCATGCACTTTTTCGACTAATGCCGAAAATGCTTCCTTTGAAGAAACTTCATTGATTGTTGATTCTACTAAATATAAACTCATTGTATTTTCCTCCTAATAGTAAATGTTAGATTGTTATATATTCAAATAGGCGTTCTGATCGAGCGCACTATGAATATCCATTTCAAATGTCCTTTTCAGGTTAAAAAAATTAACTCGCTTTGCATAAAATTAATGTTTATACTTGTATCAAGGAGGCGAAAACATGAAAACACGCTATGACTTACCTTGTAACATTGCACAAACATTAAATATACTTGGTGATCGTTGGACACTTCTCATCATTCATGAACTGCTGATTGGTGAAACGAACTTCAATGATATTAAACTGAAACTTCCAGGTTTATCAGCAAATATTCTTTCAAACCGGTTAAAAGAACTGGAAGATGCACAGATCGTCCAAAGTGAGCTATATTCCATCCATCCACCACGTTACCGTTATACATTAACGGAAAAAGGTACTGCCCTTGAGGATGTTTTCAATTCGATGATTATATGGGGTGCTGATCATCTGGAAACCTGCTATAAAGAAATCGTCGGTCCTGATGAACACCGTGTAGAAATCGGATATTATTCTACTGAAACAGGCGAACGCGTTGACACAATTCATATACGGCCGTTAAAAACTGTCTAAAATCTTTAGGCAGTTTTATTTTGCGCCTCCCCAAATGCGGTTTACCCAGCTTTCAAAATGATGAATGCCTTTATCCAGTAAAAGACCAAGTACTCCGATTACAACAATACAAGCCATAACTAAATCCAGACTCAAAGAATTTCGTGCATCGACAATTAGAAATCCTAGACCCGATTGCGCACCGACCATCTCACCGGCTACGAGGAAGATCCATGCAGAACCTAGCGCCATATGCAGTCCATTTGCGATCATCGGAAATGAAGCCGGCAATATAATTTTTCTCATTGTCTCAAAAGGACTCATCTCAAAATTCGATGCAATACGTAAATACGTTTTATCGACTTTTTTAACCGCTGATACCGTTGACAATAAGACCGGGAAAAATGCAGCGATAAAAATAATAACGATCGCCGGCATATTCCCGATGCCGAACCATAAAACGATAAATGGTGACCACGCAATCGGCGAAACCGGTCGCAATACTTGCACAACCGGATCAAGCACTTTCCAGACAGCCGGCAGTCTTCCTAAAATCAGCCCTAATGAAATGGCTGCAACGACAGCAATCAGATAACCTGAGAAAAATCGAAATAAACTAATTTGTATATGTCCAAACAGCGTACCATCGGAAATGATCGCCAGTAACGCTTCCCCCACTTTTAAAGGCGGAGGGAAAAGTGCCGACTGATGCCCGCCTATCATAATTGCAGCTTGCCAAACGACAAGTAATAATAGAAAGCCTAGTGCAATCGGGGACAATTTCTTCACTACCGCCATACTATCCCTCCGTCCTCTACTAATTTACAAAGCTGGCATCAACAAAATCTTCATAGGAAGGCGGGTTTTCGGATAATCCCATTTCCAGTAATGCATCACGCAAAATCGCATAACTGTCCTGTTCAATGCTTAAGTTGTCGTAGGAAATCCAATCCAATGAAATATCCAGTACGTTTTCTTCAACTGTTAAATATTGACCAACAACTTCATGCATATGGTCGTCTTTACCTTGTGCAAGCTCTCCGCCCGCTACATAGTCATCGACAAACTTTCCTGCCAATTCTTTATTGTCCTTAATAAACTGACCGCGTAATACTAAACCGCAATCAATGGAATCCTGCCAAATTTCTTCTGACTGATAAAGCACTTTCCCATTTTCCAATGCAACAGAAATCGCACCAAACGGCTCAGCAACTACATAACCGGCAATACGCCCTTCCGCTAAAGCTGCGGGCATTTCCGCCGGAGGCAATTCAATCACATCTACTTCATCGTAAGCAATGCCATGCTTTTTCAGCATTTCATAGAGCAAAATATTATGCGTTGAAAACCTGCTTGGAATCGCAAAAGATTTCCCTTTCAGTTCTTCCACGGAATTGATATCTTTACCACCGATCAATACATTGCCGTCCCGGTGACCAAGTGCCACCGCTTTCAGATCAATGCCTTTTTCTTTTGCATTCATCGCTAATTGGATCAATACAGATGCCCCGTCAATTGCACCAGTATTCAGTGCATCCATCAGCTCAGGCCAAGACCCGAACTTCACGAGCTCTAAATTGTAATCTTCATACTTTTCATCATTCTGCATATATAACGGGACTGCATGCGTAATCGGTAAATAACCGATTTTAATCGTTGGCTTTTCACCGTCACCTGCAGAACTTCCTTCATTCGTCCCGCATGCCGACAACAATGCCACGAACAGCATTGTCATGATCAACACTACCTTTTTCATCTACTATCCTCCTAAATATTAAATTCGATTGCTGCTTTATCATGAGTAAATTGGAATTCATTGAATATGATTTCACGGTAATGCTGAAAATCCGTATCAGCACGATCGCGTTCATTTGGCAGCTTCAGCAAAACTTCTTTATGAATTTCACCTGGATTTGACTTCATGATTAGAATCCGGTCTGCCAAGTAAATCGCTTCATCAATGTCATGGGTTACTAATACAATCGTCATCTTCTCGCGCTGCTGAATTTGTTTCAATTCATCCTGTAAATAATAGCGTGTAAAGGTATCAAGCGCGCCAAACGGCTCATCCATTAAAATAACTTCCGGTTGAATGGCCAATGCACGGGCTATTGCTACCCGTTGCTGCATACCGCCTGAAAGCTCACCAGGCAATGCATTGGAACGGTCTTCCAATCCTACCATCTGTAGATAATGGGCCGCTCTTTTTGTAACTTCAGCAGTCGTTAAATCTGAATTCTCAATCCCGAGCTCCACATTTTTCCGAACAGAGCGCCATGGCAGCAGTCCGTAATTTTGCATCAGCATAATACAGCGCTTACTAGGTTTTGTCACGGCAGTCCCATCAAGCAGGATCTGTCCCTGATTAATTGTTTCGAAGCCTCCGATGCAATTTAGCAATGTACTTTTACCACAACCGCTTTTTCCTAAAATGGCAATGACTTCACCATGATTTATATTAAATGAGACGTCCTTTAAAACTGTAGGACCTTTTTCTCCATACGACTTGGAAACTTCATTAATTTCAATCTTTGCTGTCGACAACTACTTTTCACCCCAATACCGATTATTCAACTTGGTTTTATATTATATGAGTTATATTATTATACTTACTTAAATAAAACAACCTTATTTTTTAATTTATTTTTATTTTCTAAAAAATAATCGGATATTTTTTGAATATAATGTAAAATGGAGCAATCTACTATACGTAGGTTTGTCACGTTTTATCGGAAAGTGAGGTCATATAATGAAAAAAGTAATATTAATTCCACAAGCACTTAGCTATGCTAAAGAAATCCATCGTTTATCCCAGGCACCCGAGGTGAAGAATGCACTCGGACTTCCAACTCAATCTGTGGAAGATACGGAAAACTTTATTATTAATACACTTCTGGAGGAATCTGAAGGGAAAACGATTTCCCGTTTAATTCTGAATGAAGAAGAACAATTGATCGGAATAACAACACTGATGTTCATCGATCAGTCCAATAAGCAATGCCATATCGGAAGCTGGATTGGAGTGGATTATTGGGGACAAGGCTATAATCTTGCCTCTAAAATCGAACTATTAAAAATAGCATTTGAATACTTACATCTTGAGGTAGTATTCGCCGGTGCCCGTACAGTCAATTTACGTTCTCAAAAAGCACAGGAAAAACTTCCGTTCATCTCTTTAAATATCGAACAGCAATTTCCGGAAGAACATTTGCTGCTGGAAAAAAGACAAAAGCAGCCGTGTATTTTAAATGCTGTTTTCAGGGAAGACTTTCTCAACTATTTATACCCAACACAAAAAGAACGGAAAATTTAGAGATTACTCTAATTTCCCGTTCTTTCTTATGTGTATCAGTTAGCAGTTGCTTGTTTTGTGAAACGTGGATGCGCCCACAGTTCACGCCATTTGATGACTGATGTAATTACAATGATCAATCCTAATGTCAGCATAATAATCGATAAAATACCGTTTAAAATATTGTAACCACCCGCCATATCGTTCCAGTAAACATTTTTCACCATCCAGAATCCTGCTACATTTACCGTAATGTATAAATACACTAACGGAATAAAGCAAGTTAAAGCATAAATACGTTTATCCGCTACTTTCAATACGAATGTTACACCACATACCAGACCAATGGAGGCCATCAACTGGTTGGATACACCGAACAATGCCCAGACAGAAGCAATGTCGCCTGAATTTAATAAGTATCCCCACATGATACAGGCCAATGCACTTGCACCAATTGCACCTGGGAGCCAATCCGTCTTTTTCAGCGGCTTATAAACATTTCCTAAAAAGTCTTGAATTAGGTAACGTGCTGTACGTGTACCTGCGTCAATAGCAGTTAGAATAAATACTGCTTCAAACATAATAACAAATTGATAGAAGTACGCGGTTAAATGGCTAAACCACTCTACTCCTGCAAATATGGATGCCATACCGACTGCAAGTGTTACGGCACCTCCAGTACGCCCCTCTAAATCCATACCAATCGCTTCTGACAGTACCGGTAAATCGACTACCGTCATGCCTAATTTCGCGAATGCTTCAGGTGAAGAGTTAATCGCAAAATAATCTGCCGGATGCAATACAGTTGCAGCAATCAGTGCCATTACCCCAACGACACATTCTACGAGCATCGCACCAAAACCAACTACACGAATATCATCCCAGCGGTTTAACATTTTCGGTGTCGTACCAGATCCTACAAACGCATGGAAACCGGAAATAGCTCCACAAGCGATTGTAATCGAAACGAACGGCCATACAGGACCTGCTACGATTGGACCACCTCCCAGGAAGTCAGGCATAATCGCAGGGAATTGAATTGTCGGATTAATAATAAACACACCGATGATTAAAGCAACAAATACCCCTATTTTCATGAAACTGCTTAAATAATCACGAGGTGCCAGTAAGAACCATACTGGTAAAGCAGCAGCAAAGAAAGCGTAAATCGGCAAGAGAATCGATAATGTTTCACGGTCCAATGTTAATAGATCGCCCAACCAAGTGCCTTGAATAGACGGTCCATAGAATACCGCCCCAACAAGGAGTAAGACCCCAAGTATTGTGGAAATCTTCAAGTTTCCTGTGAATTTATTGATTAGACCCATGAGCATTGCAATCGGTATCGTTGCGGCAACTGCAAAAGTTCCCCAAGGGTTTTCTGCTAAAGCTCCTAAAATAACCATTGATAAACCGGCCATTGTAATAGTAATAATGAATAGCATCGCTAATCCTGTACAAAAACCGGCAACAGGCCCAAGCTCTTCACGCATAACTTCCGATAATGACTTCCCGCCTTTTGTCATCGAAGCAAATAATACAACGGCATCATGTACAGCTCCCCCGATAACAGCACCAATCAATAACCAAAGATAACCCGGCAAATAACCGAATTGTGCGGCTAAAATCGGTCCAACTAACGGTCCTGCTGCTGCAATTGCTGCGAAGTGATGCCCGAAAGCTACCCAACGATTTGTTGGCACATAATCTTGTCCGTCATTTTTTTCGTTTGCAGGTGTTGGCGTATCTTCGTTAATCTTCAATACTTTTTTTGTAAAGAAAATTCCGTAAAAACGATAGGCAATCACTAAAATACATATTGCCCCAATTACTAATGTAATTGCATTCATTTCATTCTCCCCCTATGTATCTCTCTTTTTTGTAATATAACAATAACAAATTCCAAAACTGTTGTATCACAATTTTTCTAATTAACTGAAAATTGTGCACAATAGCTATTTTATCATACTAAGCTAGCTAAATAATTAAAATTATCAAAATAGTATAAATAATTCCCTTTTACAATGCTTTACATATCAATGTTATATGAACACTTTCTTCCACAAAAAGACTCCATCCTTCATTTCTAATAATTTTATATCATTTATTTGTAATATAAATGAAATATAATTAATGTTTATTATAAAGTGAGATGGGAATTTAACTAGTAAGCTTAGCAATAAGCTAAAAAATTTTCACTAGGAGGATGTAAGAAATGGCTAACAACAACAAACGTAATCAGAATCAGAATGACGGATCAATGACGGTTCAAGAAGCGGGTCGTAAAGGCGGAGAAGCTACATCTAATAACCATGGTAGAGAATTTTACGAAGAAATCGGCCGTAAAGGTGGAGAAGCGAGCAGCGGAAACAACCAAAGCGGTAATAACAACAATAATAACAACAGCGGCAAAATGAGCCGTGAAGAAGCTGGACGTAAAGGCGGAGAAGCAAGCCGCAGAAATAATAACAGCAACAATTCCAACAATAAAAACAACAAAAATAACTCTTAATCATTTGACTCACCTTGAAGACAGGTTAATTCAAAATGTAAATATTATTTATTTACGTTAATAAGGATGTTTGCCGTTTAGAAGAATGGCAAACATCCTTTTTTGTATGCATTTACTCGCCTATCCAAAATTTCTTTCCCACAGTATATATACCCAAACAAATTACTTGAAAATATTATACGAGAATTATATATTATTTTATGCTCGCTCTATTTTAAGTGAGCGTTTTATTGTGTTTTCTAATTTATTTTATATATAAAGAAAAGGAAAGAGTGCGTACATGCAACAATATACAAACGAATTTTTATATGAATTAATTCATTCCACTATAAAAGCTACCGGTCTCACTATAATGCTGGAAGAAGACCATTCCGGTGTAAATATGAGCTATAATTTTATAACAAATATTGTTAGTTTCGATGTAACACGATTAGTGGAAGCTGCTCGAGAACTAGCAAGCATTCCATTTGATCACTATGTAAAAACGATTACACTTCATGAACTAGGTCATGCCATTGACCGCCCTGCACTGGATGCTTCTTTAACCAGAACCCTCGATTATTTTGAGATGCGAGATCAGTATTCTACTAAAGAAATATTTAAAAATCCCGATTTACTAGGTATGATTATTGAAGAACATCAAATGAACATAGCCTTTGAAGAAACAGCATGGGCTAATGCAGAAAACCTGAATCAAAAATTACAAATGATCGATCAAAATTCATTTGAATTAATAAAAAAACATAGTCTTTCCACATATATCAGAAATTATGAAGAGGATTTGGCAGCCTACAAACAGCTACTGGAAAAAACAGAGCTTCAGCCTGCTTAATTTTGGTGATGCCAAACAAAATTCAAAAATATGCATGTAACAAAACAACGATCTTGAAAGCGAACATTTCCTTTCAAGATCGTTTTTCTTTAATAATTTAATTTTATATTTCAATAATTATCGGCAAAATCATTGGCTTTTTCATTTTTAATGTAAAGATATATTGATCTACTGCATGCTTAATCGCTTTTTTCATAGCAAAAGGATTGGCTTCATTGAAGTTTTCTACAGCTGCCTGGGCAATTTCGTTAATGTCATTTATTAATCCTTCTGATTCTCTTGCATAGACAAATCCGCGTGAAATACTGTCCGGACCTGAAATAATGGAACCATCGAATTTACTGATCGTGACAACGATAACTAGCATCCCGTCTTCGGATAGCTGCTTTCGGTCTCGCAGTACAATTTCACCGACTTCATCACTTCCAGTACCATCCACATACGTATCTCCCGCTGGAATTGCACGCGTTTGCCGTGCTTCCCCGGCTTTAATATCGACAATCTCACCATTTTTAAGAATAAATGTATGCCCTTTTTCTACTCCAACCGCTTCCGCCAATGAACGGTGAATATGAAGCATGCGGTATTCTCCATGAATCGGAATAAAATATTTTGGCTTCATGAGTGTCAGCATCATTTTTAAATCTTCTTGATAGCCATGTCCGGAGACGTGCATACCGGTAATGCTTGAATTTCCGTAAACTACATTTGCGCCAAGCTGAAACAGATTATCAACTATTTTTGAAACATCTTTTTCATTTCCCGGTATAGGAGAAGCTGCGAATATAACTGTATCACCTTGGACAACTTTGACATCTCGATTACGACCAGTTGAAAGTCGGGAAAGCGCAGCTAATGGCTCCCCTTGGCTTCCTGTACATAATATTACTGCCCGTTCCGGCGGTAACTCTTTTAACTCTCTTGGTTCGATAAGCATCCAGCCTGGAATATCCAAGTAGCCAAGTCGCATCGCTACAGACGTAACATTGACCATGCTGCGACCTAATAATACAATTTTCCGGTTCGTCTTTTTTGCTGCTTCGACTATTTGATGAATACGATTTACATTGGATGCAAACGTAGAAATGAAGATTTTTCCGGTCGCCCTTTGAAACGCCTCATCCAAATGACGTCCAATTACTTGCTCGGATGGTGTAAATCCCGGACGTTCAGCGTTTGTACTTTCGGAAATTAGCGCAAGCACCCCTTCTGAACCGAGGGCTGCCATTTTATGAATATCTGACGTTTGATCATTAACAGGTGTAAAATCAAATTTAAAGTCACCAGTATGAATGACTTTCCCTTCAGGTGTATGAAAAACAATCCCTAAACAGTCTGGGATACTGTGGCTCGTCTTAAAAAATGTGAGTGATAATTGGTCGAAACTAATTTGTGATTCTGCATTGATCTCATTTAATTCTGTGTCGCGGAGCAATTTATGCTCTTTCAATTTCAATTCAATTAACCCGAGTGTAAATCTGGAAGCATATATTGGCATATTAATTTTTCTAAGCAAATAAGGGATACCGCCAATATGATCTTCATGTCCATGTGTTACGACTAAAGCTTTAATTTTATGTTTGTTTTCCTCCAAATAACTTAAATCCGGAATAATCAAATCGACCCCTAATAAACTTTGATCCGCAAATTTCCCGCCACAGTCAACGATAACCAATTCTTGTCCATATTCAATGACATACATATTTTTTCCGATTTCATTAATGCCGCCGAGTGCGAAGATGGATAGTGTGTTTTCAGTATTTAGCAACTTCGAGTCCTCCTATAGGATGGATATTTTTACGTGTGTATAAAATTTCGCCTTATACACTAGTATTTCTAATTTAAAACAAAACTATACGAAAGCAGTTCACGATGTTTTGAAATAATTCAACGTATTTCGCCCATACTACTATTGAAAGGAATTGATTATGATGCTTAGTGAAAAACAGCTTACTAAATTAAAACGACTGCTCATCGAACAAAAAAGAGAATTAATTGGTGATGTCAATACAAATGAAAATGAAATCATTGCACGCGCCAGTTTAAGGGATTCTACTGATGAACTATCTACTATCGACAATCATCCCGCGGATTTGGCGACCGAATTATATGACCGTGAAAAAGATATGGCATTAAAAGTTCATAGTGATGACTTATTGGGCCAAGTCGAAGCAGCATTTGAACGGATGAATGACGGTACATATGGAGTTTGTGCAAAATGCCAAACAGAAATCCCATATGATCGGCTGCAAGCAATTCCATATACCACTTTTTGTATTGAACATAGTGATGCAAAAACTCCTGCAACTGATCGACCGGTTGAAGAACAACTGCTCCATCCGGGTGTTGACAACTCCTTTTCAAACCGGGAAAAGGATGATGAACTGCAAGATAACGAAGACTCTTTCCAAATCGTCGCACAGTATGGAAATTCCGATACACCAGCAGATTTTGAAGGGGATTTCGATCACTACAATGATTTATATAAAGACAAAGATGATGAGGATACGTATTCCGCACTGGAAATATTGCATGTTTCAAAAGAAGATTATCTTCAGGGGCAAATTTCCAAAGAATATGCAGATGAAGCACGTAAATATGATTATTTAGAATGACCGCAATATAATCAAAAAGCCGAGAATTTCTGTTTTCTCGGCTTTTTACTTTATTTCGCGATTTTTAAAACGGGCTTAATCGTAGTCCCTTTTTTTGAGTCTTCAAAAGCTTCGTTAATCTGTTCAAATTCATAAAACTTAACAAGTCGATCAAACGGGAATTTCCCATCTTTATAATAGTTGACTAACTCCGGTATAAATACGCGAGGTACCGAATCTCCTTCGATGACCCCCATCATTGTTTTCCCTTCCGCCATAATATCGTTATGGACATCAATTGCCATCTCTGGTGTTACGCCTACAATGGCACAAGTACCTAATGGCCGTAATGCATTTAGGGACTGTTTCACAACGGGTGGCACACCTGTCGTTTCAACTGCATAATGTGAACCGCCGTTTGTAATCTTTTTCACCTCGGCAACGACATCAACATTTCTTCCATTTAGTACATGTGTTGCTCCAAGTTCTTTTGCAAACTCCAATCGGGAATCATGGACATCCACGGCAATAATTTGTTTACAGCCGACAATTTTTGCTGCCATCAACGCAGACAAACCAACAGCACCGCATCCGTATATGACAATTGTGGAACCAAATTGTGGTCGAAGGCGATTTAGTACTGTTCCGGCACCTGTTTGAATCCCACAGCCAAGAGGACCAAGCAACGCTAAGTCGACATCTTTATCTACTTTTACTACATTTCGCTCATGTGCTATTGCGTATGTTCCGAATGAAGACTGGCCGAAGAATGTTGCTAACTCGGTACCATCTTTTGAAAGGCGTGTTGTATAGTCATTTTGGACACCGCCAAAGTTGAGTGGATTAAACGTATCACAAACTGTTGGATGGCCGGTCAAACAGTTTGGACATGAACCGCAATGTGCAAATGAAATGACAACATGGTCACCCTTTTCTAAACTTGTTACGCCTTCCCCTACTTCTTCCACAATGCCTGATCCTTCATGGCCAAGAACAGCTGGAAGTGGAGCAATTGCTAAATCACGTGCTACCGCATCTGTATGACAAACACCAGTTGCTATAATTTTTATCAATACTTCATTTGCTTTTGGAGATCCAAGTTCCACTTCCTGCAAGACGAAATCTTTTCCCTGTGCTTCAGTTACAGCTGCTGTAATTTTCATTTCTTTGTGTCTCCTTTTTTGTTAATTTATTCTCACCTACCTTACTATTCCCAATCATTTTGTAATTACTCTTAATTATAAAAAGCGGCTCATAAAACAAAAAACTGTGTAAAAGCATTTGCACTTTTACACAGCCTTATTCATTACTCAACAGTCAAAAAAATTATTACAGATGGGTAGTCATTTGATAAAGTTCATCTGCAGTGGTTGCAACATCTCTCGTTTCTTGACCGATATTGCTAATCACACTTGTTAAGTTTGTTATATCCATTGCGACTTCTTTTATTTGTGCTTCATTTTGTTCGATTGCCATTAAAATCTGCTGGAATTTCGTTTGAGTATTAATAGATACGTCCAAACCTGAATCTACCCTAGACTGGACAGCATCAATCATTTGAACAGCAGTCGATGTTAGCAACGTGGATGTCTGAATAAGGTTGGTTATATTCTCTACTGAACTTTTCGATTGCTCTGCCAGTTTACGTACTTCCTGTGCGACAACTGCAAACCCTTTGCCATGCTCACCTGCTCTTGCTGCTTCAATCGAGGCGTTTAATGCCAGTAAATTTGTTTGGTCGGCAATATTTTTTACAAGCGCTACAATATTGATTATTTGTTCTGAAGAGACTTTTAAATTTCCTATTAATTGTCCCATTTCAACCGTGCTGTCTTTAATTTCAAGCATCTCTTGCTCCAGCTTCGCAACTTCATTTTTCCCAGTCAATGCATCTGTATGAATATGTTGGACAATAGCGACATTGGATTTGATTGTATTGTTTATATGTGATGTGTGACTATTAACTTGTTCAATTGATTGGTTCGTTTCTTCCGTTAAATCAGCCAGGTTTTGAATAATGGCCGATAATTTATCCTTTAATTCAAGTTTGACAACATTATATTGCTGTCTTCGAAGGTTTTGATTTTCCTTTTCATATTCTTCCAATACAATCTGCATTTCCAGGTTAATAAGTTTTGACACATTTAATGTAATTTGTTCTCTAAGTACAAGGTCTGCTATATCTTTACCAATGAGCACAATCATCGTTTCCTGCAATTTTTGAAATGTACCCATATACCATTTCGGGTCCAAACCAATTTTGAAATGCATGCGGGCAAGTTTCCGTTTTGCTTCGATTGTTTCTTCATTAAAAACGCCATCAAACATAGAAATAATATACGAATTCAATGTTTTCTTTAAGCGATCTATTTTTGTGCGTTCTTCAATTATTTTTTTTAGTGATGGTACAGCTAATACATTTTCATAAAATACATCCGTAATCTCTGATACACCGGCAGTAATTGCAGGTTGATACGATTTTATGTAACGTAAATTCTTTTCGTCTATTCCGATTAATTTCATCTGCTGCTCTAATTCCGGCATGCTTGCAAATTGTATAATAGGCTTAAAGCACTCCATTTCCGCCAATTTACTTTCTTCATCTCCCGATTTTCGCTTCCAAAATATCACCATTATCGTCACCCTTACATTATGTATAGTATTTGTATAACGTTATTCACTATTTTTTATAAATATTACTGCTTTTCAATCTTTTTAATATACAAACATTGTACATCCTATATAAGCAAATGTATATATTATTAATTTTTTTTATAGTATATTTGTACTTAATAGTATAAAGTAAAATCAAAACTTATATGCGAGGGGAAACTCATGTCCTGTAAAAACTGTATCGTATCTGAATTACAGTTTGATATTTTATTAGAAGGCGAAAAAAATATAGCTATGATGGATATGATTGTCGATCACTTTAACCGCCGGAATTTAACGATTATTAAAAAGAATCAGCTCGTAAAAATAAAAGAATCGGGTGTAAAGGAGTTTATTGACTTTAGCAGAGATTACATGGAACCCGAACAGATTTATTTTAGAATTGATGATATGGCTTGGAAGTCTATTGCTGAAATTGAAAACGTTTTGGAAATGCAATGGATTGATGATGTCATACATAGAAATGCGATTGTCAGCTATTCACAGCCTATCGTAAATAACAAAAAAGAAATATATGCTTATGAAGTGCTGTCACGCTTTAGCCGTGAAGATGGATCGCTTATATATCCAAATGAAATTTTCACTGCAGCTAAAACCCGGGGGCGCTTGTATGCATTGGACCGTTTATGTCGTATGGCTGCTGTAAAATATGCTGCCGTGCTTCAGAAAAAAACATTTATCAATTTCATTCCTACATCGATTTATTCCCCGGAATATTGTCTGCAGTCAACGGTGAAGCTTGCTAAACTGCTGCAAATTGACCCGAATCAATTTGTCTTTGAAGTCGTCGAATCAGAGCAGGTCGATGATATTGAGCATTTAAAATCGATTTTGAACTACTATAACGGAAAGGGCTTTCAATATGCTTTGGATGATGTAGGAGAAGGGTATAACACACTGGAAATGCTCGCCGACATGAAGCCGCATTATATGAAGCTTGATATGAAGTATGTACAAGGTGTAAAAAATGATCTTGAAAAACAACATACAGCTAAACAGTTTTTAAAGA
Organism: Solibacillus sp. FSL W7-1464; assembly: GCF_038004425.1. NCBI lineage: Bacteria > Bacillati > Bacillota > Bacilli > Caryophanales > Caryophanaceae > Solibacillus > Solibacillus sp. FSL W7-1464. Next base: position 2,628,023 of record NZ_JBBORC010000001.1, read on the forward strand.
AAGCCGTTGAAATTGGCGCAACACCTCTTGCTGAAGGGATTGAAACCGAAGAAGATTTTGAATGGCTAAAACAAATTGGCTATGAACTTTTCCAGGGATATTTATTTGGAAAACCAAGCGTCGAGCCACAGCGTTCCATTGGATAAGAAAAAGCTATGTGCAAAGTGTTCCCACTACTGCACATAGCCTTTTTTATCTTAGATTTACTCTAAAGATCATATTCGTAATTTACTTTTTTGGATCCAAATCCTCAATTGAATCGATATCCATATATGCTGGTACGACTAAACCATTTTGTGTGCCTTTTAAGTTCTCTCCTAAATCCACTATATCTTCCTTATGCTTTTTGTAAAATGCATCATGTGTGGTTGGAAGTGCTGCAGAAAGTGAGGCATCTCCCTCACCGCTAGCAATAGCCTGGAACATAATGGCTGGATCAACCGGAATCACATTAACTTTATACCCTAATTCATCAATCACTTGTTTCATGACACTGCTTGATGCTAATTCCGAATCCCAAGTAGTAGTAATTAACTTTAATTCTTCCCCGTTTCCTTTTGCAATACCTTCAGTCCATTTATTCACTTTATCTTCATTCTTTTGAATCCATTCCGCAGCAGCCGAATCAAAATCACTATTTGAAGCTTCCAGCATTACTTGTTCTACATCTTCCGGTTCCCAATTAAATCGGTCAAGAACAGTATACAAATCAGGTAAATCTTCCTCTAACCCTTTTCTTACAAGTGTATTCGTATACTCTTCCCCACCTAAAGCTCCTTTTGGATCCTCCAATATCTTTAAATCGTAAGCTGAGAATTTCCAATGAGGCTTCCAACCTGTAACAATAATCGGTTCCTCATTACGAATTGCTTGATCTAAACTACCTATCATACCGGCTGTCGAACTCTCTTGTAATGTCCAGCCCTCCAGATTTTCATATTGTTCTAATGCGTCATATGTAAGACCTGTTAATCCAGCACCAGGTTCAATACCAACTATTGTATAGCCCACTTCTTCACCAAGACTGACTTCATTTCCATTTGAACTATCACTGCTGCCTGTATCATCTCCGCATGCTGCTAATAACAATGCTGCAGACATCCCCATAGTTAAACCTAAAGTTTTAAATCGTTTCAAAATATTTCATCCCCTAAAATCTGAATTTATCTACTCCCAAAAAGCGACAACCCCATTTTAACTACAAGTTGTTACTTTTGTCAAACTGGAGGTCCAAATAAATAATATAAGCCCCGTATAGTCTCTACGGGGCTTATATTATTTATTCTTTTGGCTTTAAATCTTCAATCGAATCAATCTCCACATATGCCGGTACAACAAAACCATTTTGTGTGCCTTCCAGATTTTCACCTAAATCCACAATATCGTCTTTATGTTTGTCATAAAAGGCTTTATGAGTTGTCGGTAACCATGGTGCAACTGTTACGTCTCCTTCACCTGTTGCGATTGACTGGAACATAATGGCCGGGTCAACCGGAGTGACTTCAGGTTCGTACCCTAATTGTTCCAGCACAGTTTTTATTACACTGCTTGATGCAAATTCCGAATCCCATGGTGTAGAAATGATTTTTACTTTCTCGCCATTTCCCTGTGCTATATCTTTTGTCCATTCACTTACTTTGTCTTGGTTATTTTCGACCCAATCGGCTGCTGCGACATCAAAGTCTCCATCTTCTTGTGCATCATACATCACTTTTTCCATATCTTCCGGTTCCCAATAAAAGCGGTCAAGTACTGTATATACATCAGGAAGGTCCTGTTCCAACCCTTTTCTGGCAAGTGTTTGAATGTTTTCCGCGCCGCCTAGAATACCTTTAGGATCTTCAAGTATTTTTAAATCATAAGCAGAGAATTTCCAGTGTGGTGTCCAGCCTGTCACTATAACCGGTTCTTCATTCCGGATTGCCTTATCCAGTGTACTCAGCATTCCGGCAGTTGAACTTTCCTGTAATGTCCAGCCTTCCAGATTTTCATATTGTTCCAATACATCATGGGATAGGCCCGTCAGACCGGCTCCGGGTTCAGTGGCAACAACGGTATAATTCACCTGTTCACCAATACTGGAAGACGATGCGCCTGTTGAATTTTCTTTATTTTCCGTATCATCTCCGCAAGCTGCGAGTAGAAGTGCTGAAGACACCCCTAGAGTAATACCTACTGTTTTTATTTTGCTCATCTTCTCATCCCCTAAATTGAAATTTATATACAAAAAAAGTAACAACTCAATACTAACAACAGGTTGTTACTATGTCAAACGGATTCATCTTAGAAATAGTTACTATAAAGTCCGTCGTTCTTACTCGTGACTGGAATTCCAAAAATACAAAAAAACCTGTAGACAGAAAAAATGAATTCTTCGTCTACAGGCATTTTTTAATTATTTTGTTTTTAAACCATACTTTCCAAAACCGTCTGTACCGTCTCCAATATACTTAATTGCACTATTTTCATCTAAAACATCAACTGCATTTTTAGAAGATTCAAATACAACGTTAACACTATCCGGAATCGGAGCGAATTTCCAGTTACCATCTGCTGTCGGATCGATTGTTTTTTCGGCTAAAATATAATCGATAATTGCCTGGCGGTTTTCATCCGGATAAATTTCAACCGCTGTCGCATTACGAACACCCGGGAATGTACCGCTTGCACGATAGTTATTCGTTGCTACGATAAATTCCTGTGCCGCATCAATTGGCTTGCCGTTATATTGCAGATTGACAATACGTGATGCTTGTTCGTTTACTAAATTTCCGTCCTCATCGTATTTTGCCGGTTTAGTTACATCAATTTCATACGTCACACCGTCAATCACATCATAATTATATGAACGGTATTCGGCATTGATTAATTGCTGTTCATCTGACTTTGCTGCATCAATCTGATTGAATTGGCCTGCAGACATTTCCAGCCATTCTTTCACATCCGCACCTGTTACTTTCAACATAGCAAGTGTATTATCATATAAATATAAATCTGCTACATTTTTAATCGCTAGCTCGCCTTTAGGTACAAACGTATAGTATTCCGGATCACTTCTTGTTCCTGCTTTGAATGGTGCACCCGCTGATAGGACAGGAAGGTTTTCATACGCTGTACCTTTCAGCTTTTCTTTCACATAGATTGATTGGGCATCCGTTACAATTTGAATGGAAGGATCATCCTGTACTTGCGAGAAATAACTGTGAATGTTAGCTGTCGTTGTCCCTACTGCCTGACGTACGTACTTAATTGTTCCTTCATGCGCTTCTTTCACGCTTTCTACAACCTCAGTGCTGACAGTGTCATTATCTTTTGCGATTTCACGCACCGCGCCGTTACCTGTTGTAACATCCCAAGCGTTGCCTTTTTTCTCTAGCTCTAGATCAATGACCCCTAAATGACTACCGAATTTGCCGGCCATAACAATCGGCTTACCGTTCATTGTTCCTTTTTCAATGTCCACATTTTTTATAGAGCTATCCACTTCACCCGGGAAGACACCATGGGCATGCCCTGTAATGATGGCGTCCACATCTTCAATTGTAGATAATAAATATGATACATCCTCTTCGCCTTTTTCATGTGTAGCATCTCCCATACCTGAGTGTGAAAGCACTACGACAACATCCGCCCCTGCTTCTTTCATTTGCGGAACGACTGTTTTAACAGCGTCCACCGAATCATCGACTGTTACTTTTCCTTCTAAATTCGCTTTATCCCATTTCAAAATTTGAGGTGGGACAATACCTGTCACCCCAATATTAATTTTCGTTTTTTCACCGTTCGAATCGACTACATCTTTTTCAATCATGATATATGGCTTATACATTAGTTCCTTTGTCGCTGCATTGCGCACATTGGCGTTAACATACGGGAATGGGGCATCATCCGTTACTTCATCGATAAATTCCAAGCCGTAGTTAAACTCGTGGTTACCGTATGTCGCCGCATCATAATCAAGTGCAATCATCGCAGCAATCGATGGATGAATTTCACCGTCTTTTAATTTTGTTACGGACTGAATATATGAGCCAAGTGGTGTTCCTTGTATGGCATCTCCATTGTCAAACAGCACTGTATTTGGATTTTCCTCACGCGCCTTTTCGATAAGTAGCGCAGTTTTTGCCAAACCTAAACTATTCGTTGGCGTATCTTTGTAGTAATCATAGTTTACAATATTTGTATGAATGTCCGTTGTGCCTAAAATACGTAATGAAACCGTCGTGTTTGCTTTTACCGGACTGTATTCTTCCAAAAAGCGCTGAAGAATTTTTTGCATCTGCGCTTCTGTAACAAAATCATTCGGGCGGATCGTACCGTCTTCAAAACCTGTCAGTAACCCTGTTGCTACTGCTTTGGCCATTTCCTGGCGATTGCCTTGTCCAATTTTATTTGCGTCTTTAAACTGATCCAATACCTTTTCAGAATATGTTTTCTCATCCTGTAATCCTCTTGCCGCAATAAGGAAAGCATGTGTGCGTGTCAGTTTTTCGTTCGGTGCAAATTCGGTTGGAGTTTTACCTTTAATTAACTTTAATTCCACCGCTTTTTCAATATAAGGTTTAAGTGAATCAGGTACATCCTGGAATTTTACAGACTGTCCTGTACCTATCTCTACTCCCAAGGCATCAATTACACCTTTCACAAACTCTCCACGTGTCATATTTTCATTCGTAGTTGCTGGTGCCGCTGAAACTGCTGACATGCCACTCGCTAAAAGTGTTAGCGTTAAGGCTGAAGCAGATAGTTTTTTCAACATTCCTTTCACTCCCATATTCTGTAATGTACATCAGAACTATCATACTAAATTACCAGAATAGTGGAAAAGAGTATTTTGGTACAGGCTTTTTCTATTAAAATAGGACTTTTTTTACAAACTTCAATTTAAAGCATATTTACAGTTTCATTTATAGTATTACTATGACTGATTGCCGAAATAACGGCTACTCCATTTACTCCGGTTTGCCTGACAATGAAACTGTTTTCAGTGGAGATTCCGCCAATTGCTACAATCGGGAATTTTGGATACTGAGATTTCGCTTCCTCCAACAGCTTCAGCCCTACCGGTGCCCTCGCATCATCTTTTGTTGAAGTTTCATAGATTGGACCAATCCCCGCATAATCTGCCCCATTGGCAATGGCCAATTCCAGTTGCTCCATTGTATGAACCGATACCCCGACGATTTTACCTTTCGCAAAAGATCTAAACTTTTCTACCTCGGTATCTTCCTGACCTACATGAATCCCATCTGCATTTAATGTTAATGCAAGTTCGACATCATCATTGATAATGAATGGTACTTTATATATTTGGCACAGCTTTTGGCATTGACGGGCAAATTGAATATACTCATCGCCTTTTAAAGAATTTTTTCCTTTTTCCCTCAGCTGGAACATCGTAATTCCAGACTGTAGCGCTTCTTCCAAAACAATCAGCGGGTCGCGTATACAATTGATTGTTCCCATTACAAAATATTTATTTAAATCAAAAAACATGGACATTGCACAACCCTCGCTGTTCATGATAGGCGAAATGATTTGTCGGACCAAACCCGTGACCGATATTGAGCGGATGACGAATTGCCAGCTGCACATATTTTTTTGCTTCTATAATGGCTGCCTCTATCGATCTTCCTTTTGCCATTTCCGCCGTGATTGCTGCCGAAAATGTACATCCTGTTCCATGGGTATGCTTCGTATCCACTCGCTCGGTTTTCATTTTAAATGGTTGCTCCCCGCGAATGAAAACAGTATCTGTCGCATGCTTACTGTTTAAGTGGCCACCCTTTATGACGACACATTCCATCCCTAGACTTAATAATTCCTGCGCCGCTAATTTGATATCTTCTTCCGTTTGAATTGTATACCCAGTCAGGATTTCCGCTTCCGGAATGTTCGGTGTACAAACAGTTGCAAGCGGCAGTAACTTTTTCTTAAGGGCCGTTGTTGCCTCCTGTTCCAGTAAACTGGCCCCTCCTTTTGCAATCATGACCGGATCAACGATTAGCGGAATTTCTGTGTCTTTTAGTAACGCGACAATAGCTTCGATAATTTCCGCACTAAACAGCATCCCTGTTTTAATTGCCTTTATCTCAAAATCCTGAAGTACCGCTTTTAGCTGAGCTTGCACGAAATCGGCCGTTGTCGGATAAATCCCATGCACCCCTTCGGTATTTTGTGCAGTCAGTGCGGTAATGACCGATGTGCCAAATACACGTAGTTCCTGAAACGTTTTCAAGTCTGCTTGGATGCCTGCACCGCCACCGCTATCCGAGCCTGCAATTGTACATGTAATCATCGTCGTCCCTCCGCTAAATTTTCTAGTTCATTCAAGAAATTTGTGTGGAAAGTTCCTATAGCTGCAACAGAATTGGCACTTGCCTGTTTATATTCGTTCAGCAGCGTTAGTAAGTCACCAAACGGTTCTTTACTGTTTGCAAGCACTGCAGCACAAAATGCACTCAGCAAGCAGCCGCTCCCCGTCATCTTTGTCACTTTTTCATGACCACCCGTTACAAATTCGACTCTATCCCCATCCGTAATAACATCTTGTTCACCTGTAACGATCACAATAGATTGATAGTTGGTAGCCAATAGTTTGGCAGTCGCTGCAACATCTATATCCCCAATGCCGCTATCAACACCTTTGGAAGACCAATCCGCTCCCGCAAGAGCCGCCAGTTCTCCAATATTGCAGCGGATGACATCAATCTTTAAAAGGTCTAGCAATTGTTGTGCTGTTTCAGCTCGATACTTCGTTGCCCCTGCCCCAACCGGATCGAGAACAACCGGAGTATGATGCTTATTTGCACTCAGTCCAGCTTGCTTCATCGAATCTACTGTCCGTTCATTCAAAGTACCCATATTCAAAAGTAATGCGTTTGACTGTGCAGCCATTTCCCCCGCTTCTTCTATCGCATCCGCCATTACTGGTGAAGCACCCACCGCCAGCAATCCATTTGCTGTAAAATTTGCGACGACATAGTTTGTAATACAATGGACTAACGGCTGGTTTTTATGAATTGCTTGCAGGCTCATTGACATACACCCCTTGTTTCCAGCTTTGCTTCGTCCAAGGCATCTCCCAGAACATCCATTCGTAATAGCAGCTTTTCTTAAAATGTTCCTGTAATACCTTTAGCTTTGCCGGTTGTTCTTTCGCATATCGATCCAGCATCGATTTTTGTAATTCAATATTTTGTAGCATCTCATCGGACGCATATAGTGCAATCCACTGTTCATAAAGGGGGACATTCGGGCAGGCATCTTTTAACCTTTGCCCAATTTCCTGATACAGCCATGGGCAAGGTAAAATTGCCGCAAATGCTTCTGCTACATCTCCGTTATGTACTGCATTGTACATATGGCTTACATAGTTATAGGCTGCTGGAGCCGGTTCGAATTGTTCCAACTCCTCCGCTGTCACCCCTAATTCTTGAAACGTTGTACGGTGTAACTCCAGCTCTGCGTCATGAATAAATTTTGCTGTTTGCAGAAAATATTGAACATCGTCATCCGAAGTCGCTTTTGCAGCTGCCAGAGCCAGAACTTTCGTATAATGTTTTAAATAATACGCATCCTGCAGCATATAAAACTTAAAATTCTCCAGCGGTAAACTCCCATCTGCAATACCTTGTACAAATGGGTGATAGAAGCTGGCCTCCCAATAAAAATCCGTTTCTTTCCTTACCTTTTCACAAAATCCCATTGTTACTCCTCCTTTTTGTTGGCGGAAGCACAAAAAAGACGCCTCAATATAGAGAGACGTCCCCAAAAAGTGTACGTACCACTTTTCATTGCTCCCTACGTCCGTATTAACGGCCAGGTTCCAAGGGTCAGGTTTTAACCTTCTCAACACTGCTGTGTCCCCCCGCAAATCAAATGCTTGTCTATTTGCAAAAGAAAGACTCCACGTAAAGGATACGCGGAGCCAAAGTAAGTACATATGTATAGCGTGTACTTTGCTCCCTACGTCCGTATTAACGGCCAGGTTCTAAGGGTCAGGTTTTAACCTTCTCAACACTGCTGTGTCCCCCCGCAAATGCATTTAATTACCCTGAGTGTAACAAACTACTTCAAACCGGGCAAGTGAATTCAAAAAATTATGAAATTACTCTCACACCTGCGGAAAGCTTCCCGGCATATAAATGAATTTTTAGCGCTCAGAAAAAAATGCTATTTTCCCTCAGAGAAAAATAGCATTTGTGTTTATTTCACACTCACTGACAACTATTGTAAATGGGCTACAGCCGATCTTTTGCCTGTCAATTCGTCATAAGCCTGTGCATATTCTTCAGCCAGTTTATCAACAAATTGCTGTGTAGAAGTAATCTCTTTAATTGCACCAATCCCTTGCCCGCTTCCCCAAATATCTTTCCAGGCTTTTACCGTATTATCATTGAAGTTCATTGCAGATGGATCACTTTCTTTTAGATTATTCGGATCCATCCCCGCATTAACGATAGAACCTTTCAAATAATTCCCGTGGATTCCTGTAAATAAATTGCTGTAAACAATATCTTCTGCTGAACTATCAACAATCATCTGTTTATATTCTTGGTGAGCAAAGGCTTCTTCAGTCGCGATAAACGGTGAGCCAATATAGCCGAAATCAGCTCCCATCGCCTGTGCTGCCAATACCGAATGGCCTCGTGCGATTGATCCTGATAAAGCTAACGGACCGTCAAACCATTCGCGGATTTCCTGTATAAGCGCAAATGGGCTCTGCTGACCAGCATGGCCTCCTGCACCGGCTGCTACTGCAATGATACCGTCCGCACCTTTTTGAATCGCTTTTTTTGCAAAATAATTGTTGATGACATCATGGAAAACGACGCCTCCATAGCTATGTGCTGCCTCAAAAACTTCTTCACGTGCCCCAAGTGAAGTAATAATAATTGGAACTTTATATTTTACACAAAGCTCCATATCCTGTTCCAGCCGCTCATTTGTTTTATGAACAATCTGGTTAATCGCAAATGGCGCTGCCGGCCGATCCGGATTTTTGGCATTATAACTTTCCAGCTCCTCTGTAATTTCTGCTAACCATTCATCCAACTGGCTTGCCGGTCTTGCGTTTAGCGCAGGCATCGACCCAACAATTCCTGCCTTGCATTGTGCAATGACCAATTTTGGATTGCTGATAATAAACAACGGTGCCCCAATTACTGGAATCCGTAAGTTTTGTAAAATTTCTGGAACATTCCCCATCTAAAATCCCCCTTGTTCAATCAATTACAACTAGTACTTCTTCAGCTTCCACAAAGTCGCCTTCCGCTACCGCTATACGATTCACTTTACCACTTTTTTCAGCAGAAATCGGTATTTCCATTTTCATCGACTCTAAAATCGCTATTTCCTCACCTGCTTCGACTTGCTGACCTTCTACTACAAGCAGCTTCCAAAGTGTTCCTGCCATCATTGCTTTTACTTCACTCATCCTATACTCCCCCTTAGCTTAAAATCGTGCCATGCTTTTTGGCAGGCAACAAATAGTCCTTATTTTCAAATGTTTCATAACGTGCAATCAATTCATCCCTTAACTCGCTTGGAACAATTAAATCATCTACCACTAAATCACTTGCAAGTTTTTGGATATCATAGCTGGCACGGTATTCATCTCGTAATTGTTGAACTAGCGCCGCCTTTTCAGCCGCGTCTTCAATGGCAGCAATTTTATTGAAGTACACTGCGTTAATGGCTGCTTCCGGTCCCATAATAGCAATTTCAGCAGATGGTAGCGCAATCGTTGTATCCGGATCATATGCAGGGCCTGCCATTGCATAAATACCAGCTCCATAGGCCTTACGGACAATCACACACATTTTAGGCACCGTTGCACAAGAACTTGCATAAATAAAATTACGGCCTCTACGCAATATCCCCGCATGCTCCATTTGACTGCCTACCATAAACCCTGGTGTGTCACATAAATATAGAAGAGGGATATTGTAGGCATCGCATGTCCATACAAAGTTAGCACCCTTGTCGGCTGATTCCGGGAAAATGGCTCCCCCTTTAATTTTTGGCTGATTTGCTACAATTCCGATAACCTTGCCATTCATTCGGGCAAACCCTACTACAAGCTCTGATGCATATTCTTTTTGCACTTCCAAAAAGCTATCTGCATCGACAAGAGCATCGATTAATTCATGGACATCATATGCTTTATTCGGATCTTGCGGAATAATTTCATCAATCAGTGCCGGATTGATTTTCGGTAAAACTGCTTCCCGCTCTGGTAACGGGGCATCAAAACTGTCCGGCAGATAGGATAATAATTTGCGTACTACTTCTGCCGCCTCTTCTTCACTTTCTACACGAAAATCGATAGAACCACTTTTCGTCGCATGCATTTTTGCCCCGCCCAAAGTTTCGACATCGATCTTTTGACCCGTTGCCATCTGTACCATACGCGGAGATGCAATCGCCATGCCTGCCATTTTATCGACCATAATTGTAAAGTCGCAAAATACAGGCATATAGGCAGTCCCGGCAAAACACGGTCCATACAGCACACCGATTTGAGGAATGCGACCTGACATCACACTGTGATTATAAAATACTCGCCCGCCTGAATGTTTTGCTACATGATAACCACCCGCTTCATCAATTCGGCCACCGGAAGAATCGATTAAATACAGAACCGGACGTTTTGCACGAATGGCTGCTTCCTGAATACGCAAAATTTTCTCGCCGTGCATATCCCCAATTGATCCAGCTTTAACCGTAAAATCATTGGCAGTAAAAAATACAATCCGTTCATCTATGTGGCCTGTTCCTACAACAGCACCATCCCCAGGTAGATCCGGTTTCGTCGAACGGGCAAAAATACCCGTTTCATATAGTAGTTTCTGGTTATCGAATATTAATTTCAAACGGTCACGAACAAATAATTTCTGAGTATTTTTCAGTTTTTCATGACCACTTTCAGGTCCGCCCTTTTTAATTCGACCGATTTCTTTTTTTATTTTTTCTTCGCGAGTCAAAGTAGCTTCTTTTATCATTTCATTCATTAAGTATCTCCTCCTCTTCGTTATACAGTTCTATATGCAATAATTGTGCCAATACCTGGACGCAAAATTTAAACTCCAGATCTATGCAAATCTGTAAACAAAACTGGACACCTGTATTTACGATTTTTACAACTTTTTCTCGAAAAGTTTACTTTTTTATCCTTAAAATCATGTTTTAACTATATATTAAATACGCTAAAATTGTTATATTTTAACTATGTTACTTTTATAACTGTACAATTTAGGGGTGATTATTTTGTTCGTGAAAGATTATGCAAATACTGATTATATTCAATTGAACGCAGACCAAACCGTCCAGGAAGCAATTGAAGAATTTTTAAAAAAGAAACAAGATATTTGCTGTGTCATTGAGGATGGCCGCTTGAAGGGACTTGTAACAAAATCACGCATTTATCGTTCAGTACTTGAAGACTCTACATTACAAACTCCTCTAAGAAACATCATGAAAGAACAAATCATCACAGTAAATACATCGACTAGCGCTGAAAAAGCAAAGGATATTTTAGTGCAGGGAAATGTTGGACATGCCATTGTACTAACCGAACAGCAAGAAATTTATGGTGTGTTAACGACTGCAGATCTCATTCAAATGTTTTTAACGGGTTACCAGAACATTACTACCTATATGCATACATTAATCGAAAATATCCATGATGCTATCATTACTGTCAATACATCGCTGCAAATTACGGGTTTCAACAAATCTACCATTGATATCTATCCTTTTTTACAGAAAAATTTTATGAATTCACCTATTATTGCAATTGATGGCACGCTTGAAGAACCATTGCTCGAAGTCATTCAAAAAAATAAGCAGCTTAATCAGATTATTTCCATTAATAACCGAAAATTTGTAACAACATTTATACCATTAATCGAACACGAAAAGCTTGTCGGTGCGATGACGATGTTCCGTGATATAACGGAAATTGAAGCCATTTCCACAGAACTTGCATCGACGAAAAAGCTGGAGAAAATGATTGATACGGCTCTTGAACTCTCATTTGATGCTATTTTAATCGTTAACTGTTCCGGTGAAATCATCCGGACAAATTCAGGCTTCCATTCATTATTTAATATTTCGGAAAATTCAGTGAAATTAGAAGACATTGCCCCGGAAATTGCTAAACAAATCCATAAAAAAGAATCGATTGAACTGCTCAAAATCAACAGCAAAACATGTCTTGTCACATGTAAACAGCTATATGACGGCTCACAAGTATTTGGAACATTGATTACGATTATGTCCGAACAGCTAAGCATATGGAAAAACGTACTCGAACATATTGAAGTAGTTGAACAAAATGTACCTATCTTAAAATCAGCTATGGATGATCTGGAACAGGTAAATAGTCCGTTTAACAAAATCGTCTCAAAGAGTTTGCAAATGAAACACCTCAAAAAGGAAGCACTAATCGCATCTGACTCCCATTTACCGATATTTATATCGGGGGATAACGGTACCGGAAAAAGTATGCTTGCTAAATGTATTCATGAAGCTTCTAACCGAAAAGGCAGTTTCATAACGGTCAATTGTGCAGCGATCCCACAGGAACTAATAGAAGCAGAATTTTTCGGATATTCGGACGGTGCCTTTACTGGCGCAAAACGTGGCGGTAAACCCGGGAAATTCGAACTTGCGGACCAAGGCACCCTTTTCTTGGACGAAATTGGTGACATGCCGCTTTCGTTACAGGCTAAACTTTTGCGTGTATTGCAAGAACAGGAGTTTGAAAGACTAGGAGATACGAAAACAAGGAAAGTGAATGTACGCATTATCACAGCAACGAACAAAAATATTGAAGAACTCGTAGAAAACAAACTTTTCCGTGAAGACTTGTACTACCGTATTCATGTGATCCATTTGCATATGCCCTCATTAAAAGAGCGCAGAGATGATATAAGCCTACTAGCAGAAACCTTCCTGCAGCAAATTGTCCAGAGGGATCAAAAAGAAATTTTAGGTTTTACACCGGAAGCCATGAACTTGTTGACAGCATTTACATGGCCGGGTAATGTGCGGCAACTCGAAAACATCATTGAACGTTCTAGCCATTTCTGTGATGGCCGTTTTATTCAAATACATCATCTACCAAAGGAATTCCAAACCCAATCCGTTACCGTTCAGGAGTCGCAAGACCTAAGCCGAAAAGATTTGCACGATGATTTAGAGAAAAAACTATTAATCGAGACATTGCAACAATGCAAAGGGAATAAATCTAAAGCCGCCAAAAAGCTTGGTATTAGTCGAACTGCCCTTTACAACAAGCTGAAGCAATTTGAAATAGACGAACAAAAATTACTTTCTCCTTTGATCATCTGAATCGATCGTTCATAGCCTCGTTCCAATTTTAAAATGGATCACCATTTGTTTAACGAATTCTTTGGCATCATTTTTGCATAAAGTTTTTAAAAGGGAGAGGGTGAAGCGAAATGAGTTATTTCACAGAGCAACATGAACAGCTGCGTATAGAAGTGCGACATTTTATCGAAAAGGAAATTATACCGAATATTGTTCATTGGGAGCGTGAAGGACAATTTCCTAAGTCATTGTACAAAAAACTTGGGGACAAAGGTTACCTAGGTTTGCGTTACCCGACACATGTCGGCGGGCAAGGGTTAGATTACTTCAGCGCCGTCGTTTTTGTAGAAGAATTAGCACGTTGCGGGGCTGGCGGAGTACCTTTGTCAATCGCAGTTCAAACGGATATGGCCACACCGCCGATTGCTGAATTCGGCGACGATTATCATATCGAAAACTTTGTACGACCTGCATTACGGGGAGAAAAAGTAGGTGCAATCGGAATTTCAGAACCAAATCATGGTTCCAACGTTGCAGGGATTGAAACACGTGCAGTACTTGACGGCGATGAATATATAATAAATGGTTCGAAAATGTTCATTACGAACGGGACGAATGCCGATTTTATAACACTGGTAACGAGGACAAATGAACAGAAGGGTCATAAAGGAATTAGCCTCATTATCGTTGAGTTGGATCGTCCAGGCGTTACGGTTACAAAAAAACTGGATAAATTAGGGATGCGCTCTTCCGATACTGCTGAAATTGTATTCGAAAATGTGCGTGTTCCGAAAAAAAATCTACTAGGTTCTGAAGGCAAAGGTTTTGCACAAATCATGTGGGAGCTTCAAGGGGAACGAATGATTGCCGCGCCGCTGGCAATAGGAATGGCGACATTTGTCTACGAACAGACGGTGCAGGCACTTGAACAGCGAACATTCGTAACAGATAAGCAATACGAGTTGCTGGCCCTTATGTTTACAGAACTGGAATCAGCGAAGTCTATCGCTTATGCTGTTGCCGAGCAATTTAATCAAGGTAAAGTGCCAAGTCTTGAAATATCGATGGTGAAATTTGCGGCTGGAGGTTCGGTCATTAAAATTGCCGAAATAGCGATGCAAGTATTAGGTGCAGAAAGCCTGGCTTTTACAAACCCGGTTCAACGGATCTGGCGCGATACACGTGTAAATCGAATTGGTGGCGGTGCAGATGAAATTATGAAAGAAATTATAGCCAAACAATTGGGATTAGAGGTGAGTGTATGAGTATTTATAAATTGACAGAAGAACATCAACTTTTCCGTGCTTCAATCAAAAAATGGACGGATCAAAAACTCGTACCTGTTGTTACTGATATGGAGCATGCCAAAAGAATTGACGAATCTCTCATCGAATCGTTGGACCAGCTTGGTTTTTTGTCAGCTGCATTGCCAGAAGATAAAGGCGGATTCGATGCAGACGTAATATGGCAGGTTCTATTACTGGAGGAAATTGCAAAAGCAGGGTCTGTCGGCTTTACACAAGTCGTTAAACAACATGCTGCCCTCGGTATACCGATTGTGCAAAAACACTTCCCGCATATCAATTTTAATGATAGCGAGAAACCTTTCTTTACGTATGTACAAAAAAAAGATGGCGCAACACAATCTGTAATAATAAACGGTCAAAAAGCCGATTTTGTGATTGTCCATAATATCGATCAGTACACACTGGAAATGTACTCACGGAATGATCTCGTACTACAACAAGCAGATGACTTAGTCGGCTGGCATACTGCCCAGCTCGCGCTTGCTGGTTTGTCCGACAGTGGGATGCCCATTGAAACAATTTATCTGTCAAAAGAGCAAAGCCTTTACTGGCAGGCGACAAATCATTTATTTGATGCCGCTGTTTTTTATGGGGTTGCAAAAAAAATATGCGCGGAAACGACTAACTACGCAAAAACGCGTATCCAATTTGACGGGCCTTTAACTCAGTTCCAAGTTGTCCGCCACTCAATCGTGGACCAGGCAATTGCGACAGAAAAATTGTTGCAATTGCTTTATGTCACTGCTTTTAATGATACAAACCCGGCATATATCAACCAATGTTTTGCACTGCATTTGTATGTACTCAATGAAATTCATCTAATTACTGACCGAAATGTTCAAATACATGGCGGCAATGGCTTTATGATGGAATATAATGCCCAGCGGTACTGGCGGGATAGCCAAATGTACCGTGTACTTAGTACAGAAACTGCATACGGCGCAAATGATATCGGTAAAATATTATTGAATACACCAATCTCCACATATTAACTCTTTTAATGCCTAATAGCGTTTCCTTCTAGAAAAGTCACATTATTCATACAACACGTGACTTTTCTGGAATTTCTGCTATATAAAAATAATGAGCGCCTGTTAAAAGAAAGGATGTATATGGAATGAATCTAAACTATTCTTTACAGACTAGCCTTTCTCAACAAATCACACCTCAAGTCATACAGCATTTAGCAATATTACAATTGCCTGCCATTGAACTACAACAATTGCTGCAGGAAAAAATAATGGAAAATCCATTGCTAGATTTTGTAGAAAATCCGATTGAAAAGCCCTATGATTGGCTACATACCGCTTCAGTAAAAAGTATAAGAGGAAGATCAAACAGCGAATTTCATTTCACATCTAAAACGCTAACCCGTGAATTTTTATATGAACAGATTCCTGTATTTTTATCGGCACAACAAAAGACGATTTTTCACTATTGTATAGAATCATTAGATGAACGGTTATTTTTAAAAGATACACCTGCTCAAATCGCTGAACATCTCCGGATTCCGATAGAAGAAGCGTCAGAAATTATTTCCTGTTTACGAAAGTTTGAACCGACCGGTGTAGGCGCAACCGACTTTATTGATTTTTTGAAAATGCAAATAGAAAATGATGAGGATGCGCCAAAATTGGCACTCGAATTTATTCAGTTTGAATTAAATGCTATCGCCAAAACCGATATCAGGAGCTTATGTACGAAGTACAATCGAGATACATCCGACGTTGTAGAGATAATAAATTATATTAAGCAATTGCCACGTACACCTGTCGTTACGCTTCATGAACCGGCACCATATATTATGCCTGATGCCTCCATCAAAAAAGTCGATCACACCATCTTAATCGAATTAAATGACCGGGCTACGCCTTCCATCAAGCTTCACAATGTATATGTTGAGCTTTTGAAGCAGGAGGACCAATCGTATTTGCAAAAGTGCCTTCGTGAATATACGACACTTGTAACAGGAATCGATTTCCGGAAGAAGACACTTTATGCCATTCTCGACTATATAGTGCTTACCCAGTTTTCCTATTTTGAGAACGGCTGCAAAACTCTGAAACCGATGGGCTTAAAGGATGTGGCACAGCATCTGCAATTGAATGAATCTACGATCAGCCGTGCGATTAAAGGAAAGTATATTGAAACAGATTACGGCATCATCCCCATCCAGGATTTATTTGTAAAATCAGTTGGCAACTCAACACCTGAAAGTATAAGCAAAGTAATTGCCAAAATTATCTCGACCGAGCCAAAAGAAAAGCCTTACAGCGATCAGCAGCTCGTTCATTTATTGCAAGCACAAAATATCGACATATCGAGGCGTACAATTACAAAATACCGCGAGCAGCTTGGAATACCAAGTTCTAAAAAAAGATTGTTTCTATCATAAAAAAGCGGATTCGGAATAATAGACCGAATCCGTTTTTTTCAATTGCCTGATTACCCGATTTCTTGGCCTGCATATAAATTCGTATATGATGAGCGCAGCACATGCTTTTGGATTTTTCCAGTTGTTGTCATCGGGAATTCTTCCACAACGACAATCTTCTTTGGTATTTGATAGCCTGCTAAATGCTCGCGGCAATAGGCGATAATATCTTCCTTCGCCCCTTCGCCCCTCAATTTTACAAAGGCCGTTACAGCTTCGCTCCATTTCGGGTGTGGAAGGCCGACAACAACACAGTTTTCAACAAGTGGACAGTTTAATAATTTTTGTTCTACATGGATAGAGGGAACGTTCTCTCCGCCTGTTTTAATCAGATCTTTTTTGCGGTCCACAAAGACCAATAAGTTGTCCTCATCTAAGTAACCTAAATCTCCCGTATGATGCCAGTCATATGCCCGCGCTTCCTTTGTCGCTTCAGGATTATTCAAGTAACCGATCATGACATTGGGTCCTCGATGGACAATTTCACCCACTTGCCCATTCGGCAATATATTTCCCATGTCATCCATTATGGCTAAATCATTTGTTAATGCCGGTCCCCCCCAGTAGCTACCTTTTTTAAGAAGCTGATGTTCCGGTCGGAAAAAGACTGTCGCCGGGTAAATTTCAGTTTGACCCGAAGCTAGCCAGCAATCTGCGCCGAGACCGTTAATGATCGCTTCCAATGTTATCTGATCCATTGGGGCCATTGCATATAAGCAAGATTTCAACGTACTCAGATCATAGTTTTCACGTTCCGGATGTGACATCACTGCGCGATACATCATCGGCAGCAGGAATGTAAAGTTGATTTTTTCCTGCTGGACGAGCTTCATTAATTCCACAGGGTCAAATTTTCGCAGAACCGTAATTTTTGCACCTAAAATGATACATACTTGTACGAATGTATGCTGAGCACAATGGAAGAACGGCATCGCACCTAATGTCGATAACGAACGGTCAAAGCCGAGTTCAATAATGTTTCCCAGCGCAGCCAACTGTACCGATAAATGGGACATCATGACGCCTTTCGGATTACTTGTTGTACCGCTCGTAAACATAATGTGTGCCATATCGCGATCATGAATATCCACAACCGGCTCTTCAGCACCTTCATCCTCAAAAGCTTTTAAGAATGATTTCGGAATATCATTGTCGGATATAATCAAACATTCGTACTGTGATAGCAACGCTTCATGTGCAGTGTACAAAATCTCATCTATAATTACAATTTCTGCTGATGTTTCTTTCAACACATATTCAAAATCACTCGATAACAAGCCTGCATTTAATGGTACCCATACCCCCGCGGCCTTTTGAATACCATACATGGCTACAATATGTTCATAGGAATTCAAACAGATTGTTGCGACACAATCTCCTTTTTTCAGCCCTTTATTTAATAGATAGTTTGCAAATTTGTTTGTGTCCACAAATAATTGTTGGTACGTAAAGCGTTTTCCCCCGTCTACAATCACCTCTTTATTCGGATACATCCAAGCTGTTCTTCGAATAGCGTCACCAACAGCCACACGATTTAACATTGTTACCGGATTTTGCATCATTCCACTCTCCCTTTAATGTTAAAAAATCGACATACGCAACAAATTACTTGCGAAACACTTCCCCAAATTATCAACCCGTAATGATGCTGAACCACCTCCCGCAAGTGCGTCACTTAATACAAAGTTTAGACCGTAAATACTGGGTACTTCATAACGGACGACCTCTCCCTTTACCAGTCCTTGAAAATGTTGTGCCACTTTTTCTGCTGTAACATGCTCATGCAGCAATTTATAATCTTTTGGATCTTTTGCAAATAATGCGATATTCACCTTATTTCCTTTGTCACCACAGCGTGCGTTGGCGATTTCCACTAATTTCATTTAGCTTACCTCCTGCGCAATGGTCTCGAAATGTATTTCTACTTGTGGCTCAATGATTGTGCGATCTACTAGCGTAGCCCACATGCCAAGCAGCTGTCTTGGCGCCAAATTTATTAGGCCCCCAAGTGATGGTGGTCCATTTAAAGCGAGTGGCGGAACTAAACGCGGAATGAGATTCAGCATACGTTTATCATTTCCTCTGGCGACAAGCCGCAAGTATATTTCATTTATCGAGTCATCCGGAGGTGTCGCCAGCGGTCCGTGCAATGAGTTATAGCCTAAATAATCGAAATGCAGTTCATCGACCGGTATTTTCTTGTCACGTACCTGCTGCTCGATAATTTGTGCAGCACGTCTTGCCTTATTAAATGCATGCGGCCAGCTATATCCGATTAAGGTTTGGATCATATAGCCATTGGTGTAGCCCATCACGACTTTTAACCGTTCTGGTGCCGGCTTGCCGAAAACATTGGAAACCCGGATTTCATTTTTTGCAACTTCTTCTAGCTGTACATGCGACAAATCAGCCACTACATCCGGCGTAATATAATTTGCCGGATCATGGATTTCATAGAGCAGTTGCTCCCGCACTGTATCAAATGAAACAAGTCCACCGCTTCCGTCAGCTTTTGACACCACAAATGTACCTGTCTCATCAATTTCAGCAATCGGATAGCCGATTTGGTTAAAATCGATTTCTTCCCAATTCCCGCTATAATTCCCACCCGTCGATTGCGCAGAGCATTCTAATAAATGCCCCATCACAATGCCATGTGCAAGCTGATTCCATTGATCCTTTTTCCACCCAAACTCGAATGCAGCCGGTGCTAAAAATTGTGCAGAATCGGTCGTTCTCCCAGTAATTACGATATCAGCTCCTTGTTGCAACGCTTCTACAATTGGCCAAACTCCCAAATAGGCATTGGCGAATAAGTATTCACGTTCGGCGTTAAAAACTTCACCACTATCAATATGGGCAAGTGAAATTCCTTGCTGCTGCCATTGAGGGAGATTTGGCATAACATCATCCCCTGTAATAACTGCTACTTTTAACTCGCTAATTCCAAGGGATTTCGCCACACGGATGATTTCATCTTTTGCAGCCATTGGATTGACGCCCCCTGCATTTGTGAGCAGCTTGATTCCTTTTTCTTTTACAAATGGCAGCAAAGCTTTCATCGTATTGCTCAAATCTTTTGTATAACCGCTTTGGTCATCTTTTGCTTTATCTTTTGCTAAAATCGCCATCGTCAGTTCAGCCAGGCAATCGAAGCAAAGATAGTCTACATCGCCATATTTTGCCGTATATAAGGCACCCTCAATCGTGTCACCATAAAAGCCTTGCGCAGCACCAATTCTGATTTTTTTCATTGAATCCACCTCCTATTTCCCGCTCCATTGCGGCATTCGTTTTTCCAGAAATGCCTGGGCACCTTCGCGTACATCTGCGCTTTTAAAGCTGACAAGCCTCATTGTGGATAGAACTCTCATCGCCTCTTCCACTCCCATCTCAGCTGTTTCTTCAAATGCGCGAAGCCCCATTTTAACTGCCAAAGGACTAAATTTAGCCATTTCGCTTGCTTTTTCAATAGCAACGGGCAGCAACTGTTCTCTACTTACTACCTCATGCAATAATCCAACTGCCTTCGCTTCATGTGCGGATAAGATACGCGCACTAAGCATCAATTCCAGCATATGCCGTTCTCCAACAGCTCTTCGCACTAACGGCAAAATGACATATGGTACTAAGCCTAGCTTTAGTTCAGTTAAACCGCATTTTGCATCTTCCGAGCCAATTGCAATATGGCAAAGTGCCACAATACCCGTACCTCCGCCTAGAGCTGCGCCATTGACTGCTCCGATCAATGGCTTTGTCAGCTCTCGACGCATTTGGAAAAGCTGTGTACTCCGCAAGCCGTCCTCATATAAAGTAGGAACATCCATTGATACAAATTCCTGAAATTCGGCTAAATTTCCGCCTGCACAAAAACTTGACCCATTGCCGGTCAATACAATCGCACCAACATTTTCATCGGCATTTGCAGTACGCAAAGCAGCAATGAGCTCATCCGTCATCTGTGTAGAAAGTGCATTACGGTTTTTTCCATCGTTCATCGTAATGACTGCAACACGTTTCTGTACTTCATATAGTAATTTCCCGATTCGTTTCACCCCCTCAAACTTGTTGTTCAACACGTTTGTTTGTTTTCAATTGTTCAATTAATGCCTGTTTATGCTCAAGGGAAGTACCCAATGTCAAAGATGTCGTGACAGCCCTGTTGGACCATAATTGTAAATCCGTTTCCAGCGAGTAGCCATTTCCTCCCCATAATTGATGGGCCATTAACGTAATTTCGCGATATGCTTCATTTGCGGCAATTTTCGCCATACGTGCAAATTTCTCAGCTTCGGCATCATTGTGATCAAACAGGAACAATGCTTTATAGGCGAGGAGTCGCGCTCCGCGATACGCACTATACATATTCGATAAGTGGTGTTGTACCGCTTGGAAACTTCCAATAGGGGCTTCAAACTGTTTACGTTCGTTTACATACTGTACGGTCTGATCAATGACGCTTTGCATGCCACCTACCATTTCTATTGCCTGAAGTGCTGCAAACTGTAGCTGTAAATTTGCCAATTGTTTGGGTAGTATAGAGGAAGGTAGACAGTGTGCTTTTACGTTGTTCATTTGTAAAACCATTAATCCTTGTGTGCCGAACGTCTGTTGCTTACGAAATTCAATTTCACTTTTTTCAACCAGAAATATGCCATAGCCTTCCGGTGATTTCGCATTGACAAAGATTAAATCGACCTCATTTGCAAATGGAATAAACGCTTCTTCCCCCGTTATTGTCCATGTATTGTCAAGGTGCTTTGATGCCCATATCTTTGTTTTCCCCGATAGATTACCTATTGAAAAAACTGCACTTTTTCCTGTTGTCAACTGCTGTGAAATTCCCCCTACATTAAGCTGTTTGCAGAGCAGTGCCGCCTGGACTGTCGTATAAAGAACCGGTGAGCATAATCTATATCCTGCTTGTTCCAGAACAATGCCTTGTTCAATAAGCGAACTCCCGCTGCCGCCATCTCCTTCCTCAATCAGCATTGTCGCCCATCCCACATCAGCCAGTTTATCCCAAAAGGATTGATTGATTTTATTGGTGCGTACCAGTTGGAGATTCCATTCATTTGCAAAAAACTTTTTCGCAATCTGGCCCAGTAATTTTTGTTCATCTGTAAACAGTAATTGCATTTGCTTACCTCCTCGCCAGCTGTAATCCGCGTTGTGCAATTATATTTCGCTGCACTTCATTCGTACCTCCGCCAAATCGGTAAAACGGCGCAATACGGTATTGATGCTCGGCAAAACCTCGAAGGGGCGCATCTTCATCAGTGCTGTGCAACTGTCCCGAAGCCCCAAATATATCCATAGACAATGCAGCAATATTTGCCCGAAGCTCACTGCCATACACTTTTACAATAGCTGCATCTACAGAAACATCCTGGCCATCCTCAAGCTTGGAAATCGCTTCATAGCATAGTAAACTGCAAATCTCAACAGCTATTTCTGCTTCTACAAGTTTTGCCGCAATCACAGGGTTTTCTATAAGCGGTTCGCCCATCTCTTTTGTTTGTTGCGCAAAATCGATTGCCTCTTCCAACATCCGCTCGCTAATGGAAGCATCACCAATCGTAATGCGCTCCAAATTCAGGGCAAAGTTGACAATGCGCCAGCCGTCATTTTCATTCCCGATTAAGTGATTTATCGGTATACGTACATTTTCAAAAAAGATTTCATTGACCGTATGTTGACCCCAGGTATGGATGGGTGTAATAGAAATCCCCTCAGCACTCATCGGCACTAAAAACATCGATAGTGTTTGATGCCTTCCTTCCACATCTCCAGTCCGCGCTAGCAACCATTGATGTGTCACACGGTGGCCAACTGTATTCCAAGTTTTTGTCCCATTAATCACCCATTCATCACCTTCACGAACTGCGGTAGTACGTAAATTGGCTAAATCGGTGCCTGCACTCGGCTCTGAATAACCTAGGCCAAACGTCATCTTTCCATCAAGTATTAACGGCAAAAATTGAATTCTATTTCGTTCGGTTCCGAATTTGCTTATTGCGTTGATGACCATACTTGTAATACTGCTCACATAGTAGGGAGCTTCTACACGGTTGATGGATCGATTGAAAATGTATTTTTCCATTTCAGTCATTTCCAGACCGCCAAGCTCTTTTGCAACATCAATTTTATTCCAATTACGATCGATAACTTTCTGTTCAAATGAACGCTCTAATGGACCTGCTTCACATTTTTCATGTGCGTACATTTCTGCCAACAGCTCATCAGTTACCTCTGTCCTTAAAAACTGTTCGATCTCATTTTTCCACGCTTGCTGAGCAGATGTAAAATAGAAGTTCACCTCTTCACCTGCTTACTTCTGTCTGTATATATTGCGGTGAGCGTTTTTCGATAAACGCCCGAACACCCTCTTGCCCTTCAGCACTTGTTGCACGTACAGCCAATGCATTTGATTCTAATGACATTTGTGTTTCCAGACTTTCCTGGAAAGAATGGTAAATCAGTTTCTTAGTCTCTCCATATGCCTCCATTGGACCTTTAGCCATCTGCTTTGCCAGGTCAATGACATACGGCAGCAATTCATCCTGGGGCATAACATCGTTGACAATCCCCCATTCTTTTGCTTCTGCCGCTGATAATTGGCGATTTGTATACAACAATTCAAATGCACGGCGCACCCCAACAATTCGCGGGAGGAAATACGAACCACCTCCATCCGGATTGAAGCCGATTTTATTGTAGGCCATCACAAAACGTGCATTTTCGGACGCATAGATTAAATCGCAGGACAGTGCCATACTCATGCCCCCACCTGCTGCCGTTCCGTTTACTGCTGCAATTAACGGTTTATTCATCCTTTTAAATAATGAGATTGCCTGATGGAAATAACCTGTTACTTTTTTGATAAGCTCACCTAAATCCTTATCTTCAGCAAAGGTTTTAAGGTTCCCACCTACCGAAAATACGGACCCGCATCCCGTTAACACCACTGCTCGAATTTTGGGATTTTCCGAACAATGAACCGCAATATCAAACATTTCCATTGCACTTTGCAATCCGACTGCATTCCCAGTTTGAGGACTATTTAATGTAATAATGGCCACATGATCTTGAATTTCTAATAGAACTTCATTCAAATGGAACACCTCTTTATATATATTTAGTCTTTCGCCAGACTATACTTTTCTTTATGCAATAACGATGCCAACAGCAAAAAGAGGAGAGGCCGGGACATAAGTAGAATGACCGTTAAATAACAGGAAAACCTTTATTAAGAAACGGATATTTTGCAAAATTGATTGGAATGCAGGGCGACTCCTGCGGGAATAGCGTGACGCCTGAGACTACAGGCTCAGGCCACGCCCGCGGAAAGCGTCCCGGAATGTAAATCAATTTTAACGCTCAGCAAAAAAATGCTATTTTTCTCTCAGAGAAAAATAGCATTTTTGGGTTATGTCCCAGCCTCAGCATATATTTTGATCTATTTATTCTTATTATGTTTAATTAAAAACAAGCATCAGATTCAAATGTGTAAATGAAACTATACAAAATGGTGTAAACCATTGTTCAAACTGCGTAGCAACTTAAATTGGAAAGTTTACACTACAGTTATTATTTATTGACCATAACATTCGGCATATAATACTGCTCTACAAATTTTGTATTTGTATTTCCTTTTTTAAATTGTTCATTTGAAATAATATTTAACAGCATCGAAATATTTGTCTGTATGCCTTCTACAACATAATTTTTCAACGCTTCCTCTAGCCTTGCACAAGCTTCGGGACGGTCAATTCCCGTTATGATAAGTTTTGCGATCATCGGATCATAATACGGTGTAACTTCATGACCCGATTCGACGGCAATTTCATGGCGAATCCCTTCTCCTTCCGGCAGTACCAAATTGGTGATTTTACCTGGCGAAGGGAAAAATGTGATGGGATCTTCCGCATAAATACGTACTTCGATGGCATGCCCATTTCTTCGCAAATCCTGACGTGTGAAGTTAAGTTTTTCGCCATTCGCAATTTTCAACTGCCATTCCACTAAATCCAGGCCTGTAATTTGCTCTGTGACCGGATGTTCAACTTGTAGGCGCGTATTCATTTCCAAAAAATAAAAATCCTCATTTTTATCTACTAAAAATTCAATGGTACCCGCATTTGTATAGCCGATTGCAGCTGCCGCATCCACTGCGGCATCTAGCATTTTTGTTCTTGTCTCTTCTGAAATAAATGGTGAAGGAGCTTCTTCCACGACTTTTTGATTTCGTCGTTGAATCGAACACTCACGTTCAAATACAGGGATAATTTGACCATGTTCATCTGCTAGTATTTGTACTTCCACATGATGCGGTTCATCGATAAATTTCTCGATAAACATTGTCCCGTCCCCAAAGAAACTCTTTGCACGTCGTTGATTCCCATCAAATGCTTTCTGTAACTCCCCATCATTATGAACAAGCTGCATACCGATACCGCCTCCGCCCGCGGAAGCCTTTAACATGACCGGGTAGCCAAGACGGGTGGCGATTTGTACCGCTTCTTTTGCATCTGCTATTGGATTATTGACACCCTGGACAATGGGTACGCCTGCCTGTTCCATCATTTTTCGTGCTTCCAGCTTGCTTCCCATCGATGCAATAACTTCTGCTTTAGGTCCGATAAATATTAAACCGGCTTTTTCTACCTCTTTTGCAAAAGTCGCATTTTCCGATAACAGTCCATAGCCCGGGTGAATAGCATCCGCATTAGCTTCTAATGCTATTTTAATGATTTCCTTATAATTTAAATAACTTTCTGCAACCGGCGCCTTACCGACTCGATATTTTTCGGTTGCATCCATCGCATGTAAACTTGATTCATCTGCATCTGAATAGATCGCCACCGTGTCAATACCTAATCGATGGCAAGTACGCATGACTCGTCTTGCGATTTCTCCTCTATTGGCGACTAATACTTTTTTAAACATCACTTTTCCTCCTTATACATCTGGTCTATACTAACGTTTTCAACATGTTCTCTTCCATCGATGACGATGTACTTTACTGATGCAAGTTATATGCCAAACAATAAGGAGGTTTCAGTGGACTGTTCTATTTTTTCACCACATTAAAATTAGCTCCGATGAGTTGCCAGTTTTGCGGGAATGGCAATCCTAATTTCCAATAGCCGACACCGCGCAAATTCAAGCGCTTTACTAAATCAAACTTTGCCTGGATGGAACGTGCGTCCTCAAACCAGACAATATGTGAACGGCCCTGCTCATCATAGTAATTAAAGTATGGGGCCTGTGCAGTATAGTCAAATTGGATAGCCGCATTGTAGCGTTTTGCCACTTCAATTGCACGTTGAGGGCTTATTGCTTCTGCATAATCGCCTCCTTGGACAAACGGTAATGTCCAATCATAGCCATATAAATTTTGCCCCAGTAAAATTTTACTTGCAGGAATTTCTGTTAAAGCATATTGTACTACTTGCTCGACTTGCGGCAGCGGAGAAACGGCCATTGGAGGTCCCGCAGAATATCCCCATTCATATGTCATGAGCATAACAAAATCCACTATTTCGCCATGTGCCTTATAGTCATGCCCCATAAACCATTCCCCTGGCTGATCAGCTCTCGTTTTGGGAGCCAATGCGGTAGAAACCGTATAACCTTCCGCATGCAAACGCTCGACAGCTCTTCGAAGAAAATTATTATAAGCTTCCCGCTGGTCACGTGATATACGTTCAAAATCAAAATGGATATCCGAGATATTCCCGATACGTTTTGCTTCTGCTATGATATTGTCCAGCAGTAAATTTTGGACCGCGACACTTTGGAAAATATCCCGTGCAAGTTCAGCGCTAAACTGATAATCTTCGAGATTAGTAATCGCCATTGCTATACTTGTTTTCTCTTGTTCAGCAATCTCCGGTAAAGGATTAATGGTCGGTGCTTTTAATGAACCATCCCGGCTCACCTCATAACTGAATACAGCTAAGTACGTTAAGTAAGGATTTGCCTCGCGAACCTGATCCAGCAGCATTTCGTTTATTTCATTTCCTCTTGGTTCTACATATGCCAAAATTTCTGCGGATCTTTTGGATGCTTCCGGTATATACAATGAGGTGCCAATCATCAGCAATGCATCCGGACTCAACCCATTTGCTTGCGCGAGCGTTGTATAATTTACTTGAAAACGTTGACCAATAGACCATAAACTATCCCCCGGCTGTACAATATAATATTGCCCTTTCAGTGGAACGACCAATGCTTGCCCGATCACTAACCGAGCCGGCTCCGGAATTTGGTTGGCTTCCACTATACTTTGCACCGTTGTTCCATAAGCCTGTGCGATGGCCCACAATGTTTCACCCGGTTGTACAACATGAATTTGAATTGTCCGCCCTCCTTTTTCTATGTACTAATTTATGAACTATATCCCTTATTAATGCGGAAAGATAAGTTAGAAATACATAAGTAATAACAAGATACAATTTTTAACCGTTTTCATTTATTCATATGCGCAACCGGGTTAACTGTTTCATACTATAGTTGTGAGGTGAAAAAATGCCAAGAGTAAAATACCGGGATGCCGACATTGATTTAATCGCTCGAATGATGCGGGCCGAGGCGGAAGGCGAAGGAAAACAGGGGATGCTGTACGTGGGAAATGTAATTGTAAACCGAGCTATCGCCACATGCCTGGATTTTAATGATGTGAGAACGATTGAGCAGGTTATTTTCCAGGTACAGGGGAATAACTATTCTTTTGAGGCGGTTCAAAAAGGGAATATGTTTTATCAAAGGGCCAGAGAGACAGAAAGAAGATTAGCTAAACAGGTGCTGGACTATTGGAGACAACATCCAGCGAAATATGCACTTTGGTATTTCAACCCATATGGTCCTTGTCCTCCAACATGGTACGATCAGCCTTTTACAGGTCAATTTAAACAGCATTGCTTTTATGAACCGATAGGCGGTACATGTGACAGTGTTTATCAGGGCTAACTGTATTTATTGCTCCAATCTATAAGAAAAGCCTTGCACAAATTATGTGACAAGGCTTTTATCATTACTTTATCAGCTATTTTTTATTTGACTGCTGATTTTTATCGTGGTTTGTTTTATTATTTTTATTTTTTAATTTCGAATCGAATTCTTCCGCAAATTCCGCTGTATTATCTTCCGGATTCCGATTGTGACTTGTTGTATTCCGGTGTAATTCTTTATAAGTTGAAAAAGGATTATGTGTGCGTGTATTCATCGTCTCTTTGCTGTTTTTGCTCATATTTCATCACCTCCTACTGCCTTAATGTGCACAGCTGAGGATGTTTTATGCTTTTTTCAGGCGGACTCAATTTTTGTAATGAAAAATTGCCGGAAAGCCATATTAAGAAGGAATCAAAATTGAAAGGAGCATACAAATGGGCAGAGATGATAGTAAGAGTAAAGGAACGAATAAACAATCATTACCGCAAACACCGAAAAACATGAAAATTGCACCTAACAAAGTAAGGGAAGAAATTGCAAATGAGCTGACGGAGCTCCATCAGCAAGCTCAAAAAGGAAAACGAAAAATGTATTAATATGAAAATGGCCTTCATCACAGTATGTACTGTAATGAAGGCCTGATTTACTTCAAGACAAAGGTTAGAACTGTCTCGCTTTCGCATTAATTCTCAAAATCTGGTTGTTCAAAGTTACCTCTGTTTCCCCTTTGATTTGAGATTTTTGATGCTTATCGCTCGTCCAGTTATGGTGGATCTTCTTAGATTTTGGATCTGTGAAACCCTTCTTATCCATTCGTTCCGCCTCCCTATGTTCAAAAGTGAATCAATATTAGTATGGCTGTTTTCGCTACAGTTATTCCCTGTAAATATAAAAAATGATGGTGCCACTCCTAACAATTTCGAATTTCTTCCGCGTATGGAATCATTGCATCCACCAATACTAAAAGTGTGAATCAGTCAATTTTCTTTGGAAAGGATGAGGAACAATGGCTAAAAAAAGTTCAGGTACACCTAGCTGGAAACAAAATCACCCGATTACTTTATTATCCAACTCCGTTGAACGAACAGAACGTGCAGTAAAACAGGCAATGTCCCACCCGGAAGAGTTTGCCGTTGAACATGCATTCAATTCAATGGAGCGTACCGAAAATGCGCTTGCCAATGCATTGCAAAGACAGGAGCATTTGGATATTGTCGAGCAAAATATATCCAAACTAGACGAGCTAAAGCAAAGCATCCTGGAAATTGATGAAAGCTTGAAGGATTCATAAAAGTTCCCCCGTTACATCTATGGACGTAACGGGGGACTTTCTTTACATATAAAGTGCACTTAAAAAAATTCCTAAAGCTTCTTCGTAAATTTCACCAAACTGGCTGATTGGCAATGGGTTCGTTCCTAGTCCCAGTTCGACTGTAAAACCTGGGCGGCGCCAATCCTGAATAAACCAGTCTTTATACCCCGCATAGCTTTCAATTGTCTGCACCGGCTTATATCCGCTTACCCTTGCAAATACATTGACAAGCTGTTCTGTTTCAGGAGGTTCCAATCCCATGAATCCCCAATAAATAACTTGCCCTTGTGTATGGAAAGCCAAGACGCGCGCAAAATCCCGTTCAACTGTCAGTCCGGCCATTGCGATGGATTCCGGTTCGGATAGCGGACTTTCCCCACCATAGTCCCGCGGCCCAGGCGTTTGCGGATTTCTTTCTCTTTCCCGTTCCCATTCAGCGGGGAACTGGTCGTTCAGATCAACCCCATTAATATTCGCTTTCCACGCTGAGAAATCTGTACTGCCGCCATTCCACCCGATAAGCTTGTTGCGGATACTTTCATCCTCCGGAGGTCCATTCAGCACTAAATCCACTCCGTCCGGATTTACCATAGGTACAATATTTAAATTGGTTTGATTGTACAATGGCAATGTATAAAGCCCTCGTATTGCACCATTGTTCGTAAGCGACAGGAGATAGTCATTAAGAAACGTCATGACAACCGGTGTCGTAATCCACTCATTGGCATGAAAAGAAGCATTAAAATGCACACGTTTCTGCCCGTTCCCCATCGTGAGCCCCGGAATTTCTTTATCTAATACAGAATTGCCGATCGGGTCATTAACGATAAACGGATAGATTGCCTGCAATGACCGAATATCCTGCACCATCGTCCTGTAATCATAATCCTGTTCACCATTCACAACTCTCCATGTTACACGGACAGGCAACAGCAGCCGTAGACCGACTTGAAGTACGTATGGACTGAGTACAGGATTGAGCAGAAAAAGCGCCTCCATCGGCATATTAATTCTTTGTGCTATCGACCAAATCGTATCTCCACGTTGAACCGTATATGGACTTGTCACATAACCGGGAATCTGAACGGGTTGGTTGGGCATTAGTGCCTGTGCATTCAAATTCCGGTTTGAGTCAAGTATCAGCTGAAAAGGAACATTAAAAACCTGGCTGTAATACCAAAAGGAATCACCCGGCCTTACGAAAATTTCCACAAAGCTCCTCCCTCAATAAAATCTTCAATAGGAAAGTATATGAATGCGGGGGAATATTTAACACGGTTCGAGAAATGACTAATTCAGGATCTTCCATAGCTTTCGTTATCCCCAAATATTTCGAGATTATCTTATTTCTATAGTAGAAAATAAGAGCACAAAAAAGAAGCAGTCAATTGCTACTGCTTCCCTCCAAATTTAATAGATCAATTTCATTTTCATCATACCAGTACTTTTCTGCTCTATCTATGTATGTTAAAAAGTCTTCGTAGACTCCTGTCCAATTTTCCGGTACAAAGTCCTCGTAGGAAGCTGGTTCTGAATAAAGTGAGTAGAGTTTTCTTTTATCGAAATTTACGTATAACGAAGGCATAAAACTATAAAAAGTGTCCTCTTTTGTTTCAGTAAGTAAATTTAATTTAAGCCTTTCTCTTAATTCTTTTGCTGAAACAGCATACTTTGCCATTCTTGGCGCAAATTCTGCATATGAATCCTCATCTAATATATCTATGCCTTTCCTTTCATCATCTTCTTCGATAAAAGAACCCATATTTCCAAGTCCCACTTCTTTAAGTTTCTTTCTATATGCCTCTTCTAGTTTTTTTCTATCTAAAAACCACAAATCTTTCTGTGAAACATACCATTTGAAATGATTATCAATTAATACACCTACAATAATATTCTCAAGTGCTTTAGGTTCCAATAACATATGTTTCAACTCCGTTTTATTATTTTTCTTACTCTACGTTTTCGAACCAAATTTTCTATTTTGAAATCATTTACCAATTTAACTCCAGGTAATAATTCACTTTGAATATTTGAAAATTCCTCGATTAATATATTTTCATCAAACTTATTCAACTTCATTACCTTCAGATAGTCGAGCTATTAGTTCAACTTCATCTTTTGTCGGGGTATCTTTTATGCCAATTATGTTTCCTTGCTTATCCCATTCAGTATATTTTAAACAAATGCCAAACTTATACTCTCCTACAAATTTGAGTTCTTCGCTTTCATACCAAATTTTTCTTATACATCTCGTTTGTCCTTTTACCATGTAATCTGCAGATTTTACTTTTCCATTATTGTAAAATTTTATATAATCTCCTTCTTTAAAACCATTTTTACAATAACAATAATACGCAATATTCCCATTATCAAATAATTCGTAAGCTAAACCTGTAAATGGCTTTCCTCTTTCATCTTCTGGATTGTCTAGTACTTCGTCGCTGTATGAGGTAAACCATAATTCCTCATCAAAATCTATACCATGAATTAATACATATTCTTTACTTAGTATATCCTTTTTATTTTCCACTTTTTTTCACCTCTGAACTATACTCAAATCCTTCAGTAATAAAGTTACAATGTGGGCAGGTCGGCATCATCATACCGAACTTCACCCGTACCCTTCCCAACAACTATTATCGACGTACTCTAAA
Source organism: Solibacillus sp. FSL W7-1464 (assembly GCF_038004425.1). Classification (NCBI taxonomy): domain Bacteria; kingdom Bacillati; phylum Bacillota; class Bacilli; order Caryophanales; family Caryophanaceae; genus Solibacillus; species Solibacillus sp. FSL W7-1464. Next base: position 2,660,024 of record NZ_JBBORC010000001.1, read on the forward strand.
CAAATAGCCACCATATCTGTTTGTAATTCTGAAAAGTAATCCTCAAATACCTTCACATAAACACCCCTAATTCTCTATACTTGTAAACCTCATACGACCATGTCCCCCTAACTTTGTTTTACTTTTCTATTATTTTTGACTGCACTTTCCGTGTTCAGATAACCGTTTATATCAAAATTGAAGCTTTTAAATCTTATTTTGCAATACAGTATGACAAGCTGCTCCGGCAATACAAAGATGAGTGTATAAAATATGCCAAAAGGCAAAAAGACGAGCGTGATTGTTTCATATAAATCGGACGAACCGAATTTCACAACAAATTGAATAAGAAAAACAAGGGCCGTACTGCCGATGATTACAATCGGAATATAGGATTTCGTTTCAAATTTACCACGCATTTCTTCGCTCCTTGACCCTGCTCGGTAATGCCCTTTTTTAAGAAGTAAATAAAAGCGGATCCATGTAGCTATAAACAATACGCCTGCAATGGAAAGTGTAATCCAAGTTAAATTTAGTAGAGATTCAACTGTTGCACCGTCCTGTTCCCCTAAAAGAAATAACGGGGACAGGAAGAAAAATACGGAAAAATTTTGTGTCATGATAATCGACAGGAAGTACTGAAGCTTCTCCATCTTTTTAAAAACGAAAGGAATAGCGAATAGAAGAGACAATAAAATAATGATCCCTGTAAACCACATATGAATTGTTTTAATGTTTTCGTATTTTGGATAGATTGTGTATTTACCTGCAATATTATAAGTCAGATAGAAACACAGTGCTTGCAGGAAAATGCCTAAAACAAGCACCGATGTCAATGAATTCGGACTTTGTCTACCAGACTCCAGCGGTCCCCGTAATACTGAGAAATCTTGTTCGGATAGTTTTTTTAGCATGCGTGAAAACCTCCATTTCATCTCAATACTATATAACCTTAATTATTCAGGTCAATACGGATTCGACAAAAGAGGGAGTTTATACTAAGTATTAAATTTTATATAAGTAAACACTATCATTTATGTATCTTCATTTTGAAAAAATTTATAACCTATGTCCTTTCGTTTTCCAAGGAAATCAAAGTAAGTTCTTACCCTTGAATTACTTAACGGCAAATTCAGAACTCACTTCGACATCTTGGTATTGTTAGCCCCAGAAATTAACTTAAGGTCTATCTGGCAATCTTGCGGCTCTTAAGGGAGTTTCAACTTACCTTCCGATTACTCGATTTAAATAATGCTGAAATTAAAATACAAAGTATTAGCCCTATACCTAAATATCCCATTACGACATACAACCTACTAATCAATGTTGTAAAGCCGACTAAACTAATCGCAAAACCAACGATACATAACAGATTGACCGTGACCTTAAATGCAAAACGATCCGGTTTTACGATTCGTACAGCCAGTATATAAAGAGTTCCTACAGCGGTACTGTAAATCATTGCCAGCAGCACGAAGGACATAATGATTCCTACAGCAGGATGAATTTGTTTTGCCAGTTCCAGTGTCGGCATCTCCACACCTGCCACAATATCCATTTTGACAAATAGGGCAATATTAATGAGCAATATAAGCAAACCTAGAATAATGCCTCCTAAAGCACCGCCTCTTCTTGCAACCTTTCTATCTGTAGCCGTGCCCCCCATTACAATAAGCATTGCCGCACCTCCCGCAATATTGTACGAAACATATATGACAGCACCAGAAAACCAGTGCGGGGTTGCAGAAGGCTGACTTTTTGCGATTGCATTCAGTTCACTTATTGGATAATTCATCGTAAACAATGAATAAATTAAAAGGATAAAAATGATACCAAGTAAATAAGGCATGAGCGCCGCCAGCATTTTAATGATACTTTCCACATTAAGCATCAGTGTTACTACAACGAGCAGCGCCATTAACAAGCTGCCCACCGATGCATTAACACTGTACATTTGATTGAATGTAGAGCCTGCCCCAGCCAGCATAACAACCGCAACCCCGAACAGCACAAAGGAAATCAGCTGATCCAGTACCGTACCAAAAAAGCGTCCACCAATAAAATGAATCCCTTCCTTATGGGAAGTTGTCTGCAAATCCGAACCAATCTGTGCAAGTGTCATCCCCAACATCGTAAAAATAATCGTTGCTACAATACATCCAAACACACTCATTAACCCAAAACTAGTAAAGTACTGCATAATCTCCTGGCCTGAAGCAAAACCTGCACCGACAACTAAACTGACAAACGCCCCTGCAATTTGAATACTCTTTTTCAATTCGCACCTTCTTTATATTTCTATTTATCATAGATACTTTATGTACAGGCATGTAGAAAACATGCTTGAATATAAAAAGAAGAGAATTCATGATGAAAGTCGTCGCAACAAAAAATACTTTAACCGCTATTTTTCTGGGCGGTTAAAGTATTATAGAGTGAAATATAATTCTTCTAATAACTAAACTTTACACGAACAGATGCGCTTACTGTCATTGTTCCAGGTTCTATCGGCGTCACTACCTGTCGGCTGCTTAACTGCATCGCCTTGTACGGAATCGGAGCAATCGTTTGCTCTTCGATTATTTCCACCGGCACTGTGTGTAATGTGACGCGCATCGTTTTAGCCATAGCTGTTGCTTTCCCTACGGCATCGATCAGTGCAAACTGAAGGGCCTGCCGGTAGTAAACATCTGTATCCGCTATTTTAAACTCGATAGCGGATACATGGTTTGCTCCATTTTGAATTGCCGTATCAATTACCGTCCCTACTTGACCAATATCGGCTATTTTCACTGCTATGGCGTTCTGTACTTCGTAGCCCCTTAGCACCTGTTTTCCATCTATGAAATCATAGGTTGGAAAGATATTGTAAGCAGCTGTCTGAATCGATTCTTTTGGAATCTTTAAAGCCATTAGTGAGTCCAGTACACGATTCATAATGACCGCATTTTCCCGCTGAATCGTACTGACATTTTCTCCTTGCGTCCGAACTTCGATTTGTACTTGCGCATAATCAGGCTGAGCAACAATTTCACCATTCCCTGTAACGGTCATTTCCCGTGTGATAGGGACTGGTTGAAACATCATTTGTGGGTGATGCAAGACCTTCCACCTTTCTTATAGCCGGTTTCTGTTATACTATGCACTTTATTACGTGGAGTTGTTTAATGCTATGGTGAATTAAGGATAGTTTCAAAAAACATTAAGTCAAAAAAATTTATAAGTATTCTTACCCGCCATTTTTGCCTGATATAAAGCTTTGTCCGCTTGTTTTAGGAGTGTTTTCAGACTGGAAGTATTTTCTGCCGCATACTGGACTATGCCAAGACTTGCGGAAAGTTGGTATTCGTTATCCCATGTATTGAGATACTCAAGAAGTATTTCAGCCTGCTTGGCAATTTCTTCCCTAGAAGAGATATATGGTAAATTTATAATAAACTCATCTCCCCCCAACCTCGCTGCAAATACATTTTCCTGATCTTTAATAAATTTTTCAATTCTTGATGATACTCTTTTTAGAATTTGATCCCCTGCGTCATGACCATGCAGATCATTTATCTTTTTAAACCCATCCAAATCAAGAAAGAATAAAGTCCCTCCTAATTCTGAATATTCCTTGAAAAATGCGAAAAGGAATTGCCTGTTGTATAGTCCCGTCAAAGAATCTTTATAGGCCAGTTTTTCCAGCATTAAATAATATGAAAACATCTTCGCTACTTTTTGAAGTAACCTGATGCTTTTTGTATCAAAGTGAGCAGCATGATGATGTACAACACACAATGTGCCAAATTTTTCGCCATTTTCCAGGGAAATCGGGATACCCAGATAGGAGTTAATATTAATTTTTTCGCTTATTTTTTTCAGCTCTTCAAAATCCGTTTCTTTACTTATATCCTCGAATATTAACGGTTGATTTTTTTCGAAATCAATTTGATTACATGCCGTTTGATTAAGTGTTATTGCCATTCCTTCAGCCAATAAAATATGTGAATCTTCATTTGAAAGTTTAAGAATAACTTGCTCATTTTCCGTAAATGAACTTAAATAAATCAGTTTGTCGGGCATAATTTCTTTAGCTAGTTCTAATACATCACTGGCGAGTTTATTAAAATTTTGATACATCTTTAATTCCTGCATTGGTAACACCATGAAATTACCCCCATTCTAGAATATCCGTTTGAAGTTATAGATTATATAAACATTGAAAGTTTTTATAGTAACAGTTAATTATCTCAAATCAATATTAACATATATAAATATGTCGTTATCCATAATTCATTTTCTTCCACTTTGCCTATTTTACATAAATAAGGAAATAAAAAAAGGAGCAGTCATTTGTAACTGCTCCCTAATTTATCTTATTTCAGGATAATAAGGTAATTCTAATAACTTTTCTATAAAAATTGTTCGTTGAATAGAATTGGATTGATAATATTCGTCCAAGCATTCCTTTAACAGAGTACGCTTTTGTTCTTTTGAAAATTGACCACCTTTCACCAGTTGCCGGACTTCCTTTAAAAATGATAAGTATTCCGGGTCAATCCCGTCAACAATGGCTGCGAAGTCGTCCCGCAGATTTTTGGCGAGCATCGGACTAATACCACTCGTTGTCACCGCAATCGTAATTTCATTTTTCTCGTACATTGCCGGAAAATGAAACGAACTATTTGCCGGATCATCGACAATATTAAGGAGCTGGTGCGGGTGGCAGCTTTCTTTAACCAGTTGATTTACCGCTGCATCATCTGTAGCGGCGATGACAAAAAGTGCGCCTTGCACATCACTAGTTTGAAAAGATCTTTCAATATACTTGATTCCACCATCATCTACAAGGGCCTGCAAACGTTCGTTAAGCACTGGACTTACGACTGTAATATCCGGTTGGAAGCGTAATAACGACTTGATCCGCTTAGCCGCAATTTTTCCGCCTCCTATTACAGCCACTTTTTTATCCCGTATATTGACCATCATCGGAAACATCGTCAGCTTCGCACTTCGCTTAGTACATGGAATTGTCGGCCATCCGTTACTGCATCTACATAACCTTTACGAATCGTGAAATCACCGAAATGTTCGCCTTCGATACGTTCTTTTGCATACTCAGAAAAAATTGGTGCAAGGATACTTAAAATTTCTTCTTCACCGATATTTTCTTTGTAGATTTTGTTTAGGCGCTGCCCTTTAAAGTCGCCGCCCAAGTACAAATTATATTTTCCCGGTCCTTTTCCGATAAAGCCGATTTCGCCCATTGCTGCCCGTGAACAGCCGTTCGGACATCCTGACATGCGGATTCCGATCTCGGTTTCACGCAGTCCGTTATCCGCCAATATCTCATCAATTTTTGTAATCAATGAAGGCAAATAGCGCTCCGCCTCTGCCATTGCCAAGCCGCATGTCGGTAAAGAGACACATGCAATTGAATTGCGGCGCAGTGCTGAGTAATGTGCACCGTCCGTAATGTTGTAGGTATTTAACAACTTATCAATGACTGTCTTTTTCTGTGGGGTTACATCAGCGATTAAAAGATTCTGGTTTGGTGTTAATCGGAAAACCCCTGTATGCACTTTCGCAATTTCACGCAAGCCTGTTTTTAACTGATAATCCTCAAAATCTTTAATACGCCCGTTTTGGATAAACAATGTAAAATGCCACTTTCCATTTTTGCCTTTTATCCAGCCGTACTCATCTCCTGTACGATTGAATGTGTATGGTCTTACTACTTCTAGCTCCCACCCTAAACGGTGATGCAGTTCTTGTTTAATAAAATCCAAACCTTTTGTATCCACCGTATATTTAAAGCGGGCTTTTTTACGTTCCGCCCGATTTCCGTAGTCGCGCTGGATTGTTAAAATTTTTTCGGCTGTTTCAAGCAGACGTTCTTTTGGGATATAACCGATTAAACGTCCTAATTGCGGGTATGTTTCTTTATCACCATGTGTCATACCCATCCCTCCGCCTACCGCGACATTGAAGCCCAGCAGCTCGTCATTTTCGATAATGGCAATAAAACCAATATCCTGTGAAAATACGTCAATATCATTGCTCGGTGGAACAGCAATACCGATTTTAAATTTACGTGGTAAATACAGGGCACCGTAAATCGGCTCTATTTCTGTTTCCTGTGTTCCATCGTAAACTTTTTCCCCATCGAGCCATAGTTCATGGTATGCACGAGTACGTGGCAGTAAATGCTCACTTAACCTTGCGGACCAATTATAAACTTCTTCATGAAATGCCGATTGATTCGGGTTAACATTACACATCACATTCCGGTTTACGTCACCGCATGCTGCGATACAGTCAAGAAGTGCTTCATGGATTTCCGACATATACTTTTTGACATTCCATTTTAAAATGCCATGCACCTGGAATGCCTGACGAGTCGTTAACTTCAGCGACCCATTCCCGTACTTTTCGGCCATCTCATCCATTACAAGCCACTGTTCCGGTGTTGCCGCGCCTCCTGGTGTTCGGACACGAGCCATAAATTGGTAGGCTGGCTCCAGCTTTTGCCGTTCACGTTCTGTACGCAGATCACGATCATCCTGCAAATAGCTCCCATGAAATTTCATGAGACGATTATCATCATCCGGAATTCCCGAACTGATTGGATACTGCATTGTTTTCTCTAAAGTCCCACGCAAATAATTACTTTCGTCTTTAATACGCTCGACATCATTCGGTTTACCCGGCTGTGGGGGAAGTACGATTTTCTGACTCATCTGCCTATCTCCTATCTCTGTTAAAATTAACGGTCAAAAACTGCTAAATGGTTTAATATACGTCTCGCTGATAACGTTTTTGGCTTTTCAGCTCATTAAAATATATTGAAACTTCTTCATCTGTTTTGCCGCCCTGTTCCGCAACAATTCGGCGCAATGTCTGATCCACATCATGTGCCATATATTTCTCATCACCACATACGTAGATGACCGCACCATCATTGATCCATCTATATACTTCTGCTGCATTTTCAAGCAATCGATGCTGTACATATACTTTCTGTTCTGTATCGCGAGAGAAGGCTACACATAAATTCGTCAATGTCCCATCTTTCAGCCAGCGCTGAAGTTCAGTCTGATACAGGAAATCTGTAACAAAATGCTGGTCACCGAAAAACAGCCATGCACTGCTTTTGATTCCTTCCTCCGCACGTTCTTCCAAAAATGAACGGTACGGCGCAATGCCTGTACCGGCACCTATCATAATAATTGGTGTTGTTGTATCTTCAGGCAGACGGAAATTCGGGTTTTTATGAATATAAACCGGAACCTTATCCCCGATTTCAATTCGCTCTGCCACTTGCCCCGACACAACTCCTAGACGTTCACGTTCATCTACTTCATAGAAAACTTTACCGATTGTTAAATGCACTTCTTCTTCATTTGCCTTTTGGCTGCTTGCAATCGAATAGAGGCGCACCGGATTTTTACGAAGCTGATCAACAAATTGCTGGGCAGTCCAGTTGAAAGGACCAAAAGTTTGCACAACATCCAGCAAGTCGCGTCCATAAATATATTGTTTCAATTTCACATCATCTTCCAGCAACTTCTCCAACTTTTCATTCGTTGAAAAGGCAGCCAGCTTTTGTAGTAATGGTTTGGTCAAAACGGTAATTTCAAAATGGAAAGTGAGTGCTTCACTTAATGTTTTAGACTGGTCTTTCACAGATACTATTTCCGAGCCTTCAAAGCCAAGTGATAATAGTAATGCGGTTACTAAGTTTGCATCGTTTTCCGGAAGGATGCCGACACTGTCACCTGGTTCATAAGTCAAACCGGACCCTTCCAATGAAAGCTCCAAATGCTGCGTTTGCTTATTCGATCCACGGCCATTTAAGTTGATGCTTTCCAGAACTTCCGCATAAAAGGGATTATTTTTATCGTATACGGATTCTTCAGATGTCCTTACCGTAACCGGAGACTTTTGTAATTCCGGCAGTTTGTCCGGCGTATTTTGTGCCAGTGCTTCCGCGACGTTCCCGATCCACTCGGATGCAAGATCGTCATAATCCAAATCACAGTCAATGCGAGGTACCAGCCGATTACCGCCCAGTTTTTCTAATTGTTCATCAAAATCAATTCCTGTTTTACAGAAAAATTCATACGAGCTATCGCCTAACGATAATACAGAGAACGATACATCCTCCAGTTTCGGTGCACGTTTTCCATAGAGGAAGCTATGGAAGGAAATCGCATTATCCGGTGGATCACCTTCACCATGCGTGCTTGTAATAATGAAAATATTTTTCTGTTTCTTCAGATTATTCACTTTAAAATCGGACATTGCTGACAGGGCGACCTCAATCCCCTGTGATTCCAGAGCCGTTTTCAATTTATTTGCAACACTTTGTGCATTGCCAGTCTGTGAACCGTATAAAATGGTTGCCTCCTGTTTGACCGCCTCCAGTACTGCAACGGTTTGCCCTTGTTCAGTAACCGTTACTTCAAGCGGCTGACTGGAATCTTCAATTGTTTGTATGGCGCTTAAATAACCGTTTAACCAAACTCTTTGATAGTCCGTTAATGTCGGATAAAGCTCATTGATTAATTTTGTCTGTGCCTCGGAAAATGGGCTATTATGCAGATTTAACGTCAAAACTTCCACCTCGCGAATCTTGTTTTATTTCAATCTTATTTTTTCGTTTTTTTCAATTTGTACAACATGACCGTCCTGAATAACTAAAGTCACTGTTCCGTATTTGACGGATGCAACCGTATCTTTAATTTTCTCGATCGTTTGGGTAAGTTCATTTGATTTCGTCATTATTACATGCCTCCTAATTTTCAGATAACCTCTTGCACTCTTTCCAGCAAAACATTCCGTACTTTTTCGTTATAGCCTAAATGGCTGCATAAAATAACGGAAGATGGATCAAAGTCAAGCGACAGTATTTTCTTTTCGATTCCTACACTTAAAAGTCCTGAAAACAATAAATAAGGTACAATAAAAACTTGCTTTGTGTGCTTGGTTTTCAGTTCAACCAATGTCTGTTCAAAAGAAGGACCTGCACCATATAAAAAACAGGATTTCACTTCCCGGAAGCCGTAAGTCACCTTTAGCTGTTCACTGATTATCGCCATATCTTTTACTACGGCATTGTCGCTGCTACCTCTGCCGATCAATAATACTTCTGCGTCTGCATTAATCGGCACCTGCTGTTCAACAATTCTTTCATAGACTGTTTCAATTAAAGCTGAATGAATTCCAAAAGTGCGCCCGATTGTAAAATTCACATGAGGAAAACGTTCTTTTGCGATCTTTATTTCGGCAGGTATATCTTCATTGGCATGCTGGGCCGTTAATAATAAAATCGGGACAACGGAAATATGTGTTGCACCTTGATTGACACAGTTTGCAATGCCTTCAACAATATTCGGCTCGACCAGTTCCAAGAAGGCGGTTTCCTGAATTTCGACGTCTACATACGATTTTGTTTTATCAAGAAACTGTACCGCTTCTTCAACCCCCTTATGCAAACGTGTGCCGTGCCCGACATATAAAATTGCCTTCATCCCAGTCACCTGCCTTACACAATTTTTTCCTTCAATCTTTTATCCTGTTGTACTGTCTGCTCATACCATGCTATTTTTTCGCGTAATGCGACGACTTCCCCCACAATAATGATGCTTGGGTTTTTTACATCGTTTGCTCTGGCAATATCAACGATCGTCCCAAGAGTGCCTGTTATCGTCTGCTGTTGTTTGAAAGTTCCCATATGTACTAATGCAACGGGTGTTGATGCGTCACGTCCATACGTTAAAAGTTGCCGGCAAATATAAGGTAAATTACCTACTCCCATATAGATGGCAAGTGTATCAATTCCCTTTGCCAAACTCTCCCATTGTATGGAATCGTCCTTTCCTTCACGCATATGTCCTGTGACAATCGCAAAACTGGAGCCCAATTCACGATGCGTAACCGGGATACCTGCATAGGCGGGTGCCGCAATGCCAGATGTAATGCCCGGCACGATTTCAAAAGGTATGCCGTTTTCCGCTAAAACTTCCGCTTCTTCAGCACCACGTCCAAAAACAAATGGATCGCCGCCTTTTAATCGGGTCACCGTTTTACCTTTCAAAGCATGGTGCACTAAAGAAAGGTTGATATTTTCCTGAATCATTGCATGACGGTTCGGCAATTTGCCGCAAAAGATTAGCTGTGCCCCGCGCTTTGCGTAAGAAAGCAAGTCATTGTTAATTAATCGATCATATAAAATTACGTCTGCTTCTTGTATACAACGCAAGCCTTTTACGGTAATTAAATCCACATCACCAGGACCTGCACCTACAATATATACTTTCCCCATTCAATTACTCTCCTTTATAAAAATAAAAGTCCCAATATTCTTACAATAAAACATATGATACATGGAAATTTTCTACAAATCAATAATACCAAGTAAAAAAATATGAATAATTAGAATAATAGTCCAAACCGATTATTTTTAATTACTCTTAAAGTCTTTCATAAAAATAAGCTAAACAAATTCGTTTAGCCCATTTTAATGTTACACAACTCTATATAGCAACGACCAATACTGTTAACAAAGGTAAAAAAAGAAAAGGCACTAAAAATACAGCCTCCTCTAATGTGTTTGGTGAGAGAAACGTATTTTTAGCGCCTTTAGTTGTCTAATCAGCACAAAATTATTTATTAAGAAGTAGGTTACTTATTCAATCCCTAGTAAAGCACTTAACTATAAAAGTGTTAACAGTATCGTACCGATTTAATTCTTATTCGTCAAGTAGGTTTTTAAAATAATTTAAATTTTCAGGAAACTAAGGGAAAAGCACTGCACTTGGTTTATACAAATTCAGCGCTTTCTCTCAGTTTTCATCCTTCTGTTTTCTTGATACAAAAACAAGCAAGAAAAGCATGAACATAGTCATTACCAAAAATACAATGGCATCCCAAAATGCGGCACGATTGCCTGCTCCGACAAGGTTCAAATAAATAGTTGTGTACGTATAGTAAAGCTGAGGTACAAAATACAGGACTGCCAGAATTAATGTTAATACAACTCCCACTATGTAAACCACACTATACAGGCGAATCATATTCCATTCATTTTCAAATATTTCTTTATAAGTTTCTTTATCTTTTTGATGTTTTTTAAATAAGGAGTTCAAATAGATTTTGCCGTTTTCCATCAAGTTATAACAGCCTGTTAAATTTTCCACAACATAATAAACATCCGTTTTCATATAGAAACAGCATTGGTAGATACATTTTATGAAAATATCCAACACGATGATCCCAAGAATTCCTATGAAACCTGAATACGGAAAAAGAAGCATTAGAACGAGTGACAGGAAAAGAATGACCTGCTCAAAGGACATTCCGGCAAGATACAGGATATTTCTCTTTTTTTGATCGAGTTTCCAAGCTTGAGTGAGGTCTGTTTCAAAAACTATAAATAACAGCCGATTTCCGATACTTAATTTAGCAGGCAAGTCATGCGCTCGAATGGCAAGAATATGTCCGAACTCATGAATGAAAATTAGTACTAAAGAAATGGATAGATATATAAGAATATTCAACACCATAGAATCGAACAGGAATATATCTTTGTAATGAGGAAAAAGCTCCGGATTCAGTATGAGAATGATGATGTTTGCAATGAAGAGAAGCATGTAGATTTTGTTCATCGCTCCATTAAAAAATAGACGCCCCACCGAATACGGAATCCATAGAAAACCACCCGAACGTGATGTGAATTTAGCCTGCTCTTTTTTTACGATCACACCATCTACTTCGTGAACAAGTCCTAACTCCAACAGCTGTTCTACAAAATCAATGATATCCACTTCTTCATGTGGGTACGATTTTTTTAACGCTTGTTCAATTGACACAAGTTCCTCACCATTTTCCAAACGTTTGATAGCATCAATACCAATCTCAGGCAGTTCAAAAAAATCACCGGAAACCGGCTCTTCTACAATATAATGTTTTTTATCTTTTCGAATGGATAACGGACATAGCGTTATTTCGGATTGAAAGGATACCTTCAAAATCTAGCCTCCTCTATAAATTAAAATAGGATGCTATAATTATAGCATCCTAAGTACGTACTTATAATTTTGGTATAAAGAAACACCACCAGCAAGTAACTTTAATTTTTTTTAATTTACGTATTTTCATGCTTCTCTCCCCCTCTCAATTCCAGTATTACAATTGGTTTTAGAGATTCGCACCCATTCCGGGTAAACTTGTTTAAATAACTCTACCAATTTCGGATCAAATTGACTTCCTTGTCCTTCGATAATGCGTTGATATGCTACTTCTAATTGAAGTGCAGGACGATAGGATCTGGATGAAGTCATCGCATCAAAAGCATCCGCTACCGCAGTAATTCTCGCTAAAAAAGGAATTTCTTCTCCGGCCAGTCCATCCGGATACCCTTTTCCATCCCATCTTTCATGGTGGTGATAAATTACGTCTATATTATCTGCAATGCCTTCAACATCCCGAATGGCTTTTGCACCAACAACAGGATGTGTTTTAATTATATCAAACTCTTCATCCGTCAACATACCAGGTTTTGTCAAAATTGAGTCAGGAATGCTAACTTTTCCAATATCATGTAATAGACAGGCGTAATAGAAATAGTTTAACTCAGCAGGTTTAAACTTCTCTGTAGCCTCTGCCATTTTCATTGCATAAGCCGCTACACGTTCACTGTGTCCACGTGTATAAGGGTCTTTCAACTCCAAAGTAGCAATAACTCCTTTAACAATCCCTTCTAATTGTTCATCATAGGAATATTTCAATGCTTTAATATAATTTAAGAAACGATGAAGTAAGATAAAGGAAATTAACGCTAGTATTATATTAACAATTATAGGAAATAAAATAACGGGATCCTTTATAAATAAGCCTACCAGAATATATTTTAAAATGACACCTAAAGTTACATAATATGTAAATTTTTTACTGACGAATATAGGAGAGAAAAGGATTAAAACAACTTCTACTAAATTTCCGCTTGTGTATGCGAGAGTACTATCCTTATAATACAAAATGTCTGAAAATAGGTTAGTAAAGAAATAACCGAAAAATATTATATATTTTACAAACCCAGTTTTATTCCTTTTAATTAAATAAATAGAGAAAGGAATAAGCCCTAATATGATGCCATATTTAACATACATAAAATCGTACCAGACGGTGCTGTTACTACCCGTATCAAGCCATGGAAAATGTGGAAAAAGACCATAATATAAAATATCATAACCTAAAAAAACGACATAAAATAATAATAAAAATAGTACCGTTGAATTCTTTTCTTCTTTTAAAAAAGTAGTTTTCTTCATTTTTTACCTCACAATTAAATTACTACTCAATAGATCTTATGTTACACGTACCATTATAGCACGAGTTTGGAAATTAGTTCTATATATCCATAATTTAAATTTCCCGTTTTTTTATTTATTTACTCTTTTAACCATAATATATCCACTATGTACCTATATTTTTTAATAAAGAATATTCATTAACTACTTTCAATAAGGCTATCTCAACAATACTCCTATATCTTATGCAACACAATTCCTAATTTTAAATATTTCTATTAACTTAAGTTTATACAAACACTTTAAGTCACCTAAATCTAAAGACTCATTTAGACAAAAAATTCACCTCCTTAAATATAAAAAGACCTAATCTCAAATGTTGATTAGGTCTAATCTTATAAATATTAAAACGGGTACTCTCGTGGGTCTGTCTGAACTGAAATCCATTTTGTCGTTGTAAATTCATGGATTGCCCATTCACCGCCATAACGGCCCAAGCCTGAAGCTTTCTCACCTCCAAAGGCAACAATCGGTTCATCATTCACTCCCTGATCGTTGACATGAATCATTCCCGTAATAATCTGTTTAGCCACTTCAACACCTTGTTCTGTTGTACCGGCATGAACGGCACCGCTCAGTCCATAGTCACTGTCATTAGCAACACGAATCGCTTCCTCTTCACTATCTACAACAATTACACCTACAGCAGGTCCGAAAATTTCCTCCTGTGCTATCGGCATATCATTTGTAACATTCGTCAAAATAGTAGGAGCCAGTACATTTCCTTCCACTTCACCCCGTAAAGCGTATTCCGCACCTTTCTCGATACTTTGGTCGATTAATCGTTGAATTCGGGCGATTTGTTTATTATTAATGAGCGGACCGACAACCACATCATCATTTTTAGGATCCCCGTATTTAATTTTGGATGCTCTATCCACAAATGCTTTTATAAACGCATCATAAGCCGGACGTTCAACAACAATCCGATTCAGCGACATACAAATCTGTCCGCTGTTTAAAAATTTACCGAAAGCGGCAGAAGCAGCTGCTCTTTCTACATCTGCATTCTTCAAGACGAGCATGACATTGTTCCCGCCAAGTTCTAGAGCCACACGTTTTAAATTTCTTCCGCATACCTCTCCAATATGGCGTCCTACCTCTGTAGAGCCGGTAAAAGAAATAATTTGAGGAATAGGATGCTCAATAAATGAATCTTTAATTTCGGATGAGCTGCAAACTGTAATATTTAACAATCCTTTAGGAATGCCGGCCTCTTCAAAAACTTCACCCAAAATAAGCCCGCCTGAAATCATTGTCTGCAGATCCGGTTTAAGCACAACTCCATTCCCCGTTGCCAATGCCGGAGCAAGTGAACGCATCGTTAAATGGAACGGGAAGTTAAATGGACTAATAATCCCTACTACCCCCGCCGGATTGTGATATACCCGATTCTCTTTTCCTGGAATGATGGATGGCATGATTTTCCCATGCATCCGGAGCGGGAATGTAGCCGCTTCTTTCATTATGCCAATCGCGCCACTAATTTCAATATTGGCTTTCGTGTGGGAAGCCCCGTTTTCTTCAACTAAAATCTGAACGATTTCTTCTCGTCTTCGCTCTACAATTTGGGCAGCTTTTTCTATGATTGCTTGTCTTTGATAAGCATTAACCTGTTCCCATTCTTTTTGTGCTTCTTTGGCAGCTTGATACGCCTCATCTATGTCTTTTTCATTTGCCAACCGAATTTCTGCAATCGTTTCCTCGTTGTAAGGATTCTGGTCTACATATACTTTTTCGCTGTTTCCTTCTCTCCATTCGCCACCAATAAACTGCTTATTCCAATTTTTATTCATAGGTATCATCCTTTCCAACGTTAAAAGCGGTAGAATTTCACTCAAAATGCACGCGTCTTCATTAAATGCATGTACATATATCACTTAATACCCTTGATTCGTCATTTTATTACCAATCATTTTCTTTTATTTTCTTATAAGAACATTCTCTTCTACTTAAGCAATTTGCCACGTTAGTATAAGTGAAAATCTTCACAATATACATGAGCTATGGGTGCATTTTCAAATACACATTGAAATAAACTGAAAAACATACTATTATTCCCAGTAATATATTGGTAATATTATGTAAAAATAACAAGGAGGTCCATATGAAACTACGTGTCTCATCCGTTCAATACCATCTTCATACGATTCGATCATTTGAGGAGTTTGCTCAGCAAGTTGACCATTACGTGCGGGCTGCCCTTGAATTTGAAACAGATTTTATTTTATTCCCTGAGTTTTTTACGACGCAGCTGTTATCAATAGGAAACATTAAGGGGGAACCTCTTTCCATCAATGAGCTTCCTGACTTTACAGTGCAGTACCTTGATCTATTTACAAGCTTAGCTGTTAAAACAAAGACGCATATTATCGGCGGTACCCATGTCATACGGAACAATGACAAACTCTACAATGTCGCTCACTTATTTTATCCGGATGGCACTGTTGCCACACAGGCGAAACTTCATATTACCCCAACCGAGGTAAACGAGTGGAACATGGCGGCAGGCGAAAGGCTACACCTTTTTGATACAGAAAAAGGTAGAATTGCAATTTTAACATGTTACGATATTGAATTCCCTGAAATCGTACGAATGGCAAAAGCTCGTGGTGCAGATGTTATCTTTTGTCCCTCTTGTACAGATGATCGCCACGGTTTCCATCGTGTACGATACACAAGCCATGCCCGCGCAATTGAAAACCAGATATATGTTGTTACCGCTTCTACAGTCGGGTCGCTCCCAACCATTGATTTTATGCGCATGAATTTTGGACAGTCCGCGCTTATTGCACCAAATGACGTCCCGTTCCCGCCGCGTGGAATCGTCGTTGAAGGAGAGCTCAATAACGATATGGTTGTTACGGGGGATTTAGATCTGACACTGCTTTATCAAGTACGCGAAAAAGGCTCAGTAACAACGTGGCGTGACCGTCGTACCGATTTATACAATGATTGGGAAAGCAGTTTTATCAATGTACCGTAAACAGTTTTATGTGTTTCAAGACAGCATGCCAATCCTTGCGACAATCCGGAATTACACGCCTGCAGATTTTGATGCCCTTATCCGTATTCAACAGGATTGCTTTCCTCCCCCGTTTCCTTCAGAGCTTTGGTGGAGTAAAGAACAGCTTGTAAGTCATGTTACACATTTCCCGGAAGGTACACTTTGCATTGAAGTGGATGGGCAACTCGTCGGTTCCATGACATCATTGCTCGTTGATTTTGACCCAAATGATCCCATACATACGTGGGAAGACATAACGGATAACGGCTATATCCGTACACACGATCCAAATGGCGATACACTCTACATTGTTGACCTTTGTGTGAGCCCAGCTTATCGCAGTTTAGGGCTTGGCAAATGGCTCATGCTTTCGATGTACGAAATCGTCATTGAGCAAAAGCGCGTTCGTCTGCTTGGCGGCAGCCGGATGCCGAACTATCACCACCATGCCGAGCAGCTTTCACCAGAAGCGTATATTGAAGCCGTTTTGCGTGGTGAAATACACGACAAGGTCATTTCGTTTCTACTACGCTGCGGTCGCATGCCAATACAAGTTGTCCCACATTATTTAGAGGATAAAGAATCGCATCATTATGGTGTATTAATGGAATGGCGCAACCCTTTCGTCCAAATCAAGGAGGCTTATTAATGGATTATCATCGCATTACATCGATTACCGATCCGCTGTTTGCAGATATGTATGAACTATTAAAAACGGTGTTTCCACCGGAAGAAGTATTAGCATTTGAATTATGGAAAGAACCGCTGGAAGATCCAAGCATTCGCGTATTTGTCGCTGTCCATGAAAGTGAAGTCGTTGGGACAACAGAATACCGTTACTATGAGGATTTAAATGTGGGCATGACCGATTTTACAATTATCGGACGGGAAGGTATTGGCGTCGGGCGATTTTTAGCAACTAAACGTGCGGCAGATTTACAAGCATTGGCCCAGAAAAACAACAGGGAAATGGCGGGCATGTTTGCAGAAATCTATGACCCGTATCGTGTAGATGACCACGGCTTTGGCGGAGTAAAACCAATGGACCCGTTCGTACGCCGTGAAGTGTTATCACATTTAGGCTACAAACGCCTAAACTTCCCGTACGTCCACCCATCATGGCAGTTGGACGGGACAGCTGTTAGCGGACTTGATCTATGCTTTATGCCGGCCGACTATGAGCAAACAGAGTTGAATGCACCGCTTATTGCAACATTTTTAAAGACGTACTATGCTGTATTGCCGGTGAAACCAGATGCATGGGTAGAGATGATCAAGGAGCTCGATGCTAAAGAAAGTGTGGAATTGTTGGCAATCTAGTAATAATAAATTTCAAAGAAACAAAAAAGCTGCCGTCTGCAAAACACAGATGACAGCTTTAGTTTTTTCAGGTTCCCTGTAACTATAACCCAGTATGATTTTTTCGATCCATCAACTTAATGTATTCGTCTAAATAAACTTTTTCTGCATTGGAAGCTCTATCCACTGTATTCATGGCGCGGTGCCATAATGGATAAATAGGTTCCAGTGCTGTCAGGTCATTAATTTGTGAGATCTCGTCGTTTGTTAATTTCAAATTATATGATGCAATATTTTCATGCAACTGTTCTTTCGTTCTTGCAGACAAGATAATTGAATCTACATTTGGTCGATCACGCAGCCATGCAAGAACAACTTGCGCTATAGTTGCTTTATGTTTAGACGCAACATCTTGCAGTAAATCGATTAGATTATAAAACAAATCCGGATTTTTAATATATGTTTCCGGCCAGCCATTCCCTTGTCTCGTACCTGGTTCGAACATTTTGTTTCTTGTAAATTTACCAGTAAGCAGCCCCTCACCAAGTGGAGACCTGATACTGTTAGCAATGCCCAATTCTTTACCGGCCGGCAAAATTTCGTACTCTGCTTCACGAGATTCCGGTGTGTAATAGATTTGCTGTGCAATTGGCGGTATCATATTATTTTCTACTGCCCATGTATGGGTCTTCGCAAGTGCCCACCCGTTGTAATCGGCTACACCCCAATGACGAATTTTCCCTTTCTTAATTAAGTCATTCATCTCCTGGACCGTTTCGCTAACGTCTACTTGACCGTCCCAACAATGTACGTAATATAGATCAATATAGTCCGTACCTAGTCTTTTTAATAGCGTATCTATCGATGAATCAACATTGATTAAAGCTCCCGTATCGGTTGGTTTATCGATCAGCTGAAATCCTTTTTTACTGCTGATGATCATATCCTGGCGTTTATCTCGTATCGCTTTGCCAAAAATAACTTCCGCATCACCTTTCGCATACATATTCGCTGTATCAAAATGGTTGATGCCCTGATTCAGTGCATAATCCACCATATAATTTGCAGTTGCCTGTTCCATGGGACCCGCTTCTTCAAGACCATTTGTACTAAACATCACCGTACCCAATGCATATTTAGAAACTTTCAAATCTGAATTGCCAAATAAATTATAATCCATCATTATCCCTCCTATGCCTTGTGTTTTCCCATGTTCCCTATTAAATAAAACATTCTACGACCCTTTCTTGATATATTAAGCAATTTAAGTATATAGATTAGAATCCGTTAAAAGAGCTATTTAATAATCTCCTTATAACCTCTGAAACACTATGCGGGATATGAGGGAGTCAAAAAGAAGTTGATTAATACAAAAATTCGGGTAAGAAAAAATAAGTGAAATGTTGCACAGGGGGCAATGAACGAATGAGCACCCCCCTTTGCTGTCAAAACCAATCGTCGGAAGGAAGTGTTTGAGTTGAGTAAAAAGAAAGAAATCAAAAAATTAAAAGATCATGCATTTGCGGACCTTTGTTTAATCGAAAAAGAATTTCAGCAGATTGTAAAAAATACTTCGAATCAATCAGGTGCTTTTAAATGGGTGGACTTATTGAGCGATTATGAATTGGAAGAGTTTTATGGACGCCGCAGAGACCGAAAATATGCAACGCTTACAGTTGAGTTGTATTCATTAACCGAACAACTGCTAAAAGACATTTATAAAGTTTATTTTAAGCATAAATATAAAAATAAATCTGATATGAATATCATTCTTGATTTAGAGAGGAAACTGGGGGACCACTTAACTTTTAAGAATAATACTAAATTATTGGCAAACCTCAGAAGTTGTATTGTTCATGAAGAATTCTCTTTAAAGTCTGCAAGAAAAAAAATATATATAAAAAAGAAAAACAGAATTCTATTCAAACAATTGATGAAAGATGTTGATCTGTATATTGAAAATATCGCAATGAAATGATTTTATGCGAAGCTGTATTCAGTCTCCGGTAAATCCAACTACTAATCACAATCCGTGCAAATGAAAAGGTCAGCCAGCAGTACTGGTCGACCTGTTTCATGGGAGTATAAATTCGATAAAATAAAAAGCTACACCTAATATGATGTGACTCAATTAATATACTACAGTTAAGAGTTCAGATTGTGAGTACATAATAAATAACATAAAGCCAACCGAACAGACCATGGATAATCGCCCACAATACAGATTTATTAACGCTCCATGAAATAATGATAGCAAGCACCATACCAAAACTTACACCACCAATTTCAATCTTCAAAATCACCCATCCCCTCTGCTGTCATATCAATTTCACAACATGTATAATGCAGCATCTTCCCATTCATAGCATCCTTCCAATATTACTCTCTACTTCATGGTAAGAAATCATCAATTCCAAATCACGAAAATGCAGATGGCACTTGTCTTCATTTGGATATATCCACAATTCTTCGTAGGTTTTTTCCCTGGTGATAGTTTATTCGTTTCGCTCTCCACAAATGATAATTATAGTTGTGCAATCTCCTCTTTAATTTGTAATTAGAATCATGAACAAATTTCAAATAAGATTCCAAGCTTTGATAGTTTCTTTTAACCGGACTTTGTTCACCATGCACACATTTTATACACTTAACAATTCAATTTTATATGCTTTATAATACGAAACTCGGAATTCACCTAAAAAAAACTGCCCGAAACCTAATTTACAAGGTTTCGAGCAGTTCTTTTTGTATTATGTTGGCCATAATCACTTGTTACGTCCCAGGAGGGATTCGAACCCCCGACCGACGGCTTAGCTTACCACTATAGTTTTCACTACTTATACATCTGTATAATTTGTTGGTCTGGACTATAACTTCACCATTTCAGGTGCGACACGTTTAGTCTCTACGGAACCTCCCACAATTACTTGCAGCAAACATTTTACCTGCATAAAGCCATTCAAATGTTCTCGTTTCCTCGGTATTGCCATCAGCATAATCTGTTAAGGGTTTACCGATACGGTGTCGTCCACTTTATACGTTACTTTTCCGTATAAAGGCTCCTATTTACTTAAAGGCCGTTGCTCTATCCTGCTGAGCTACTGAGACAATTTCTTTAAACCAATTGGTAATAAAGACATTTTTTATTATATGGTATATTATATTTAAAGTCAACAAACAAATTAAACAAAATTATTATTTAACTAAAATAATTTTCCATTCGCTAAATTCTGTATTAAAAAAGTGAAGCCCTCATTACTTCAAGGCTTCACTTTGATAATTAACGCTCATAAAATAATTCATCGATCAAATTATTATTATCGTCATAACATTGTAATGTGAAATGTGTGGAAGTTATTGTCAGAGTAACAAATGACTTTTCTTCAATCCGGCGTGGCTTCAGTAAGCTGCCCGGATTGATAAATAAAATGTCATCAATATATTCCGCGCCCAGGATATGTGAATGACCAAAACATACAATTTGTGCGCCGACTTCCTTTGCGCGGTAAATCAGTTTCATCGGAGAGTTTTTCACATCGTATAAATGCCCGTGTGTCACATACACACGATCTCCATTTACCTGAAACAGCATCTCTTCCAAATAGTTCTGGTCATGATCACAATTCCCCTTCACACGCTCTACTCCTTGCAGAACAGGATGTGCATACGGCAGTTCGCTATCACCGCAATGGATCACTTTATCCGCATCCGGATGGTAGCCCTTTACACGTTCAATGATTTCCTCGTCACTATGGGTATCACTCATAATCAATAGCTTCATTCGTATCCACATCCTTTACATTTCTATTCCTAGTGTGACAGCATTGAAAAGAAAATTCAATCACCAATATACAAATTATTACAATTCACAACAGATACTGGAACTGTTATTTCAGAAACTCCGCTAACTGTAATGCCAGTTTGCGAATGGCATTGCCTCGGTGTGAGATGGCACCTTTTTCTTCTGCAGACAGCTCCGCCATATGTTTTTCCAATGCAGGTACATAGAATATTGGATCATAACCGAATCCGTTAGTACCTTTCTTTTCGTGTGCAATCACACCTTCACAAGTACCGAATACTGTTTTTGTTTCCATATTTGGACCTGCGATCGCCAATGCACAGCAGAAACGGGCTGTACGCTGTTCTTCCGGTACGTCCTTCATGTTTTCCAGCACTTTTACCATATTCGCCTCATCGTCATGATCGCCGGCATAACGTGCTGAATACACACCAGGTTCACCGTTTAATGCATCGATCGCTAAACCGCTGTCATCCGCAATTACGATTTGACCAAGCATGTTCGCTAATGTTTCCGCTTTTAAAATTGCGTTCTCTTCAAAAGTTGTACCTGTTTCTTCAATTTCCACATCCGGAGCAACCTCAAACATCGTGACAACCTCATAGCCGAACGGTCCGAATAATGCTTCAAAGTCTTTTGCTTTTCCTTTGTTCTTTGTTGCGATGACTACTTGTTTCATTATGCTTCCACCTTTCCGATCAGTTTTGCGATGTCACCTAGTGCTGTTTTTTGCATGTCGATTAGCTGTGCAATACCGGCTTCTCCTAAATCGAGTAATTCATTCAGTTCTGAACGGCTGAATGTCGCTTCTTCGCCTGTTCCTTGTAATTCCACAAATTCGCCGGCACCTGTCATAATAACGTTCATATCGACTTGTGCAGATGAATCTTCAACATAGTTTAAATCCAAAACTGCGCCAATATTTTCTAGTTTTCCGACACTAGTGGCAGCTAAATAATCTGTTACGGGGAATTTTACGAACGGCTTGTCAACACCTAGTTTTGCAATTGCCTGTGTCATCGCTACAAAAGCTCCTGTAATCGATGCAGTACGCGTTCCGCCGTCTGCCTGAATCACGTCACAGTCAATCCATACCGTTTTTTCACCTAGCGCTTCTAAATCAACGACAGCACGTAATGCTCGGCCGATTAAGCGTTGAATTTCCATCGTGCGGCCACTTACCTTCCCTGCAGAGCTTTCACGGCGTGTGCGTTGCTCTGTAGCGCGTGGCAGCATGGAATATTCAGCCGTAATCCAGCCTTTACCTTGTCCACGTAAAAAACCAGGTACTTTTTCTTCAATCGTTGCAGTACAAATCACCTTTGTATTACCAACTGTTATCAATACCGAGCCTTCCGGATGCATTAAATAATTATTATCAATTTGAACTGGACGTAATTCATTCACAGCTCGTAAGTCATGTCTAGTCATTCGTGACCTCCTCAATTTGTTCGCGCACTTATCTTATCACAATTTAAGAAGGGTCTAAAGCAGAAAAGCAAGACATAGAAGGAAAAAGCTCAAATTAGACAAAAAGCCTAATTTGAGCTATCAACTATTTTCCGAATGTAATTTTACGGATATCCAATTCACCTTTTTCCAGCCAACGATCTGCTATAGAACGGAAAATCGGCACGGAACCAGATGCATGCAGAATATGCTTCGGCGGTTCTTCATCTGTTCGTAATTGTCCTGTATAGCTTAAAATCGCTTCGACATCTTTTGCCGTTTCTTCGGCAGATGACAGGACATGTACTTGTGAGCCTACTGCTGCCTCAATTTGCTTTTGTAAAATAGGATAATGTGTACAGCCTAAAATGACTGTATCAAATCGCTCATCTTCAAGCGGCTTTAATCCTTTCGCAACAAGGTCATACGAAAATTGGCCTTCGTATTCGCCACTTTCAACAAGTGGCACAAATGTCGGACAGGCAAGTGGAATTATCTTCGCTTTTGTCGATAATGATTTCACCGCTTCTTCATATGCGCCACTTTTGATTGTGCCTTCTGTCGCAAGTACGACAACTTCATTGCGCTTTGTCTTTTTTATGGCTGCTCGTGCCCCTGCATTAATAACTCCTAAAACCGGAAATGGCATATGTTTTTGCAGACTTTCCAATGCAACGGCAGTCGCAGTATTACATGCAATGACAAGCATCTTCACATTCATCTTTTCGAGTGCTTTTGCCATCTCCCATGTAAAAGTCCGGACTTCTTGCTTTGTGCGTGGCCCATAAGGACATCGCGCCGTATCGCCTATATAATATATTGTTTCGTTCGGCAAAAGCTCCATAATCGCTTTTGCCACTGTTAATCCGCCAACTCCGGAATCGATAACACCAATTGGGGCATTCACTTGTACCGCCTCTATCCTATTTCATTAATAAATGTAGTTTTTGTAATGTTCTTGATAATTGTTCAAACTCTTCTGCGTTAAATTCCTGTGTAATTTCCCGCAAATAATTTTGTCTTTTAAAAATTACTTCCTGGATAATTCTTTCGCCTTCAGGTAAAAGATGAATCCGTACAACACGTCGATCATTTTCGTCACGTACACGCTGTACCAATTCATTTTTCTCCATCCGGTCCACTAAATCTGTCGTTGTCGAAAATGCTAAATACATTTTCGTCGACAAGTCACCGATCGTCATATCACCCGATTCATGCAACCATTGCAATGCAATAAATTGCGGAGGTGTAATCGTATAATTGCTTAGAATTTCTCGACCTTTTTGTTTGATTAAGTGTGAAATATATCTTAGTTCTTTTTCTAGGATTGCTATAGATTCAGAGCTATGTGTGCTGTGATCTTTCATCTACTCCATTCACTCCTCGATGCGATTCATAGTTCTATTTTGAAGTTTTTTTCATAAAATAGCAAGCATCGAATCAGTATATTGACAATTCCTGAAGTCTCAAGAGCTCAAGAATTGCTTGCGTACGACTTGATACACCCAGCTTTTGAATCGTATTGGAAATATGATTACGAACGGTTTTTTCACTAATGCCTAGCTTAGTTGATATTTCCCGTGTTGAATAGTCCTTTATTAATAGCTCAAAAATCTCGCGTTCTCTTTTTGTTAACAGCGAACGATGCTGCGGACGATTCATTTTGCAACACCCTCCTATCCTCTTCTTTGTACATTATGTCGAAAATACAAAGCGGGTGAGGGCATTTAACTATTTCCCAAGCAATAATTTTTTTTGATCTTCGAGTAACGGGACCCCTTTACCCGTGTCACTGCTCAATTGTACTAGCGTTCCACGCCCTGTATAGCAAACTTCATTTTTTTCATTTTTCACCAAATAATGCAAATCCATGGAAGATGTGCCGATTGATGCAGTTTTTACAAATATTGTCAACTCTTCATCAAAAAACACTTCTTTCAGATAATCACACTGAATATCTGCCACAACGAGCATATTTCCCGTTTCCGAACCAGCAGCAAAATTGAACCCTAATGCCTTAAAATATTCGATACGTGCATACTCGAAATAGGCAAATACTTTTGTATTATTTACATGCCCGTACATATCTGTTTCTGAAAATCGTACCTTGACCTTTGCAGAAAACGAAAACCCTGCCATCCATTCTGTCGCATCCTGAATATATGTAGCCCGCATAAAAAATCCCCCTTTGTTTGTTTAACTCATCATCCCCTGATAATGAATACTCATTCATTATATCATAATTTGTCAGAAAGCAAAAAGCGATCAAAACAAAAAGACCCTCACCAAGGTGAGGGTCAATTATATTCATTCGATTAGTCAACCATGTGGTCAGAACCGAAGAAGTTTTTGAACATTTGAACTGTTGTTTCACGGTTAAGTGCAGCGATAGATGTTGTTAAAGGAATACCTTTTGGACAAGCAGCTACACAGTTTTGTGAGTTACCGCAGTTTGCAAGACCACCGTCGCCCATGATTGCATTTAAACGTTCGTCTTTATTCATTGCACCTGTTGGGTGTGTGTTGAATAAACGTACTTGTGATAATGCAAATGGACCGATGAATGATGCTGATTCAGAAACGTTTGGACATGCTTCCATACATACACCACAAGTCATACATTTTGATAATTCATAAGCCCATTGACGTTTGCGCTCTGGCATACGAGGACCTTCACCTAAATCATAAGTACCATCGATTGGTACCCATGCTTTAACTTTCTTAAGTGCATTAAACATGCGCTCACGGTCTACTTGTAAGTCACGGATAACCGGGAAAGTTTTCATTGGCTCTAAACGAATTGGTTGAGTTAACTTGTCTACTAATGCTGAACAAGATTGTTGCGGACGTCCATTGATTACCATTGAACATGCACCACAAACTTCTTCCAGACAGTTCATATCCCATGATACTGGAGTCGTTTTTTGACCATCAGCAGTAACAGGATATTTTTGAATATGCATTAGAGCAGAGATAACGTTCATACCAGGACGGTAAGGAACTTCAAACTTTTCAACGCGTGTAGCACCATTCTCATTGTCTTGACGAACGATTTCTAACTTCACTGTTCTATCAGTATTTACTGTTTCCACTGTTCAGTTCCCCCTTCTACGCTGAGTAGTCGCGTTTACGTGGTGGAATTAACGAAACGTCTACATCGGCATAAGTAATAATTGGTTCGCCCGTTGCCGGATCGAACTTCGCCATAGTTGTTTTTAAGAAGTTTTCATCATCACGTTCCGGGAATTCAGGCTTAAAGTGAGCCCCACGAGATTCGTCACGTAATAATGCACCCTTCGTCATAACTTTAGCTAAATATAGCATGTTCTTTAACTGACGAGTGAAGTGAGCACCTTGATTCGACCATTTTTGCGTGTCGTTAATATTGATGTTTTCCCAACGCTCTTGAAGCTCAGTTAATTTCGCATAAGTTTCTTCTAATTTTGCGTTTACACGTACAACAGTCATGTTATCAGTCATCCACTCACCAAGTTCTTTGTGTAATAAGTAAGCGTTTTCTGTACCATCCATTTTTAGGATAGCTTCCCATTTCTCTGTTTCTTCCTGTACGCGACGCGTGTAGATTTCTTCAGGTAAATCTTCTGCATGCTTTTTAAGTCCTTTAATGTACTTAACAGCATTTGGTCCTGCAACCATACCACCGTAAATCGCTGATAATAATGAGTTCGCACCTAGACGGTTTGCACCGTGTTGTGAGTAATCACATTCACCAGCAGCGAATAAACCAGGGATTTCAGTCATTTGGTCATAGTCAACCCATAATCCACCCATTGAATAGTGTACCGCCGGGAAGATTTTCATCGGTAATTTACGTGGGTCATCACCTACGAATTTCTCGTAGATTTCGATAATACCACCTAATTTAATATCTAATTCATGAGGATCTTTATGGGATAAGTCTAAGTATACCATGTTTTCCCCATTAATACCCAACTTTTGATTTACGCACACGTCAAAAATCTCACGTGTTGCGATGTCACGTGGTACTAAGTTACCGTAAGCAGGATATTTCTCTTCTAGGAAGTACCAAGGCTTACCGTCTTTATACGTCCATACACGTCCGCCTTCACCACGAGCAGATTCAGACATTAGACGGTTTTTGTCGTCTCCAGGAATCGCTGTCGGGTGAATTTGAATCATTTCACCGTTTGAATATGTTGCACCTTGTTGGTAAACAATCGATGCTGCAGAACCAGTGTTGATTACTGAGTTTGTTGTTTTACCGAAGATAATACCAGGACCACCTGTTGCCATAATTACAGCATCAGAACGGAATGAGCGAATTTCTTCAGTACGTAAATCTTGTGCTACGATACCGCGGCAAACGCCTTCGTCATCAAGCACCGCACCAAGGAATTCCCAGTGCTCAAACTTTGTAACTAAACCAGCTACTTCGTGTGCACGAACTTGCTCATCTAGAGCGTATAGTAATTGTTGACCAGTTGTCGCACCAGAGAATGCTGTACGGTGCATCAACGTACCACCGAAACGACGGAAGTCAAGTAAACCTTCTGGAGTACGGTTGAACATTACACCCATACGGTCCATTAAGTGGATAATACCAGGTGCTGCATCACACATACCTTTAACTGGTGGTTGGTTCGCTAAGAAGTCGCCACCATAAACTGTATCATCAAAGTGGATCCATGGAGAATCCCCTTCACCTTTTGTATTAACTGCTCCGTTAATTCCGCCTTGTGCACATACAGAGTGTGAACGTTTAACCGGAACTAACGAGAATAATTCAACTTCAGTACCAACTTCAGCTGCTTTAATCGTAGCCATTAAGCCAGCAAGACCGCCACCAACGACGATAACTTTACTTTTTGCCATGATTATTTCTCACTCCTCATTAATTGCTAATAACTTTAACTCATATTCCATTCCATCCAGAACCTTAACTATGTAGTAGTGATCAAGTTAAGTGATTAGACGAATGCTAAGATAGCTGCAACACCAACGATTGCTAATACTACGAAAATTAACAACGTAACATAAGTTGCGATTCGTTGAGATTTGTTAGATTGCGTAATACCCCAGCTTACTAAGAACGACCATAAACCATTCGCTAAGTGGAATGCTGCTGAAACGATACCTAAGATATAGAATACTAACATTAATGGATTGTCAACGATTTCAACCATCATATTAAATTCAACTTCAGCACCTAATGCTTTTTGGATACGTGTTTGGAAAATATGCCATGCAATGAAGATTACAAGGAAAATACCTGTGAAACGTTGCAATGCGAACATCCAGTTACGGAATGTGCTGAAACGTCCAGTGTTGTATGTTGCAGTGAAAGCAATATACACTCCATAGAATCCGTGGAACATTAATGGAATATAGATAATAATCCATTCCATCGCTAACAATAACGAGTGTGGAAGCAATTCCATAACACCTGTTGCGTTATTGTAAGTTTCTTCACCGCCAACTGCAGTGAAGTTCAGAAATAAGTGGAACACCAAGAACAACCCGACAGGAACTACACCTAATAACGAGTGTAAGCGGCGCCATAAAAATTCACGATCTTTCGACAAAACTGTTACCCCCCTTAGTACTTGAAATACACATGCGCAACGTCTCAAAATTGTAAAAGTTGGGATGTTGACTGCGCATTTCATCATGGTACAATATTATGACATGTCCATTGTACTCTCAACAGATACTAGCGTCAAGGCAACGCAGGATATTTTATAATCATTTTAAAGACGGTTTTACGCTGTTTTGAGAACCGTTTTTTCTGCTTATAACTCATTTCTTCATGAAAGAATGAAAATTATAAGAAAATTTATGAAAGAGGTTTTTTATATGGAAGGGTACAAAATGAAAACGATTCCAACTTTTGGCTACGAAATCATTCGTGACCATCTTCTTCCTTCTATTCTAGGAAAGCATGAAGAAGATGTTTTATATTGGGCAGGTAAAGAAATTGCAAGAAAGTTTCCGTTATTTTCGATGGATGAACTGCCTTCATTTTTTATGGAAGCTGGCTGGGGCCAATTAGTTCTGGAAAAGGAAACGAAGGACGAACTTCATTACATACTTATGACAACAGAGGAATTGCCACTCAATATTGTACAACGTTGTTTCCGTCTTGAAGCTGGCTTTTTAGCAGAGCAAAAACAAAAGCAGCTTGGCTATTTAACGGAATGCTATGAAGAGAAAGACAATGACAAACATATCGTAAAATTTACGTTAAAATGGGATTTAAAAGAGAAAATTTAGTCTTCAACTTCTAATAATTGCCTACTGCTGAAGCAGCAATTTTACTCAATAAAATAGCTGGAAATAAGCTGCTGCAGCTCATTTCCAGCTATTAATTTAAGAAGCGGTTACTTCTTTCATCGCCAAATTAAATTCCTCATGCAGTACATTCGCTGCCCGGACCATTTCTTCCTGTGGAACAACTACAGACACTTTAATTTCCGAAGTGCTGACCATTTTTACAGGAATATGCTCACGGCCTAAGCGTGCGAACATGCGAGCCGCCACCCCCGGATTGGATGCCATCGCAGAACCGATAATGGAGACTTTCGCTAAACCTATTTCAAAATCCGCAAAACTAAAACCAAGTGAGAGTTTACTAGTTTCCAGTACCCGTAAAGCTTCTGCAAACTCATCTTTTGAAATTGTAAATGAAATGGTCGGTTTCACGCCATCAATGACTGCTTGAACAATAATATCCACATTGATATCATTTTCTGCTAAAACACTAAACACTTCTGCCAATGACGCGGTTTCATAAGAATCATAGCCAATCGTCAAACGTATAATATCCGATTCGTAGGCTACACCGCGTACAAGTAAGTTTTTCTCCATGTCTACATCCCCTTTAATAAAAGTGCCTTCCACGTCCTGTACGAAAGAGCGTACAATAAGCGGTATATTGTATTTTTTGGCAAGCTCAACCGCACGTGGATGCAAAATTTTAGCCCCTAAATTTGCAAATTCCAACATTTCATCATAAGAAACTTCAGGTAGTTTCCTAGATCCCTTTACAATTTCTGGGTCCGCTGTAAAAATTCCTTCAACCGATGAAAAAATCTCGACACGCTCTGCTTCGAGGGCAACCGCCAGTGCAACTGCTGAAGTTTCAGAACCCCCTTTGCCGAATGTTGAAATATTGTCTGTCCCCGTAACTCCTTGAAAACCTGCTACTATGACGATTTCTCCTAATGCTAAATGCTCCTGAATCCGTTTACTGTCGACCTGATTGATCCTCGCATTACCATGTTTTTGATTTGTATGGATACCTGTCTGCCATCCAGCAAGCGACACAGCTTTCCCTCCATGCTCCTGAATTGCCATTGCAAGCATTGCACTTGTTATTTGTGTCGCTGATGAGACAAGTGCATCCATTTCCCGTTTCGACGGCTCATCGGTAATTTCAGCAGCATATTGTCTCAATTCTCGTCGTATAGCGGGCATTGAAGAAACGACAACGACTAAGTTTATGCCACGTCCTTGCTCCTTTATCACTTTTTTAGCTACCTGTACGATTTTTTCCGGCATAGTCAATGCCGGACCACCAAACTTTACTACAACTGTCTCCATTCTTTTCCCTCCTTAAATTGAATAATCGAGTAGGAGGCTAGCCATTAATTGGCTAGCCGACCTCTCACACCACCGTACGTACGGTTCCGTATACGGCGGTTCAACCTTTTGAGTATCTTTGCTCGTAAAATTGGGACAGGTCTTTCAGTCCCCATTTTACGAGCCTTTTATTTGGAATGGCTTGGTGTAGAACCTCGCTTCGTGATATTCGCCAGTACCCTTTTCTTGAATGCGCCGTTTTCATCGCTTCATCATGTTGGATTCCGTATTGGCGTAATTTCACATATTTAGTTCGTGGTAGCTTCCACCGTTTCCATATTAATTGACGTAAGCGATGGTTTAACCATCCCTGTAATTCTTGGATGAAAGTTTTCATGTTGGCAACTCCATAGTAATTAATCCAACCAACCGTTGTTTGATTGATTCTTTTCACAATCTCACTAAATGTCCCTGTTCGTTTACGACTCGTCAGTATTCTTAGCTTATCTTTTAGTCGTTTCTTGGCGGACTTGATTGGTCGGTATCCCACTTTCCCGACAGATTTTGTAGATGAAACCCTAAGAATGTAGCTGCTGTTGCGCCACACACTTTACTTTTCTGCTCATTGATTGTGAGACCCAGTTCATCTTCGATAAAATTCTTGACACTGGTCATGACGCGTTCACCTGCTCTTGGTGACTTTACATAAATCACAAAATCATCCGCATAGCGAATGAATCGGTGTCCTCGTTTTTCTAACTCTCTATCTAGCTTGTTTAAATACACGTTTGCTAGAATTGGAGAGAGTGGACCCCCTTGGGGTGTACCTTCTGTCGTTTCAATGAGGATGTCCTTGTCCAATATGCCTGAGCGTAAGAATTTCCATATTAGCTTAAGTACTATTTTATCTGTTATGAATTCTTCCAAATAAGCTCGTAGTCGCTGGTGATGAATCGTATCGAAGTAACTTTTCAAGTCACAGTCCACCACTGTTCGATAACCTTCCTCGTAATATTTCTTAGCGAGGGCAATTGCCTGGTGTTGGTTTCGACCTTTTCGAAAGCCAAAACTTTTGTCTGAAAAGTGTGGATCAATTATTGGTTGGATGACTTGTAGAATGGCTTGTTGAACAACTCTGTCCAATACACATGGTATACCTAGATATCGTTTGGAGCCATCCGCTTTTGGGATAGCTACTCGTTTCACTGGTTGAGGTTGGTAGGAACCATCTTTTAATTTCCTTTTCAATGGTTCCTCATATTTTATTAAATGCGCCTTCAGTCCATCAACCGTGATACCATCGATTCCAGGTGCTCCTCCATTTCCTTTTACTTTCTTATATGCATTCCATAGGTTTCTATGGGACGCAATTCTGTCAATTAAATTGATACTTTCTTGTTTCTTCATTTCCATGTTTACATCCCTACACGCTCTTATATACTCTTTCGCTTCCAGCTTATCCCTCTATAAGTAGCCATCTATTCGGTCTATACCTTGATGTTTTCTGTGTTTTGGCGGGATGTCTCCACCTCCTTGTTTCTTTCAAGATTTAAAAGATTGTTCGGCCCTTCATCTTTTGTCGAAGACTACTATGGCTTCTGCTGACTTCTCTTGATTCATCCATTTATCACTAAACAAATTGTTAATTGAATAACCCTCAAGAGACCTCCCCGGGTAAGCACAACCGCCTTCCTCTCATGTAACTGCCAGATTTACTGTATGGGATTTGGGCAGTATTGGACTTCGCTTTGTTTGGCAAGCTCATCCGTCCCAAGTCAGCCTTTTATCTGATTTCTGTTCGTCAGTTCGAGAGTTTGCGTCCGACTTCCTTCAGATTCCACGTCACCATGGACACCCTTGTCTTTCGCTAACAGTTCCTACTGCCAAGCCTGTAGTGGACTTTCACCACCAGGCTGTTGTGCATGCCGGGCACACCAAAAAGACGACTTCCCATGTTTATGGAAAGCCGCCGTCAATACAAATAATAATTATAAGTTTTTCAGGATAGCCCTCCAGAACATAAAGCTCTGACAGTTTTACATCTCTTAAATGCAAAACCAGCAAACTGCGCGAACAATACGCACTTCACTTCGGCAGGGTCCCCTTTCGATTGCTGTCAATGGAATTGTTCTTCCTCGAGCAATGTACTGTTGAATACTGCGCCTCTATCTTAGTAAATATTGAATTGTCTTATATATTAGCACACCATTATTCATTATTCAATGGTGCTTCATGAAAATGACGATAGATAACATCCGCCAGCTTTGCCGGCACACCGGACTCCTGCAACTGCAATTCGCTTGCCTCGCGAATTTTTTTCACTGACCCAAAATATTTCATAAGCTGCTGTTTCCGTTTCGGACCTACACCTTCGATCCCATCAAGAACAGATGTAATTGCATTTGTCTGGTGCTGCTGACGTAAAAACGTTATCGCAAAACGATGGACCTCATCTTGAATACGCTGCAATAAATAGAAACCGTCACTTGTTCGCTTTAAAGGGACTACTTCCGGAGGCGTACCAAATAAAAGCTGTGACGTATTGTGTTTTTCGTCTTTTGCCAGTCCTGCTATCGGAATGACTAACCCAAGCTCGTCTTCAATTACTTCACGTGCGACTTCCATTTGCCCTTTTCCTCCGTCAATAAGGATCAGATCAGGCAATGGCAGATTTTCCCGCAGTACACGTGTGTAACGGCGCCGGATTACTTCCTGCATCGCACCATAGTCATCATGTTTAGCCGCTTCCCTTGTTTTATATTTCCGGTATTCCTTTTTCGCCGGTTTTCCGTCTATGAAAACAACCATCGCCGAAACCGGATCCGCACCGTGCATATGACTGTTATCAAATGCTTCTATTCTTAGCGGCAATGGGATTTGCATCGCTTCTGCAAGCGCTTCACAAGCCCCCACTGTCCGTTCTTCTTGACGTTCAATCAACTGGAACTTTTCATGAATGGCGATTTCCGCATTTTTCATCGCTAGATCAACAAGCTCTTTTTTGGAACCGCGCTTCGGTGTCAGCACTTTCACATTCAACAGCTTTTGTAAAATGGTTTCGTTGATCGACTTCGGCACAAAGATCTCTTTTGGCAATAGATGATGCGGCTGTTCGTAAAAACGGCCTACAAATGTTAAAAACTCCTCTTCCGGCTCATTATAAATCGGGAAAACCGAAACATCCCGCTCAATGAGTTTCCCTTGACGCACGAAAAACACCTGAACACACATCCAGCCTTTTTCCACTGCATAGCCAAATACATCCCGGTTGCTCAAATCATCCGTGACGATTTTTTGCTTCTCCATAATCTGATCGATATGGGCAATCAAATCCCTGAATTCCTTCGCCCGTTCAAACTCAAGATTTTCTGCAGCATCCATCATTCTTTTTTGAAGGTCTTGTTTAATTTCATCGACGCCCCCATTTAAAAACTTCGAAATTTCATCAATCATTTCGTCATACACTTGTTTTTCGATATCCTTTACACATGGTGCCAAACATTGCCCTAAGTGATAGTACAGGCATACTTGGTTAGGCAGGTGAGTACATTTACGAAGCGGATACAGCCGGTCCAGTAATTTCCGCGTTTCATTCGCCGCATAGGCATTCGGATACGGTCCGAAATATTTTGCTTTATCCTTCTTCACTTTTCTTGTCGTAATAATACGAGGATATCGTTCGTTCGTAATTTTTATATAAGGATACGTTTTATCATCCGTTAGTTTCACATTATATTTCGGGTCATGAAGCTTAATAAGGTTCAGCTCAAGAATAAGGGCTTCCAAATCGCTTGAAGTCACAATATACTCGAAGTCTTCGATCTCACTGACCAGTCTTGCAGTTTTACCGTCATGGCTTCCCGTAAAATAAGAACGCACTCGATTTTTCAATACTTTCGCCTTGCCAACGTAAATAATCGTGCCTTGACGGTCTTTCATAATATAACAGCCTGATTCGTTCGGTAATATTTCTAGTTTTGCTTTAATAATTGCATTCATCTCATCACCTATTTAATATGTCCTTTCTTTCATTTTAACTGATTGGGGTATAAGAAAAAAGCCGTACACCTTATACGGCATACGGCTTTTTGACATATCAATTGCGCCTTGGCACTTAAATGACCAATGGTTTAATTATTTGTTGTCGTTAATGAAATCGATTAATGCTTCTTTTGGCATGAAGCCAGCAGTTTTTGCTTTTACTTCACCATCTACGAATAATAGTAATGAAGGGATTGACATGATTTGGTATTCTGCAGCAGTAACTTGGTTATTATCAACATCAACTTTTACGATTTTAACATCGTTGCCGATTTCTGTATCTAACTCTTCAAGAACTGGAGCGATCATTTTACATGGTCCGCACCAAGTAGCCCAAAAGTCTACTAAAACTGTGCCGTTTGAAATTTCTTGTGGGAATGTTTGATCTGTCGCGTGTACAATTGCCATATTAAATAGCCTCCTTAAATAACATATGGTTGTAGTATAGCATGTTTTCCCAATTAAACAGTAGTAAAATGCTTGGG